>NZ_JBEZLQ010000038.1:0-82290 GCF_040652235.1 Streptomyces sp. NPDC048277
GCGCCGATGGTACTGCAGGGGGGACCCTGTGGGAGAGTAGGACGCCGCCGAACAAATATTGGAAAAACCCCCGCATCGATCGATGCGGGGGTTTTCTGCGTTATGGGGTCTGGGGGAAAAGTATTGGTGGGCCCGTGCACGGGCCCACCGCGTGACTTTCAGAGCCGTCCCGCCGCTTTCAAAGCGAGGTACGCATCCGCCAACGCGGGTGCGAGATCATCAGGCGTCGCGTCCACCACCGTCACACCGTGCCGACGGAGCTGCTCAGCGGTCCGGTGCCGTTCGCTCTGGGCCTGTGCCGCTGCCGCTGCCTCGTACACCGCGTCGGCGTTCCCCCGTGCCGTTGCCATTCGGGAGACATGCGGGTCGGCCACCGACGCGAGCAGAACTGTGTGGCGTTGGGTCAGCTGGGAGAGCACAGGAAGCAGGCCCTGTTCGACAGGAGCGGTGTCGAGTGTCGTGAGCAGGACGATCAGGGAACGACGCGGAGCCCTACGGAGCGCTGTTGCCGTGAGGCCGCGTGCGTCTGTTTCGACGAGTTCGGGCTCGAGTGTGGCCATCGCGTTGACCAGGGACGGGAGTACATCGCCTGCGGCGCGACCCTGGACGAGGGCGCGCACGCGGCGGTCGTAGGCCAGAAGGTCCACACGGTCACCCGCGCGTGAGGCGAGCGCCGCGAGCAGGAGTGCCGCGTCCATGGAGGCGTCCAGGCGTGGGGCGTCGCCCACTCGGCCGGCGGAGGTGCGGCCGGTGTCGAGGACCAGGAGGATGTGCCGGTCGCGTTCGGGACGCCAGGTGCGTACCGCGACCGACGATTGCCGTGCCGTGGCTCGCCAGTCGATGGAACGGGTGTCGTCGCCGGGGACGTACTCGCGCAGGCTGTCGAATTCCGTGCCCTCACCGCGCGTCAGGACGCTGGTACGTCCGTCGAGTTCACGCAATCGGGCGAGTTTCGACGGTAGATGCTTGCGGCTGGTGAAGGGGGGGAGAACCCGTACAGTCCAGGGCACTTTGTGGCCGCTCTGGCGGGAGAACAGGCCGAGGGGGCCGTAGGAGCGGATCGTGATGCGGTCCGCCTGACGGTCGCCGCGGCGGGTGGGGCGCAGCCGGGTCGTCACGCGCCGGCGTTCCCCCGGGGGGACGGTGAGGCGGTGACGTGAGGCTTCGACCTCGGTGCCGGGTTGCCAACTGCTGGGCGGCCAACCGTCCCTGATGCGGGCTCGGAGGGGGCGGCCGGACGAGTTGGCCACCGTGAGGGTGACGTCGGCGGTCTCGCCAAGGCGGGCCGATGTGTCACCGGAGCGGGTCAGCACGAGGCGTCGTACCGGAGCCGCGAGGGCGAAGTCGCAGGCGCAGGCCAGGGCCAGCGGGCCGTTGACGGCGAGGATGCCCGTCCAGCTCGGTTCCCAGATGCCGATGGGGATCGATCCGATTGCCGCGAGGAGGGCGGCTCGTCCGGTGAGGGGCATCAGCGAGGGACCGGGACGTGGGCGAGGATCGCGTTGATGACGGAGTCGGCGGTCACGCCCTCCATCTCGGCTTCGGGGCGGAGTTGGACGCGGTGGCGGAGGGTGGGCAGGGCGAGTGCCTTGACGTCGTCGGGGATGACGTAGTCGCGGCCCGTCAGCCAGGCCCACGCGCGGGCGGTGGCCAGCAGGGCGGTGGCGCCGCGCGGGGAGACGCCGAGAGTGAGGGACGGGGACTCGCGGGTGGCACGGCAGATGTCGACCACGTAGGCGGTGATCTCGGGGGAGACGGTCGTCTTGGCGACCGCAGCACGGGCGGCTTCGAGGTCCCCGGGGCCGGCCACGGGGCGTACGCCGGCGGCGCGCAGGTCGCGTGGGTTGAAGCCCTCGGCGTGGCGGGTCAGGACGCTGATCTCGTCTTCGCGGGAAGGGAGAGGGATCGTCAGCTTGAGGAGGAAGCGGTCGAGTTGGGCCTCGGGCAGAGGGTACGTGCCCTCGTACTCGACGGGGTTCTGGGTCGCCGCGACCAGGAACGGCTCGGGGAGCGGGCGCGGGGTGCCGTCGACCGTGACCTGGCGTTCCTCCATGGCTTCGAGGAGGGACGACTGGGTCTTGGGCGGGGTGCGGTTGATCTCGTCCGCGAGGAGCAGGTTGGTGAAGACCGGGCCGGGCTGGAAGGAGAACTCGGCGGTGCGAGTGTCGTAGACGAGGGAGCCCGTGATGTCGCTCGGCATGAGGTCGGGGGTGAACTGGACGCGCTTTGTTTCCAGTTCGAGCGCGGATGCGAGCGTCCGGACGAGCAACGTTTTGGCGACTCCGGGGACTCCTTCAAGAAGAACGTGTCCGCGGCAGAGGAGAGCGACGACGAGGCCGGTCACGGCGGGGTCCTGGCCGACCACGGCTTTGGCGATCTCGGCGCGCAGGGCCTCCAGGGAGGCCCGGGCGTCGGCCGGGTTCCCGCTGGTCCCGGCGTTGTCAGTGGTCGGGTCCATCATGGACGGCGTACCTCTCTTTCGAGGGCGTCGAGTTGGTCGGTGAGGGCGATGAGGGCCGCGTCGTCGCCGGGCGGCGGTCCGAAGAGAAGGGAGTGCAGGCTCTGTCCGTCGCCGTGCAGATGGGCGGACAGAGCGGGGAGCAGGGCCTCGGGCGCGTGCGCCTGGGAGACGGGGACGCCTACGAGGGGGGCGAGGCGGGTGCGAGCGGTGGAGCGAAGAGCGGCGGCCGCGCGGTCGCGGGCGTTGGCCTTGCGGTAGAGGCGGGCGCGGCCTTCGACGGTTTCGGAGGCGCGGATCGCCACGGGGAGTTTCTCGGGCACGAGGGGGCCGAGTCGGCGTGCCCGCCAGAAGGCGGCGAGGGCTGCGGCGATGAAGAGCTGGAGTGTGCCCCAGAGCCAGCCGGAGGGGAGCAGGTCGAAGAGGCTCTTCTGTTCGCCGGTACCGGTGGCCGAGGAGTCGGAGAGCGAGGGGAGGTACCAGACCAGATGGGGGCGGGAGCCGAGGAGTTGAAGGGCGAGCGAGGCGTTGCCCTGCTCGTCGAGTCGGTCGTTGAGGAGGATGTCAGGGGCGCCGAGGACGACGGTGTCGCCGCCTCCGGAGGCGGCGGGGACGCGGATCAGCGTGGCCAGGCGCTGGCTGGGGTAGCAGGAGTCGGCGTCGAGATGGGTGGTGGTGTAGCGGATGCCACCGGTGTCGGCGCTGCCCGCTCGGCGGGCCTCGGCCAGGCTGCAGTGGGGGTCGAGCGTGGACTTGAGGCTGGTGGCGGGGTCTGCGGTGACGCCGGGGGCGAGTCGCTCGACGGACGAGCTGCCGGCGGCGACCAGGATGGTGCGGCCGCCCGATCCGGCGGTCGACGCCCGCAGCTGGGTCTGTTGATGCGGGGTCAGCAGGTCGGGGACGGCGACGAGGAGGGTGGTGTCGCGGCCGGCCGCGGCGCGGGCCTCGGCCAGGGTGGTGACCACACGTGTGGACACGCCCCGGTCGGCGAGGAGTTCGGCGACGGCGCGGCTGCCGGAGCGATCGGCGGAGCGAGGGTCGAGGTCGCCGTGTCTGGTGTCGGAGCGGATGACGGCGATGGCGACGGCTCCGGCCAGGAGGAGCACCACGGCGAGGACGATGCCTCGGGTGCGGGTCCACACCTGGCGGGCGGTAGGCGCGGTGGAGGTGGCAGGGAGGGCTACGCCGGTGGTCATTCGGCGGCTCCCTGGCGGGTGCTGTGGGCCGCGCTGTGGGCGCTGCTGGCGAGTATCGGCTTGGTGCGTTCCAGGTCGCGGTCGAGTCCGGCGATGCGCTCGTACGACGACTGGGTCGCCCTGCGGCCGCCGTATGTGACGTCGTCGAATTCCCGGGCGGCGCCGCGCAGCCGGTCCGTGTGGGCGGGCAGGGCACGGCCGGCTTCGGCGGCGGCCTCGTCGGCGGTGCGGCCGGGGCGGACATCGAGCAGGGCGCGTTCCTCCAGGGCGCGGACTATGCCGCGCATGCGCTCCTGGAGGGCCTGGTTCCAGTGGCCCTGGGCGGCGTGGGCCTCGGCGGCCGCGCGGTGCTCGGCGGCGCTGCGGGGGCGGTCATCGAACAGGGCGGCGGCGGAGGCGGGTTGGCGGCGTGGGGTGCCCAGGCGCCACCACAGGGCGCCCAGGACGGCGACGATGGCCAGGACCACGACGACAAGGCCCAGCGTGCCTCCTGGCGTCGCGGACGCGGCGGCGGAGAGCAGGCGGTCGACCCAGTCCAGGAAGGCGTTCAGGGCACGCTGGAAGAGCCCGGGGTCGTTCTCGTGGTACATCCGTTTGGACAGCTCATGCCGTGCTGCCTCCCGCGCGGGGTCGCGCGGGATGGTCACGGGCGGTTCGTCGCCGGAACCGGTCAGCAACAGCAGGGCCGTGGGCATCGCTGTGAGGACTCCCCCCGTCGGGCTCACCGCATCAGCTCCCCGGAACGGTGCCGGGGGTGCTGGTGTCGTAGTGCTCGACACCGGCGGCGCGGGCCAGTTCGAGGTCGAGGGCCTCACGGCGGATGCGCTGGTCGATGTAGAGGAGCACGGTGACGCCCGCGTTGATCGGGAAGGTGAGCATGGAGCCGATCACCGAGCCGATCCCGCTGATGACGAGGAACGTCCAGCCGAAGTTGCCGTTGGTGCCCTCGAGGAAGCCGCTGAAGCCGTTGCCGCTGGCGTAGGCCCCGAGCACCGTGAACGGGACCACGGCGAGCGACGAGACGATGTTGGCGATGATCGTGGCCAGGATCTGGATGCCGAAGACCCGCCACCAGGAGCCCCGGACCAGCTTGGCGGAACGGCCCAGCGACTTGGTGATGCCCTGCTTCTCCAGCATCAGCGCGGGCGAGGCCAGGGAGAAGCGGATCATCAGCCACACGGTGACGATGGCGCCCGCGAGGATGCCGAGGACGAGCAGGGCGGCGATGGCGCCGCCCGGACCGCCGGCGATCGCGACGACGATGCCGGGCAGTGCGCCGACGAGCAGGACGCCGACGGCGATGAGTCCCATCAGGACGATGAGACCGAACAGTTTGAGGATCTGCGGGCGGGCGTCGCGCCAGGCCTCGCCGGTGGTGACGGACTTGCCGAGGACGGCGCGGCTGGTGACGGTCGTCAGCAGGGCCGTCGCGATGATGGTGCCGACCAGGGAGATCAGCAGGACGGCGCTCGAACTGAGCATGACCTCGCCGGCGGCACGGGACACCTCGCTGAGGGAGGCGCTCGGGTCGTTGAGGGCGTCGGTGGTCTCGGAGTCGTTCAGGACGAGGCCCTGAAGGAGGATCACCGCGACCTCGGTGACGACGGCGACGGTCAGCGAGATGCCGAGGACCGTGCGCCAGTAGGTGCGCATGGTGGAGACGGCGCCGTCGAGGATCTCACCGACGCCGAGCGGGCGCAGTGGGATCACGCCGGGCTTGGCGGCGGGCGGGGGGCCGCCCCAGCCGCCGCCCCAGGCTCCGTAGCCGCCGGGGGGACCGTAGCCGCCCGGGCCGCCGGGGCCTCCGTAACCGCCGCCGGGGGGCTGACCGCCCCAGCCGGGGCCGGGGGGTGGCGGCGGAGGTGCCTGGCCTGGTGCCGGGGTGCCCGTGGGCGCGGACCACTGGCCGGGGGGCGGCTGCTCCTGCGACCACTTCGAGCCGGAGCCCTGTGGATCCGCGCCCGGCTGATCGGCGGGCTGTTCGGCGGGCGGGGGGACGGGGCGGTCGGCAGGGGCGGACGCGCCGGGTTCCCGCCCGTCGGACGGGGCGGATCCGGGCGAGGCCCAGCCCGGAGTGTCGTTCATCGAAGCTCCTTCACGGTGCCCGTCCGCGGTCGCGGTGGCAGGTTGGCTGCCATCGTGCCATGGTGCGGTCGCCCAGTGACCGGGTGCGGTAGAGGCTGCGCACCTTCAATTCTCCGCCGGATACGGGGCAGACTGACCGCATGGCTGATCAGTACGCGCAAACCGGCGAGGACAGGAAGCCGACGGGGATGCCTGTGATCCGGTGGGGGGAGCCGCCCGAAGGTCCCGTCGTGGTCCTTCTCGACCAGACCAGACTGCCGGCCGAGGAGGTCGAGCTGGTCTGCACGGACGCGCCCGCGCTGGTGGAGGCGATCCGATCGCTGGCGGTGCGCGGGGCGCCGCTGCTCGGGATAGCGGGGGCGTACGGAGTCGCGCTCGCCGCCGCGCGCGGCTTCGACGTGGACGAGGCGGCGGCGGCGTTGGCGGGTGCCCGGCCGACCGCGGTGAATCTGTCCGTCGGGGTCAGGAGGGCTGCGTCGGCGTACCGGTCGGCTCTGGCCAAGGGCGGTGACAGCGGGGCGGCGGCCGCGGCGGCGCTGGGTGCGGCGCGGGCGCTGCACCGGGAGGATGCCGAGGCCAGCGCCCGTATGGCAGGGCACGGGCTCGCGCTGCTGGACGAGCTCCTGCCGGGTGGAGGACACCGGATCCTCACCCACTGCAACTCCGGTTCGCTGGTGTCCGGAGGGGAGGGCACGGCGTTCGCGGTGGCCCTGCGGGCCCATCGCGCGGGGCGGTTGCGAAGGCTCTGGGTGGACGAAACGCGTCCGTTGCTGCAAGGTGCTCGCCTGACGGCATACGAAGCGGCTCGCAGCGGTATGGCGTACACCTTGCTCACCGACAACGCGGCCGGTTCGCTGTTCGCGGCGGGGGAGGTGGACGCTGTGTTGATCGGGGCGGACCGGATCGCGGCCGACGGCTCGGTGGCGAACAAGGTGGGGAGCTATCCGCTCGCGGTGCTCGCGCGGTATCACCATGTGCCGTTCATCGTGGTGGCGCCGGTGACGACGGTGGATCCGGAGACGCCGGACGGGGCGGCCATCGAGGTCGAACAACGCCCCGGATATGAGGTGACCGAGGTCACAGCACCGCAGGTGCCAGTGGCGGGAGCGGGAGGCGGGATTCCGGTGGCACCCCTGGGGACCCAGGCGTACAACCCGGCGTTCGACGTGACGCCGCCTGAACTGGTGACGGCGATCGTCACCGAGGAAGGCGCCGTTTCGCCCGTGACGGCTGAGGCTCTTGCCGAGCTGTGTGCCAGGTCACGCCAGGTAACGATTAGCTAATGGGATGATGTCGTTTATGAAGGGACGAGTCCTTGTCGTCGACGACGACACCGCACTGGCCGAGATGCTCGGCATCGTGCTGCGTGGTGAAGGTTTTGAGCCGTCTTTCGTAGCCGACGGCGACAAGGCGCTGGCCGCTTTCCGTGAGACCAAGCCCGATCTTGTGCTGCTGGACCTGATGCTGCCCGGACGGGACGGTATCGAGGTGTGCCGTCTGATCAGGGCGGAGTCCGGGGTGCCGATCGTGATGCTCACGGCGAAGAGCGACACCGTCGATGTGGTCGTGGGCCTGGAGTCGGGCGCGGACGACTACATCGTGAAGCCGTTCAAGCCGAAGGAGCTGGTGGCCCGGATCCGGGCCAGGCTGCGGAGGTCGGAGGAGCCGGCGCCCGAGCAGCTCGCCATAGGTGACCTGGTCATCGATGTGGCCGGGCACTCGGTGAAGCGGGACGGGCAGTCGATCGCGCTGACCCCGCTGGAGTTCGACCTGCTGGTCGCGCTCGCCCGTAAACCGTGGCAGGTGTTCACGCGTGAGGTGCTCCTGGAGCAGGTCTGGGGCTACCGGCACGCGGCGGACACCCGTCTCGTCAACGTTCACGTCCAGCGGCTGCGCTCCAAGGTCGAGAAGGACCCGGAGCGGCCGGAGATCGTGGTGACCGTCCGTGGTGTCGGATACAAGGCGGGACCGAGCTGACATGTCCGGGGACAGTGCCGCTTCGGCCCCCGGCCGGTCCGGGGACCGTCCGGGGCGGCCTGTCGGCGGAAAGAGGCCCGGCTCGCGCTGGAGGCTGCTCTTCGAGGGCGGACTGCTCCAGGGCGGCGTCCAGGGCAGCCCGGTCCTGCGGCTTTTCATGCGCTGGGTGCGGCGCCCGCTGCTGCCCGTCATGCGGCTGTGGCGGCGCAACATCCAGCTCAAGGTCGTCGTCACGACCCTGCTGATGTCGCTGGGCGTTGTTCTGCTGCTCGGCTTCGTCGTCATCGGACAGGTGCGCAACGGCCTGCTGGACGCCAAGGTGAAGGCCTCGCAGAGCCAGGCCACCGGTGGTTTCGCGGTGGCCAAGCAGAAGGCCGACGAGGCTGCGACCGGCACGGGCAACACCGCCGAGACGGCGGACGGACGGCAGTCGCAGAACCTCACCTCGTGGATGAGTGACCTCGTCGAGTCCCTCTCCAGCGGCGGCCAGGGCGCCTTCGACGTGGTCACGCTGCCCGCGGGCGACAACAACGGCGGCGGCGGGCGCACGCGTGCCTCCGGGCAGGTCGACCCGACGGCCAGCGTGCCCGACGACCTGCGCGCGCGGATCGGCGGCAACACGACGGCCGCGCAGAGCTACACCCGGATCATCTACACGGACGACAAGGAGTCGCAGCCCGCTCTGGTCATCGGCAAGCAGGTCAACGACCCCAACAGCGACCCGTACGAGCTGTACTACCTCTTCCCGCTCACCCAGGAGGAGAAGTCCCTCAGCCTCGTCAAGGGCACGCTGGCGACCGCCGGGCTGTTCGTCGTCGTACTCCTCGGGGCCATTGCCTGGCTCGTGGTGCGCCAGGTCGTCACGCCCGTGCGGATGGCGGCCGGGATCGCCGAGCGGCTGTCCGCGGGGCGGCTCCAGGAGCGGATGAAGGTCACCGGCGAGGACGACATCGCGCGGCTCGGCGAGGCCTT
Source organism: Streptomyces sp. NPDC048277 (assembly GCF_040652235.1). Taxonomy (NCBI): domain Bacteria; kingdom Bacillati; phylum Actinomycetota; class Actinomycetes; order Kitasatosporales; family Streptomycetaceae; genus Streptomyces; species Streptomyces sp. NPDC048277. The sequence goes on from NZ_JBEZLQ010000038.1 coordinate 8,689, forward strand.
CAACAAGATGGCGCAGAATCTCCAGCTGAAGATCCAGCAGCTGGAGGACCTGTCACGGATGCAGCGCCGGTTCGTGTCGGACGTGTCGCACGAGCTGCGCACCCCGCTGACGACCGTGCGGATGGCGGCCGACGTCATCCACGAGGCGCGCGAGGACTTCGACCCGGTGACCGCGCGGTCCGCGGAACTGCTCGCCGACCAGCTGGACCGGTTCGAGTCGCTGCTCGCCGACCTGCTGGAGATCAGCCGCTTCGACGCGGGCGCGGCAGCGCTGGAGGCCGAGCCGATAGACCTCAGGGAGGTCGTGCGGCGGGTGGTCAGCGGGGCCGAGCCGCTCGCGGCGCGCAAGGGCACGCACATACGCGTGGTCGGCGATCTGCAGCCCGTCGTCGCGGAGGCGGACGCCCGGCGTGTGGAGCGGGTGCTGCGCAACCTGGTCGTCAACGCCGTGGAGCACGGTGAGGGCAAGGACGTCATCGTCAAGCTGGCCGCGGCCGGCGGCGCGGTCGCGGTCGCGGTGCGTGACTACGGTGTGGGGCTCAAGCCCGGCGAGGCGACCCGGGTCTTCAGCCGCTTCTGGCGGGCGGACCCGGCACGCGCCCGTACCACCGGTGGTACGGGCCTGGGGCTGTCGATCGCGCTGGAGGACGCGCGGCTGCACGGCGGCTGGCTGCAGGCGTGGGGGGAGCCGGGCGGCGGCTCGCAGTTCCGGCTGACACTGCCGAGGACCGCGGACGAGCCGCTGCGGGGCTCGCCGATACCCCTGGAGCCCAAGGACTCCCGGCGCAACCGGGGGCTCAGCGACGCAGGTCTGCCGAGCGGCGAGGACAAGCGGGCGACGGTTCCGGTGCAGCCCGGCGGGCAGGCGTCGCCGCTCGCGCCGATGCAGCAGCGGATGGCCACCGTGGCCCCCACGGCCGACCCGACCGCCCTGCCCGGCAACGGCGCACGCGTGGTCCCCCGGCCCACCGGGGGCGCACGGCGCCAGGAGAGCACGCCCGAGACCGGTGCGGCGGACGACGGGAGCGTCGCCGGGCCGGAGGAGTCGAACAAGCCAGGGGAGGCATTTCGTGGGCGCTGACCGCGAGGGGAGCGCCCGGCGCAGCCCTGTGGGCGCGGTGGTGTACGCCGCCTGTGGGGCCGTACTGCTGGCGGGCTGTGCCTCCATGCCGGACAGCGGCAACCTGCAGGATGTCGAGTCCACGCCGCGGCAGGACACGCAGGTGCGGGTGTTCGCCATGCCGCCGCAGCAGGACGCCTCGTCCACCGAGATCGTGCAGGGCTTCCTGGAGGCTCTGACCAGCGATGATCCGCTCTACGACACGGCGCGGAAGTATCTGACCGCGGCCGCCGCGAAGACCTGGAAGCCGGAGTTGCAGGCGACGGTGCTGGCGAACGGGCCGAGCATCCAGACCACCGCGCGCCCGGTAGGCCGCGAGGACGCCGACAGCATCACCTACGCGCTCCAGGGCAGCCGGGTGGCCACGGTCGACGCGCAGCAGGCGTACACGCCCGCCGACGGGTCGTACCGCAAGTCGGTGCATCTGACGAAGGACGCCAAGAGCGGGCAGTGGCGGATCGACTCGCTGCCGCAGGGTGTCGTGATGGGCAAGTCGGACTTCCAGCGCAACTACACGTCCGTCGACAAGTACTACTTCGCCTCGGACACCTCCGCCGGGGAGACCGGGCAGCCGGTGGCGGTGGCCGATCCCGTCTTCGTCCGCAGCCGGGTGGATCCGACGACCCAGCTGGTGCGTTCGCTGCTCAACGGCCCCACCTCCTGGCTCGGCCCGGTGGTGCGGTCGAGTTTCCCGACCGGTACGGCGCTGAAGAAGGGCGTGTCCGGACTGGCGCCCGACGACCAGAACCGGCTCACCGTGCCGCTGAACGTCAAGGCGTCCCGGATCGGTCCGGCCAAATGCACCGAGATGGCGGCCCAGATGCTGTTCACGCTGCGGAACCTGACGCCCACGGTGGCCTCGGTCGCACTGCAGTCCGTCAATGGCGGCCGGATGTGCGACATCACCGAGAGCGAGGCCGAGTCCACGGCCTGGCGGCCCTCCACCAAGCGGCCCGACTACCTGTACTTCCTCGACAGCAAGCACCGGCTGGTGCGGATGGCGACCGGCGGCACCAGCACGATCGCGGTACCCGGCCCGTTCGGCGCCGGCACCAAGCCGCTGCGGTCGGTGGCGGTCGCCCGTGACGAGCGGACCGCGGCCGGGGTCACCAGCGACGGCAAGGCGCTGTACGTCACCTCGCTCGCGTCGGACGGTTCGCTCGGGGACGCCGTGCTGACCAGTCACGGTGCGACCGAGGACGACCGGCTGACAGCACCGAGCTGGGACGCCCGGGGCGACCTGTGGGTGGCCGACCGGAATCCCGACAAGCCGCAGCTGTACATGCTGGCGCAGGGCGTCGGACAGCCGCTGGCCGTGCAGATTCCCGAGCTCAACGGCCGGATCGAGGACGTGCGGGTCGCCGCCGACGGGGTGCGGATCGCGCTCGTCGTGGAGGAGGGCGGCAAGCAGTCGCTGCTCGTCGGACGGATCGAGCGCACCAAGTCCGATGACCAGCAGGAGGTTTCGGTCCTCGAACTGCGTTCCGCCACCCCCGGCTCCGAGGAGGTCACCGCGATGTCCTGGGCCGGGGACAGCCAGCTCGTGGTGGTCGGGCGCGAGCAGGGCGGCGTGCAGCAGACGCGGTACGTGCAGGTCGACGGCTCGACGCCGGACGGGGCGGCTCCCGCGGCCCTCACGGGCGTCCTGGCGATCGCCGCGTCGGAGGACGACCGGGTGCCGCTGGTGGCCGACTCGCAGGACGACGGGATCGTCCGGCTGCCGTCCGGGGACCAGTGGCAGAAGGTGGTCAAGGACGGGTCGGCACCGGTCTACCCGGGCTGAGCCTCCACCACCGCGTGAGCGGCCGCCCCGGTCCGGCCTCCGGCCGACGGGACGGCCGCTTTTCCGTGGGCTCCGCGGGCTCCGTGTGCTCCGGCGTGGTCCGGCGTGCTCCGGGCGGCGAGGCCGGAGGGGCCGCTCTGCGTCTCGGGCAGCTGCCGCTGTGTGCTCCCGGCGGCCGCCTTTTGCGTGCCCCGGGCGACCATTACCGGCTGAGACACCGGCCTCCTTAACCCATGTGGGTGACGTGCTGTGCGTGTCGCGTGGAGTTGTCCACAGGCAGTTGTCCACAGGGGTGGCCGGTCCGGCCGGGCGTTGGCACAGTGGGCACATGCGGGGGTGGTGGCAGGACCTCACCGACCTGGTGCTCCCGGCCGAGTGCGGAGGCTGTGGGACGCCTCGCACGGTGCTCTGTGCCGAGTGCCGTGCCGCCCTGAGCGGGGCCGTACCGCGCCGGGTGCGACCGGTGCCGGAGCCGCCGGGGCTGCCGGCGCTGTACGCGGCGGCGCCTTACGCGGACGAGGTACGGGCGGCGCTGCTCGCCCACAAGGAACGGGGCGCGCTGGCCCTCGCCGGGCCGCTGGGCACGGCTCTGGCGGGAGCGGTGCGGGCCGGGCTCCGGGAGGGCCGGACCGTCCGCGTCGTGGCCTCGTGCGGCGACATGGCGGGTGACGCCCGTGCGCCAGGGCCCGTGCTGCTCGTCCCGGTGCCCTCCGCGCCGTGGGCCGTGCGGGCACGGGGACACGATCCGGTGCGGCGGATCGCCCTCGCGGCGGCCGCGGAGCTGCGGCGCGCCGGGGCCCCGGCCCGGGTGGCCCCGGTGCTGCGGCAGCGGCGGGCGGTGGCCGACCAGTCGGGGCTCAACTCGCGGCAGCGGCTGGCGAATCTCGCGGGCGCGCTGGAGGTGACGGCAGGCGGTGCTCGGATGCTCGCCGGGGGCCGGGTCGTCCTGGTCGACGACCTCGTCACGACCGGTGCCACCCTCACGGAGGCGGCCCGTGCGGTGCGGGAGGCGATGGGGCCCGGAGGGACAGGAGAGGCGACAACGGCTGTGTATCGGCGCGCGGCTTGGGAAGGAAGGGAGGAACGGACGGCCGGAGCAAGGGAAGCACGGGCGAAGTGGACACGGGACGCGCCGGGAAAGGCCGAGGCGAACGCCCTCGTGTGGCCGATCCGTGCGGCTGTGATCGCGGCCGCACCGGATTCTTTCGAAATGAACCGGAACTGACTGTGGACGTACATCGTTGCAGGTAGTGACAGGACCAATTCACCTGAATGGAGGTACGCATCAGTAGAGGGTGACGACATCCGTCCGGGCGAGATATGTTCGGTTGTGAGGGAGAAAGCCGCAGGCCATGTCTCCTCTATCCGAATGCCGTGCTGCGGGTTTTCCGTAATCATCGCGGTGCTGGGGTGCAGATCTTGCCCATGGGGGAGGAGGAGGTGAAGTCGCCGAGTCCGAGGCTCCGGGGTTCACCGGAGTCGGGTGCAAAAGGGAGATGCTCCGCCTGTGGAGCGGGGCGATCCGGGAACGGAGTTCTGCGTGGACATCGTCGTCAAGGGCCGCAAGACCGAGGTGCCCGAGCGGTTCCGCAAGCACGTGGCCGAGAAGCTGAAGCTGGAGAAGATCCAGAAGCTCGACGGCAAGGTGATCAGCCTCGACGTCGAGGTGTCCAAGGAGCCCAACCCGCGACAGGCCGACCGTTGCGACCGAGTGGAGATCACCCTCCGCTCCCGCGGTCCGGTGATCCGGGCGGAGGCAGCGGCCAGTGACCCGTACGCGGCACTCGACCTGGCGGCGGAGAAGCTGGACGCACGGCTGCGCAAGCAGCACGACAAGCGGTTCTCGCGCCGCGGCGCACGGCGGATCTCGGCCGCCGAGGTCCCCGACCACGTCCCCGGCGCGGCGACGCTGAACGGGAACGGCAGCCCCTTCCACGAGGAAGAGCCCGACGGCGTGCCCACCACGAGGATGGGCTCCCTGGAAGTGAAGGGCGAAGGCCCCCTCGTCGTCCGCGAGAAGACCCACGTCGCCTCCCCGATGACCCTCGACCAGGCTCTCTACGAGATGGAACTGGTCGGACACGACTTCTACCTGTTCGTCGACTCCGAGACCAAGGAGCCGAGTGTCGTCTACCGGCGGCACGCGTACGACTACGGTGTCATCCACCTCAGCACGGACCCGATGGTCGCCCAGGCGCAACCCCCGGCGGCGGGAGGCACGCTGGGCGGCTGACCCGGCAGGCAGGCAGCTGAGCCTGTGCCCCTGGAAGCGCGTGTGCGCCCCCGGGGGCACCGGTGTGCGACCACTTCGAGCCCCGCTCTGTCACCGCGTTGTCGCCTGGGCATGGAATCATGGCCGCAACGGCCCAACCGGTGGGCCGCTGCCTTGGGTTGGCGATGGCACAGCACCACAGGCCACAGCCTTCAGGGGGAGGAACGATGGCGGACAGCTTCGGACCGATGCAGGACGGGGATGCCGACGGCGGCGTCGTCGGCATGGGCCCGGACGAGGGCGGCACTCCACGCAAGGAACCGATCAGAGTCCTTGTCGTGGACGACCACGCCCTCTTCCGCCGTGGTCTGGAGATCGTGCTCGCCGCCGAGGAGGACATCCAGGTCGTCGGGGAGGCGGGGGACGGCGCCGAGGCCGTCGACAAGGCCGCCGACCTGCTGCCGGACATCGTGCTGATGGACGTCCGGATGCCCAAGCGCGGCGGGATCGAGGCCTGCACCTCCATCAAGGAGGTCGCGCCCAGCGCGAAGATCATCATGCTGACGATCAGCGACGAAGAGGCCGATCTCTACGAGGCGATCAAGGCGGGCGCGACCGGATATCTCCTCAAGGAGATCTCGACCGACGAGGTGGCCACCGCCATTCGCGCGGTGGCCGACGGTCAGTCGCAGATCAGCCCGTCCATGGCGTCGAAACTTCTTACCGAGTTCAAGTCGATGATCCAGCGCACCGACGAGCGGCGGCTGGTGCCGGCGCCCCGGCTCACCGACCGTGAACTCGAAGTGCTCAAGCTCGTCGCCACGGGGATGAACAACCGCGATATCGCGAAGGAGTTGTTCATCTCCGAGAACACCGTGAAGAACCATGTGCGCAACATCCTGGAGAAGCTGCAGCTGCACTCCAGGATGGAGGCGGTGGTCTACGCGATGCGGGAGAAGATCCTCGAGATCCGCTGAGTCCGGGCCGCCGCCGGCACCGGCGGCCGGTCAGCGCAGCGCGGCGATCAGCGAGCGGGTCACTTCCCGGAGGAGCGGCTCGCGCAGCTCGGGGGCGTCCACGCGCTCCACGCGCACCGTCGTGCAGCCCACCCAGCTCGCCGCCTCGACCAGCGCCTCCGCGACCGCGGGGACCGCCTTCGGACCGTCCAGCGTGACCTGGCGGGCCACCAGGATGTCGCTCCCCTCGCGCGCGGGGTCCACACGGCCCACCAGACGGCCACCGGCCAGCACCGGCATCGCGAAGTAGCCGTACACCCGCTTCGGCTTGGGGACGTAGGCCTCCAGGCGGTGGGTGAAGCCGAAGATCCGTTCCGTGCGCGCCCGGTCCCAGATCAGGGAGTCGAAGGGGGAGAGCAGGGTTGTGCGGTGCCGGCCGCGCGGGGGTGTGGCCAGGGCGGCGGGGTCCGCCCAGGCGGGCTTGCCCCATCCCTCCACCTCCACCGGGACCAGACCCGAGTCGGCGATCACCGCCTCGACCTGCTCGCCCTTGAGCCGGTGGTAGTCGGCGATGTCCGCGCGTGTGCCCACGCCCAGCGACTGACCGGCGAGCCGGACCAGCCGGCGCAGGCACTCCGTGTCGTCCAGTTCGTCGTGCAGCAGCGCGCCCGGGACCGCGCGCTCGGCGAGGTCGTACACCCGCTTCCAGCCGCGCCGCTGGACGCACACCACCTCGCCGTGCATCAGCGCGCGTTCCACGGCGACCTTGGTGCCGGACCAGTCCCACCACTCGCTGGTCTTCTTCGCGCCGCCCAACTCGGTGGCGGTCAGCGGTCCTTCGGTGCGCAGCTGCTTGATGACCTGGTCGTAGGCGCCCTCGGGGAGGTCGTGGTTCCAGTGCGGGCGGTCGCGGTAGGCGCGACGGCGGAAGGCGAAGTGCGGCCACTCCTCGATGGGGAGGATGCAGGCCGCGTGCGACCAGTACTCGAAGGCGTGTGTGTCGGTCCAGTAGGCGGCGTCGACCGTCTTGCGGCCGACGGAACCGAGGCGGGCGTACGGGATCAGCTCGTGGGAGCGGGCGAGGACCGAGATGGTGTCGAGCTGGACCGCGCCGAGGTGGCGGAGCACGCCCCGGACGCCCGAGCGGCGGTCGGGGGCGCCGAGGAAGCCTTGTGCTCGCAGGGCGATGCGGCGGGCTTCGTCCGCCGAGAGGGCGGCGGTGGGGCGCGGGAGGGTCGTCATGGCTCGGACGATAGAGGGTGGCACTGACAGTCCGGCATGAGCTGGGACGTCATCCCTGCGCAGGGGCCGGCAGGTAGGGCGCGGCCGAGGGCAGGCCCAGGTCCGACGGGAGCAGGGAGCCCACCCAGCAGTCGCGTCGTACGCCCTTGTTGTTGAGGGAGGAGCGCAGCGTGCCCTCGACGGTGAAGCCCGCGCGTTCCGCGACCGCGCGGGAGGCGCCGTTGCCGACCTCGGCACGCCATTCGACCCGGTCGATCGCCATCTCGGTGAAGGCCCAGCGGGCCGCCGCGAGGGTGGCCTCGGTGATGTAGCCGTGGCCGCGGTGTTCCTTCGCGGTCCAGAAGCCCACCTCGGCCGCCCCCAGGGAGCGCATGGTCAGGGCGAGCATCCCGGCCAGCTCCCCGGCCGGCAGGAAGACGCCGAAGGTGAACATCGAACCCTCGGACCACCCGTCGGGGACCATCTGCTCCGTGAAGCCGCGGGCGTGCTCGGGGAGGTAGGGCGAGGGAATCGTCGTCCAGCGCTGGATGTCGGCATCCTGGACGGCCGCGTACACCGCTTCGGTGTCCTGCGGTCCGACCGCGCGCAGGAGGAGACGCGGGGTGGTGAGCGTGACGGGTTCCATCGGCCGATTCTGCTCGGCCCGGCGTCCGGACCGCCATCCATTTCGCCGTCCGTGAGCACGTGATCACATTTCGCGCAATTCCTCGCGCCGACGCGGCACTATCCGCGCACCCCGGCCGTTGTCCCGTACGAAGCGGCACACACCCGGCGACACCACCCGGATCTGTGGCACCAAGGGGGCTCAGCGAGTCCCCGGAAAAGCGGCGGAGGGCCGTCGGGCGGCCAGGCCTCCCGGCACGGCCGGGTCCTCGCATACGATGGCCGTTGCTCAGTACGTCAAATGGAAACCGACCGTCCCAGGCCCGACCGGCAAGGAGACAAACCCCCGTGTCCGTCCTCTCGAAGATCATGCGTGCAGGCGAAGGCAAGATCCTGCGCAAGCTGCACCGCATCGCGGACCAGGTCAACTCCATCGAAGAGGACTTCGTCGACCTCTCCGACGCCGAGCTGCGGGCCCTCACCGATGAGTACAAGCAGCGTTACGCCGACGGCGAGAGCCTCGACGACCTGCTCCCCGAGGCGTTCGCCACCGTCCGCGAGGCCGCCAAGCGCGCCCTCGGCCAGCGTCACTACGACGTGCAGATCATGGGCGGTGCGGCCCTCCACCTCGGCTACGTGGCGGAGATGAAGACCGGTGAGGGCAAGACCCTCGTCGGCACCCTGCCGGCGTACCTCAACGCGCTGGCGGGCAAGGGCGTCCACCTCATCACGGTCAACGACTACCTGGCCGAGCGCGACTCCGAGATGATGGGCCGCGTCCACAAGTTCCTGGGCCTCGAGGTCGGCTGCATCCTCGCCAACATGACGCCGGCCCAGCGCCGCGAGCAGTACGCGGCCGACATCACGTACGGCACGAACAACGAGTTCGGCTTCGACTACCTGCGCGACAACATGGCGTGGGCCCAGGACGAGCTCGTCCAGCGCGGCCACAACTTCGCCATCGTCGACGAGGTCGACTCCATCCTGGTCGACGAGGCCCGTACGCCGCTGATCATCTCCGGCCCGGCCGACCAGGCCACCAAGTGGTACGGCGACTTCGCCAAGCTGGTCCTGCGCCTGAAGAAGGGCGAGGCGGGCAACCCGCTCAAGGGCCTCGAGGAGACCGGCGACTACGACGTCGACGAGAAGAAGCGCACGGTCGCCATCCACGAGCCCGGTGTCTCCAAGGTCGAGGACTGGCTGGGCATCGACAACCTCTACGAGTCGGTGAACACGCCTCTGGTGGGCTACCTGAACAACGCCATCAAGGCGAAGGAGCTCTTCAAGAAGGACAAGGACTACGTCGTCCTCGACGGCGAGGTCATGATCGTCGACGAGCACACCGGCCGTATCCTCGCCGGCCGCCGCTACAACGAGGGCATGCACCAGGCGATCGAGGCGAAGGAAGGGGTGGACATCAAGGACGAGAACCAGACGCTCGCCACGATCACCCTCCAGAACTTCTTCCGCCTCTACAAGCGCCACGACCACAACGGCAAGGAACAGCCCGGTCTGTCCGGCATGACCGGTACGGCGATGACCGAGGCCGCCGAGTTTCACCAGATCTACAAGCTCGGCGTGGTCCCGATCCCGACCAACAGGCCGATGATCCGCAAGGACCAGTCGGACCTCATCTACCGCACCGAGGTCGCCAAGTTCGAGGCGGTCGTCGACGACATCGCGGAGAAGCACGAGAAGGGCCAGCCGATCCTGGTCGGCACGACCTCCGTCGAGAAGTCGGAGTACCTCTCGCAGCAGCTCTCCAAGCGCGGCATCCAGCACGAGGTGCTCAATGCCAAGCACCACGAGCGCGAGGCCACTATCGTCGCGCAGGCCGGCCGCCGGGGCGCGGTGACGGTGGCCACCAACATGGCCGGCCGTGGTACCGACATCAAGCTCGGCGGCAACCCCGAGGACCTCGCCGACGCGGAGCTGCGTCAGCGCGGCCTCGACCCCGAGGAGCACATCGAGGAGTGGGCGCAGGCGCTGCCCGCCGCGCTGGAGAAGGCGCAGCAGGCGGTCAAGGCCGAGTTCGAGGAGGTCAAGGACCTCGGCGGTCTCTACGTCCTCGGTACCGAGCGGCACGAGTCGCGCCGGATCGACAACCAGCTGCGCGGTCGTTCCGGCCGTCAGGGCGACCCGGGCGAGTCCCGCTTCTACCTCTCCCTCGGCGACGACCTGATGCGCCTGTTCAAGGCCCAGATGGTCGAGCGCGTGATGTCCATGGCCAACGTGCCGGACGACGTGCCGATCGAGAACAAGATGGTCACCCGCGCGATCGCGTCCGCGCAGTCGCAGGTCGAGCAGCAGAACTTCGAGACCCGTAAGAACGTCCTGAAGTACGACGAGGTGCTCAACCGGCAGCGCGAGGTCATCTACGGCGAGCGCCGCCGCGTCCTGGAGGGCGAGGACCTGCAGGAGCAGATCCAGCACTTCATGGACGACACGATCGACGCGTACATCGGCGCGGAGACCGCCGAGGGCTTCCCGGAGGACTGGGACCTCGACCGTCTGTGGGGCGCCTTCAAGCAGCTCTACCCGGTCAAGGTGACCATCGACGAGCTGGAGGAGGCGGCCGGCGACCGTGCCGGTCTGACCGCCGAGTACATCTCCGAGTCCATCAAGGACGACATCCACGAGCAGTACGAGTCGCGCGAGACGCAGCTCGGCTCCGAGATCATGCGTGAGCTGGAGCGCCGGGTCGTGCTGTCGGTCCTGGACCGCAAGTGGCGCGAGCACCTCTACGAGATGGACTACCTCCAGGAGGGCATCGGCCTGCGCGCGATGGCCCAGAAGGACCCGCTGGTCGAGTACCAGCGCGAGGGCTTCGACATGTTCACCGCGATGATGGACGGCATCAAGGAGGAGTCCGTCGGCTACCTGTTCAACCTGGAGGTCCAGGTCGAGCAGCAGGTCGAGGAGGTCCCGGTCGAGGACACCGAGACGGTGGACGAGGGCGTCCAGGACGCGGTGCCGGCCCAGGCGGGCTCCCGTCCCGAGATCCGTGCGAAGGGCCTGGAGGCGCCGCAGCGCCGGGGCATGCACTTCTCGGCGGCCACCGTGGACGGCGAGGGCGGCCTGGTCGAGGGCGACTTCACCTACGACGACGAGGACGAGCCGGCCCGCTCCGAGGCCGACGGCCTCACCCGCGCGGAGCGCCGCAAGCAGGCGAAGGGCAGCCGCCGCCGCAGGAAGTGACGGCAGCGACAGCGCCCCGTGAGGGCCGGCCACCCCGGAAAGGGGGGGCCGGCCCTTCGGCTTGTCCGGCGCGGACCGCACCCCGGCGGTGAGTGTGGGCCGCACAGCTCCACCACCGTGCCACCCCAAGCGTCACCCGCCCCGTGGCGGGCGTGGCCCGCCCAGTTCTACCGCCGTGCAGCGCCAGCGCAGGTCCGTGCCCTGCTCCAGGCGGAAGGCCATGGCGCGGAGCTGGTCGCCCGCGGCGATGCGGGCGAAGACCTCCAGGGCGCCGGCGCGGGGGACGTAGTAGCCGATGTCGCGGACGACGGGGTCGGTGCCGCGGGTGCGCAGGGGGCCGCGTTCGGCGAGGCGGGCCAGGTCGTCGTAGGCGGGACCTGCGGTGTGCCGGAGCATCCAGTGGACGGGGCGGCGGCCGCTCAGGACGGCCAGCAGGCGCTCCGCGAAGAGGTCGGTGGGGCGTGGGCTCGGCGGGGCCGCCGGAGGCGTGAGCGGTCGGCGGGACGAGGGGGCGCCGGGGCGGCGGGAGTCGCGGCGGCCGGGCGGGCGGGTGCTCGGGCGGAGCTGGGTGGTCCTGGTCATGACCTTGTTCATGGGGGTCCCCGTTCGGCGGGCCCGGCAGTACCGGGCGGTAACTTGCGGTCGGTGATCTTGTACGGGGGCCGGGACGGGCACAGCAAGGCGACGGAGGGCCGTGTCGGGGGCCCGGAATGTTCACCTATCCGAGTGGTTGGGGGTCCGGGAAGCCCTTGGGGCGGGCGGCTGGACCGGGTGAATCGCGGGGCGCGGGGTGGACGGCTCCGAGGCCACCTCCCGGGACCCGAAAGGGGACACCCGCACGTATCCTGAAGGCCCTCCGGAAGGCGCCAGGACCGAAAGCGGGACCTTCGGGAGGGACAGAGTCGACCGAGCCCGGAAGAGAGCGGCCAGCATGCGCGTCTACGTCCCCCTGACCCTCCCCGGGCTTGCCGAGGCGCACAAGACGGGCGAGCTGGGGACCGGCCCGTTCCTCGCCTATGCCGTCACGCCCGCGCTGCGCGAGTGGTACCTCTCGGACGACATAGAGGAACTGGAGTACGCCGCGCTCAACCGGGCCGCGCTGGCCTCCCTGCGGCTGCTCGCCGCCGACCCGGACGCGATGCGGCGCCGGGTCGTGGTCGCCGTGGACGTCCCCGACGGCACGGCGGCGGCCGACCCGGACCGCGGACTCGACCCGGCGGCGCTGGGCGAGGTCCGGGTGACCGGGACGGTGGCGCTGGCCAGGGCGGCCTCCGTGCACGTCGACTCCGACGACGCGGAGGAGGACGTGACCGCGGCGGCCGGGGCGCTGGCGGCGGCGGACGGCGGGGACGACGACGCGCAGTTCGTCGTGGACGGGGCCGAGGACCACGAACTGCTCTGGTACGCCACGCAGGAGATCCCGGGTCTGGTGGGACTCGGCTGACCCTCTTGAACCTCTGTGACCTGCGATGACGTGCCGTTGGTCTTGATTGTCAGTGGCGGCGGGTAGCGTTTTCGGCATGGGGAAGCACGAAAGCGGACACATCGTCTGGGACTGGAACGGGACGCTGTTCCACGACAACGAGGCGATCATCGGGGCGACGAACGCGGCCTCGGCCGAGCTGGGCCTGGCGCCGATCACGCTGGAGCAGTACCGGGCGCTGTACTGCGTGCCGGTGCCGAGGTTCTACGAGCGGCTGATGGGGCGGCTGCCGACCGGGGCCGAGTGGGAGGCCATGGACGTCATCTTCCACCGGTACTACGCCGAGCACCGCGGCCTGTGCGGGCTGACCGAGGGGGCGGCCGAGCTGCTGGCCGGGTGGCGTTCGGCGGGGCGCAGCCAGTCGCTGCTGAGCATGTACGTGCATGACGAACTCGTCCCGCTGGTCCGGGGCTTCGGGATCGAGCCGCACTTCATACGGGTCGAGGGGCGGGTCGGGCCGTCCGGGGGCAGCAAGGCCGAGCACATGGTGCGGCATCTGCGGCTGCTGGGGGGCGTGGAGCCCGGGCGGACCGTGGTGATCGGGGACGCGGCGGACGACGCGGTGGCCGCGCAGGCGGCGGGCGCGAAGGCCGTGCTGTACACCGGGGGCTCGCACGGCCGGGCGAGCCTGGAGGAGGCCGGCGTACCGGTGGTGGACTCCCTGGCGGAGGCCGTCGAGGAGGCGGAGCGGCTCGTCGCGTGAGCCTCCCATGAGCCTTCGAGGGGCTGCCGTCCCTGTGCAGAGTGTCAAAGTTCCACCCCCTGTTTTGTACACATACGGCTCATGACGGGCCCCGGGTGGGGAGCGATAGCCTTGGTGGCGTGATCAGCGCGATAGTTCGCGGGGGCGTCACCGCCCCTGCCCTGCGCCCGGTGAGCACGGAGCACCTCCGTGACCGGGCGGCGGTCGCTGGTCTTCTCGGGCGGAGGGCATCGAAGAACGCCCTGGCAGTGGCGACGCCGAGAGAGACGTCACACCCTCGGGGCACTTCGGGAATGGCCGAATGCCCCCCGCTCATCTCACCTTGCGGCATAGCGTCGGAGCAGACCGGACACCCCGGCCGTGGCGTCGAGCCGCAGGGGGAAGAGCCCGTACTTCCTTCTACGTCACGCAATGGCGCGCGACAGGAGCCAGAGGACAATGCAGACCAAGCTGGACGAAGCCAAGGCCGAGCTGCTCGAACGGGCCGCCCGGGTAGCTGAGAACAGCCCGGCAGGGGGGCACCTACCGACTGGGACGGCGGGGACGGCGGACCAGGAGTCCGTGTTCACGTTCCTCCAGCGCTACTACCTGCACACAGCGCCGGAGGACCTCGCCGACCGCGACCCGGTCGACGTCTTCGGCGCCGCCGTCTCGCACTTCCGCCTCGCCGAGACCCGCCCGCAGGGCACCGCCAACGTCCGGGTCCACACCCCGACCGTCGAGGAGAACGGGTGGACCTGCAGCCACACCGTGGTGGAGGTCGTCACCGACGACATGCCCTTCCTCGTCGACTCGGTCACCAATGAGCTGACCCGGCAGGGCCGCGGCATCCACGTGGTCATCCACCCCCAGTTCGTCGTCCGCCGCGACCTCACCGGCAAGCTCATCGAGATGCTGCCCACCCCGGGCGCAGGCGAGGAACTGCCGCACGACGGGCACATCGAGTCCTGGATCCACGTCGAGATCGACCGCGAGACCGACCGCTCCGACCTCAAGCAGATCACCGCCGACCTGCTGCGCGTGCTGTCCGACGTCCGTGAGGCCGTCGAGGACTGGGAGAAGATGCGGGAGGCGGCCGTCCGTATCGCCGAGGACCTCGGCGAGGAGCCGGTGCCCGGCGACCTGCCCCGCCCCGAGGTCGAGGAGGCCCGCGAGCTGCTGCGCTGGCTGGCCGCCGACCACTTCACCTTCCTCGGCTTCCGCGAGTACCAGCTCCGCGAGGACGACTCGCTGGGCGCCGTACCCGGCACCGGCCTCGGCATCCTGCGCTCCGACCCGCACCACTCGGCCGACGAGGGCCACCCGGTCAGCCCCTCCTTCGAGCGGCTCCCGGCCGACGCGCGCGCCAAGGCCCGTGAGCACAAGCTCCTCGTCCTGACCAAGGCGAACAGCCGGTCGACCGTGCACCGGCCGTCGTACCTGGACTACATCGGCGTCAAGAAGTTCGACGCGGACGGCAACGTCGTCGGCGAGCGCCGCTTCCTGGGCCTGTTCTCGTCCGCCGCCTACACCGAGTCGGTGCGCCGGGTGCCCGTGATCCGCCGCAAGGTCGACGCGGTGCTGGACCGGGCCGGTTTCTCGCCCAACAGCCACGACGGCCGCGACCTGCTCCAGATCATGGAGACCTACCCGCGCGACGAGCTGTTCCAGACCCCGGTCGCCGAGCTGGAGTCGATCGTCACCAGCGTCCTCTACCTGCAGGAACGCCGCCGGCTCCGCCTCTACCTGCGCCAGGACGAGTACGGCCGCTACTACTCGGCCCTCGTCTACCTCCCCCGTGACCGCTACACCACCGGCGTCCGGCTGCGGATCATCGACATCCTGAAGGAGGAGCTCGGCGGCACCAGCGTCGACTTCACGGCCTGGAACACCGAGTCGATCCTCTCCCGGCTGCACTTCGTCGTCCGCGTCCCGCAGGGCACCGAGCTGCCCGAGCTGTCCGACACCGACAAGGACCGCATCGAGGCCCGCCTGGTCGAGGCGGCCCGCTCCTGGGCCGACGCCTTCGCCGAGGCGCTCAACGCGGAGTGCGGCGAGGAGCGCGCGGCCGAGCTGCTGCGCCGCTACACCAACTCCTTCCCCGAGGGCTACAAGGCCGACCACACCCCGCGCGCGGCGGTCGCCGATCTGGTCCACCTGGAGCGCCTCAGCGAGGAGGCGGGCAACGACTTCGCGCTCAGCCTCTACGAGCCGGTGGGCGCCGCCCCCGACGAGCGTCGCTTCAAGATCTACCGCAAGGGCGCGGCGATCTCCCTGTCGGCCGTGCTGCCGGTCCTCAGCCGGATCGGCGTCGAGGTGATCGACGAGCGGCCGTACGAACTGCGCTGCGCGGACCGGACGACCGCCTGGATCTACGACTTCGGCCTGCGCGTGCCGAAGGCGCAGGGCAGCGCCAACGGCGACTACCTCGGCGACGACGGCCGCGAGCGGTTCCAGGACGCGTTCGCGGCGACCTGGACCGGCCGGGCGGAGAACGACGGCTTCAACGCGCTGGTGCTGAGCGCCGGGCTGAGCTGGCGGCAGGCGATGGTGCTGCGGGCGTACGCCAAGTACCTGCGGCAGGCCGGTTCCACGTTCAGCCAGGACTACATGGAGACCACCCTCCGCAACAACGTCCACACCACCCGGCTGCTCGTCTCCCTGTTCGAGGCGCGGATGTCGCCGGACCGGCAGAAGGCCGGCCTGGAGATCACCGACGCCCTCCAGGAGGAGCTGGACGCGGCGCTCGACCAGGTCGCCTCGCTCGACGAGGACCGCATCCTGCGCTCCTTCCTGACCGTCATCAAGGCGACGCTGCGCACCAACTTCTTCCAGGAGACGGCCGGCGGCGAGCCGCACGCGTACGTGTCCATGAAGTTCGACCCGCAGGCGATCCCCGACCTCCCGGCGCCCCGCCCGGCGTACGAGATCTGGGTGTACTCGCCGCGTGTCGAAGGTGTGCACCTGCGGTTCGGCAAGGTCGCGCGCGGCGGTCTGCGCTGGTCCGACCGGCGTGAGGACTTCCGCACCGAGATCCTCGGCCTGGTCAAGGCGCAGATGGTGAAGAACACCGTCATCGTGCCGGTCGGCGCCAAGGGCGGCTTCGTCGCCAAGCAGCTGCCGGACCCGACGAAGGACCGGGACGCCTGGCTGGCCGAGGGCATCGCCAGCTACAAGACGTTCATCTCGGCGCTGCTCGACATCACCGACAACATGGTGGCCGGCGAGGTCGTGCCCCCGCAGGACGTGGTCCGGCACGACGAGGACGACACCTACCTGGTGGTCGCGGCCGACAAGGGCACGGCGACGTTCTCCGACATCGCCAACCAGGTCGCCGAGAGCTACGACTTCTGGCTGGGCGACGCCTTCGCCTCCGGCGGCAGCGCGGGCTACGACCACAAGGGCATGGGCATCACCGCGCGCGGCGCCTGGGAGTCCGTGAAGCGGCACTTCCGCGAGCTGGGCGTCGACACCCAGACCGAGGACTTCACCGTCGTCGGCATCGGTGACATGTCCGGTGACGTGTTCGGCAACGGCATGCTGCTCAGCGAGCAGATCCGCCTGGTCGCCGCCTTCGACCACCGGCACATCTTCATCGACCCGAACCCGGACGCGGCCACCTCCTACGCCGAGCGCCGCCGCCTGTTCGAACTGCCCCGCTCCAGCTGGGGCGACTACAACACCGACCTGCTCTCGGCGGGCGGCGGCATCTTCCCGCGCAGCGCCAAGGCCATCCAGGTCAACAGCCACATCCGCGAGGCCCTCGGCATCGAGGACAAGGTCGCCAAGCTGACCCCGGCCGAGCTGATGAAGGCGATCCTGGCGGCGCCGGTCGACCTGCTGTGGAACGGCGGCATCGGCACCTACGTCAAGGCCTCGACCGAGTCGAACGCGGACGTCGGCGACAAGGCCAACGACGCCATCCGCGTCGACGGCGCCGAACTGCGCGTCAAGGTCGTCGGCGAGGGCGGCAACCTGGGCCTGACCCAGCTGGGCCGGATCGAGTTCGCCCGCCAGGGCGGCAAGATCAACACCGACGCCATCGACAACAGCGCCGGCGTGGACACCTCCGACCACGAGGTGAACATCAAGATCCTGCTCAACGCCGTGGTCGCCGACGGCGACATGACGGTCAAGCAGCGCAACAAGCTGCTCGCCGAGATGACCGACGAGGTCGGCGCCCTGGTGCTGCGCAACAACTACGCGCAGAACGTGGCGATCGCCAACGCGCTCGCCCAGTCCGGGGACATGCTCCACGCCCAGCAGCGCTTCCTGCGCCACCTGGTCAGGGAAGGCCATCTCGACCGGGCCCTCGAGTTCCTGCCCACCGACCGCCAGATCCGCGAGCGTCTCGGCTCCGGCCAGGGCCTGACCGGCCCGGAGACGGCCGTCCTGCTGGCGTACACGAAGATCACCGTCTCCGACGAGCTGCTCGCGACCTCGCTGCCGGACGACCCGTATCTGAGCAGCCTGCTGCACGCCTACTTCCCGACGGCCCTGCGCGAGCGGTTCGCCGCCGCGCTCGCCACCCACCCGCTGCGCCGCGAGATCACGACCACGGTCCTGGTCAACGACACGGTCAACACCGGTGGCACGACCTATCTGCACCGGCTGCGCGAGGAGACCGGGGCCTCCCTGGAGGAGATCGTCCGGGCCCAGACCGCGGCCCGCGCGATCTTTCGCTCGGCCCCGGTGTGGGACGGGGTCGAGGAACTCGACAACAGGGTCGACGCGGCCGTCCAGACCCGGATCCGGCTGCACTCCCGCCGGCTGGTCGAGCGCGGCACCCGCTGGCTGCTCAACAACCGGCCGCAGCCGCTGGAACTCATCGAGACCGTCGACTTCTTCTCCGAGCGGGTCGAACAGGTCTGGCAGCAGCTGCCCAAGCTGCTGCGCGGCGCGGACCTGGAGTGGTACCAGCACGTGTACGACGAGCTGTCCGCCGCCGGTGTCCCGGACGAGCTGGCGAGCCGCGTGGCCGGCTTCTCCTCGGCCTTCCCGGCGCTGGACATCGTCTCCGTGGCCGACCGCACGGGCAAGGAGCCGCTGGACGTCGCCGAGGTCTACTACGACCTGGCCGACCGGCTCGGCGTCTCCCAGCTGATGGACCGCATCATCGAGCTCCCGCGGGCCGACCGCTGGCAGTCGATGGCCCGCGCCTCCATCCGCGAGGACCTGTACGCGGCCCACGCGATGCTCACCGCGGACGTGCTCGCCGCGGGCAACGGCACCTCGACGCCCGAGCAGCGCTACAAGGCCTGGGAGCAGAAGAACACCGCGATCCTGGGCCGGGCCCGCACCACCCTGGAGGAGATCCGCAGCTCGGACTCCTTCGACCTGGCCAACCTGTCGGTGGCCATGCGGACGATGCGGACGCTCCTGCGGACGCATTCGTAGCCGTACGCATGGCGTAGTCGTACGACATGAAAGGCGCCCCGAGCCGGTGACGGTTCGGGGCGCTTTCTTTCTTACCCGTGTTTATTCTTGCCGATGTTTAAGGAGAAACAGGCGGCGGATTTACCGCTTCCTGCTAATCGAGACGTCTCGGATATGGTCTGCCCTGTGACAGTAGATATCGCGGTGAGCAGTCCCGCGCCGCCCCGACGGCGATCGGCGACGCAGGTCGTACTCGAAGTCGTGAAATTCGGCGTCGTCGGCGGCAGCGGAGTCCTCGTCAACTTCCTGATCTTCAACCTGCTGCTGCACGGCCTGCGTTGGCCCGCCATGACCGCCACGGTCCTGGCCAGTTGTATCGCGATGGCGACCAATTACGTGGGCTTCCGCTTTTTCGCCTATCGCGACCGGGCCTCGCGCACACGACAGCAGATCGCACTGTTCTTCGTGTTCAGCGGTCTCGGTGTCGTGATGGAAAGCGGTCTGTTCTACGCCGGTTATCACGGCCTCGGACTCGACGGGCCGCTGGAATCCAACATCGTGAAGGCGCTGTCGATCGTGCTCGCCTCCGTGTTCCGCTTCCTCGTCTACCGGACGTGGGTGTTCCAGACGGAAACGAGCCGCGCCGTATAGCGACGGCGCGGCTCGTGACGTGGTCCTTCGGCAGTGCTCAGGAAGACTGGGCCGCCTTCGGGTCCTCGGCCGGCTTCGTCGGCTCGGCCGCCTTCGCCTTCGGCTTCGGCTTGGCGGACTTGTCGCCGGTGAAGGCCTCGTACTCCGCGAGGACGTCCTCGGTCGGCCCGTCCATGCGCAGCACACCGCGCTCCAGCCACAGCGTGCGTTCGCAGGTGTCCCGGATCGAGGCGTTGTTGTGGCTGACCAGGAACACCGTGCCCGCGTGCTGGCGCAGTTCACGGATGCGCTCCTCGGAACGCCTGCGGAAGGCCGCGTCACCGGTGGCCAGGGCCTCGTCGATGAGCAGGACGTCGTGGTCCTTGGCGGCGGCGATGGAGAAGCGCAGCCGGGCGCCCATGCCGGAGGAGTAGGTGCGCATCGGGAGGGTGATGAAGTCGCCCTTCTCGTTGATGCCGGAGAAGTCGACGATGTCCTGGTAGCGCTCCTTGATCTCCTCGCGGGACATGCCCATGGCGAGGCCGCCGAGATAGACGTTCTTCTCGCCGGTCAGGTCGCCCATCAGGGCCGCGTTGACGCCGAGGAGGGAGGGCTGGCCGTCGGTGTAGATGGCGCCGTGCTCCACCGGGAGCAGGCCGGCGACGGCCTTGAGCAGGGTGGACTTGCCGGAGCCGTTGGTGCCGATGAGGCCGATCGCCTCGCCCTTGTAGGCGACGAAGGAGACGCTCTTGACCGCGTGCACGAGGCGGGTGCCCGCCGCCTTCTCGGCCTGCTTGCGGCGCAGCATGCGGTTCAGGGCGGCGGTGGCGGAGCCGCGGCCGGCACCGGTGCCGTGGACCCGGTAGATGATGTCGACGCTGTCCGCGACGACCGTGGGGATGCGGGTGTCGTTCACGTTCTCAGCCACGGCCGTACGTCTCCTCAGCCTTCCAGAAGTAGATGAAGCCGCCGACGCCGGCGACCAGGGCCCAGCCGGTCGCGGCCGCCCACACGTGCGGGGGCAGCTGGCTGGAGTGGAAGCTCTTGATCAGCGCGTAGCGCATGAGGTCGATGTAGACGGCGGCCGGGTTGGTCTCCAGGGCGATCGTCAACCAGCGGGGCAGATGGTCGCCCTTGGTCAGCTTGTCGATGCTCCACATCACTCCGGACACGTACATCCAGGTGCGCAGGATGAAGGGCATCAGCTGGGCGATGTCCGGGGTCTTCGCGCCCATCCGGGCCATGATCAGCGCGACACCGGTGTTGAAGGTGAACTGCAGCGCCAGCGCCGGGACCGTCAGTAGCCAGGAGACGGAGAGCGGGATACCGAAGCAGATCAGGATGACGACCAGGGCGGCCATCGAGAACAGCAGCTGCTGGAGCTGCTGGAGCGCGAACGAGATCGGCAGTGCGGCCCGAGGGAAGTGCAGGGCCCTGACCAGGCCGAGGTTGCCGGAGATCGCCCGGGTACCGGCCATGATCGAACTCTGCGTGAACGTCCAGATGAACACGCCGGTGACCAGGAACGGGATGTAGTCCGGCACGTGCCGCTTGGTGCCGAGCAGGACACCGAAGATGAAGTAGTACACCGCGGCGTTCAGCAGTGGGGTCATGACCTGCCAGACCTGGCCGAGCTTCGCCTGGGCGTACTGGGCGGTGAGCTTGGCGGTGGCGAACGCGGTGATGAAGTGCCGCCGCGCCCACAGCTGGCGGACGTACTCCGGCAGGGAGGGACGGGCGCCGCTGACCGAGAGTCCGTGCCGGGCGGCGAGTGCCGCGAGGTCGTCCTCGGCCGTGACCGGAGCCGGGGGCGGTGTGTGGAGAACCTGGGTCACATCCGCTGCTTTCACTCGGGGGGTGGGGGTGCGGCGTCCGGCTGGGCGCCGGGCCCGTCATCCGATGTTTCCTTACGCTTTTCTTCACGTTTTCTTACGTCGGGACGGAACCGTATCGTCGCAACGGGAGCGTAGGACGAGTTGGCGTCGGAACGCAACCGTTTCGTCGTCACGGATGCGTGTGCGCCGTAACACTTTCGAGGTCGGGGCGCGACCGATTCGTTGCGGGGGTCGGGTTCGGTCCGTGTTCGGTACGGCGGTGCGCTGGGAGCCGTTCAGCGGGGGCGGTTGCGGCGATCGGGTGGCCGGTGCCGTCGGAACGCAACCGTTGCGTCGTTACGCCCCTATGCTGGGGGCATGACGACGAACGCCGAGGAGTCCCAGACGCGTCCGCGCCGACGAGCCCCCGCCGGGGCGGCCGTCCTCCGTGAGGACGTGACCGAGGCCATCCGGGCCGCCGTCTTCGAGGAACTCGCGGCGGTCGGCTATGCCCGTATGTCCATCGAGGGCATCGCGCGCCGCGCGGGTGTCGGCAAGACCGCCGTCTACCGCCGCTGGCGCTCCAAGCTGCATCTCGTCCTCGACGTCGTCTCGGCCCTCGCCGTGATGGGCCTGCCGGTGCCCGACACCGGCTCCCTGGAGGGCGACCTGCGGCTCCTGTACGAGGTCACGTCCCGTGCGCTGCGCCACCCGGTCGCCTCGCAGATCATCCCCGACCTCCAGGCCGAGGCGGCCCGCAACCCGGAGATCGCCGAGGCCATGCAGAAGACGCTGCGCGAGGGCCAGGAGGGCGTCGCCAGCAAGATCATCGAGGCGGCGCAGCGGCGTGGGGAACTCACCGCGAACCTCGACGACGACCTGGCGATGGACCTGATCTCCGGCCCGCTGTACTGGCGTTCGGTGGTGATCCGCACCCCGAAGCTGCCGAAGGGGTACCTGGCGGCGCTGGCCCGCGGGACCACGGAGGCGCTGAAGGCGCTCTGAAGCACTGCTCGGCCGGGCGATGTCACAGCGGCCGTCCCCGTCTCGTCGTAGGGGGCGCAGGCATCCTCGATCAAGGAGTGGACGATGGACCTCGGGCTGTGGATCGCCGCCGGACTGCTCGCCGCGGTGGCACTGACCGGAGGCATCACCAAGACGTTCGTGCCGAGGGCGAAGCTGGCCGCGGCCCACGGCGGCGGCTGGACCGGTGACGCCGGCGACGGGTTCGTGAAGACGCTCGGCGTCCTCGAACTCCTGGCCGCGGCGGGGCTGGTCCTGCCCGCCGTCACCGGTGTCGCGCCGGTGCTGGTGCCGGTGACCGCGGTGTGCTGGATCCTGCTGATGGTCGGCGCGATGATCACCCACGGCCGGCGCGGCGAGACCGCGTTCCTGGTGCTGAACCTGTTCTACCTGGTGATCGCCCTGGTCGTCGCGGTGGGCCGGTTCGGCCCCGGATCCTTCTGACCGGCCGGTTCATGGACGTCGACGGGGGAGAAGGGGGACGAGGGGGAGTGGACATGAACAGGACCGAGCAGTTCCAGGAGCTGCGGCCGCTGCTGTTCTCGATCGCGTACCGGATTCTGGGCAGCGTGAGCGAGGCGGAGGACGCGGTGCAGGAGGCCTGGCTGCGCTTCGCGGGCTCACCGGCGGAGGTCAGGTCGCCCAAGGCCTTCCTGTCGGCCGCGGTGACCCGGATCTCGATCGACGTACTGCGCTCGGCGCGGGTCCGGCGGGAGGCGTACGTCGGCCCGTGGTTCCCCGAGCCGCTGCTCGCCGACCCCTACGAGGATCCGGTGCGCTCGGCCGAACTGGCCGACTCGGTGTCGATGGCGGCCCTGCTGCTCCTGGAGCGGCTCAGCCCCCTGGAACGGGCCGTCTTCGTGCTCCGCGAGGTCTTCGACTTCGGCTTCCCCGAGGTCGCGTCGGCGGTGGGCCGCTCGGAGGCCGCCTGTCGTCAGCTGGCGGTCCGGTCCCGGCGTCACATGGCCGAGGGCCGGCCCCGCTTCGAGGCGGACCGCAGGGAGCGCGACGAGCTCGCGTCCCGCTTCTTCGAGGCCCTGCACGAAGGGGACATGGCCGGCCTGCAGGACCTGCTCGCCGCCGACGTGTCCCTGGTCGGCGACGGCGGCGGCAAGGCCCCGCAGCTGGCCCGCGCGGTCGTCGGCGCCCAGAACGTGGCCCGCCTCCTCGCCTCCGTCTTCCCGGTGCTGGCCCGGGTGGCGGTGACCTGCGAACAGCACGAGGTCAACGGCCAGCCGGGCGCGATCTTCCACGACCGCGACGGCAAGGTCCTCCAGACCTTCGCCCTCGACATCCTCGACGGCCGCATCCAGGCGATCCGCCTGGTCCTCAACCCCGACAAACTCGCCCACGTGGGCCCGGTGGCGGACGCCTGGGCGATCTCCGAAGAGCTCAAACAGGCCCGCCGGACCGCCGAGTGACTGCGTCCCGGGGCGCGACGACACCGGTCCGGCGTGACCGCGCCTCAGGGATCCGGCGACGGTGGGTTGGCGACAAGGGGCGGGCGTGACCTTGGTCCAGGGGTCCGGCGGCACCGGGCGGGCGTGACCGCGGCCCGGGGGTCCGGCGGCACCGGTCCGGTGTGGCCGTGGCTCAGGAATCGGGCGACACCGGGGCGGCGACAGCGGGCGGGACGCGGCCCAGCGGTCCGGCGGCATCGGTCCTGCGTGACCGCGCCTCAGGAATCCGGCGGCACCGGGCCGGCGGCAAGGGGCGAGCCGGACTGCGGCCGAGGGTCCGGCGGCACCGGGCGGGCGTGACCGCAGCCCGGGGGTCCGGCGGCACCGGTCCGGTGTGGCCGTGGCTCAGGAATCGGGCGACACCGGGGCGACGACAGCGGGCGGGCGGGACGCGGCCCAGCGGTCCGGCGACATCGGTCCTGCGTGACCGCGCCTCAGGAATCCGGCGGCACCGGGTCGGCGACAAGGGGCGAGCCGGACTGCGGCCCAGGGGTCCAGCGGCACCCGGCGGGCGGGACCGTGCCCCAGCGGTCCGGCGGCATCGGGTCGGTGCGACCGCCGTGGCTCTGGGGCCAGGCGACACCGGTCCGGTGTGACCGTGGCCCAGGGGTTCGGCGGCACCGGGCCTGCGGTGGACCGTGGGTCAGGCTCGGGTTGACTCCGGGTGTAGGCGTAGCCAGCCCTCCCAGGCTGAGGTGATCATGTCCTGGACGTCGTGTTTGGCCTTCCAGGCGAGTTCCGTGGTGATGCGGTCCGCGGAGGCGACCACGCGGGCCGGGTCGCCGGGGCGGCGGGGGGCGACGGCCGGGGGGAGGTCGTAGCCGGTGACCGCGTTGATGCGGTCGATCATCTCGCGGACCGAGACGCCCTCCCCGCGGCCGATGTTGAGGGTCAGCGTGCGGCCCGGCTCCGCCTGGAGGGCGTGCGCCGCGGCCACATGGGCCTCGGCCAGGTCCACCACGTGGATGTAGTCGCGGACACAGGTGCCGTCCGGCGTCGGGTAGTCGTCGCCGAAGATCCGCGGCGGGGCGTTCTCCGTGAGCTTCTCGAAGACCATGGGGACGAGGTTGGAGACGCCCACGTCGGCGAGGCCGGGGCTCGCCGCGCCCGCCACGTTGAAGTAGCGGAGGGAAGCTGTGGAGAGGCCGGTCGCTCGGCCGGTCGCGCGGACCAGCCACTCGCCCGCCAGCTTCGTCTCGCCGTACGGCGACATCGGCACGCACGGTGTCTCCTCGGTCACCAGGTCGACGTCCGGCATGCCGTAGACGGCGGCGGAGGAGGAGAACACGAAGGACGGGACCCGCGCCTCCGTCACGGCCTCCAAGAGGACACGCAGGCCTTCGACGTTCTCCCGGTAGTAGTGCAGAGGGCGGTCCACCGACTCGCCGACCTGCTTCTTCGCCGCCAGATGGACGACCCCGGTCACCTCGTGCTCGGCCAGGGCCCGCGCGACCTTCTCGCCGTCCAGCGTGGAGCCGACCACCACCGGGACGTCCTCCGGCACGCGCTCGGCGATGCCGGTGGACAGGTCGTCGTACACCACCGTCCGCTCGCCCGCCTCGGTCATCGCGCGTACGACATGGGCCCCGATGTATCCGGCGCCGCCGGTGATCAGCCAGGTCATGTGTGGCGGTCCCCTCCGTCTGTCGGCCCGCGGGGTTCGTCAGCCGCGGTCACC
Organism: Streptomyces sp. NPDC048277; assembly: GCF_040652235.1. Taxonomy (NCBI): domain Bacteria; kingdom Bacillati; phylum Actinomycetota; class Actinomycetes; order Kitasatosporales; family Streptomycetaceae; genus Streptomyces; species Streptomyces sp. NPDC048277. Next base: position 33,949 of record NZ_JBEZLQ010000038.1, read on the forward strand.
CTTCAGTGAAGCAGGTGCAGCCGACAACCGTGGACGGCTGACGTGACTCCCCGTCGTCCAGGGGGCACGCACGGTGCCCTCCGGGCGGCGCGTGGCACGCCACAGGCGGGTCAGGGAGAGGACCGCGGCGGTGGCCAGCAGACCGTTGCGGGCGAGCATCAGGAGGCAGCCCGTCCAGGTGCAGCCGATGACCTCGGAGTAGAACGTGGGGTAGGCGACGGAGCTGAGCGCGGTCGCCGCCAGGATCAGCCCGGCGACCGGGCGCTGTGTGGTCTGCCGTGACGTCAGGCTCACGGCGGCCAGGCCGAGCAGCCAGATCATGTACTGCGGGCTGATCACCCGGCTGGTGACGGTGAAGAGGAGCACGGCGCTCAGCGCCGCGTCGTACGGGGTGGCGTCGGTCCAGTGCCTGGCGCGGACGCGCCAGGCCAGCAGGAGTGCGAAGGCGGTCACGGTGAGCGCGAGGGACGCGGTCGCGACGGCGTGCACGTGCGGGCCGACGAACTCCATCGCGCCGTACCGGTAGCGGACCGTGCCCCGCCAGCCGGCGTGCCGGGCGAGGCCGAGCGCGGTGCCGCCGAGGGACTCGATCTGCACGCCCCGGCCGCCCTGCTGGCGGAGGAAGGCCAGCGGGTTGCGGAACGAGAGGAGGAACGCGCTGAGGGTCACGGCCCCCGTCACGGCCGCGGACAGCCATGCCGAGCGGGTCGGGCGCCCGCGGTGGATCCCCAGCAGCACCAGCGCCGGCCACACCTTCACCAGCGCGCCCAGCGCCGCGAGCGCCCCGCACGCGCGCGTGGAGCGCGACAACGCCAGCAGGGAGAGCACGGCGAAGGCGGTCACCTCCACGTCGTAGCGGACGAGCGGGAGGTGCAGCAGAAGGGGCAGGCCGCCGGTCCACAGCGCCGCGCCCAGGAGGGTACGGCCGCGGCGCCGGCCCGCGCGGGCGAGCGCCGCCGTGATCAGCGCGTCGGTGGCCAGGGTGAGCGCCACGAACGCCTGGAAGTAGCTGAGCCCGGGCACCAGCCCCGGCGCGAGCAGGACCGCGCCGGCGCCCGGCGGGTACTGCCACAACGTGTCGTGCGCCGGGAACGCGCCGTGCGACAGGACGCCGTACCAGTGGAAGTAGAGCCGCCACACTTCGCGCGCGACCGCTCCGTGTCCCAGGACTCGCTCGTTGTTGTGGGCGAGGAGCCACAGCATCGCCGCGCGCGTGGCGAGCCAGGCGCCGGCGAGGCACAGGAGGCGCGGGAGTCGAACAGTCGGGGCGAACGGGGTGCGTGGGAGCGGGAAGTACGGGCGGCGATTCATCAACCGCGAGCGTAAGCCGCGTGGATGGTGTATCCATGCCGATACGCCGTCAATACCCGGCAAAGGTTGGCTAATCGCAAAAGATCGGGCCGTGGTGAGTATCGGGCCTCTCGCAAAAGCACATCCGCGTACTTCGCGAACGACAGACACCGGCTGGCGGGCTCCGTCGGGTCGGCCGGATCCGTCGGGCGGACCGCCGCGCGTGCGGTCCGGCCGTGCGCGCCGTGCCGCCGTCGTGGCCCTCCCGGCCGCGGCGATGCTCGCGGTCGGGCTCTGGGGACTCCACCGCGGCGGGATGTGGCGCGACGAGGCTGTCACCTACCAGGTCGCCCGGCGCACGGTGCCGCAGATCTGGCGGCTGCTGCACGGCGTGGACGCGGTGCACGGCCTGTACTACCTGTTGATGCACCTCGTCCTCGCCGCCGACCCCGGCCACCCCGGCGAGGTCGTCCTCCGGCTGCCCTCCGTGTGCGCGGCGGCCGTCACCGCGGGCCTGGTGGCCGCTCTCGGCGCCCGTCTCGCCCGGCCGCGCGTCGGCCTGTGGGCCGGGCTGCTGTACGCGGCCACCCCGCTGGTCGGCCACTACGCCCAGGAGGGCCGCTCCTACGCCCTCGTCGCGGCGGGCGCGACCGGCGCGACGCTGCTGCTCGTCCGGGCCGTGGCGGAAGGCGGGCGCCGGGCCTGGGCGCTGTACGGCGCCCTCCTCGGAGTCACCTGCTGGCTGCACGAGTTCGCGGTGCTGCTGCTGCTCGCGCACGCGGGAACTCTGGCGCTGGCCCGTTCGTCGGGAAGGGTGTGGCGGGGATGGGGCTGCGCGGCCGGGGGCGTGGTGCTGTCGCTGCTGCCGATGGTCGTCGTCTCGCACGCGCAGTCGGCCCAGGTGGCGTGGTTGCGGGAGCCGGACGTGGACACCGCACAGGAACTGCTGCGCCAGTACCTCGGACCGACCGACGGGGTGTACTGGGTCTGCCTGGCGCTCGGTCTGCTCGGGCTGACCCGGCTGGTGGGCCGGCGCGGTGAGCTGACCCTCGCGGCGGTCGCGCTGCCGCTCGCCGTGCTGCCGCCGGTGGCGTTGATGCTGGCGTCGCAGCTCACACCGCTGTACGTCGACCGGTATGTGCTGTACGCGCTCGCCGGGGCGCCGTTGCTGGTGGCGCTCGGCGCGGACCGGGCCGCCGGAATGTTCGGCCGGCTCTGGTCCCACGGCACGGCGACCATGCCCCGGTCGCCCGTGCTCACCCTGGCCGGGGTGCTGGCGGTCCTCCTCGCCCTCACCCACCAGGTTCCGCTGCTGCGGGCCGACCGGGTGCCGAGTACCCGTCCCGACGACCTCGGGGCGGTCGCGGCGGCCGTGGCCCGTGCGCTGCGGCCGGGCGATCCCGTGCTGTTCCTGCCGGCTCACGCGCGCGGGACGGAGCTGGCGTATCCCGCCGACTTCGAAGGCACGCGGGACGTCGCACTGGCCGCGCCGGGGCCGGCGTCGGGGACGCTGTACGGGCGTGAGGTCGGGGCGGGGACGCTGCGGCGGCGGTTGGCGGGGGTGGACGAGGTGTGGGCGGTGGTGGAGAAGTACGCGCTGGTGAGCGCGTATCGGCCGCGGCTGTCGACGGAGCGGGCCAAAGTCGCCGTGCTGAACCAGCAGTTCGTGCTTCGGCAGGAGATGGTGATGGACCGGGTTGCGCTGCGGTTGTACGTGCGGCCGATCAGAGGCGCGGAAGGCTGAGTACGGACGCCCTGGAGGAAGGGGCGCTCAGCAGGAGCCTTCTTCCAGGGCCGCCGCATCCAGCGTTCCCGTCAGCTGGTCCAGGCGTGCCTTCAGGTCCCGGATCTCGTCCACGTCGAAACCCGTCGCCGAGACGATCCGGCGCGGCACCGCCAGCGCCCGCTCCCGCAGCGCCGTGCCCTCCCGGGTCAGCCGTACCTCCACCGAGCGCTCGTCCTGGATGCTGCGCTCGCGGTGCACCAGGCCCGCCGCCTCCAGGCGCTTGAGCAGCGGCGACAGGGTGCCGGAGTCCAGGCGCAGGTGTTCGCCGAGCTTCTTGACCGGCAGGTCGCCCTGCTCCCACAGCACCAGCATCACCAGGTACTGCGGGTAGGTGAGCCCGAGGTCCTTGAGGATCACGCGGTAGACGCCGTTGAAGGCGCGGGACGCGGCATGCAGGGAGAAGCAGATCTGGCGGTCCAGGCGGAGCCACTCTGCATCGGGGGCGGGCACGGGCACTGGGGTGGGGGTCGGGGTCGTCGCGGTCATGGCTCAATCGTAGCTCTTGCGAGCCATTAAGTTGTGCACAATTCAGTTGTGTGCTCTACTTGTCGTCGTGAAGGCGGCCGGAACGGAGCCGCCGGAAACATCGGCACATCGAACATCGAGAGGGACGGTCTTCCATGGACGCCATCTACACCGCAGCCGCCACCGCCACCGGGCGGGAAGGGCGCGCGGTCAGCTCGGACGGGCAGCTGGACCTCGCGCTGGCGTTCCCGCCCGCGCTGGGCGGCAACGGCCAGGGCACCAACCCCGAGCAGCTCTTCGCCGCCGGTTACGCCGCCTGTTTCGCCAGCGCCCTGGGCGCCATCGGCCGTCAGGCCAAGGTCGACACCGGCGAGATCTCCGTGACCGCCGAGGTCGGCATCGGCAAGGACGAGTCCGACGGCGGCTTCGCGCTCAAGGTCACCCTGCGCGTCGAGCTTCCCGAGGAGCTCGCCAACGAGACCGGCGAGAAGCTGGTCCACCAGGCCCACGAGTTCTGCCCCTACTCCAAGGCCACCAAGGGCAACATCCCGGTCGAGCTCATCGTCGAGTAGTCGCCCCGGACGCCTCCCTCGTACGGGTGAGCCGCGCGAGCACCTCCCCGGTCCGCCGGCTCCAGTCCACCACCACCGCCTTCTCGGGCAGCCGCTCCCGCCGCGTCAGCAGCAGCCAGCGCACCCGGGGGCGGTGGTCGTGGCCGTCGGCCAGTTCGATGCCGTATCCGGGGAGCAGACGGACGGCGTAGTACGCGTCCGTGACCACCGGTTCCCCGGGGCCGATGTGCCGGGCCGCCCAGTCGTACGACGGCCAGCGCGGGGGCTGGGCAAAGCCGACCGGGTCCACCGAGCGGGGTACGACCGCCCCGGCCTGCGCGGTCAGAAAGCCCAGGCAGGCCCCGCCCGCCGCGGCCCAGCCGAGCGCCCGCCGCCATCCCGGCCAGGGGCGTTCCGCCGCCAGTTCCACGGCCAGCGCGCACTGCGGTGCCAGTAGGGCGAGCCCGAGCACCTCACCGAAGCCGTGGCCGTATCCCGCGATCAGGCATTCCAGTGCGAACAGCAGGACGAGCGGATCACGCCACGCCGCGAGCCACACCGCACGCCGTGACGCTCGACCGGCCGTAGGCCAGGACGCCCGACGCGCCGTGCGCCAGGACGCCCGCCCCGCCGCCCGCCGCGCCCGCAGCCACAGGGCCGGCACCCCGAGCAGCGCCAGCCAGCACTGGCCGACCACCCCGTTGTACAACCCATGTGGCACATACGCGCCGTACGCCCCGTACGACGACAGCGGCAGTACGCGCGCGTGCGTCCCGCACACGACCACCCCGGCCGCCACCGCGCACATCAGCCCCCACCGCCCCCACACCGCGCCCCGCCACCCCCGCTGCCACCCCGCCGCGAAGGCCACCGCCCCGGTCCCCGCCCCGACGCCGGTCACCGGGTCGATCAGCGCCACCACTCCGTAGAGCGCCCCGAGCGCCGCGTACCCGGACAGGCTGCGCAGGCCGCTCGGGCCGACATAGCGCACCCGGCGCAGATCGCGGGCCCGGGCGCCGGTGAGGGCCCAGGCCCAGAAGGTGAGGCCGAGGGCGAACGCGGACGGGTAGCCGAGGCTGCCGGTCAGCGGCAGCAGGGCCAACGAGCCACCGCCCAGAGCAGGTTCCGTGCCCCACAGCACGGCCATGAAGGTCAGCGCCAGCACCGGTGCCCACGGGCGCGGGGTGAGGACCCGGACCAGACGGCCGAGGCCCGTCAGCAGCATCAGCAGATCGACCGGGCCGCAGACGCGCAGCAACTGCCATCCCGTCAGCCCGGTCAGCCGGGCGAGCGCGCCCTGCGCGAGCACGTACGGAGACACCGCCCCGTCCACCAGCCCCGCCCGCAGCCGTTCCACCGCCGCCGCGTGCTGTCCGGCCTCGCAGCACGGCGGCACCCGCCAGTACGCCAGGGTCATCAGCAGCCAGAACAGCAGGCCGAAGACCTGGTACGGGGTGAGCCTCCGGACCCGGCCGCCGCGCAGGGCGGTGGAACCGCGCGCGGTGCGCCGGACCAGGGCGCCGGCGCTCACCGGAGCCGGAGAGAACGGACGGGACGGACGGGATGGACGGGGTGGACCATTTGCCGAGTTTTCCCGTTCGCGCCGGACGCTTCGCCGTTCGTCCTGCCGTTCATCACCTCATCGAGTGACACCGATCGCCCGGGGAGACGCCTGCGCGGGAACCGGAACCACCCGGTGCACGAGGGGTTCCAGGAGCAGCGGCACCCCCACCACCGGCAGCAGCCACGCCAGCACGAACAGCCGGTCGCCCCAGATGTTGATGTCGGGGTGCGCGGCCTGGGTGAGGATCCCGGTGCCCGCGGCCGCCAGCAGGAAGACCCCGAAGGCCGGCCGCCGCCGCGCGCCCCACACCCCGGCCGCCAGCGCGGACAGGAACAGCGGTGCCATCGACTGCCGGCGCAGCCACTCCACCCAGAAGGCGGACTCCAGGTGGAGGAACTCCGGCCAGGGGTGGGCCCGGTCCGGGTGGGTGTAGTGGTTGGTCAGCAGGTCCTGCATGCTCTCCGCCTCGGAGGGATAGTGCAGCAGCCGTACGAGCAGCAGCGTGCCGACGACCGCCACGCATCCCGCGACCGCGATCGCCGCCACCCCGCGCCCGGGCGTCCCTCCGTTCCGGCGCCGCCACAGCGTGACCGCGGCCCCGGCCACCGCCAGGCAGCCGCCCAGGAACAGCGCCTGCGAGTGCTTCACCGTGAACAGTGCGAGCAGCGCACCCGCCACCAGGCAGATGCCTACCCGCGCCCGCCGGGTCAGGGCCAGTGCGCAGCCCCACAGCGCCGCCAGCGTCAGTGCCAGCATCAGGCCCTCGGTCATCGGGCGCATCGCGGTCGTGCCGACCGGCAGGACGTAGTAGAGGGCCTGCCCGGTCAGCGCGAGCGGCACCGGTACCGACACCGTCCGCAGGACCAGGAAGACCAGAGCCCCGCCCACGCCCGCGACCAGCACACTCGCCAGCCACACCCCCCAGGTCACTCCGAACACGGTGATGAACGGCAGCAGGAACACCGGATAACCGGGCCGTACCTCGAAGATCGCCCGGAGCCGGGGGGCCACGAACGGCACGATGTGGCCGTCCGTCTGTCCGGCCGCCAACCTGCGGTCCACGCGCCGCAGTTCACTCGCACGGCACTCCGCGAAGACCTTCCCCGCCGGGCTCGGCGCATGGAAGCGCAGCACGTTCACGCTCTGGTCGCGTTCCGCCGTCGACGCCTTGCCGGCGCAGGCCCAGTCGACCGTCTCGGCCGCCGCCTCCTGCTTGCCCGCCCCGCCCAGGGTCAGCGCGTACGACACGTAGTTCTTGGAGTCGGGGGTGTCCCGGCCGGTGACATCGGCGAGTTGCAGCACCGCGAACACCGCGGCCAGCACCAGCACCCAGGTGCGCGGCCTCATGTCGACGCCAGCAGGCCGGGTGCGCCGGCCGGACCGGGCAGCTGCACCGGCTCCGGCATCGGCTCGCCGAGGAGCAGCGTGCGTACGACCCGTTCGGCGGCCCTTCCGTCGTCGAACTCGCAGAAACGGGACCGGAAGTCCGCCCTTAGTCGCGCCGACTCCTCGTCCCGCCAGCCGCCCGAGGCGAACAGCCAGGCCAGCTCCCGGTAGGAGCGGGACACATGGCCGGGCGCCTCGGCGGTGACGTCGAGATAGGCGCCCCGGCTCGCGGTGTACGCGGCCCAGTCGTCGGCGTGCACGACGATCGGGCGGTCCAGGTTGGCGTAGTCGAACATGAGGGAGGAGTAGTCGGTGACCAGGGCGTCCGAGGCCAGCATGACCTCCTCGACGCGCGGTTCGCCGGTCGCGTCGACGACGATTCCGCGCCGGTGCAGCTCGGTCAGGCCCATGGCGCGGGCCGGGCCGGTCGCGAGGGTCGGGTGCAGCCGGACCACGAGCGTGTGGCCCGCGCCGAGATCGGCGGCGAACCGGGCCAGGTCGATCCGGTCGACATGACCGCCCCGGATGTAGTCCCGGCGGGTCGGGGCGTAGAGCACGACGGTGTGGTCGGCCGGGATGCCGTGCCGGGCCCGGAAACGGCCGCCCACCGCACCGACCCGGAAACCGCCGCCCACCGTATCCCCGGGGCGCCCGCCACCGGCCGCCCCGCCCTGCCGCCCGCCGCCTGCCGCGCCGCCCTGCCGCCCGCCGCTCGTCGTGCCGCCCTGCCGCCCGCCGCTCGTCGTGCCGCCCTGCCGCCCGGCGCTCGTCGTGCCGCCCTGTCGTCCGGCGCCTGCCGTATCCCACTGGCGCCCGGCGCCCGACGTGCCGCTATGCCGTCCGCCGCCCGCCGTTTCCCTCGCGTGCCCGGCGGCGTCCGTCGCACCCTCCATGACCAGCACGTCGTTGCGTGGGCTGCCCGTGCGGGCCGAGGTGAAGTGGCAGGGGTAGGCGCGCTCCCAGACCAGCTCGGAGTGGTGGTTGGCGACCAGGCTGTGGTCCCAGCGGTCGGCCCGGCGCAGCATCTGCGGCACGTCGAAACCGAGCCGGGCGCCGGGCTTGCCCAGCAGGTCGACGCCCTTGTACTTGAGCGGGGTGCCCTGATGGGTGTGGATGTGCACACTGCCGGGGCGTTTGACCAGCGTGCCGGGCCAGTTGACGTCGTTGACGAAGAACTTCGCGCGAGCGGCCAGCCACAGGTAGCCGGGGGAGTCGAGCAGCACGTGCTCCACGTCCGCGGGCAGCCCCGCCGCCTCCTCGTCCCGTACCACCCACACCCCGCGCAGCCACGGCGCGATCTCCCGGGCCTTGCGGTAGACGGCCGCCGGGTCGCCCAGCAGGCCCTGGTGCGAGGACGCCGAGTACAGGACCAGGTTCTCGTCCGGTGCGCGCAGCCCGCGGAGTCCGGTCAGCGCCCGCCGGGCCCGGGCCCCCGTCGCCGCCCGTACCCGCAGCGCCTGCCGCGCGCCCTCCCGGCCGGCCCGCTCGGCCTGCTGCCTCAGCCGGTACGCCGCGTACGAGCCGCCCAGCACACCCAGGTCGGCACCCGCGGCTCCCTCGGGCCGGTAGGCGCGGTACAGCTCCGCCGTCCGCCGGAAGAACTCGCCCTTGGCGGCGGGCGGCAGCCGGTCCGGCTTGGCGAGGATGTCGAGGCAGTGCTCGCCCATCTTCCGGTGCAGGTAGGGGCGCCAACTCGCCAGTTCCGGGCGGGAGTCGACGAAGGCGAAGACCCGCTTGTACTGGTCGTGGACGTCGAAGTGCTTGCGGCTGGTGGTGGAGAGGATGTTGCCCTGGCGGCGCTGGCGGTAGTTCAGGCAGATCCGGTCGAGCGTGGCGATCCGGGCCGCGCTGAGCAGGACCGGGAACGTCCAGGGGGTGTCCTCGTAGTAGCCCGGCGGGAACTGGAAGCCGTTCTCCTCGACGAAGTCGCGCCGGTGGACCTTGTTCCAGACGACCATCAACAGGTCGAGGATCTCGGGGTGTTCGGCGGCCGTGAACACCTCCGACATCACGCCCAGGACCTCCGCCAGCGCGTTGCGCCGGGTGCCGCCCCACCAGTAGGTGCGGGCGTAGTCGAAGACCAGCACGTCCGGGTCGCCGGTCTCCGCCAGCCGGTCGGCGATCGCCTGCAGCGCGCCGGGGGCGAGGGTGTCGTCGCTGTCCAGGAAGAGGAGGAAGTCGCCGGTGGCGTAGGGGAGTCCGGCGTTGCGGGCGCGGCCGAGGCCGACGTTCTCCGGCAGGTGCAGGACCTTCAGGCGAGGGTCGCGGGCCGCGTACTCGTCGAGGATCGCGCCGCAGCCGTCCGGGGAGCGGTCGTCGACGGCGATCACCTCGAGGTCGTGGAAGGACTGCTCCAGGACCGAGTCGAGGCACTCGCGGAGAAAGCCCTGCACCTTGAAACAGGGGACGATCAGACTGAATCGGGGCACGGTCAGCTCCTGACGAGGGAGGCGGTCGGCGCCGGGAGGCGCTCTGCCAGGGGGATCACCGCGGGGATCGCCTCCGGCGGCTGGTTGAGGAACACCCGTCGTACGACCCGCTCGGCGGCCAGCCCGTCGTCGAACTGGCAGAACCGGGCGCGGAACTCGGCCCGCAGCCGCTTGGACTCCGGGCCCCGGTAGGCGCCGTCGCGGAAGATCCGCGCCAGTTCCTCCGGGGTGCGGGCGACCGGGCCCGGCGGCTCGGCCATCAGGTCGAAGTAGACGCCCCGGGTCTGCCGGTAGACCTCCCAGTCGTCGGCGTACACGACGATCGGCCGGTCCAGGTTGGCGTAGTCGAACATGATGGAGGAGTAGTCGGTGATCAGCGCGTCCGCGGCGAGACACACGTCCTCGGCGGAGCGGTGCGCGGTGACGTCGATGACCCGGCCGGTGCCCCCGGCAGGGCCCCGGTCGTAGAAGTAGTGCGCCCGCAGGAGGACGACGACGTTCTCACCGGCCGCCTCGCAGAACGCCTCCAGGTCGAGTCCGTGCTCGAAGCCGCTCTGGTGGTCGCGGTGGGTCGGCGCGTACAGGACCGCCGTCCTGCCGTCCGGGACGCCGAGCCGCCGCCGGGCGCGGACCACGTCGTGGGCGGACGCCGTGTAGTAGACGTCGTTGCGCGGATAGCCGTACTCCAGCGCCTCGTAGGAGCCCGGGAAGGCGCGCTCCCATGTCTGGGTGGAGTGCCGGTTGGCGGAGAGGTTGAAGTCCCAGCGGTCGACGCGGCCGAGGAGCCTGGTGAAGCTGCCGGTCCGGGCGGCGACCACCGGGTACGTCGACTGGTCGACGCCCATCTTCTTCAGCGGGGTGCCGTGCTGGGTCTGGAGGTGCACGCTGCCGGGCCGCTTGACGATCCCCTCGGCGAAGTTGGCGTTGTTGACCAGGTACTTGGCGAGGGCCAGCACCTCCCAGTAGCGGCGGCTGCCGATCACCGCGTACTCGACGTCCCCCGGCACGGTGTGTTCCTGGCCGGCCTCGACCAGGAACACCGAGCGGATGTGCGGGGCGAGTTCACGGGCCGTGGCGTGGATCGCGGCGGGGTTGCAGACGTAGCCGCGCCCCCAGTAGGCGCAGTACACGGCGAGGTTCGGGTCCAGCGGGCGGCGCAGGTCGAGGGCGTAGCGCAGCCGGGTGAGCGGCATCTGCGGCCTGGGCAGCCGCTCGGCCGCGGTGGCCGCCACCTGGTTGATCCCGCGCAGCGCCCGGAACGCCGTGTACGCGCCCGCGGCGAGCAGCCGGTGCTGAACACCCACGCTCCCGCCCGGCCACTGGAACCCGGCCGGCCGGTGCGTGCGGTGCAGCCGCCGCGCCCGCCGGAAGAAGGCCCGGTGCCCGGACGGCATCCGCTCCGGCCGCGCGGCCGTCTTCAGCACCAGCCCGAAGACCTGCTCGAACAGCGGCCGGGCCCGCTCGCCCGGCAGCCCGGCGGCCCGCTCCAGCACCAGTTCCACCTGGTCGAGGAGTTCCGGCTGGTGCGGCCCGGGGAGGTTGAGCCGGCTGCCCTGGCGGCGCAGCCGGTGCCGTACGACCACTGAGCGCAGCACCGCGATCCGTTCGGCGGCGACGGTGGTCAGGCCGCCCCAGCCGACGTCCGTGAAATGGCTGTCGGGGAACAGCAGCCGCCGGTCCGCGAGGAACGTCCGGCGATAGGCCGCGCTCCACGCCGGCAGCGCCACACCGGTCAGCCCGGGGGCCCGGTCCGGGGCGAACGCGCCCTGCGGAGCGCCCGCCAGCAGCGCAGCCGCCGGGTTGCTCGGCTCGCCCTCCCACCACGGCGTCCGCTCGTGCTCGAAGTACAGCACGTCCACGTCACCGGTCTCGGCGAGCCGGGCGTCGAGCGCCGCCAGCGCGCCCGGGACCAGTACGTCGTCGCCGTCCAGGAACAGCAGATACGTGCCGTTCGCCGCCCGCACCCCGGTGTTGCGGGCCCCGCTCAGCCCGGCGGACGGCGGTGAGTGCACCGGGGTCACCCGGGAGTCCCGCTCGGCGTACCCGGCGGCGACCGAGGCGGCCGGGGCGTCGGGCGCGTCGGGGACCGGGATCAGCTCCAGGTCGCCGAAGGACTGGGCGAGGACCGAGTCCAGCGCCTGGGACAGCCGGCCGGCGACCCCGTGGGACGGGACGATGATGCTGAAGCGGGGCATGCTGCTCTTTCTCAGGTGTGCACGCGGCCCGGTCTCCCCGTCGGCCGCCAGGTGGACGGCCGGGACGGGGTGGGCCGCGAGGTGTTCGGGGGCATGGACAAACTCCCTGAAAGGCAAACGGCGTTCAGCGGCTCTCGGTGACGGGCGGATGGCCGGAAGGTTGCGGAACGGTGGCCAGCGGGGAGTGGGCGAGCCCCGAAGCGGCCGACGGGACCGGGTGCCGCTGGTCCAGTGGGATGACCTCGGGCAGTCGCGCCGTCTCGCCGAGCACCACATGCCGTACGACCCGTTCGGCGGCGCGTCCGTCGTCGTACCGGCAGAACCGCTCGCGGAACGCGGCGCGCAGCTCGGCGGAGCGGGAGCCGCGCCAGTGGCCGGTGGCGAAGATGTCGATCAGCTCGTCCTCGGTGCGGGCGACCGCGCCGGGCGGGCTGGAGCGCAGGTCGAAGTAGGTGCCGCGGGCCGCGTGGTAGGCGTCCCAGTCCTCGGTGTGCACGACGATCGGCCGGTCCAGGTTGGCGTAGTCGAACATGATCGAGGAGTAGTCGGTGATCAGCGCGTCCGAGGCCAGGCAGAGGGACTCCACGGTCGGGTGGTCGCTGACGTCGATCACCCGGGGGGCCGTCGCCGGCGGGCCGCCGTGCCAGTAGTGGGCGCGGGCCAGGACCACGAAGCGCGGGCCCAGGCGGCGCACGATCCGGTCCAGGTCGAGGGCGGGGCGCTGGGTGCGCCGGTAGTCGCGGTGCGTGGGCGCGTACAGCAGTGCGACCGTGCCCTCGGGGATGCCGAGCGACTCGCGGATCCGGGTCACGTCGGCCGAGGTGGCCTGCTGGAAGACGTCGTTGCGCGGATAGCCGTATTCGAGGGTGGTGTAGCCGCCGGGATAGACGCGCTCCCAGGTGAGGGTGGTGTGGCGGTTGGCGGACAGCAGGAAGTCCCACTTGCCGACTCCCCTCAGGAGCTCCTCGAAGTCCATGTCGTCGGCCGCCGCCGGGTGTTCCTGGAGGTCGAGGCCCATGTGCTTGAGGGGGGTGCCGTGCTGGGTCTGCACGAAGACCTGGCCGGGGCGCTTCTTCAGCCGCCGGTCGAAGTTGACGTTGTTCACCAGGTACGTGGAGCGGGCCAGCGCCGTCCAGTAGGCGAAGCTGCCCGGGCGCAGCCGGCGCGGGCCCGGCGGGATGGTGTGCTGGTGCTCGGGGCGGGCGATCCAGGCGGTGCGGATGTGCGGGGCGTGGGTGCGGAACGCCTTCTCCAGCGCCCCCGGGTTGCAGCCGTGGCCGCGGTTCCAGTAGGCGGCGAAGACCGCGCGGTCGGCGCGCAGCGGAAGGCGCAGCTGGACGCGGTAGTGCAGCTGGAGGAGGGCCGAGCGCAGGCCGCGCACGGACTTGACGCCCGCCTTGAGCGCCCGGCGGCGGGCGGACATCGCGAGCTGGAGGGCGCGGTAGGTGCGGTGCAGACCGTAGTGGACGAGGGCGTGGCGCAGCCGGGTGCGGACGGGGATTTTCGCGCCACCCACCTGGTAACGCCGGTAGTGGGCACGGGCCTTGCGCAGGAACTCGCCGCGGGTGCCCTTGGGGAGCCGGTCCCGCCTGGTGAACACCGTCGAGAAGTGGTCGATCATGCGGCGGAACAACACCGCCCGCCAGCAGGCGAGTTCGGGCCGCTCCTCGATGAACGCGAAGACCCGGTCGTACTGTTCGAAGATGTCGAAGTGCCCGCGGCCGGTCGTGCCGAGGATGCTGCCCCGCCGCTGCCGGTAGTGCACGCACACCCGGTCGAGGGTCGCGATCGACTCGGCGGCCATCAGGACCGGGTAGGTCCACGGGGTGTCCTCGTAGTAACCGGGCGGGAAGGCGAACGCGTTCCGCTCGACGAACTCCCGCCGGTACGCCTTGTTCCAGGCCACCATCAGCACGCGCAGGAGACCCGGACGGTCCCCGAGGCGGAAGGGTGCCGGGCCCTCCTCGGTCAGCTGCGACGCGACCTTGTTGCGCTCCGCCCGGCCCGTCCAGAACGTCCGCGCGTAGTCGTACACCAGGACGTCCGGCTCGCCGGTCTCCTTGACCCGGTCGGCGATCGCCCGCAGCGCGTCCGGCGTCAGGGTGTCGTCGCTGTCCAGGAAGAGCAGGTAGTCGCCGCGCGCCTGCTCCATCCCCGCGTTGCGGGCGCCGCCCAGGCCCCGGTTCTCCGCCAGGTGCACGGGCCGGACCCGCGCGTCACGGGCCGCGTACTCGTCGATGATCGCACCGCAGGCGTCCGGCGAGCAGTCGTCGACGGCGATCAGTTCGAGATCGGGGTACGACTGGGAGAGCACCGAGTCCAGGCACTCGGACAGATACGCCTGGACCTTGTACGCGGGGACAATGACACTGAACCTGGGCAAGGGGCATCCATGGGTCGGTCGGCGCGGGCGTTCTGCCCGGGAACGGCCAATGGAGTGATTTGGTTACGGTTCCGTACGTCATGTGAGTGACCGTGCGTGAACGGCGAAGGGCGAGCCGATGACCGACTCGCCCTGCCGCTCGTGCGGTTGTACGGCTATTTGACCGCGCCCGCCATCACGCCGGTCACGAACTGCCGCTGGAACGCGAAGAACACGGCCAGCGGGATGACCATCGAGATGAAGGCGCCCGGGGCCAGGACGTCGACGTTGTTGCCGAACTGGCGTACCTGGGTCTGCAGGGCGACCGTGATCGGCTGGGTGCCGGACTTGGTGAACACGAGCGCGACCAGCATGTCGTTCCACACCCACAGGAACTGGAAGATGCCCAGGCTCGCGATCGCCGGCCCGCCGAGCGGCATCACCACCCGGGTGAACAGGCGCAGTTCACCGGCGCCGTCGAGGCGGGCCGCCTCCAGCAGCTCGCGCGGGATCTCCGCGAAGAAGTTCCGCAGCAGGAACACCGCGAACGGCAGGCCGAAGCCGACGTGGAAGAGGATCACCCCGAAGATCGTCCCGAACAGGCCGATCCTGCCGAAGAGTTCGGCGATCGGGATCAGCGCCACCTGGACGGGCACCACCAGCAGGCTGACCACGATCAGGAACCACCAGTCCCGGCCCGGGAACTCCATCCACGCGAACGCGTAACCGGCCAGCGCCCCGATGATCACGACCAGGACCGTCGCCGGAACGGTGATCAGGATCGTGTTCCAGAGGGAGTTGGTGATGTCGCTGTTCTCCAGGAGCTTCTGGTAGCTCTCGAAGGTGAGCTGGGACGGCTTGGCGAACACGTTCCACCAGCCGCTCGCGCTCATGTCGTCCGGCGAGCGCAGCGAGGAGGCGAGCAGCCCGATCGTCGGGACCAGCCAGAACAGGGCGACGACGATGAGGAAGACACGGACCAGACCGCTGTTGATCTTCTCCAGTACCCAGCTCATCGCCGCTCCTCCCGCCGCAGCCTGCGCACGTTGAACCACATCACCGGGATCACCAGGAGCAGCAGGAACACCGCGATGGCGCTGGCGATGCCCGGCTGGCCCTCCGAGAAGCCCTTGCGGTACAGCTCCAGGGCGAGCACGTTCGCGTCGTCCTGCGAGGAGCCCGGCGCGATGATGTACACGAGGTCGAAGACCTTCAGCACGTTGATCATCAGGGTGACGGTGACGACCGCGAGGACCGGTGCGAGCAGCGGCACGGTGACCTTGCGGAACACCTGCCACTCGGTCGCCCCGTCGACGCGGGCCGCCTCCAGGAGCTCCCGGGGCACACCCGCGAGCCCGGCCGCGATCAGCACCATCGCGAAGCCCGCCCACATCCAGACGTACGACCCGATGATGGCGGGGGTGACGAGGGTCGGGCCGAGCCAGTCGACGCCGTTGTAGGGCTGTTTGAAGTTGCTCGCGGGGAGCCTGAGCTGTGCCCCGTCGGCGGCGGCGGGGAGGCTGAAGGTGCCGTCGGCCGCCGCCGTGGCCGACGCCACCACCTTGCCGTTCTTCACCGCCTCGATCCGCATCCCGTCGTAGCCGAGCTCGGACGGGTCGGGCACGCCCAGCCTGCCGACGCCCTTGCCGCGGGTGAAGTCCTGCCAGGTGGTGCCGGTGATCTTCCCGGGCTCCGGCTTCGCCGCCACGGCGCTCTTCGCGCCGCCGGGCATCTGGTCGGGGGCGACACCGACGAGGGGGAGGAGAACGGTCTGGCCGGTGCGGACGGTGCCGCCGGTGATGAAGCCGCCCTGGTCGGGCTTCAGGGGCGATGCACGGCCCGGGTGGGCGTTCGGGAACGCGGAGGACTGGGCGAAGGTGTCGTGGATGCCCACCCACACCGCGTTGGCGACGCCCTTGTCCGGGTCCTGGTCGTAGACCAGCCGGAAGATGATGCCGGCGGCCAGCATCGAGATCGCCATCGGCATGAAGACGACCAGCTTGAACGCCGTTCCCCAGCGCACCCGTTCGGTCAGCACCGCGAAGACGAGGCCGAGGGCGGTGGAGACCGTCGGCGCGAACACCACCCAGATGATGTTGTTCTTCAGGGCGGTGCGGATGCCGTCGTCCGTGAAGATCGCCTTGTAGTTGTCGAAGCCGGCGAAACCGTCGCCGTTGGCGTTGTAGAAGCTGCGGATCAGCGAGTACCCGATCGGGTAGACCACGAGCGCGCCGAGCAGCACCAGGGCGGGGAGCAGGAACAGCGCCGCCACGGTCCTGCGGGTACCGGTCACGCTCCTGCGGCGGCGGGGAGCGGCGGGGGTCTTGCCGACCCCCGCCGTGGCGGGTGATGCCATCGCCGGGTCAGCTTCCGCTGCCGTAGGCGGCCGCCGCGTCCTTCTCCAGCTTCGCCTGGGTGCCCGCGACGTCCGTCGGGTTCTGCAGGAAGTCCTGCAGGTCCTTCCACTCGCCCTTGCCCGGGGTGCCGCCGAACGCCTGCGGGGCCTGGTCGGACATGTCGAAGCGGAAGTCGTCGCCGGAGGCGATCAGGGCCTGCGCGATCTTGCGCTGCACCTCGTTCGGATACGCCGAGTTCGGCACGCTCTTGTTCGGCGAGAGATAGCCGCCGAGCTTCGCCTGGATCGTCGCCGCGTCCGGGGAGGCCAGGAACTTCGCCAGCGCCTGGGCGCCCTTGGAGTCCTTGAAGACGACCGCCGCGTCACCGCCGGAGACCACGGGCGCGGTCGAGCCGACGGCCGGGAACGGGAACACCTTGGCGTCCGTGCCCACCTTCGCCTTGGTCTCGCCGATGTTGACCTGCACGAAGTCGCCCTCGTAGACCATGGCCGCCTTCGGCTGGTCGCCGCCGGTGAAGGTCTGGGTGACCGAGGCCGGGAACTCCGTCTGCAGCGCGCCGGACGCGCCGCCCGCGATGTACCCCTTCTTGCCCCAGACCTGGGCGAGCGTGGTCAGCGCCTGTTTGACGCTCGGGTCGGTCCACTTGATCTTGTGCTGGGTGAGCTCGTCGTACTTCTCCGGGCCCGCCTGCGAGAGGTAGACGTTCTCGAACCAGTCGGTCAGCGTCCAGCCGTCCGCGCCGCCCACCGAGAACGGCGTGACACCCGAGTCGTACACCGACTGCGCCGTCGTCAGCAGGTCCTGCCAGGTCTTGGGCTCCTTGGCGCCCGCGTTCTCGAAGACCTTGGCGTTGTACCAGATCAGCGACTTGTTGGCGGCCTTGTAGTAGACGCCGTACTGCTTGCCGCCGACCTTGCCGATGTCCTGCCAGCCCTGCGCGTAGTTCTTCTGCACTTCCGCGATCGTGTCCGCGCTCAGCGGCTTCGCCCAGCCCTTCTGCACGGCCTGCTTGATCGCGCCGGGCTGCGGCAGCAGCGCGATGTCCGGCGGCTGGCCGCCCGCGATCTTCGAACCGAGGAAGTTGATGATCGGGTCCTGCGCGGGCACGAAGGTGACCTTCGCACCGGTGCGCTTCTCGAACTCCGCGAGCACCTGCTTGAAGTTCTTCTGCTCCTGCCCGGTCCAGACCGCGGCGACCTCCAGGGTGGTGCCGTTCAGCTTCGGAAGGGTGAGGGTGCTCGTCGCGGTGGCGCCGGTGCTGTTGTCGCCGCCGGAACTCTTGTCGTTGCTGCCTCCGCAGGCGGTGAGTGCGAGGGCTCCCGCGAGCAGCGCGGCGAGTGTGGTGACGGCCCTGCGTGTCCGGATGGTGTTGCTCATGGCGCGCATCACTTCCCCGTTCGTCGTTCTTCATTGAACGTCAGAACTCTGTCCCGTGCGCTCCGGTCTACGCGGGCGCCGCGTACGCGGCAAGTAGGCCGACAGGTCAGCGCGGGGGATCGTGATCGCGTTGTGATCGGTGACCGGCGCCGAACGCCGGACGGGCGGTGGGCATGCCCTCGCATGCCCTCACTCACCTTCGCTCACCCTCACTCGCCCTCGCTCACAGAAGCGAGGGCACCTCCGCGGCCGAGACCTCCTTCGCCGCCCGCTCCACCGCGCTCGCCAGCAGTGCCAGGTCCGTCGGGCCGTTGCCCAGTTCCCGGACCGGGCGGCGGGCCGGCGGGTCGCCCATACGGGGCCAGTCGAGGGGGACCACCGTGGGGCGCTGGGTCGCCGTCCGGGGGATGCGGCCGGTGACGCGGCCCGCCTGGAACGCGGTGGTGCGGCCGTCCGGGGTGGTGAGGCGGCCGCGGCCCGGGGCCGGTTCGTCGGGGCCGGTGGCCGGTGGGTCCAGGGTGACGCGCAGGGTGGCCTGCCGGGCGGGTTCCGTCTCCGCCGTACGGCCGCCCGTGCCGGCCGCCGCGACCAGGTGGACGCCGAGCCGCTCACCCTCCTTCGCCACCGCCTCCAGCGCCCGCATCACGGAACCGGCGGCCGGGCGCCCCGGCGAACCGAGCGCGGGGGAGACCAGGGCGTCCAGGTCGTCGACCACGACCACCAGCCGGGGCAGCGGCGGGGGCGCCTCCGTCGGCCGGCGGGCCGCGGCGCCGGCCGAGGGGCGCAGCCGGAGCGTCGAGCTGGGCGGGGCTTCTATGTCGGCGGCACCCGAAGCGGTGCGGTTGCGCTGGGGGACGATGCGGCCCGAGATCTCCCGCCGGCCGTGCCAGTCGGTGAAGTCGGAGCGGCCCAGCAGCTCGGCCCGCCGCTTCAGCTCCGCGCTCAGCGACTGCGCGAACTCCCGCATCCGGACCGGGTCGCTGGCGGTGAGGTGGGTCGTGACGTGCGGTATGTCCGTACAGACCCGGAGGCCCTCGCCGTGCCCGGCACCGGTGCCGACGCCGTCGCGGCCGTCGATCAGGACGATCCCCAGCCGGTCGGGGCGCTCGGCCGCGGCCAGCGAGGCGACCATCGCCCGCAGCAGCTCCGTACGGCCGCTGCCGGACGGGCCCTCGATCAGCAGATGCGGACCGTCGGCCACCAGGTCGGCGCCGAGCGGACCGCGCGGTCCGGCGCCGAGCACCGCCCGGGCCCGGCCGCCCAGCGACTCGGTGTCGTCCGCCGCGTCCGCCCAGCGGGCCATCAGCGACGCCGGGGTCGCCCGCGCCAGGCCCAGCTCGTCCAGCAGCCGGGCGGACTGGGGGAGCGGAGCGGCCATGCGCGTGTGCCGGTCGCCGGCCGGGCCGTCGGGGCGCAGCGGGGCCAGCGCCCTCGCGAACCGCTCGGCCCAGGCCGCGGAGACCGCGTCCACCGCGGCGAGGATGCCGGGGCCGACGGGACCCGAGGAGACCCGCATGAGGTGCAGCGCCGTCGCCACGTCCCCGCTGAGCAGGGCCACGGCCCCGCACTCCCGGAACGTCGGCGTCACCGCGCACGCCGCCTCGTAGGTCTCCTCGACCGGGGAGGTGGGCGAGGTGGGCGCCGTCTCGGCCAGGCAGATCACATGTATCCCGGCGCGCGGCCCGGCGACCGTCAGCCTGGCCACCGCGTCACGCAGCGCGGAGCCGCCGGGATCGCCGTCCACGACGACGACCGTGTACGGCCCAGGGAAGCCGCCCCGGCCGTCGACGGCACCGAGGTCCTCGCGGGCCCAGGAGGGGCGGTGGGCGCCGTCGGCGGGTGGGGCGTCCGCCGCGCGTGCCGGGGCCGGGGCCGGGCGGTCGGACGGGGTGGCGGGCCTGCGGGGCGCCGACAGGTCCTCCACCCTGCGCAGCAGCTCCTCCACGCGGGCCGCGGCCTGCTCACGGTCGTAGGCCAGCAGGAGGCGGCAGTCCTGGCCGTGCCCGGGGCGGATGTGCGGCAGCCAGCCGAGCCAGGACCACTCCGCCGTGCGCTCCTCCAGGGGGCGGGCCCGGTCCGCGCTGATCAGGACGATCTCCAGCAGGTCGGGCGAGTGCAGCGCGGCGAGCTGGGCCAGCACCGCGCGGGTGAGGCCGGAGAGGCGGGTGCGCGGGCCCGCCAGGCCGAGGGCGCCGGCCTCGCGCAGGTCGGCGGTGACCGGGACGGCGGGCAGCAGGCCCGAGCCGTCGGATGTCGGGCGGTCCGCCGTACCGAGCCGGACCGTGAGCGTCTCGGGGTGGCCGGGGCCGCGCTCCCAGAGGCGGGGGCCGGGGCCGAGCGCGGTGAGGAGCAGCGCGGCGGGGTCGGGCCAGGTCTCGGGCTGGACGGGAGCGCCGGGGGCCGCGGCGGTGCCGTCGTCGGCCACGGTCTCGTCGTCGGCGGCCGTCGGGGGCTCACCGCGCCCGCCGGCCAGCCGCCGCGCCCAGGCACCCAGGCCGCCGCGCCTGCGGGCGCCGGGGAGGGCGGGGGCGTCGGTGCCGCGGAGCGGGGTGCCCTTGCGCCCGCCGGAGGGGACGGAAGGGGCGTCGGGGTCGTCGGGGTGCGAGGAGAGGGCGTCGCCGGTCGGGCGCGTCGGGTGCCCGGCCGCCGGGGCGGCACCCGACGCGGACCGGGGCGCTGCCGTCGGGTGGGAGGCCGCGGGTCCGTAGGCCGTCGAACCGGGGGCTGAGGATCCGGAGGCAGCCGCCTCGGAGGCCCTCGATCCGTAAGCCGCGGATTCGTAAGCCGCGGATTCGTAGGCCGCCGAACCAGGGGCCGGGGATCCGGAGGCAGAGGCTCCGGAGGCCCTCGATCCGAAGGCCGCGGAACCGTAGGCCGTCGATCCGGAGCCGTAGGCCGTCGAACCGGGGGCCGGAGATCCGGAAGCAGACGCTCCGGAAGCAGCCGCCCCAGAGGCCCTCGATCCGTAGGCCGTCGAGCCGGAGCCGCCCGAGCCGGAGCCGCCCGAGCCGGAGCCGCCCGAGCCGGAGCCCGAGCCGGAGGGTGTTGGGCCGGTGGCCGTGGGACCCGTGGCGGTCCTGCGGGTGTCGCCCGGGTCGCCGAGCACTCCGGAGCGGCCTGCGTGGGTGTCGCCGGAGCCACCGCGCGGTCCGGGCCGTCCGGCGGCGGTCCGGGAACCCGGGTGGCTCTCGATCCTCGGCGCATCGCCCTGCGCGGGTACGACCGCGGGCTCCACCGGGCCGTGCTCCTGGCCCGCCGTCATCCCGCCCGAGGCTCCCCAGCCCGCCGTGCCGTAGGCGTGATGGGTGCGGCCCGCCGGAGCGGGTACGGCCGTGCCGGCATCGGCATCGGCACCGTCACGACCGCCGTCGGCTCCCTCGTCCCCCGTCAGCACCCGCACGCACCCCTCCCCGTCGGGCGCCGTGCCCACCCGGGCCCCCGACCCCCCGGAGGGCGTAAGCCTGAGGGCCGATTCACCGATGCGCAGCAGGGCGCCCGGGGTGAGGCGGACCGGGCGGTCGGTGACGCGGGTGCCGTCCAGGGCCGTGCCGTTGGTGGAGTTCAGGTCGGCGACCGCGACCCGGCCGTCGGCGGCGACCGTGACGGCGCAGTGCAGCCGGGAGACGTCCGGGTCGTCGAGCGGGACGTCGGCGTCGGCGGAGCGGCCGATGGTGATCTGGCCGCCGTGCAGCAGATGGACACCGCCCGCGTCGGGGCCGGCGATCACATGCAGCTGGGTCGGGGCGTCGTCCAGCTCGGGATGCGGCTCGGGGGCGGCGGGGGCGCCCAGGGACAGCACGGCGCCGTCGACCAGCGGGGGCTCGCCCAGGATGCGGCGGCGGGCGTCGAGGCGCTCCACCCCGGCGTACAGCACGACGGGGGCGCCGCTCGGCTCACGGCCGCCCAGGCTGCCGTCGCCGGTGACCGCCGAGGCCAGCGCGGAGGCCACCGCGGCCAGGTCCGTGCCCGCCGGCGCCGTCACCAGCACGTCGCGGCTCACGGCCCGGCCCCGCTGCGCGGCAGGGCCCAGCGGGTCTACGACGGTCAGCCGGATCTGCATCGCCGTCAGCGGTCCCTTCTGCGCGGGCGCGGACTTCCCCCCACCACCACTAGCGCGTCGGCCAGTTCTGCTGTCGCACGCATCCTCGCACCTGCTACTGACAACGCGCCCACGACCCGATGGTAAGTGATCTTGATTGGTCAGCTCTGCCCCCAAAAGTGCCTGACCAGTACTACGCGGACGATCACTTGAGATCGGTCACGTCCGGCCCCGGCAACCGACGGACCGAAGCGAGCGTCTTTCCATCGAACACACGCGGGAACGCCTACGTATGGGGATACGTCCGGAACGCTTGTCGGCTGCCGACCGGGCAGGGAAGGCGCGGCGGACGACGACCCGGCCCCAGGTGCCACGGCACTACAGTGGGACGGACACGAGGTTGGACACAGGTTTCGGACACATCCGCAAGCAACAGGGAGCGCATGACGTGCGGCCGGTAGGCAGCAAGTACCTCCTGGAGGAGCCGCTCGGACGCGGCGCCACCGGTACCGTCTGGCGTGCCCGCCAGCGGGAGACCGCCGGCGCCGAGGCGGCCGTGGCCGGCCAGCCCGGTGAGACCGTCGCGATCAAGGTCCTCAAGGAGGAACTGGCGAGCGACGCCGATGTCGTGATGCGCTTCCTGCGGGAGCGCTCCGTCCTGCTCCGGCTGACCCACCCGAACATCGTCCGGGTCCGCGACCTGGTGGTCGAGGGCGATCTCCTCGCCCTGGTCATGGACCTCGTCGACGGCCCCGACCTGCACCGCTACCTGCGCGAGAACGGCCCCTTCACCCCCGTCGCCGCCGCGCTGCTGACCGCCCAGGTCGCCGACGCGCTCGCCGCCAGCCACGCCGACGGCGTGGTGCACCGCGACCTGAAGCCCGCCAACGTGCTGCTCGCTCAGTACAACGGCCAGATGCACCCGCTGCTGACCGACTTCGGCATCGCCCGCCTCGCCGACTCCCCGGGCCTGACCCGCACCCACGAGTTCGTCGGCACGCCCGCGTACATCGCCCCGGAGTCCGCAGAGGGCCGCCCGCAGACCGGCGCCGTCGACATCTACGGTGCCGGCATCCTGCTGTACGAGCTGGTCACCGGCCACCCGCCGTTCTCCGGCGGCAGCGCCCTGGAGGTCCTCCACCAGCACCTCAGCGCCGAGCCCCGCCGCCCCTCGACCGTCCCCGACCCGCTGTGGACGGTCATAGAGCGCTGCCTGCGCAAGAACCCCGCCGAACGCCCCAGCGCCGAGAACCTCGCGCGCGGCCTGCGCGTCGTCGCCGAGGGCGTCGGCGTGCACGCGAACTCCGCGCAGATCGCGGCGGCCGAGGGCGTCGGGGCGCTGCTGGCCCCCGACCCGGCGCCGCCGACCGTACCGGGCGCGGCCGACCCGACCACCGTGCTGCCGAACACGGGCACGCCGATGGGGGCGTACGACCCGAACGGCGCGACCAGCGTGCTGCCGCACACCGGGGGACCGGCGGGCGCCGCCGACCCGACCACCGTGCTGCCGAACACGGGCGCGGCCGACCCGACGACCGTCATGCCGCCGATGCCCCAGGGGCAGCCGGGGCAGGGCGGGCCGCAGCCTGAGCAGCCGCACCCCTGGCAGACCCAGCTCCGCGCGGCCCGCGACCGCAACGAGCAGACGCAGGTCCAGTACCTCGACCCGGGCGAGGACCCGCTGCGCCGCCGCCCGCAGCGGCAGGTGGCCCGGCCGCAGCAGCAGCAACCGCGCCAGGCCCCGCAGCAGCAGCCGGTACGACGGCCGCAGCCGCGCGGACAGGGCGGGTACGGGCAGCAGCAGCCCCCGGGGTACGGCCAGCAGCAGCCCGCCGGATACGGGCAGCCGCAGCAGTACGCCCCGCCGCAGCAGCCGCAGCAGCGCTACGCACCACCCGCCGAGCCGCAGCGCGCCCCGCGTGAGCCGCGGGAGCCCCGCGAGCCCCGCGAGCCGCGTCGGCGCAGCGCCAACCCGATGAAGATCCCCGGCCTCGGCTGCCTCAAGGGCTGCCTGTTCATGGTCGTCATCCTGGTCGTCGCGGGGTGGCTGATCTGGGACCTGACGCCGGTGCACACCTGGGTCGGCGAGGGCAAGGGCTACTGGCACCAGCTGAGCGACTGGGTGGGCACGGTCAGCAGCTGGATCGGCGACCTGGGCAACGGCTCCGGCAGCGGCAACTGACCGCGAGTTTGGGGATTTGTCGACATCTGGCGGGTGATTTCCGCCTCCGTGGTGAAGGTTGGCTCTTCGGACGCGTACTTTTATCGGCAACACGCGTCGGTAGGAGCAGTCTTGGCACGGAAGATCGGCAGCCGGTACACCGCGAACCAGATCCTGGGGCGGGGCAGCGCCGGCACGGTGTGGCTGGGCGAGGGGCCGGACGGGCCCGTCGCCATCAAGCTGCTGCGTGAGGATCTCGCGTCCGACGAGGAGCTGGTGGGCCGCTTCGTCCAGGAGCGCACGGCACTGCTCGGTCTCGAACACCCCAACGTGGTGTCCGTCCGCGATCTCGTCGTCGACGGCAACGACCTGGCCCTCGTCATGGACCTGGTCCGGGGCACGGATCTGCGCACCCGTCTCGAACGGGAGCGGCGGCTGGCACCCGAGGCGGCCGTGGCGATCGTCGCGGACGTCGCGGACGGGCTGGCGGCGGCGCACGCGGCGGGCGTGGTGCACCGGGACGTCAAGCCGGAGAACGTCCTCCTGGACATGCAGGGCCCGCTGGGCCCCGGCGGCTCCCACCCGGCCCTGCTGACCGACTTCGGCGTCGCGAAGCTGATCGACTCCCCCAAGCGGACCCGCGCCACGAAGATCATCGGAACGCCGGACTACCTCGCCCCGGAGATCGTCGAGGGCCTGCCGCCCCGCGCGTCGGTGGACATCTACGCCCTGGCGACCGTGCTGTACGAGCTCCTCGCCGGCTTCACCCCCTTCGGCGGCGGCCACCCGGGCGCGGTGCTCCGCCGCCATGTGACCGAGACGGTCGTCCCGCTCCCCGGTATCCCCGAGGAGCTGTGGCAGCTGCTCGTCCAGTGCCTGGCGAAGGCGCCGGCCTCCCGGCTGCGGGCGTCCGAGCTCGCCGCGCGGCTGCGGGAGCAGCTGCCGATGCTGGCGGGCATGCCGCCGCTGGACGTCGACGAGCCGGACACGGAGTCGCCGGAGGAGGGCCAGGAGGCGGCCGCCGCCCCGGCCGAGGACGAGCAGCGGGTACGGCGACGGGGGGCCGTCTCCCTGGTGCCGGGCGCGAAGCCGGACTCCAACCGGGACACGCACACGTCGATGAGGGTGCCGGGGGCGGACGAGCTGGCGGGCGGCGCGCGCGGTACGGCGCGGGTGCCGAGGGCGGCGGGGGCACCGCGGCCGGGGTCGGCGCGGCACCGCGTGGCGGCGCGGCGACGGAAGGTGACGTTCGCGGTGGCGGGCGTGGTGGTGGCGGCGGCGGTGGGTGTCGGCGCGTGGCTGGCGTCCTCGGGCGACGACTCGCCTCCGCAGGAGACGCACAGCACGTCCACGCCGTGATTTCTTCGCCGATTCCTTCGCCGGTCCGTGGCAGTGGGGTTGCTGCCCACCGCGTCGGGTGGGTGGGCGAGCCCTGTCGGCCATCCCCGGTTGGCGGAGCCGTTACGCTGGAGGCGTGGCAGTCGTCGATGTATCCGAAGAGCTCAAGTCCCTCTCCTCGACCATGGAGTCGATCGAGGCCGTTCTGGACCTCGACAAGCTGAGGGCAGACATCGCCGTGCTCGAGGAGCAGGCGGCCGCGCCGTCCCTGTGGGACAACCCGGACGAGGCGCAGAAAATCACCAGCAAGCTGAGCCACCTGCAGGCCGAGGTCAGGAAGGCCGAGGCGCTGCGCGGGCGGATCGACGATCTTGCCGTGCTCTTCGAGATGGCCGACGAGGAGGACGACCCGGACACCCGTGCCGAGGCCGAGTCCGAGCTCACCGCCGTCAAGAAGGCGCTGGACGAGATGGAGGTCCGGACGCTGCTCAGCGGGGAGTACGACTCCCGCGAGGCGCTGGTCAACATCCGCGCCGAGGCCGGTGGCGTCGACGCCGCCGACTTCGCCGAGAAGCTGCAGCGGATGTACCTGCGCTGGGCGGAGCAGAAGGGCTACAAGACCGAGCTCATCGAGACGTCGTACGCGGAAGAGGCCGGCATCAAGTCGACCACCTTCGCCGTGCAGGTGCCGTACGCCTACGGGACGCTCTCCGTGGAGCAGGGCACCCACCGGCTCGTCCGGATCTCGCCGTACGACAACCAGGGCCGGCGCCAGACCTCCTTCGCGGGTGTCGAGATCCTCCCCGTGGTCGAGCAGACCGACCACATCGAGATCGACGAGTCCGAGCTGCGGGTGGACGTCTACCGGTCCTCCGGGCCCGGCGGCCAGGGCGTGAACACCACCGACTCCGCCGTGCGCCTCACCCACATCCCCACCGGCATCGTCGTCTCCTGCCAGAACGAGCGGTCGCAGATCCAGAACAAGGCGACCGCGATGAACGTCCTCCAGGCCAAGCTCCTGGAGCGGCGCCGGCAGGAGGAACAGGCCAAGATGGACGCCCTCAAGGGCGACGGCGGCAACTCCTGGGGCAACCAGATGCGGTCGTACGTGCTGCACCCGTACCAGATGGTCAAGGACCTGCGGACCGAGTACGAGGTGGGCAACCCCGAGGCCGTGTTCAACGGCGAGATCGACGGCTTCCTGGAGGCCGGAATTCGCTGGCGCAAGCAGCAGGAGAAGTAACTTTGTCGACTTGCCCATGGTGAGTCGGCCGAACCTGAACTGCCGCCCTCGTGGCGGCAGTTCGCGTTTGTCTGAGTATTGACTGGGTTTTACGTCACACTCACACACTTCAACTCCCGGCATTCACCGCGCAACTGGACATCGCGCGCGCAACGGCCTTGACGTTGCTTTGAAAAATGGGAAGGGTGAAGCGTGGCATGCGTATCTCTGGGGCGCATGTGAACCGGGGGACTTGGAACTGCCTTTACCGCCCCCGTCGATCACGGCCTGCCCCATGCGCCCGCTCATTGACTATCAGCTACTGGGGGTAGCAACCAGATGACCAAGAAGACGCGGATCCGGGTCGCGCGGATAGCCGCCGGTGCCGTGATCGCCGCCGGTGCCTCGCTGACCGCCGCCGGCGCGGCCTCCGCCCTCTCCATCGGCGTCAGCGCCGACGAGACCGGCGTGCAGGCGAACGTCGCCCTCGACGACCCGACGACCGACCCGAGCAGCACCGAGATCCCGACGGCCCCGGCCAGCAGCGAGCCGCCCACCAGCGAGCCGCCCACCAGCTCGGCGCCGTCCGAGTCGAGCGCGCCCTCGGACGAGCCCACCCAGCCGACCGAGGAGCCCACCGAGCCCACGGACGAGCCGACCGACGGCAGCACCAGCAGCAGCGGCAGCGGCAGCACCGGTGGCGGCAACAACAACACCGGCACCGACGGCAACTCGGGCACCTCCGCCCAGGAGGAGGGCTCCTCCGCCCTCACCGACACCGGCACGTCGAACACCCAGGCCCAGGGTGGCGGCGACCAGCTCGCCGAGACCGGTGCCGCGCAGACGACCTTCCTGATCGTCGGCGCCGCCACCATGATCGCCGGTGGTATCGGCTTCCGTATCCTGCCGCGCCTCATGGGCGGCCGGGGCGGCGCCGCGGCCTGACGGTAGCCGCACACTCACGGAGTGTGTGCGCAGCGCACGGCGAAGGGCCCGGAGCAGCGGCTCCGGGCCCTTCTCTCGCTCTTCTGCGCGCTTCCTACGCGGTCTGGTGGGCCGCCAGCAGCGCCACCGTGGCGATCAGCACCGCCAGCAGTGCGATCAGCGCCGTCGGGTTCAGGCCACCGAGGAAGTTCTCCTGCTGAAGACGCTCGCGGTTGGCACGGCACACGGGGCACCGGCCCTCGCTCACAGGCGCCGCGCAGTTCGCGCACACCAACCGGTCGTACGTCATGCGCTCGCCCTCCTTGCACCGGCCATTACCTACACAACGCTCCGCGGAACGAGAACGTTCCCCTCCCACTGTGCCAGGTTCCCCCGGAAAGAGCGCGGCCGTCCGCAGACCTCGCCCCGGCA
Source organism: Streptomyces sp. NPDC048277 (assembly GCF_040652235.1). Classification (NCBI taxonomy): domain Bacteria; kingdom Bacillati; phylum Actinomycetota; class Actinomycetes; order Kitasatosporales; family Streptomycetaceae; genus Streptomyces; species Streptomyces sp. NPDC048277. The sequence continues at coordinate 61,827 of NZ_JBEZLQ010000038.1, forward strand.
CTCCGAAGACTCTGCCCCGGAACAAAACCGCACAAGCCTCACCCAACCGTGACCGGCGCCTGCGCTTCCTCGCCCGACTCGCGTATGGTCACGCTCATCTACCCCCGGCGACCCGTGGTGCATCCGTGATCCGATTCGACAATGTCTCCAAGGTCTACCCCAAGCAGACCCACCCCGCACTCAGGGATGTCTCCCTGGAAGTGGAGAAGGGTGAGTTCGTGTTCCTCGTGGGGTCCTCCGGCTCCGGAAAGTCCACCTTCCTGCGGCTGGTCCTCCGCGAGGAGCGGTGCAGTCATGGTCAGGTGCACGTCCTGGGCAAGGACCTCGCCCGTCTCTCCAACTGGAAGGTGCCGCAGATGCGCCGCCAGCTCGGGACGGTCTTCCAGGACTTCCGCCTGCTGCCCAACAAGACGGTCGCCGAGAACGTGGCCTTCGCCCAGGAGGTCATCGGCAAGTCGAAGGGCGAGATCCGCAAGTCCGTGCCCCAGGTGCTCGACCTCGTCGGGCTCGGCGGCAAGGAGGACCGCAGGCCCGGCGAGCTCTCCGGCGGTGAGCAGCAGCGCGTGGCCATCGCGCGCGCCTTCGTGAACCGGCCCAAGCTGCTGATCGCGGACGAGCCCACGGGCAACCTCGACCCGCAGACCTCGGTCGGCATCATGAAGCTCCTCGACCGCATCAACCGCACCGGCACCACCGTGATCATGGCCACTCACGACCAGAACATCGTGGACCAGATGCGCAAGCGCGTCATCGAGTTGGAGAAGGGCCGCCTCGTCCGCGACCAGGCCCGCGGCGTCTACGGCTACCAGCACTGACGCGCCCCGCGTACCACGACGGAAAGGCATAACCCGACGCCATGCGCGCCTCGTTCGTACTGTCGGAGATCGGAGTCGGTCTCCGCCGCAATCTGACGATGACCTTCGCGGTCGTCGTCTCGGTCGCCCTGTCCCTGGCGCTCTTCGGTGGCTCGCTCCTCATGAGCGACCAGGTCAACACCATGAAGGGCTACTGGTACGACAAGGTCAACGTCTCGATCTTCCTCTGCAACAAGAGCGACGCCGAGTCGGACCCCAACTGTGCCAAGGGCGCGGTCACCGAGGACCAGAAGAAGCAGATCCAGGCCGACCTCGGCAAGATTTCGGTGGTCGAGAAGGTCACCTACGAGTCGCAGGACGAGGCCTACAAGCACTACAAGCAGCAGTTCGGCGACTCGCCGCTGGCCGACTCCCTCACGCCGGACCAGATGCAGGAGTCGTACCGGATCAAGCTGAAGGACCCGCAGAAGTACCAGGTCGTGGCGACGGCCTTCGACGGCCGTGACGGTGTCCAGTCCGTTCAGGACCAAAAGGGCATTCTGGACAATCTGTTCGGTCTGCTCAACGGTATGAACTGGGCGGCCCGGATGGTGATGGCGCTGATGCTGGTCGTCGCGCTGATGCTGATCGTCAACACCGTGCGCGTCTCCGCGTTCAGCCGCAGGCGCGAGACCGGCATCATGCGCCTGGTCGGCGCCTCCGGTTTCTACATCCAGGCCCCGTTCATCGCGGAGGCCGCCGTCGCCGGCCTGATCGGCGGCACGGTCGCCTGCGGATTCCTGGTGATCGCGCGCTACTTCATCATCGACCACGGTCTGGCCCTGTCCCAGAAGCTGAATCTGATCAACTTCATCGGCTGGGACGCGGTGTTGACCAAGCTCCCGCTCATCCTCGCAACGAGCCTGCTGATGCCCGCGCTTGCGGCGTTCTTCGCGCTGCGCAAGTACCTGAAGGTGTGACGCATGCCAAGAGGGCCGTACGGGCAACCGCCCGTGCGGCCCTCTTGCGTTGTCCTAGACTCACCGGCATGTCAGGCCGAGAGCTGTTCTGTCAGCCCCGCCGGGTTCGCCGGGGGGCGGCTCTGACGTTGGTGTTCGCAGGGCTGTTGGTGACCGGCGCGGCCACCGGGGCGTTTCCCGACCCCGGGCAGTCCGACCGGAAGACGCCCACCGGAGCCGCCCGTGCGGCCGACGCGCACGAGGACGTCGCCAAGGCGGCCGCCGAGGCGATGGCCGACGGCAAGTCCCCCATGGAGGCCGCCGAGCGGGCCGTGAGCCGCAGCGGGGACCGCTGGGCCGCGGTCTACTCCGAGGGCGAGTACCAGGAGTTCGAGGAAGCGCTCGACGGCCAGTACACCGGTGTCGGGCTGTGGGCCCGGCGCGAGCGGGACGGCCGGATCGAGGTCGGCAAGGTGCAGCCCGGGTCGCCGGCCGCCGCCGCGGGGATCAGGAAGGGCGACCGGCTGCGCAGCGTGGACGGGGAGGACGTCGACGGACGGCCCGTCACCGACGTCGTCTCGTTACTGCGCGGTGACGCCACCGACGCCCGCGCCGGTACGACCGTCACCCTCGGCCTCGAACGCGGCACGCGCGCGTGGAGCGAGACCGTCCGCCGGGCCCTGCTGTCCACCGACTCCGTGACGGTCCGCAAGGTGTCCGCCGGCATCACCGTCATCAAGATCTCCGCCTTCACCAGGGGCTCCGGGGAGCTCGTACGCACCGCCGTACGGCAGGCCCCCGCCGACGCCGGGATCGTCCTCGACCTCCGCGGCAACTCCGGCGGCCTGGTCGGCGAGGCCGTCACCGCCGCCTCCGCCTTCCTCGACGGCGGCCTGGTCGCCACCTACGACGTGGACGGCGCCGAGCGCTCCCTGCACGCCGAGCCCGGCGGCGACACCGCGAGACCTCTGGTCGCACTGGTCGACGGCGGCACCATGAGCGCGGCCGAGATGCTCACCGGCGCCCTCCAGGACCGCGGCCGCGCGGTCGTCCTCGGCTCCCGCACCTTCGGCAAGGGCTCCATCCAGATGCCCACCCGCCTCCCCGACGGCTCGGTCGCCGAGCTCACCGTCGGCCACTACCGCACCCCCTCCGGCCATGTCGTCGACGGCAAGGGCATCACCCCCGACCTGGAGGTGGGCTCCGCGGCGCTGCAGCGGGCGGAGACGGTACTCAGCGGCCTGGGCGACCCGTCGTAGCACCCGCTTAACCGCTTCCCCCACACCCCCTCCGTAGTGCGAAAATGGACGGCACTATGGCCAAGGGAATGTACGTACCGAAAGAGTCCCAGCAGAAGCAGCAGGGGACGGCCGCCAAAGCCAAGGACGGCGAGAAGGGCGGCAAGCGCAAGATCGTCGCGCAGAACAAGAAGGCGCGGCACGACTACGCGATCATCGACACCTTCGAGGCCGGCCTGGTCCTCTCCGGCACCGAGGTGAAGTCGCTGCGTCAGGGCCGGGCCTCGCTGGTCGACGGCTTCGTGCAGATCGACGGGAACGAGGCGTGGCTGCACAACGCCCACATCCCCGAGTACAGCCAGGGCACCTGGACCAACCACTCGGTGCGCCGCAAGCGCAAGCTGCTGCTGCACCGGGAGGAGATCGACAAGCTGGAGGTCAAGGCCCAGGAGACGGGTCACACGATCGTGCCCCTCGCCCTGTACTTCAAGGACGGCCGCGCCAAGGCGGAGATCGCCCTCGCGCGAGGCAAGAAGGAGTACGACAAGCGGCAGACCCTGCGTGAGCAGCAGGACCGCAGGGAGAGCGACCGCGTCATCGCGGCGGCGAAGCGGCGCCAGCGCGGCGCCTAGGCCACGGGAATGTAGTGGCATCGGCGCGCGTTGGCCACGTATGATGGCACCAACACCGGGGGAAGCCGGTGTGAAGATTGAAAAATCAACATGGGGATGATCGGTTTCGACAGCGGATGTCGAGGCAGGGGAAGCGTGTCGAGAAAGCGGCCATGATCTCGTAAACCACAGGCCGAAAAAAATAATCGCCACTTCCAAGCGCGATTCCTCCCAGCAGGCCTTCGCCCTCGCTGCCTGATCTCAGGTAGCGACAGCGAGCCTCCTATACGGGAGTGTCAGCCCGGGGCTGTTCCCGACCCGGATCCTGGCATCAGCTAGGGGACTAAACCTTGATCCCGGTCACGGGGTGAAGAGGGAAATCTAACAGTGACTGGGCCCGTCGGCGACTTGTTCGCGTGATCGCCGGGGCCGAGAAAATCACAGCGAACTGCACACGGAGAAGCCCTGGTTCCGCACCGTTGGACGCGGGTTCGATTCCCGCCATCTCCACAGTCTCCATGTCGTACGAAGGCCCGGTGGTCACAGACCGCCGGGCCTTCGTCGTGTCTGCGGGGCCGCCGGGCATGTGAAGGTTGATCTCGGTCGGTCAAAAATGCTGCCACTCGGCGAACGCGTCAGCGGCCGGGGCTGGACGGTGGCGTCCGACCTGCGGCCCGGGGACAGCCTGCGCGGCCCGGACGGCAGTCTGCGCACGGTGGCCGCGCCGCTCGACCGGCACGAGGCGAAGCCCCGGACCGTGTACGACCTGACCGTGTCCGGCCTGCACACCTTCTACGCGGTGGCGGGCGGGACCCCGGTCCTGGTCCACAACTGCAACGACATCGTGCTCGACGGGCAGAAGTTCCCGAGCAGGAGGCGAAGGCGCTGTCCGCCGAAAAGACGCGCCGCAACGGGGGCGCGGAAACGCCGAACAGCGTGTGGGTCGACCAGGCGACGGCACAGAAGGTCGTCGACTACGCGCTGAGCGACAAGGCCAACATGATCAAGAACTGGATGAGAGGGTCCAAGAACGAGCTCTGAGGAGGTGACACACAGTGCGACGGTTCAGTGAGTTCGACTTCGGTGTCTCATGGGTGATGGGCTTCTTCCACCAGGACTGGGTCTACGACGTGCCCACGGACGCCGACGAGGAGGTGTCGGCGGTGCACCGCGACGCCCGGGCACTCCTCGACCACCTTCCCTCGGAGACGCTCGCGGTGCTGTGGACGGCCGGAGCGGAGTACCCGCCGAGCTTCGAGGGGACCACGGGATCGGAGTGGACGCGGACGGTCGTCGGCCTGTGTGAGGCCCGGCTGTCCGCGAAGACGGACGTACGCCCCCTCACCGGGGCCGACACGGAGGACGGCTTCGCCCACCGGGACGCCGTCGTCGCAGAGATCGAGCGGGTGGAGTTCCTGGCCGCCGAGGTCCGCGAGGCGCTCGTCGACTGTGCCCGCCACTGCACTCCGGACCTGGCGCTGCGGGTCCTGCTGAGGACCGTCGTGAACACGCCGAGGGAGTCGTTGTCCCCGGACCAGTACGAGCGGTTGGAGGCCATCGGATCGGCCCTCCACCACGGCGAGTACGTGGTGGACGCCGTCACGTTCATGGTCGATCAGGTCTAGCCGGCGGATCCGGGGCTGCGAGGAACTCATGGAAGAACAACGGGAAGCACGCTTCTGGAGATTCGAGGGGGACTTCGGGATCAGTCTGCTGATTCCGGAGCTCGGGACGGGGTCGGCGCCGGTGGTGCCGGACGGGGACGCCGACGACGCCCGTGCCCTGCGGGACGACGCCCGTCTGCTGCTGGACTCGGGCCTTCCGGCCGAGACCCTGCGGACGGTGTGGCGGGCCGCAGCGGGAGGCCAGGACTCCGGGCCGGACGTCCCCGGCCTGCTCCGCCGGATCGTGGAGTCGGCCGAGGACCGGATCGCCCGGGAAGCCGCCGGTCCCTCTTCGGGGGACCCGTTGTTCGACGGCGGACCGCCCATGGTCACGGTGGACGAACCGGCGATGAGGAAGGCCGTGTGCGCCGAGGTGAGAGCCGTGTCGCACCGGCTGACGGGCTCGGACGTCGGGGCCGCGCTGGAACGCGTGGCCGCCGAAGCGGACGCCGACCTCGGGTTCCGGCTGTTCCTGCGGGTGGTGAAGGCGACCTCGGTCGCCGCCACCATGGAGCGGTACGACCGGTACCGGACGATCGGTGAGGCGTTCGGCTATCCGGGGCGACTGGTGCACGACGGCCTCGATGTGCGCTGGCCCCGCTTCGACGACGTCACGCTGCCGCGGCGTTTCGAGTACGACTTCGGGTTCTCGTACCTCGCCGGACGATTCGACGGCGAGTGGCAGTACTCCTACACGGTCGACGAGGGCATTCGCGGTGTGGCCTCCGACTACGTCGGCCTTGTGCCGGGTACCTCGGCGTACGCGCTGCTGCAGGACGCACTGCGGCTGTCCCGGTCACCGATGTCCGACGACGCCCTCACCGCGCTCTGGCTGGGGGCGTCGGCCTATGGCTACGCCCCGCAGGACGAGGGCACCGGAGCGCGGCAGTGGCTCCACCGGATCGCGGAGGTGTGCGCCGGACGACTGCGGGAGATCGACCCAGGGTTCACCGTCGGCGCACCCCCGCCGGCCGGCCCGGAGACGCTGGACGCGGTCCTGCGGGAACTGCGCGAGATCGCCCCCGCCCTGACCCGCGCCGTGCACGACTACCCCTGGTACGGCGCCTCCACCAGCCCGTGGTTCGAACACTCCCGCACGGTGGTCCCCGCGCTCGAGCAGGTCGTCCGCCAGGTCGATCCCGACCTCGGCTTCCGTCTGCTGCTCAGATGCGTCAGGGCCTACGCCGCACCGGTCACCGATGAGCAGTACGCCCGCTGGACGGCGCTCGGCGACCGGTTCGGCTACGGCAGGGAACACGTCGCCGAGCTTGCCGATCCGCACGCGGAACGCTGACCACCCCTTCGGGAGGCCGACGGCGCCGGCCTCCACGGGCGTGCCGTCAGTGCGCCTCGCGCGGTGCCGTGCTCGCGCGTTCCGTCAGTCGGGGGGCGAGCAGGGTCGCCGCGGGTACGTCCGGGTCGCCGTCGAGTTGGCGCATCAGCAACTCCGCCGCCCGCTCGCCGAGTTCCGCGGCCGGCAGCGCCACCGAGGTCACCGGGACGCGCAGCCCCGCCGCCAGTTCGTCGGGGCAGATCGCGGTGATGGACAGGTCGGTGGGGACGCGGAGGCCGAGTTCCTCGAAGGCGTCGATCAACGGCTCCAGGACCGCCTCGTTGTGGACGACGACCCCCGTCAACGCCGGTTGCTCGCGGAGGAGTTGCTCGGCGACCTGCCTCGCCCCCGCCGGGGTCGCGGCGCAGGGGCGGACGGTGGACGTCATCCCGTTGCGGTCGGCGGCGGCCGTGAAGCCCTGGACGACCCGCTGGGCGAACGCGGTCTCCCGGACGTACACCTCCGGTGGCGACCCGACCAGCGCGACCACCCGGTGCCCCAGCCCCGCCAGCCGCTCCACGCACAGCTCACCGGCCGCCTTGAAGTCCAGGTCGACGCAGGTCAGGCCCTCGGCGGCGGCAGGGAAGCCGATCAGTACCGACGGCCGTTCCAGGGCGCGCAGCAGCGGCAGGCGGGGGTCGTGGAGCTGGACGTCCATCACGATCAGCGCGTCGACCAGGGCCGTGTCGGCGACCCGGTGCAGGCCCTCCTCGCCCTCCTCCTGGGTGAGGAGCAGCACGTCGTGGTCGTAGCGGCGCGCCGTCGTCACCACCGACACCGCGAACTGCATCACCACCGGGACGTGGATGCCGGTGCGTAAGGGGATCACCAGGGCGAGGACGTTGGAGCGGCTGCTGGCCAGGGCGCGGGCGCCGGCGTGCGGACGGTAGCCCAGCTCGCGGATGGAGGCCTGGATACGGCGCCGGGTCTCCTCGGAGATCGGGCGCTTGCCGCTGAGCGCGTAGGACACGGTGCTGGGGGAGACCCCGGCGTGCCGGGCCACGTCCGTGATCTTCACCATCAGCCCAGCTCCAGCGAGAGGAACCCGGTCCCGGCCGCGGCCCGCGCCGTCCGTTCCCCGGCTGCCAGGGCCCAGGGGGCGGCAGGATCACTGCACGAGGCCCGCAGCGTGTCGCCTTCGCGTACGACGGTGAAGGTGACGTCGCCGACCGGGACCGTGACCTGGGCGCCGCGCTCCAGGCCGTAGGCCCGCAGGGTCACCCCGTCGGCGTGGTCGTAGTCCGGGCGGTCGGCCACCGCGCCGACCGGGATGACCGCGCCCGGGCGGACCAGCAGGGGGACGCTGAGGAAGTCGTGGCGCTCGCGGACCCAGCCGGGGCCGGTGACCGTCCGGCCGGTCAGGAAGTGGGTCCAGGTGCCGCGCGGACAGTAGTACGTCACCTGCCCCTCGTCATCGAACACGGGCGCCACCAGCACATCCGCCCCCAACATGTACTGCCGCTCCACATGCGCGCACCCCGGATCCTCCGGGAACTCCAGCACCATCGCCCGCATCACCGGCACCCCCTCCGCCGAAGCGGTGCGCGCGGCCTCGTACAGATACGGCATCAGGCTCAGCTTCAGCCGCGTGAAGTGCCGCAGCACGTCCACCGACTCCTCGTCGAACAGCCACGGCACCCGGTACGACGACGAGCCGTGCAGCCTGCTGTGGGAGGAGAGGAGCCCGAAGGCCAGCCACCGCTTGAACAGGGCCGGGGTCGGGGTGCCCTCGAAGCCGCCGATGTCGTGGCTCCAGTAGCCGAACCCGGACAGGCCGAGCGAGAGTCCGCCGCGCAGCGACTCGGCCATCGACTCGTAGGTGGCCTCGCAGTCGCCGCCCCAGTGCACCGGGTACTTCTGGCTGCCGGTCGTCGCGGACCGGGCGAAGACGACCGCCTCGCTCTCGCCCCGGTGCTTGCGCAGCACCTCGAAGACGGTCCGGTTGTACAGGTACGTGTAGTAGTTGTGCATCCGCTCCGGGTCCGAGCCGTCGGACCAGGCCACGTCCACCGGCACCCGTTCCCCGAAGTCGGTCTTGAAGCAGTCGACGCCCTGGGCGAGCAGGGCCTCCAGCTTGGCCGCGTACCAGTCGCGCGCCGCCGGGGACGTGAAGTCCACCAGTGCCATCCCCGGCTGCCACAGATCCCACTGCCACACGCTCCCGTCCGGCCGCCGCAGCAGGTGTCCCAGCGCCTTCCCCTCGGCGAACAGCGGCGACCGCTGGGCGATGTACGGGTTGATCCACACGCACACCCGCAGCCCGCGCTCGTGCAGCCGCCCCAGCATCCCCTCCGGGTCCGGGAACACCCGCGGATCCCACTGGAAGTCGCACCAGTTGAACTCCCGCATCCAGAAGCAGTCGAAGTGGAAGACGGAGAGCGGGAGTTCGCGTTCCCGCATGCCGTCGATGAAGGACGTGACCGTCTTCTCGTCGTAGGAGGTGGTGAAGGAGGTCGACAGCCACAGGCCGAAGGACCAGGCGGGCGGGAGCGCCGGGCGGCCGGTCAGGGCCGTGTACGTGCGCAGGATGTCCTTGGGGGTGGGGCCGTGGATGACGTAGTACGTCAACTGCTGTGATTCCACGCTGAACTGGACTCGTGACACCGCCTCCGAGCCGACCTCGAACGACACCTTCCCGGGATGGTCGACGAAGACGCCGTACCCCGCGTCCGTCAGGTAGAACGGGACGTTCTTGTAGGCCTGTTCGGTGGCCGTGCCGCCGTCGGCGTTCCAGATGTCGACGACCTGGCCGTTCTTGACCAGCGGGCCGAAGCGTTCGCCGAGGCCGTAGACCGAGGTGCCGACGCTGAGGCCCAGTTGCTCCCGCAGATAGTGGGCGCCGGTGGCCGCGTCCCGCATGATGCCCATGCCCTTGGGGCCGCTGGAGGTCAGGACGCGACCGCCGGCGAGGAAGTCGAGCCGCCAGGGCGCGGTACGGCTCAGCCGCAGCGTCAGCGACCCGGAGGTCAGGGTCGCGTACTCGTCGTCGTACGACACCTGGGAGGCGAAGTCGCCTTTGTGGAGCTCGAATCGGGGGCCGCGGGGCTGCTCGCCCTCGAAGTGCGTGAAGGTGACGCCGATGACACCGGGCATGGGCGTGTGGGCGCTGATCGTCACGACCGGTCCCTTCAGCAGGTCGCCGCGGTGGCGGATGGGCTGGGTCGGCGCGTGGATCTCCAGCGCGCCCTCCGTGGCGGTGACGTCGAGGACCTCGACCGGATGGGCCGCGGTGACGCCCTCGCGGAGCAGCCAGTAGCCGTCGGTGAACTTCAAACCCCACACCCTTTCGTCATTTGACCGCCCCCGCCGCAATGCCCCGGGTGAGGGTGCGCTGGAAGACGAGGAAGAAGACGATGGCCGGGAGGACGCCGAGCAGGGCGGCCGCGTTGGTCATCGTGGCGTCCATCAGGCGCTGGCCCTGGAGGACGCCGAGGGCGACGGAGACCGTCTGGTTGTCGTTGGAGATCAGCATGACCAGCGGCAGCAGGAACTCGTTCCAGGTCCAGATGAAGAAGAAGACCAGGAGCACGCCGAGGGTCGGGCGGCTGACCGGGACGACGATCCGGACCAGGATCTGCCACTTGTTCGCGCCGTCGATCCGGGCCGCCTCGACGATCTCGCGCGGGAACTGGCCGAGGACGGCGGAGAGCAGATACGTCCCGAACGCCGACTGGATCACCGTGAACACGATGATCACGCTGAGCCGGGTGTCGTACAGGCCGGCCTGCTTGCTCAGGTAGTAGAGCGGGTAGACCAGCGCCTCCTGCGGCAGCATGTTGGCGAGGACGAAGAAGGCCAGCACCCAGGTACGGCCCCTGATCCGGCCGACACCGATCGCGTACGCGTTGAGGACGGAGAGGGCGGTGGCGAGCAGGGCCACCGAGCCGCTGATGAGGGTGGAGTTGACGAGCTTCTGGGTGTAGTCGACGCGCTGCCAGAAGTCCTTGAGGCCGTCCAGGTAGAGGCCGTGGGGGAGGCTGAGCGGGCCGTTCTGCGAGTACTCCGCCGGGGACTTCACCGCGTTGACCGCCACGATCAGGAACGGGACGACCATGAAGAGGGCGGCGAGGCAGAGGGCGAGGAGGACCGGGTAGCGGCGCAGGGCGGTCATGCGGCGGGGCGCAGGGCGGGCCATAGGGCGGCTCGTATGCCGGGTCATACGGCCTCCGCGCGGTTCTGCAGCTTCAGGCCGATCATCGCCAGCGCCAGGATGATCACGGTGAGAACCGTGGAGATCGCCGAGCCGTAGCCGACCTGGGTCTTCTCGAAGAACGTGGTGAAGGAAAAGTAGGAGGGCACGTCGGTGGCACCGCCCGGGCCGCCCTTCGTCAGGACGTACACCGCGCCGAAGACCTTGAGCGCGGCGATCGTGCACCAGGTCAGGACGACGTACACCTCGGGGCGGATCTGCGGCAGCGTGATGTGCCAGAAACGGCGCCACCAGCCGGCGCCGTCCAGCTCGGCCGCCTCGTACAGCTGGGGGTCGACGCGGCCGAGTCCGGCCATGAAGACGACCAGCGGGAAGCCGAGCTGGACCCAGACCAGCACGCCCATCACGGTGTAGAGCGCGAGGTCCGGGTCGCCGAGCCAGTCCTGCTGCCAGGAGCCGAGGCCGATGGCCTTCAGGAAGGCGTTGAGGGAGCCGTTGTCCGGGGCCAGGATCCAGCTCCAGACGATGCCGGCGACCGCGACCGGCAGCACCTGGGGGAGGTAGAAGCAGGCGCGCAGGATCGCGGCGATCCGGGTGCCGAAGTGCTTGCCGATGTAGTCGAACAGGGCGGCGGCGAGGACGAGTCCGAGCGCGGTCGGGACCGCCGCCATCGCGACGACCATGAAGAGGCTGTGCCGGAAGGACGCCCAGAACTCCGCATCGTGCAGCAGTTCGCGGTAGTTGGCGAGCCCGGACCACTTCGGGCTGCCCACGCCCTGCCAGTCGGTGAAGCTCACGCCCGTGTTCATCAGGAACGGCACGATGACGACGGCGAGGAAGGCGAGGGCGCCGGGGAGCAGGAAGAGGGCGTACGAGTCCCGGGGGCGGCGCCCGTGATCTGTGGTGCGCCGCCCTTCGAAGGTGACCGTCACTTCGAGCCCTTGTCGTACGCCGTCTGGAGGTTGCTCAGATAGGCGTCCGGTTTCTCGCTGCCCGTGATCAGCTTCTGGGTCTCGGAGACGAGCGTGTCGTAGAAGCCGGCGATCGGCCAGTCCGGGTAGAAGGCCAGGCCGTCACGCTTGCTGACGGTGTTGAAGTTGGCGATGAGCTCCTTGGACTTGGGGTCGGTGATGGCGCTCGGGTCGGCCGCGACCGGGACTCCGCCCTTGTTGCCGAGCAGGTTCTGGATCTTCTTCGACATGGTGATGTCGATGAAGTCGTAGGCGAGATCCTTGTTCTTGGAGTTCTTCGGTACGACCCAGAGGTTGCCGCCGGAGCCGAGGGTGAGGTTCGAGCCGGGCCACAGGAAGCTGCCCCAGCCGAACTTGGCCTCCGACTGGAAGCGGCCGTACCACCAGCTGCCGGAGAACAGGATCGGCGCCTTGCCCTGGATGAAGGAGACACCGGCCTGCTCGGCGGTCGTACCGCTGGACGTCTTCGCGATGTAGCCCTTCTTCACCCAGTCGGCGAAGGTGTCGGCCGCGTACGTCCAGGCCTGGTCGTGGAAGTCGACCTTGCCCTTGTACAGCTCGTAGGAGTCGACCCACGAGCGGTCGGCCTTCGACAGCGCCAGCTGGTAGAGGTACTGCTGGGCCATGTACTCGGAGCCCGCGTTCGCCAGCGGGGTGACCTTGTTCCGGGCGAACGTGTCCATCGCCGCCGTCAGGTCGTCGAACGTCTTCGGTTCGGCGATCCCGTACTTCTTGAACAGGTCCTTGTTGTAGTAAACCATCGTGTACTCGGCGTAGTTGGGCACTCCGTACCATTTCCCGGAGCCCATCACGCCGTCGGCGTCGTACTGGCTGGTGGTGCGCACGCCCGCGCTGAGCTTCTTGTCCCAGCCGCGCCGGGCCGCCTCGGCGGTCAGATCGGTGAGCAGGCCCTGCTTGGAGAGGAGCCCCGCCGTCGCGTTGCCCTTGTTGTACTCCATGATGTCGGGGGCGTCGGAGGAGTTGAGGACCATCTGCGCGGTCTTCTGGATCTGCTCGAAGCTCTTCTCCTCGTACTTCACCTTGACGCCCGGGTGGGTCGCCTCGAACTCCTTGATGGCCTCGTTCCAGGCGATGCCCATCGCGCTGGTCGGCCCCTCGTAGTGCCACAGCCGCAGTGTCTTCGCGTCGGACGTACTGCCGCCCGAGCCGCCGCAGGAGGTGAGCAGCAGTGATCCGGCGAGGATCACCGCCGCGGTCGCCGTTCGCCTTCGTGCCGTCAACATCCAGTGCCTCCAAGGGAGTCGGATGGATGGTGCTCGTCCCGAACCAGTCCCGAACCAGTCCCGTACTCGTTCCGAACTCGTTCCGAACCGGACCGTCCCGCGTCGAATCGGTTCGATGCCGGACGTCGAAGCGCTTCGACGGAGGAAGGTATGCGCGGGCTGTGGAGGCGTCAATGGGTCCGGCGGGAATCGAGGGAAGCGATTCGACGCGTGGCGGCGAGCAGCGGGGTGCCGACCGTGTCGATCAGAAGGGCTGTGACGGCCGCCGCGACCGGGGCGGTGTAGGCCGCCGTCGGAGAGAGGTGCTCCGCCGCCCAGCCGCCGAACGCGGAGCCGCAGGCGATGCCGGTCAGCAGGGCGGTGACGACCAGGCTCATCCCCTCGTTGAGGCGGCCCGCCGGGGTGCGGTCCTGGACCAGGGTCATCGCGGTCACCATGGTCGGCGCGGTCGCCGTACCGGCCGCGAGCAGGGCGGGGGCGAGGGCCCAGAGGGAGTCGAGGGTGCGGGCCGCGAGGAGCGGGAGGGACATCAGGGCCGCCATCGACAACAGGCAGACCGACAGCCGCCGTTCGACCGGTCCCGCCGGCCTGAGCGCCCCGTACACCAGCCCCGCCGCGCAGGAGCCGGCCGCCTGGAGGGCGAGCACGGCACCGGCCGCCGAGCGGTGGCCCTGAGCGTCGGCGTAGGCGATCGTCACCACCTCCATCGAACCGAACACCGCGCCGGTCGCGACGAAACAGGCGAGGAGTGAGGTGATGCGCAGCGGTGTTCTCGCGGTGCTCGTGGTGCCCCGGGGCGGTGGCTCGGTCGCCCGCTGGGCGGCGAACAGCAGCACACCGGACAGCAGCAGCGCGGCCCCGACGAGGGTGCCGGCCTCCGGGAAGAACGTGCCGGTCAGGAAGGACGCGAGCACCGGGCCGAGCATGAAGGCGAGTTCGTCGGCGGCCTGTTCGAAGGAGTTCGCGGTGTGCAGGGCGCCCGGGTCGGCGCGCAGTAGATGGGCCCAGCGGGCGCGGGACATGCCGCCGATGTTGGGGGTGGTCGCGGTGGCCGCGTAGGCGGCGAACAGGGTCCAGTCCGGGGCGCCGTACCGGACGCAGAGCAGCAGGGCGAGGCTGCCGAGGACGGCGGTGACGGTCGCGGGTACGGCCACCCGGGCCTGCCCGTACCGGTCGACGAGCCGCGCGATCCACGGCCCGGCCAGCCCGGTGGCCGCGAGGCCGGTCGCGGTGACCGCGCCGGCGAGGGCGTACGAGCCGCGCGAACCGGCGATCATCACGACCGCGCTCACGCTGAACATGCCCATGGGGAGGCGGGCCAGCAGATTCCCGGCGGTGAAGGCGCGGGTGCCGGGGAGCGCGAAGAGCCGGCGGTACGGGCCCGGCGGGCGGCGGTGGTTCCGGGTGCGGGTGCGGGTGCGAGTGCGGGTTGTGGAGCGGGTGCTGAAGCGGGGGCCGAAGTCGACGGTGACGAGGGTGTCGGCGGTGAGGGTGTGGATCTTCGTGGGAGCGGGTTCCGCGGGAACGGGTTCGGTCGGTTGCGGCATGGGGACCACGGTCGCCCGGAGACGATCAGGGGGTCCAACACCTTGTCCGCGCCGATTCACGCACTCCGGTTGTGAGTTCGCCGATGCGGAGAGGTAAACGGAGGGGAGGTCGGAGAGGCAGGCGGGTGTCGCTACTTCGGGCTGAAGGCGATCAGCGAGGTGTAGTCGGATCCGGCGTTGAATTCGAGCCGTTGGGTGCCCGTCGGCGAACCGATCCCGCTCAGCGGCAGCGTCCAGGTGTGCGTCGAGCCGCTGACCGTGTGCTTCGGACGGGGCGCGATCTCGGTCCAGCTCCAGTCGGCCGACCGGCTCCGGTAGAGGCTGCCGTTCTCGATCATGTAGTCGGCGCCCAGGGCCGAGGGCGACGGATAGGGGAGCTGGTAACCGGTCCCGGTGTCGCCGTCGGTGTTGAAGAAGGCGTGGTAGAAGGACTGCCGGGTGTGGAAGGTGACGCGAAGGGTGACGGTTCCGGACGACAGGCAGACGCTGTAGTCGGTGATGGCGCCCGAGCCCTGGGCGGAGACGCAGGAGGAACCGCCGGCGCCGCCGCCCGATACGGCCCGGGCCTTGCCGGTGCCGTCGGCCGAAGCGGTGGACGGGGTGGCGTGGGCGGGGGTGCCGCCGTCCTTGGCCGAGCCACCGGCCGACGACCGAGGCGAGGCGCCGGTGGCGTCCGCCGCCGGTGACGCGGAGCGCGCGGTGGACGGCGAGGCGGACGCCGACACGGACGGCGGGGGCGGGCCGAGCAGGCTCGGTGTGCCGTCGTACGAGCCGCCGTCGCCCGCTGTGCCCGGCACGGTGCCGGGCATCGAACTCGACGGCCGTGTGCCGTGGTCACCGCCGTTGCCGATGAGGAAGGCGCCTCCGACCAGCGCGGCCACGGCCACGGACGCCCCGACCAGGAGCACGGCCTTGGGCAACCGGCGGCGGGGCGCGGGGCGGAGGGCGGTTCCGGTGCCCGGGCCGGTGCCGGTTCCGGCTGCGTGGGCGTCCGCGCGGCCCGTCGGTGTACCCGTGCCCGTACCGGTGGTCCTCCGGCCCGGCGTGCTCTCCGCCGCGAACGCGGCCGCCGCCGCGGACATGGGCACCGCGGTGGCGTCGGGCTGGGCCCCGGGGGCGGAGTCGTCCTCGGATCCGGAGTCCGGCGCGGTGGGGGAGGCTGACGCCGCGGCGATGGCCGACGGTCCCTTCGGCCGCCGGGGCAGCGGAGACGGCACTGTTCTCGCGTCCTTCCAGGGGGCGGTGGCGAACGCGTCCGGCGGCGCCAGGGCGCCGATAGTACTGGTGTCGGCCATGGATCCCGGCGGGCCGCGTTGTCACATTGTTGTCGCGCAGGTGGCCAAGTGGCCCAGGGGACCCCAGGGGGAAGCCCCAGGGGGAAGCCCCAGGGGAAGCCTTGGGTGCGGTTCCGGAACCGGTAGGTTCGCCCGATGCCCGCTTCTCCCGCGCACATAGATCCTCGGTTGCTCCGCGTCTTCGTGACCGTCGCCGAGGAACTGCACTTCACCCGCGCCGCCGCCCGGCTGTACGTCGCCCAGCAGGCGCTCAGCCGCGATGTGCGGCGGCTGGAGCGGGAGTTGGGCGCCGAGCTGTTCGTCCGCAGCACCCGGCAGGTCACCCTGACCGCGGACGGTGCCCGGCTGCTGCCGTACGCCCGTCGGGTGCTGGCCGCGCAGGACGCGCTGCTCGCCGCGTTCGGGCAGGCCAGGGCGCTGCTGGTGGACCTCAACTCCCCGGGCCTGGAGACCGGCCGCCGGGTGCTGCACCGCGCCCGTGAACTCGCCCCCGACTGCGAGCTGATGGCCCGCTACGAGAGCGGGCTCACCGGAGCCGCGGCCGAACTCCTCGCCGGGCGGCTGGACGCGTCCTTCGGGCGGTTCGCGGGACTGGATCCGGCACTGCGCTCCGGGCTCGAACATCAGCCCGTACGGTTCGAACCCATGGCCGTAATTCTCCCCTCCGATCATCGGCTGGCGGCCCTGGACGCGGTCCCGTTGGCCGCGCTGGCGGGCGAGACGGTGTACGCCGGTGCGGGCAACGAACGCACCCTGGAATGGACCGACCTGGCCTTTCGTCTCTTCGAAGGGCCAGGTATCGCGGTCGCGCCGCCCCTGCCGCTGGCCGTGGGGGAGGAGGAATTCGAACGCATCATGGCCAAGACCCGGAATCCGATCCTCGGGGTAGTGGGTTTTCCGGCCATACCCGGGACGGTCTCGCGCCCCCTGGTCGATCCGGTCCCGTTGTCGCCCGTGTCGCTGGTGTGGCGAAAGGGGCTGGTCCATCCGGGAGTCGATGCGCTGCGGCGCGCGGCCGCGGAGTTCGGGCGGGCGGAAGGGTGGCTTCAGCGGCCGGCCGAGGGATGGGTTCCGGCCAGTGATCAAGAGGTGATGGACGACCACAAATGACACATCGAGAACACGGCACCCCCTCGTGCGCTAGCTTCATGGCCCCGAGCGCGGAGAGCTGGAAGGGGGCGCTCGGAACCGGGTGGGGGCCTGGTTCCGTCGACGTGTGCTCGGGTTCGTCAACGCGCCCGGAACAATCCCGTGAGGGGATGTACGCGCGTGGAAAATTGGCGAGAAGAGACCCAACCGGAATCGCCCGAGGTCGCCCTGGACGGCCGGGACATTCCGGTGACGGGGGGAGACGAGCCGGAGGAGAACGCTCCGGGCACTGACGGTTCCGGTGATGGCTCCGCCCCCCGTTCTGCCACCCGCTCCGCCGACGGTTTCGAGGCGACCGAGGTGTTACGGGTCGGCTCGTTACGGGACCCCTGGAGCGGCGCGGAGCCGGTTCCGGGGACTGGGGATGGTGGCGGGTCGGTTCCGGGGACCGGGGGTGGCGGCGGGTCGGTTCCGGTGCGTGTGCGTGGCGCCGAGTCGGCGTCGGCCCCGGTGCAGGGCGCCTGGCCGGCCCTGGCTCCGGCCTCGGCCTTTGCGCTCGGCCCCCGGTCGGCCCCGGCCTCTGCGCATGACCCCAGTGAGGTGGCCGTCCGGAACGAGATCGGTGCCGTACGGATACGTCCCGGTGCCGCGGGTGCCTCCGACACCGCACCTGTCTTCGGGACCGCCTCCGACGCGGCACCCGTCTTCGCGACGGCCTCCGACGCGCCGCCCGTCTTAGCCGACGCGTCGGGGCGCCGCAGCCGGCGGTTCCGCAGGTTCGGGATGGCCGTCGGCCTCGCCTGTGCGGTCTACGCCGTCGTCATCGTCGTAACCCTGCTGTCCGGAGCCTCCGACGTGCCCTGGCTGCCGGTGCCGGGGCAGCACGACGGCAAGCCGGCCGGCAGGGTCGACGACTCGCCGCGGCCCGCGAGGTCCCCCCGGTCCCCGGGTGACGGCGACTCGGTGGCCGCCCCGGTCGCGGGCGCCGGTACGACCCCGTCGGCCGACGCCTCCTCCCGGGCGCCCCGGGCAGGGGAGACGGGAGCCGTCCGGCCGAGCACGTCGGCGTCCACGCGGCCGACGTCGTCCGCGGGGGCGACGGGCTCCTCCCCGAAGCCGGGGTCGTCGTCCGCGGACGCCTCGCCGTCCTCGGCGGCGCCCTCCCCGGACGCCCCCGCCTCGTCGGCGTCGTCGCTCCCGGCCTCGCCCAGCGACTCGGCCGCCCCGACCGGCGGCCCGGTCGCGGAGGGCGCGGCCCCGCGCGTCGCACCGTCCGCCGCACCCATCGTTTGATGGCGCCCCGCCCCGTCGCCTGATGGCGCCCCCCACCCGTCGTCGCAGGACCCGTCCGCGGCATCCGGAACCCGTGGCAGCAGTTCCGGGCGCCGCCGTCTGTCCATGCGCCTGACCCTGCTGCTGTGGGCATTCCTCAAGGCACCGCTGCCGACGGTCCTGGCCCCCTGGCCCTGACGGTGCTGATCGCCACGGCCCTGGTCTCCGTCCCCGGCGAGACGGGCAACGCGGTGATCGACTTCGCGGTGTACGGCGGCTGCTGGATCCTGGGCAAGAACGCGACGGGGGTCTGGGAGCTCATGAAGATCGCGTCGACTCGCGGCGCCGACAAATGCCAGCCTTGAGGGCGGCACTGCTCACCCAAACGGGTTTACGTCGAGTTCCCGGTTGCCCAGCTGCCCGGTTCCCCGACGGCGATCCAGGCCGCGAGGTCGAAGTTGCTGTTCGGTGCGTCGTCCGTAGGCGCGGATCGGCTCGCGATGATCAGCCGGGCAGGGGCCATCTGTTCGGGTGCCGGGCGGCCGTTACGATCCGCCGAGCATCTGGTCCTCGTCGAAGCCGAGTTCGTCCTCTATTCCCAGTTCCTCTGCGGCATGCCAACGCAATGGGTCGGGCCAGGTGTCCGGGTCTCCTGTGGCGATGCCGCGCAGGAAGTCGGCAGCTTCGGGAGTGCCGATCTCGCCGAGCGTCTGGATGGCCTTGACGCAGAAGGTGAAGAAGGGGCCGTCGGTCGTCTTCCGTTCACGCACCAGGGCGGCGACCGGTGCCGCTCCCTCCGGCGCCCGCAGTGCGCCGAGCAGGTCGACCAGGTCTTCCGCGTTGACGTCTGTGGGACGTGCGGTCAGCACCCCCGCCAGGATCGGCCCGAGTCCCTCGCGGTGGAGGTGGAGCGCCAGCCCCGCGAGCCGCTCGAAACGCCGCCAGTCCCCTTCGGCAGAGGTGATCCGCAGCCAGCCGAGGATGCGCTCTCGTGCCACAGGCACCGCGGCCGCGGCCTCCTCGGCCCGCTCGGCGCTGATGTATCCGCCGATGACGAGGGAGTCCACCCGCTCCAGGAGAGCGAGATCGGCCGCCGATCCAGCCGGCATGCGCGTCCTTCCGTAGTCCGGACCCGGGTTTTGACCGCGGTCTGCTCAGGTCCTCCGTGCACGGCGCACGTCAGAGCGGAGCGAGGTCGTCCGAAAAGGGGGCGCGGTCGTCTCCCCAGTGGAACGTGTAGCCTCCCTTGGCCGAATCGAAGGACACGCGCAGCCCGTGATCGGGTAGGTCAAAGTGCTGTCTGAGCCAGCCGTCCATGGCGAATGCCGCCACCTTCGACCGGAAATGGGCGAGAGGGTAGGTGAAAGACGTGACTCTGACGGTCAGACCGTCGGGGTACCGGGACACGAGAGCGGGCGCGTTCAGCGCCAGGCCGTAGGAAAGCCAGGAAGCGTCCCGCCAGTGAACTCCGGCGGGCGGGATCAGGCGCAGCTTCCTGTCGATCTGCAGGAAGAACGCGTCCTCGGCGTCCGTGGGGGAGTACTCGGCCGTCAGGTCGGCCGCGAGGCCGCCCAGCGGGCTCCGGAAGCGGTATTCGAACGTGCTGCTCATCAGATCGGTCCTTAACCCCTCGTCGTTCGACCGACCGGCGCCATCTGGTCTACCAAGCTCTCCCGCTCGCGCAGCGTCCGCCGGGCTATCGAATCCCCTCGATGAGTTTCTCCAGCGCCCTGTCAGCTGTTTCCGCGAGCAGCCTGGCGTTGTCCATGCCGATGTAGACGGCGCCGTTCGGTGCCATGCCCAGGTAGCTGTTGCGGCGGTCGGTCGCCCCGATCGGGTAGAGAGAGGCACCGACCTCTTCGCTGAGCATGTCGAAGATCTCGTCGTCCCATTCGGCAACGGTGGGGTCCAAGCTGAATCCCACGCGGAACATCGTCTTCCCCGGTCCCCGATCGTTGCTCTCCAGCCCGCCGAACTCTGTGAGAAAGCGCCACGCGGCCTCGTGGATTTCGAAGCTGCCGTGCTCCCGGAGCCTGGTCTCCCACTCCTGGGTGGGCACCGAACGGTCGGGGTGCCAGCCCACCTCCCGCAACAGGCGTTCCGTCTCCGCCGACCAGCGGGGTGTGATCTCTGCGTCCATCTCAAGGTCACCGCCCTGATCCCGAGTTGATCAAGCACATGTTGGCACGGAGAACATTGGCGTCTGGCCGGAAAATCACAGGAAACGCGGGCGCGCTGATGCCTGTTCCGTGCTCAGGGTGTTGGTGGCGGACGTGGGGACGGGTGTCCGGTCAGGC
>NZ_JBEZLQ010000039.1:0-72531 GCF_040652235.1 Streptomyces sp. NPDC048277
CGGGGGAAGAACTCGTACCAGGAGCCGTACAGGGCCCGTTCGCGTTCGACCAGGAGCGGCAGCGGCTCCGAGGCGGTGACCAACTCCCGCAGCGGATACCGGGCGAGGACCTTGTCGACCTCGGGGGTGAGGGCGGCGGCCAGGCGCCAGGGGGCGGGCCGGTCCTCGTCGCGCAGGGCGGTGACGGCGGCCAGCAGGACTTCGCGCTTGCCGCGCTTGGGTATGGTGGCGGCGGCCCGTTCGTAGAGCCGTGCGCCTTCCTCCAGGACCAGCTCCGTGTCGATCCCCGCCGGGATCTTGATCTGTGCGTGGTGGCGCCAGGTGGTGACCGGATCTCCCCAGGCCTCGACCTGGTAGGTCCAACGGCCCGGTTTCCCCTCGACGGTGACGGTGGCGCCCCAGCGGTCGGTACCGGGGGCGAGCTCCCGCATCGGCGTCCACGGGCCCGGGCGGCCCTTGGGATCCTTCAGGACGACATTGGCGGCGACGGCGTCATGGCCCTCGCGGAAGACGGTGGCGGTGACCTCGAACGACTCCCCGGTCACCGCTTTGGCGGGCCGGCGCCCCTGCTGGATCAGGGGACGGACGTCGAGGACGGGTATGCGGCCGACGGCGGTGGCCTCGTCCGCGGGGGGTGTGGCGCCGGGCGACGTGCTGCGCCGTGTCGGAGGTGCTGACGTGTGGTGCGTGGCGGGCATGACCGCTCCTGTCCGCGGCAACGAGGGTGTGGGCGGATGGATGGTGGGGAGGCGTCCTGCGGGGATTCCTGCTGGGTGATTCCTGCGGATGGGTCCAAGGATGCATCTGTGGTGTGTCCGTGGGGTGTACCGGAGGAGCCTTCCCACCCTATTCGGGTGGGCAATCCGGCACTTTGTTAACTACTCAGCCGTATGTCTACGCACAAGACCGGCCCCGTTCACGGTGAACGGGACCGGTGGCGTGATCGCGTTCAGAAAACGCTTTACGGCGGCGGCACCCGCAGTAACCTGTTCGGCGACCCGGGCCCGGCGCCGGACACCTTCCCGGTGGCCGCCCGGTCGACGAGGGCCGCGGCGACCTGGGCCGGAGTGGCCTTCGGACGGCCGGCGAGATAGAGCGCGGCGGCGCCCGCCACGTGCGGTGCCGCCATCGACGTGCCCGAGTACGTCGCGGTGGCGGTGTCGCTCGCGTTCGAGTCCGAGGTGATCGCCACCCCCGGGGCGAACAGGTCGACGGCGGCGCCGTAGTCGGAGAAGGGCGCGCGGGTGTCGGTCCGGTCCGTGGCGCCCACGGTGAGGGCCTGCGGTACGTCGGCCGGTGAGGAGAGGGCGGCCGGCAGGCCGTCGTTGCCGGCCGCGACCGTGTAGGTCACCCCGGACCTGATCGAGTTCCGTACGGCGGTGTCGAGTTCGGCGCTGTGGTAGCCGCCCAGACTGAGGTTGGCGACCGCCGGTTTCCTGGCGTGTGCGGTGACCCAGTCGACACCGGCGATGACCTGGGAGGTGGTGCCCGCCCCCGTGTCGTCCAGGACCCGCACGGAGACGACCTTCGCCCGCTTGGCGACGCCGTACCTGGTCCCGGCGATGGTTCCGGCGACATGGGTGCCGTGTCCGTTGCCGTCGCCCGCGTTCCTGTCGTCGCCGACGAAGTCCCAGCCGTAGCTCGCCCGGCCGCCGAAGTCGTGGTGGGTGATGCGGATGCCCGTATCGATCACGTATACGGTGACGCCCGCGCCCCCCGACCCCGGCCAGGTGTACGACCCGTCGAGCGGGAGACTCGCCTGGTCGACACGGTCCAGGCCCCAGGACGGCGGGTTCTTCTCGGTGCGCGCGGTGCTCTCCAGCCGGACGCGGCTGTCCTGGACGACGGAGGCCACCCGTGAGTCGGCGGCGAGGCGCCGGGCCTGTCTCTCGTTCGCGCGGACGGCATAGCCGTTCAGCACACTGTCGTAAGTATGGCTTATTTTCGCCCCATAGCGGGCGACGACGCCCTTCCCGGCCGCCGACGGCCCCTTGATCCCCTCCCTCAGCGTCACCAGGTAGCTTCCGCCGACCGAGCCGGGCCGGCCGGCGCCGACTATGGTCCCCTCCGGTACGGCGTGCGCGGGCAGGGTGGCCGACGACAGCACCGCGGCCGTGACGACCGCGGTCAAGCCCCCCGCCAGACGCAGACGCCGGGTACGCGTCCGTGACATAGCTGTGAGTCCCCCTCCTCAGCTCAGGGGGGCAGCGTCTCGTGCGGGGCCGGGTCCCACAAGGAGGCGTGACGGCAACCGGCCCGTCCGGGGGCGGCAGCCCCGGCGGCGCCCCCGACACCGGTACCGTCGTCACAGACGTGAGCCGCACACCGCCGTACGGCTCCCACGCGAACGCGAAACGCACGAGGTGGAATGTGAAGGCGATCCGTCGGTTCACTGTCCGTCCCGTTCTCCCCGAACCCCTGCGCCCCCTCAGTGACCTGGCCCGCAATCTGCGCTGGTCCTGGCACACCGAGACCCGTGACCTCTTCCAGGCCGTCGACCCCGAGCGCTGGGCCGCCTCCGAGGGCGACCCGGTGCGGCTGCTCGGCAGCGTGCCCCCGGCGCGGCTCGCCGAACTGGCCGGAGACCGTCGCTTCCTGCGCCGGTTGACGGCGGTCGCCGACGACCTGAGCGACTATGTGACCGGCGACCGCTGGTACCAGTCCGGCGAGCGGTCCGCCGAACTCCCCGCCGCCGTCGCCTACTTCTCACCCGAGTTCGGCATCACCGCCGCCCTGCCCCAGTACTCCGGCGGCCTCGGCATCCTGGCCGGCGACCACCTCAAGTCCGCCAGCGACCTCGGCGTACCGCTGATCGGGGTCGGTCTCCTCTACCGGCACGGCTACTTCCGGCAGACCCTGTCCCGGGACGGCTGGCAGCAGGAGCACTATCCCGTCCTCGACCCCAACGAACTCCCGGTGGGGCTGCTCAAGGAGGCCGACGGCACCCCGGCCCAGGTCTCCCTCGCCCTGCCCGGCGGCCGGCTGCTGCGCGCCCGCATCTGGCACGCCCAGGTCGGCAGGGTGCCGCTGCTGATGCTGGACTCGGACGTCGAGGAGAACGACCTCGGCGAACGCGGGGTCACCGACCGGCTCTACGGCGGCGGCAGCGAGCACCGGCTGCTCCAGGAGATGCTGCTCGGCATAGGGGGTGTGCGCGCCGTACGGACGTACTGCCGGCTCACCGGCCACCCCGAGCCCGAGGTGTTCCACACCAACGAGGGCCACGCGGGCTTCCTGGGCCTGGAGCGGATCGCCGAACTCGTCGCCGCCGGGCTGGACTTCGACGCGGCCCTGGAGGCGGTCCGCGCGGGCACCGTCTTCACCACCCACACCCCCGTCCCGGCCGGCATCGACCGCTTCGACCGTGAGCTGGTCGCCCACCACTTCGGTCCCGACGCCGAGCTCCCCGGGATCGGGATCGAGCACATCCTGCGCCTCGGCATGGAGACCTACCCCGGCGGCGAACCCAACCTCTTCAACATGGCCGTGATGGGCCTGCGGCTCGCCCAGCGCGCCAACGGGGTCTCGCTGCTGCACGGCAACGTCAGCCGGGAGATGTTCTCCGGACTCTGGCCGGGATTCGACCCCGACGAGGTGCCGATCACGTCCGTGACGAACGGGGTGCACGCCCCGACCTGGGTCGCCCCCGAGGTGGTGCGGCTGGGGGCCCGGCAGCTGGGCGACCGCCGTACCGAGGACGCGCTGACCGTCGGCGGGCCCGAGCGCTGGGACGCGGTCGCCGAGGTCACCGACCAGGAGATCTGGGACCTGCGCCGGAATCTGCGGGAGCAGCTGGTGCTGGAGGTGCGGGAGCGGCTGCACGCCTCCTGGCGGCAACGCGGCGCGGGCACGGCCGAGCTGGGCTGGATCGACCAGGCCCTCGACCCGGACGTCCTCACCATCGGATTCGCCCGCCGGGTCCCGTCGTACAAGCGCCTCACGCTGATGCTGCGCGACCGCGACCGGCTGATGGACCTCCTCCTGCACCCGGAGCACCCGATCCAGATCGTGGTGGCCGGAAAGGCGCACCCGGCGGACGACGGAGGCAAGCGGCTGGTCCAGGAGCTGGTCCGGTTCACCGACGATCCGCGCGTGCGCCACCGCATCGTCTTCCTCCCCGACTACGGCATGGCGATGGCCCAGAAGCTGCTGCCGGGCTGCGACATCTGGCTCAACAACCCGCTGCGGCCGCTGGAGGCGTGCGGCACGAGCGGCATGAAGGCGGCCCTGAACGGCGGCCTCAACCTGTCCGTCCTGGACGGCTGGTGGGACGAATGGTTCCAGCCGGACTTCGGCTGGGCGATCCCGACGGCGGACGGTGCCGGCACCGACCCCGAGCGCCGGGACGACATCGAGGCGGCCGCCCTCTACGACCTCCTCGAACAACGCGTCACACCCTGCTTCTACGAGCGCGGCCGGACCGGTCTGCCCGACCGCTGGATCGAGATGGTCCGGCAGACCCTGACCCTGCTCGGTCCCAAGGTGCTGGCGGGCCGGATGGTCCGCGAGTACGTGGAGCGGCTCTACACCCCCGCGGCGCACGCCCATCGCTCGATGACCGGGGACGCGGCCCGTGAACTGGCCGTCTGGAAGGGCAGGGTGCGGGCGGCCTGGCACGGGGTGTCGGTCGACCATGTCGCGACCACGACGGCGACGGCCACGGCCGAACTGGGCACCACCCTCGCCCTGCGCGTCCGCGTCCACCTGGGCGACCTCGCCCCGGACGACGTGGAGGTCCAGGCGGTCTCGGGCCGGGTCGACCCGGAGGACCGCATCACGGACGCGACGACGGTGCCGCTGAAGCCGACCTCGGGCCCCGACCTGGAGGGCCACTGGACCTACGAGGGCCCCCTCTCCCTGGACCGCACGGGCCCCTACGGCTACACGGTCCGCATCCTCCCGTCCCACCGGCTCCTCGCCTCCGGCGCGGAGCTGGGCCTGGTGACGGCTCCTTCGACACAGGCGGTGCAGGGGGCCGGGGTGCTGATGCGCTGACCCGGACCCCGGGGCGCGGCAGTCGGCCTCGCCCCGGGGTTCAGTCCTCGGAGAGCCCCGCGCACAGCCTCCGCAGCACCGCCCCGCAGCGGCGGGCGTACGCGTGCTGCAGGCCGCGCGTCGCGGGGCCGCCCGCGCGGGCGTACCACTTGGCGCCCCTGCTGAAGGCCGCGACCGTCAGCCACACCGTGCCGTCGCCCGTGCGGTCGACGACGAAGGCCTCCTCGCCGCATTCGGGGTGGCCGTCGAGGGTGCCGTAGGCCCAGCCCGCGCGGCGGGACTCCTCGATCGTCCAGACGATCCGGCAGGGGGCTTTGAGCACGCCCGCCAGGGTGACCGTGACGTCGACGCCGGGGGCCGCGCGGTCGGCTCCGGCGTCGATGCCCACGCCCAGGGCGCGGTGGAGTTCCCAGGTGAGGACCGCCTCGGCGGCCCGGTGGAAGACCTCCTGGCCCTCGCCTATGCGCGTGCGCACGAACAGGGGGTGGAAGCCCGGCGGGCAGGCGGCGAGATTCTCGCGGGTCGCGCCGACCGCCTCGTACGTGAAGGACATGGGAGACAAGGGTAGGGCGGGCCCCCGGGACGTCTGCGTCCCGGGGGCCCGCCCGTATCTGTCGCTAGTGCGTCACGAGGTGACGTTGACCGCGGTCCACGCCGCCTTCACCGCCGCGTACTCGGTGCTGCTGGAGCCGTACAGCGCGGACGCCGCCGACAGGGTGCCGGCGCGGGCGCCCGAGTAGTTGGTGGTGGACGTGAAGTACTCGGTCAGCGCCTTGTACCAGATCTGCAGCGCCTTGTCCCGGCCGATGCCGGTGAGCGTGGAGCTGTTGTAGGTCGGGGAGTTGTACGACACCCCGTTGATGGTCTTCGCGCCGCTGCCCTCGCTCAGCAGGTAGAAGAAGTGGTTGGCGACACCGGACGAGTAGTGCACGTCCAGGTTCTTGACCGACGAGGACCAGTAGTTGGCCGAGGAGCCGTCCTTGCTCGGCTGGTCCATGTAGCGCAGCGGGGTGCCGTCGCCGTTGATGTTGATCTTCTCGCCGATGAGGTAGTCGCCGACGTCGGACGAGTTGGCCGCGTAGAACTCCACGCCCGTGCCGAAGATGTCGGAGGTCGCCTCGTTCAGGCCGCCGGACTCACCGCTGTAGTTGAGGCCCGCGGTGTTGGCGGTGACGCCGTGGCTCATCTCGTGGCCGGCCACGTCCAGCGAGGTGAGCGGGTGGGTGTTGCTGTCACCGTCGCCGTAGGTCATGCAGAAGCAGTCGTCGTCCCAGAACGCGTTGACGTACGAGCTGCCGTAGTGGACGCGGGAGTAGGCGCCGACACCGTCGTTCTTGATGCCGCTGCGCCCGAAGGTGTTCTTGTAGAAGTCCCACGTCTCCTGCGCGCCGTAGGCGGCGTCGGCGGCCGCGGTCACGTCGGTGGTGGAGCTGGAGGCGGCGCCGGTGCCCCAGGTGTTGGTGGTGTTGGTGAACAGGGTGCCGGTGCCCGAGCTGGTGGTGTGCTTCAGGTTGTACGTCTTGTGGCCGCCGCGGGAGGCGTCGGTCAGCGAGTACGTCGAGCCCGACAGCGTGGTGGTGAGGCTGACCGTGCCGGAGTACAGGGTCTTGCCGGTTCCGGTCGCGTTCTCGATGCCCTGGTACGAGAAGAGCTTCTTGCCGGTGGCCGCGTCGGTGATGACGTGCAGCTTGTTCGGCGTGCCGTCGTCCTGGAAGCCGCCGACGACGGTCTCGTAGGCGAGGACGGGCTTGCCCGAGCCGGCCCAGATCACCTTGCGGGCGCCGTCGGCGGCCGACTTGGTGGAGCCCAGGGTCTTGGCGGCGGACAGCGCCGTCTTCTCGGCCTTGGCCGCGGTGACCTGCGGCTTGAGCGAGGCCACCTTGATGGCCGCCTTGGTCGCCTTGGTGATGCCCTCGGTCCTGCCGGCCTTGGAGGTGTGCACGACGATGTCGCCGCCGAGCACCGGCAGGCCCGCGTAGGTGCGCTCGTAGCGCGTGTGGACCGTGCCGTCGACGTCCTTGACGACGTCCTTGACGACCAGCTTCTCCTTGGCGCCGAGGCCTATCTGCTGCGCGGTCTCGGTGACGTCCGCCTGCGCCTTGTGGATCAGCGCGGTGCGGGCGGAGTTGGAGAGCAGGGTCGGGGCCCCGGCCAGCGGTGCCTTGGCGGCCGCGGTGGCGGTGGAGGTCAGACCTGTGGTCAGCAGGGCACCGGCGGCGACAGCGGTGGCGATGGCGAGAGTGGTGCGCTTGTGACGCGCGTAGAGGGGGCTCACTCAAGCTCCTTCATGGTGTGGGGAGTCCGGGCGGAGTGGGGTTACCGGCCCGGCTGTGGTGATGTGAAGTTGCTGTGCTGTGCGGCGGGTGAAGGAAGAGTGACATCAAGGTCGCGTACATGTCAGGACCTTGAAGTGATGTTGGCCGAAAAGCAGGTGTCGGGTGAACATTGCGGCCATGTAACACGGGCGCCGTCCGGGGGGTGTCGAACCCCCGGACGGCGCCCGTCGCCCGCGCCCGTGTCCTGCGGCTTACGGGAAGGTCAGCTTCCAGCTGTTGATCGTCCCGACGTCCTGCGCGGCCTGGTCCTGGACCTTCAACGTCCAGGTCCCATTGGCCGATTCCGACGAGGCGTTCACCGTGTAGGTGTCGGTCACGTTGTCCGCCGAGTCGGACGAGCTGAAGTTCTTCAGCCGGTATGCCGTCCCGGACGGACCGACGAGATCGACCACCAGGTCACCGCGCCACGTGTGGCTGATATTCGGCGTTACCTGCAAGTTGCTCGGCGCGTTCCCGGTCCTGCCGGAGACCGTGATCGACGAGGTGACGGCCGGCCCGTTGTCCGGGATCGACACCGGAGTGGTGTTCTCGAACGAGGTGCCCGTACCGCCGCCGCCACCGCTCGACCGCGAACCGACCGCGACGGCCGCCCAGGCGTCCTGCACCGCCTTGTACTCGGTGCCGGTGGTGCCGTACAGCTCACCGGCCGCCGCGAGGGTGCCGGTGCGGGCGCTCGCGTAGTTGGTGGTCGAGGTGAACTTGGTGGTGAGCGCCCGGTACCAGATCTGCAGCGCCTTGTCCCGGCCGATGCCGGTGACCGGAAGGCCGTCCGCCGTCGGCGAGTTGTAGCTGACGCCGTTGATGACCTTGGCGCCGCTGCCCTCGCTCAGCAGGTAGAAGAAGTGGTTCGCGGGACCGGACGAGTAGTGCACGTCCAGGCCGCCGAGCCCCGAGTACCAGCTGTCCTTGGACGCGCCGTCCTTGCTGGGCTTGTCCATGTAGCGCAGCGGGGTGCCGTCGCCGTTGATGTTGATCTTCTCGCCGATGAGGTAGTCGCCGACGTCGGTGGAGTTGGCGGCGTAGAACTCCACGCCGGTGCCCATGATGTCGGAGGTCGCCTCGTTCAACCCGCCGGACTCACCGCTGTAGTTGAGACCGGCCGTGTTCGACGTGACGCCGTGGCTCATCTCGTGGCCTGCCACGTCGAGGGCGGTCAGCGGGTCCGCGTTGCCGGAGCCGTCGCCGTAGGTCATGCAGAAGCAGCTGTCGTCCCAGAACGCGTTCACGTACGAATTGCCGTAGTGGACGCGGGAGTAGGCGCCGACGCCGTTGTTCTTGATGCCGCTGCGGCCGAAGGTGTTCTTGTAGAAGTCCCAGGTCTCGGCGGCCCCGTAGTGTGCGTCGGCGCCCGCGGTCGCGGCGTTCGACGTGGTGCCGTTGCCCCAGGTGTTGCTCGACTGCGAGAACAGCGTCCCGGTGCCCGAGGTGCCGTGGTTCAGGTTGTACGTCTTGTGGCCGCCGCGGTCGCCGTCGGTCAGGTTGTACGTCGAGCCCGACTGGGTCGTCGTCAGCGAGACCGTGCCGCTGTACTGGGTGTTGCCGGTGCCGGTCGCGGTGTCGATGCCCTGGTACTCGAAGAGCTTCTTGCCGGTGGCCGCGTCGGTGACGACGTGCAGCTGGTTGGGCGTGCCGTCGTCCTGGAAGCCGCCGACGATCGTCTCGTAGGCGAGGACGGGCTTGCCCGAGCCGGCCCAGATCACCTTGCGGGCGCCGTCCGCGGCCGACCTGGTGGAGCCGAGCGCCTTGGCGGCGGTGAGCGCCGTCTTCTCGGCCTTGGCGGTGCCGACCCGGGGCGTGAGCGAGGCGACCTTCAGCGTGGCGTTGTTCGCCTTGATGACGCGCTCGGTGGCGCCCGACTTCGCGGTGTCGACGACCAGGTCGCCGCCGAGCACCGGCAGGCCCGCGTAGGTGCGCTCGTAGCGCGTGTGCAGCGTGCCGTCGGCGTCCTTGACGATGTCCTTGACGACCAGCTTCTCCTGGGCGCCGAGGCCTATCGCCCGGGCGGTGGCGGCCCGTTCGGCACTCGCGTCGCGCAGCAGCCCGGCGCGCTGCGAGGCCGAGAGGCTGACGGCCCGGTGGGCGCTGTTCACCTTGCCGGGCTGCGGCTTGGCGGGGGTGGCGCTGGCGGCGCCGGACTGGACGGCCGCGGCGATCAGGGCGGTGACGCCCGCGAGGGCCACTACTGCGGTGCGGTGGGGGGTGCGTCTGCGAGAGGAACTGCTTCTCAACACTGACTCCTTCTGCGTGGCCGCGGGTCACACGGCCAGGGGAGATCCGGACCGCGGGTGGGCGGTCCGGGCAGAACAGAACGGAACGCGGAACCACGTGCGCGTGCAGTGCCGGCCGGACTCGACGGTGGGGTGAATCTGTGGGGTTGCTGTGAGTCGGCCGTGGGAAGAGTGGCACCAGAAAACGCCGTCTGTCAGGACCGCGTCAGGAACTTGGCCGGAAATCGTTCGTTGACCGGATGTTCATGTTCGGTATGCGGACCGTTGGGGGGCGGGCGGGGCTCAGGGCGCCTTGTCGCCGTGCCAGGCCGCCCACAGGGACGCGTAGGCGCCGTCCGCCGTCACCAGTTCCTCGTGGGTGCCCAGTTCGGTGAGGCGGCCGTCCTCCATCACCGCCACCCGGTCCGCGTCGTGCGCGGTGTGCAGCCGGTGGGCGATGGCGATGACCGTGCGGCCCTCGAGCACGGCGGCCAGGGCGCGCTCGGTGTGCCGGGCGGTCGTCGGATCCAGCAGCGCGGTCGCCTCGTCCAGGATCAGCGTGTGCGGGTCCGCCAGCACGACCCGGGCGAGGGCGAGTTGCTGGGCCTGGGAGCCGTCCGTGGCCTGGCCGCCCGTGCCCAGCCGGGTGTCGAGGCCGTCCGGGAGGCCGCGGACCCAGGCGTCGGCGCCGACCGCCGTCAGCGCCGACCACAGGTCGTCGTCCCGTGCGGCCGGTTCGGCGATCAGCAGGTTGTCCCGGACCGTGCCCAGGAAGACATGGTGCTCCTGGGTGACGAGGACGACCTGGCGGCGCAGCCGCTCCGGCTCCAGACCGGCGATCGGCACCCCGCCCACGGTCACCGTGCCCGCCCCGGGCGCGTCGACGCCCGCCAGCAGCCGGCTCAGCGTCGTCTTCCCGGCCCCGGACGGCCCCACCACCGCGAGCCGCTCCCCGGGCCGCACCGTCAGGTCCACCCCGCGCAGCACCTCACCACCGCGCTCGTACGCGTACCGCACCCCGCGCACCTCGATCAGGTCGTCCGCCGGAGCCGGTGTCCCGCCGCCCGCCTCCGCCCGCGGCGCCTGCGCCAGTCCCTCCACCCGCGCGAACGAGGCACCGCTGGACTGGAGTTGCTCCACCCGCATCAGGATCTGGTCCAGCGGCTCGGTGAACTGCCGCAGATACAGCGCCGCCGACACCACCACCCCGACCCCCACATGCAGCAACCCGCCGATCAGCAGCACCCCCGCGACCGGGATGGAGTACGACACCTCGACCGCCGGGAAGAACACCGTCCGCAGATACAGCGTGTACAGCCGGGCCCTGCGGCTGACCTCCAGCGCGTCCCGGCTCGCCGCGACCCGCTGCTCCTGGAGCCGGAACGCCTCCACGGTACGGGCCCCCACCACCGTCGCCGTGACGATCTCCGCGACCCCGGAGGTGGCCGCGCCCTCGGTGAGATAGCCGTCCCTCGCCCGGCGCAGATACCAGCGCAGCGCGAACCAGATCGGGGTCAGCCCCAGCACCCCGAACACACCCAGCACCGGGTCCAGCGCGAACACCGCACCCATCACGAACAGCGCCTGCACCGTGCAGACCAGGAACTCGGGGCCGACGTCCCGCAGCGTGGTGCCGACGGTGCTCACGTCGGCGGTGCCGCGCGCGGTCAGATCACCGGTACCGGCCCGCTCCACGGCCGACGCGGGCAGCGCCAGCGCCCGCTCCACGAACTCCTCGCGGACCCGGGCCAGGGTCCGCTCGCCGAAGCGGTGGCCGACGTAGCGGGCGGCCCGCGCGAGCAGCAGCTGGGCGAGCGAGCAGAGCAGGATCCACAGGGCGAGGCGGTCCACCGCCGCGACCCCGCGGCCGGCCCGCACCGCGTCCACGATCCGGCCGACCAGCCAGGGGCCGGCGAGGCCGGTGGCGGCGGCGAGCGCGTTCAGCAGCAGGGCGGCGGCGAAGGCCCTGCGGTCGGCCTTCACCAGGCGCAGGGTGGCCCGGCGTACGGCGGCCCGGGTGGCGACCGGGAGCTGACTCGTCGTCACCTTACGACCTCCTCCTCCGTGTCCCGGGCCACGAGGGCGCGGTAGCCGGAGGCGTACTCCAGCAGTTCCTCGTGCGTACCGGTCGCCGCGACCTTGCCGTCGACCAGGTAGATCACCTCGTCCACACGGGCCAGCATCAGGGGGGAGGTGGTGGTGAGGAGGGTGGTGCGGCCCTCGCGGGCGCCGCGGAGGCGCTCCGCGACGAGGGACTCCGTGTGGGCGTCGAGGGCGGAGGTCGGTTCCACGGCGAGGAGGATCTCGGGGTTGGCCAGTAACGCCCTTGCGAGCCGGATGCGTTGGCGTTGGCCGCCGGAGAGGTTGCGGGCCTGGGCGTCGATGGGGGAGTCGAGGCCGTCGGGAAGGGCCTGGACGATGTCCGTTGCCGCGGCTGCGTGGAGGGCTTGGGTCGTTTGCGCGTCAGGGGGTGCGGCGGATGGTTGAGCGGCGGGTGCGGGTGGGTGGGGGCTTGTCGCGCAGTTCCCCGCGCCCCTAAGGGCGTTGCGCAAGCTGTCGGCGAAGAAGTGGGCCTCGTTGTCCGCCACCAGGATGCGGGTCCGCACCTCTGGTAGCGGCAGTTCGTCCAGTCGGACGTCTCCCCAGGTGACGTCCGACGGGGTGTAGCGGCCCAGGCGGTCGATCACCGCTGTCGTCTCCGTCGGGCCCGCGCCCACCAGGGCCTGCAGCCGGCCGGGGTGTACGCGTACCCCCGACTCCGGGTCGTACAGGACCGCGGGGTCGGCTGGCGCCTGCTCGGTGCCCCGGTCCGGTTCCGGCTCCAGCCGCAGCAGTCGTACGACCCTGCGCGCGGCCACCACGCCCCGGCTGAGCTGGTAGCCCATGTCCAGCAGGAACGCCACCGGGCTGACCAGGACCGCGACATAGCCGTACACCGACACCAGCTGGCCCACCGTGATGTCCCCGTGGGCCGCCATCCGGGCCGCGATCCAGGTCACCACCGCCAGGAACACCGTGGGCAGGCCCATGCCCAGGGCCTGCACCCAGCTGGCGACCGCGCCCACCCGGTAGCCCTGGGCGCGCAGGAGCTGGGAGTCCTTGCGGAAGGATTCCGCGAACAGGCCCTTGCCGCCGAGGCCGTTGAGGACGCGGAGGCCGCCCGCGAGGTCGCCGATGCGGGCCGTGAGCACGCCCTGGACCTCCCGGTACTCGGTCTCCGTGCCCTGCAGCCGCCGGGCCAGCGGGCCGGCCACCAGGGCCACCACCGGCACCCCGAGCAGCACCACGGCGGTGAGCAGCGGCGAGATCGTCAGCAGCAGCCCGGCCACCACCGCGTACACGACGACCGCACCCACCCCGGGGCCGACGACGGTCAGTGCCTGGGCGATGGTGTGCACGTCGCTGACGCCGATCGTGACGACCTCCCCGGCCCCGGCCCGGCGCGGCAGTCCGGCGCCGAGCCGTACCGAGTGCCCGACGACCACCTTGACGGTGCGGAAGTAGGCGTCCATCCGCACCCGGGTCATGGTGCGGTGGCGCATGATGCTGATCCACGCGTTGACCGCCCCGAGGACGAAGATCGCCGCCGTCCAGCTGGCCAGCACCGCCGTCCGGCCCGGCACCAGCCCGTCGTCGACGGCCCGGGCCATCATGTACGGCGCCCCGGCCATCAGCGTCAGCCAGGTGCTGCCCAGCAGCGCCCCGGCGAGCGACCGGCCCGGCTGGCGGCGCACCAGCCACCACAGGTAGGACCACCCGCCGCGCGTGTCGGGCGTGCCCGGATCCTCGTACGCGTCGATCACCCTGCGACCCCCGTCCTCTCCGCTACGCCAGACTGTCCCGCCACGCCCGGTGCAGATCCGCGAACCGGCCCGTGCCCGCGATGAGTTCGGCCGGGCGGCCGTCCTCGACGATCCGCCCGTGTTCCATCACCAGCACCCGGTCGGCGATCTCCACCGTCGACAGACGGTGTGCGATCACCACCGCCGTACGGCCCTTCAGCACCGTCGACATGGCCCGCTGCACGGCCCGTTCGCCGGGGATGTCCAGGGAACTGGTCGCCTCGTCGAGGATCAGCACCGCAGGGTCGGCGAGCAGGGCGCGTGCGAACGCGACCAGTTGGCGCTGCCCCGCCGAAATGCGCCCGCCGCGCTTGCGGACGTCGGTGTCGTACCCGTCGGGCAGCGCGGCGATGAACTCGTGCGCGCCGATCGCCTTGGCCGCCTGCTCGATCTCCGCACGGGTGGCGTCCGGCCGGCCGATGGCGATGTTCTCGGCGACCGTGCCGGAGAACAGGAACGCCTCCTGGGTGACCATGACCACCCCGCGCCGCAGCTCGGGCACGGTCAGCTCGCGCAGGTCCACGCCGTCGAGGAGGACGCGGCCCTCGGACGGGTCGTAGAAGCGGGCGAGGAGTTTGGCCAGGGTCGACTTGCCGGCACCCGTGGAGCCGACGACCGCGACCGTCTGGCCGGCCGGGAGGGTGAGGCCGAAGCGGGGGAGGATCTCGCCGCCGGTGCGGTAGGCGAAGCGGACGCCGTCGAAGACGACCTCCCGGCCGGGCAGTTCGGTCCCCGGCGGGGGCAGCTCCCGGGGGACCGAGGGCTCCGGCACGGACGGGGTCTGGGCCAGCAGGCCCGCGATCTTCTCCAGGGAGGCAGCGGCCGACTGGTAGGAGTTGAGGAACATGCCCAGGCGGTCGATGGGGTCGTAGAGCCGCCGCAGATAGAGGACGGCCGCCGCCAGGACGCCCAGCTCCAGCGAGCCGGACGCCACCCGGTACGCGCCCCACAGCACCATCACCGCGACCGACGTGTTGGCGACCAGCCGGGAGCCGACGACATACCGCGCCATCTCCAGGAGCGCGTCGCCGTTCGTGC
Source organism: Streptomyces sp. NPDC048277 (assembly GCF_040652235.1). Classification (NCBI taxonomy): domain Bacteria; kingdom Bacillati; phylum Actinomycetota; class Actinomycetes; order Kitasatosporales; family Streptomycetaceae; genus Streptomyces; species Streptomyces sp. NPDC048277. The sequence continues at coordinate 14,419 of NZ_JBEZLQ010000039.1, forward strand.
GCTCGTGGCGGCGGTTCAGCACGGCGAACTCGGCGTCGTTCGCCGCCTCCCGGCGGAACGCGCGCACCGGGCGGATGCCGTTCATGGTCTCCACGAACTTCACGATCACCGCCGCGATCGCCGTGGACCGCGCCTTGTACACCCGTACCGCGCGCCGCTGGTACAGCCGCACCAGCAGGTACAGCGGCACGAACGAGGCCACGGCCACCGCGCCCAGGCCCAGGTCCAGCCAGAGCAGCATCGCCGAGATGTAGAGGAAGGAGAGGATGACGGTGACGAGTTCCTGCAGGCCTTCGCTCAGGAGCTCGCGGAGCGATTCGACGTCCGTGGTGGAGCGGGAGATCAGCCGGCCGGACGTGTAGCGCTCGTGGAAGTCGATGCTCAGCGCCTGCGCGTGCCGGAAGATACGGCCGCGCAGGTCGAGGAGCACGTCCTGGTTGACGCGGGCGGAGGCCTCGATGAACGCGTACTGGAGGCCGCCGGAGAGCAGCGCGCAGCCGCCGTAGCCGACCGCCACCGCGATCAGCGGGCCGTGGTCGTGGTGCCGGAACGCCGGTACGGCCCGGTCGATGGCGTACGCCACCAGCAGCGGGCCCGCCTGCACCGCCGCCTGCTGGAGCAGCAGGAGGAACGTGGTGAGGGCGACCCGCGCCTTCATGGGCGCGAGGAGCGAGCGCAGCAGGGTGGCCGTGGCGCCGGGCGGGGTCGGCAGGACGTCGCGGTCGAAGGGGTCGCGGGCGTCGGCCGCGGGCTTCGGGCCGGCGAGTTCGTCGTCCTCGCCGGGGGCGGGCAGGGAGGTGGCGGCGGTCATCGGCGGTGATCCTCCCCGGACATCAGACGGGCGTACTCGGCGTTGTCGCGCAGCAGTTCGTGGTGGGTGCCGACGGCGGTGATACGGCCGCCGGAGAGCAGGGCGACCCGGTCCGCGAGCAGCACGGTGGAGGGGCGGTGGGCGACGATCAGGGCGGTGGTGTCGGAGAGGACGTCGCGCAGGGCGGCCTCCACGGCGGCCTCGGTGTGGACGTCCAGGGCGGAGAGGGGGTCGTCGAGGACGAGGAAGCGGGGCCGGCCGACGACCGCCCGCGCGAGCGCGAGGCGCTGGCGCTGGCCGCCGGAGAGGCTGAGGCCCTGCTCGCCCACCTGGGTGCGGGTGCCCTGGGGGAGGGCGTGCGCGAAGTCGGCCTGGGCGACGGCGAGGGCGCGCGCCAGCTCGGGCTCGCCGGCGCCGGCGGCGGCCCCCATGAGCACGTTCTCGCCCACGGACGCGGAGAAGAGGGTGGGCTCCTCGAAGGCCACGGCGACGAGGGCGCGGAGTTCCTCGCGGGGCATGGCGGTGATGTCCGCGCCGTCGAGGGTGATCCGGCCGGAGGTCGTCTCGTGCAGGCGGGGGATGAGGGCGGTGAGGGTGGTCTTGCCGCTGCCGGTGGCACCGACGAGGGCCATGGACTCGCCGGGGCGGATGTGGAGGTCGATGTGGGTGAGGGTGGGGGTGGATTCGGGGGTGGCGTCGGGATAGCGGAAGGAGACGGAGTGGAAGCGGATGCCATCGTTGTCGGGTGCGGGGCGGTGGGGGCTGGTCGCGCCCACGCGGCGGAGCCGCATATTGTCTCGCCCCGCGCCCCTTTCAGGGGCGTCCACTTGGCGCCCCTTCAGGGGCGCGGCCCGCCCCCGCTCGGCCGCAGTCGAATCGCCGCCCTCCCGCAACGCGTCCCGCACCTCGAAGTAGCGCTCCGTGGCGGTCGCGGCCTCCTGGCTCATCGCCAGCAGGAAACCGATCGATTCCACCGGCCAGCGCAGCGCCAGTGCCGTCGACAGGAACGCCACGAGCGTGCCCGCGCTCAGGTCGCCCTCGGCGACCTGTACCGAGCCCCAGAACAGGGCCGCGCCGATCGCCACCTCCGGGAGGGTCACGATGACGGCCCAGATCGTCGCCAGCAGACGCGCCTTGCGCAGCTCCGTGCCCCGCAGGGTGCGGACCAGTTCGCGGAACGCGCGCGCCTGGCTGCGGTGCCGGCCGAAGCCCTTGATGATGCGGATGCCGAGCACGCTCTCCTCGACCACCGTCGTCAGGTCGCCGACCTGGTCCTGGGCGAGCCGGGCCACCTTCGCGTACCGCTTCTCGAAGATCAGGCACGTCCACATCACGGGGACCGTGGGGCCGAGGATGACCAGGCCCAGCGTCCAGTCCTGCGCCAGCATGATCACCACGCCGAGAAGGATCGTCACCCCGTTGACCAGCAGGAAGGTCAGCGGGAAGGCGAGGAACATACGGAGCAGCATCAGGTCGGTGGTGGCCCGGGAGAGCAGCTGGCCGGAGGCCCAGCGGTCGTGGAAGGCGACCGGCAGGCGTTGGAGATGGCCGTACAGGCCCGCTCGCATCGACGCCTCCACATGCGAGAGGGGTCTGGCGACCAGCCAGCGGCGCAGACCGAAGAGCAGCGCCTCCGCGAACCCGAGCAGCAGCAGGTACAGCGCGCCGAGCCAGACCCCGCCGGGGTCGCGGTCGGCCACCGGCCCGTCCACCATCCACTTGAGGACGAGGGGGATCACGAGCCCCGTGCAGGAGGCGACTATCGCCACGAACGCGGCGGTGAACAGCCGCACCCGCACCGGCCGTACATACGGCCACAGGCGCAGCAGGGTACGGACGGCGGATCGTTCCTTGGTGGTTGCACGTGTCGGAGGCATCAGGGGCGAGCCTACGGATCGGCACTGACAACGCCCACCGAGTTTTGGCCGGACCGGAATCGGCCCGCGGACCTACGACCAGGCCGTTCGAGCCGTCGTACAACCGGATGGACCGCCCGGATCGACCGACCGGGCCCGGACGGGACCCTCGGCGTATGCCATCGGTCATCGAATTGACTGCTCCCCTCCCTGAAGGGAAGGGGATTCCTTCCTTCAGGGCTGAGCGGGGATCTCTGGCTCAGGCTGCCTCCGGGAGCTGCGCTCCCGGAGGTCTTACGCCCTCGGCACCAGCCGGGTTCAGACCTGCCCGGACGAGCATCACGCGGGCGGAGTTCTTGTCTCTGGGGGAGACGGCTCCGCACGGGGTGCAGGTGTAGGTGCGCTCGGACAGCGGCAGTGCGTGCTTGGTTCTCGCTCCGCACGATGCGCAGTCCATGGTCGTGTGCGCGGGATGGACGAGGCGGATGTCCCGCCCGTGCTTGCGGCCCATCTCGGCCAGGGCCTTCTTCGTGGCCCCGATCGCGGCGTCCGCGGCTTTGCGTGCCATCGATGATTTGGCGAGGAACTTCGGCTTGAAGTCCTCGACGGCGATGGCGTCGTGGTCGGTCACGGCCTTCTTGGCCCACTTGCGGCCGGTGTCCTGCCGCTGGCGGGCGATCTTCGCGTAGGTCTTCACCCGCCACTTCTTCGCCTCGCGGTAACCCTTCGAGGCGCCCTGTCCCTTCTTCGGTCTGCGGCGGGCCATCATCCGGTCGTACCGGGCCAGCTTGGCCTGCGCCTTCTTCCCGTGCTGGGGGTGCGGGAGATCGTGGACGTCGGAGGTGGTGGTCGCGGTTTCCTTGACGCCCCAGTCCACGCCCAGCACGCGGCCGGTTCGAGGGAGTGGCTGCACCTCGGCGGATACCACGAACGAGCAGTACCAGTGCCCGATGCCGTCCTGGTACACGCGCACCGAAGAAGGCTGGGCGGGCAGGCCTCGTGACCACACCACCGTCAGCACGATCCCGCCTGCCAGGTGCAGGCAGCCGCCCCTCAGCCGGAACCCGCGCCGGGTGTAGTTCAGTGTCGGGCTGGCGGCGTGCTTCTTCTTCCACTTCGGCATCCCGGCCCGCTGCCGCTGTGGCAAACGTTCCCGGACGTCCTTCTGTGCTTTCGCGCGGGACTTGCCGAAGTCCCGGATCAGCTGCTGCTGCGGTACCGAGCTTCCCTGACGCAGCCACGGCGTACGCGCCCTCGTCTCGGTCAGCATCTTGTCGAGCTGTGCCGGGCCACAGGTCCGCTTCTCGCCCGTGGTCCTGTTGAGCAGGTGGGTGGCCTTGGCCTTGGCGACACACTCGTTCCAGATCCACCGGCAGCGGTCCCACTCCGCGAGCAGCGCCGTACGGGCGGTCCACGACACGCGAAGCCGGTACGTGTACCGGGCGTGCCCGGCTCCGTCGGCTTCCCTCGATGTCGTCATGACGCCACTGTGCCGCCATGATTCGTTTCTCGCTCCGGATCCCGGCAGACCTACACGAACGAGTGATCGCCCAAGCGGCCGTAGACCGGCGGTCCCTCAACTCCGAGATTCTCCACCTTCTGGAGGCCGCCCTCCCCACTCTCCGGACGGACACCGGAACGCCCGGCGGCGATCCCGCTTCTCCCGCGCCGTTGCGCGGAAAACCGGATTCCTCACCGAACTGAAGGACGGGGCACCTTCCAGGAATCCCGGTGACGGGCACCTCGAACCGCAAGATAGCCCGCGAGCCCTTCATCAGCGGGGCCACGGTCAAGACCCACCTCACCCACCTCTACACCAAACTGGGCGTCAACGACCGCGCGGCGGCGGTCGCGACGGGGTACCAGCGGGGGATTCCGGGCTAGCGTGCGCCGCCTTGCAGACTGTCGACCAGAGCGAACGCGTCCTCGGTCTTGGGGTGGGTCCTGCCCAGCTGGGTGAGCAGGATCTGTGCACCCCGGCGCGCCAGGTCCACGGCCGTCCCGTCGTGCAACGTGTGCAGGACGCGGGCCTGGAACAGCAGGACGTACCCGATGTACAGGTGGTCCGGCGCGTACTTGGCCTCGCGGATCCGCAACGCGCGCGAGATGAGCGGCGCGGCACTCGCGTGGTCGCCGAGGTCGACGTGGACGTTCGCCAGCGCGATCAGGTCGAAGCTCACGTACGGGTCGTCCGGGCCGTACGCCGCCTCGTCGATCCGCAGCGCCCGTTCGGCCAGCGGCCGCGCCGCCTCGTGCTCACCGAGGATGCACAGCGTCCGCGCGAGCGTGGCCAGGTCCGTCGCGATGGCGGGGCTGTCCGCCGGCAGACAGGACTCGTGCACGCTCAGCGCGCGTTCCGCCAGTTGCCGTGACCGCGCCGGCGCGCCGAGGTCCCGGTGGATCTGTGCCAGGGCGACCAGATCGAAGCCGACCTCCGCGTCGCGGTCCCCCAGTGACTCGTCGATCGCCAGTGCGTGTTCGCATAGGGGCAGCGCTACCGAGTAGTCCCCGATCTGGACGAGGAACTCCGACGCCAGCCGCAGCAGCACTGCCGTCTCCGCGGCGCACTCGGCCGGTGGGTCGTCCTTGGTCACCGCAATAACATGCGGGAGCAGTTGTTGCCGCCGCGGCCGGGCGTCCGGAGCGCTGTGGAGGTCGTCCGGTACGGCCGCGAGCAGCGCACGACACAGCCGGACCCGGGCGTCGAGGTGCGCCTCGGCCGGCATCGCGGCCCGGACGGCGGCCTGCACCAGCCGGTGCACCACCAGGGATGCCTCCCCGCGCCTCGCGAGCCCCAGACCGGCCAGGGCGCCGACCGCCGTGTCCCACAGCAACGCGTCGGCCGGGGCTCCGTCCAGCGATTCCGGGCTCCCGGTGAACAGGTCCAGCGGGATCGGGTCCGGCGCCAGCAGAGCACAGATCTCCAACAGACGTACCGCCTGAGGCTGTTCCGTCTCCAGCCTTTCCACACTGAGCTGCCACAGGGTCGCGACCACCACCGAGGGCCGGTCACTCGGCTCGCCCCGCCCGATCATGTCCTCCAGGTGCGATGCCAGCAGGTCCCGATACCTTTCGGGCGTCGTCTGGTTGTAGCCCATGTATCCGGCAGCCTGCTCCAACGCCAGCGGCAGGTCGCCCAGTTGTTCGGCGATCCGGTCCGCGACAGCCTCGGCCATGCCGGGCACGCGCTGGGCCAGCAGCTTCATGGACTCCTGCCGGGTGAACACCTCCAGGTCGACGACGCCGGCACTGCTCGACCATCCGCTCACTCTGGTCGTGACGATGACATGGCCGTTGCCCGCCAGGCTGCCCGACGGCAGCGCGTGTGCGAGTGCGCCCGGTTTCTCAGCGTTGTCGAAGATGATCAACCAGGGCCTTCGGTCCACGAGATTGCCGTACACCCGCGGGATCGCCTGATCGGAGCTCACCTCCGGCAGCCCCAGCTCCCCGGCCAGTGACACGAACTGCGGTGCGACCAGATCCGGGGCCTCAGCCCCCAAGAACGCGACGAACCGGTACTTCGCCAGGTATCGATAGGCGTACTCCACCGCGAGCTGGGTCTTGCCGACACCGCCCAACCCATGCACGACCAGCGTCGCCACGTCGCTCACCGAGGTGAGGCGCTGTCGTACCTCCAGCAGCGTGGCGTCACGGCCGGTGAAGTTGGTGTTGCGCGGCGGTAGCTGGTACGCCGTGGGCGGCAGCGGATCCTGCCTTCGGTCGGAGCACGGTGGCTGTTGCCCCAGCCCGATCAGTGCCAGGGGGATCAGGAGGAGCAGTACCACCCACGGGTGGACCCGCACGAAGTCCAGCGGCCGCGGCCAACGGCTCTGCCCGGAAGCCGCGTTGAAGGCAAGGCTGCCGACGAACAGCACGAGCAGACCGGCCACCGCACCCGCCAGCCTTCGCCACATGGCTCCCTCTTCGGTACGTACGGCGGCGACCGCGACTCTCAACAGTCGGCTCGACTTTGTCCCAGACCTAGCTCGGGTAAGGGAGGAGCCCTTCGGCGATCCTCTCCCAGGACCCCTTCAGCTCGGCCAGCAACTCCGGATTGTCCGGCGCGAGGTCGGCCTGCTCGCGCAGGTCCTCGCCGAGGTTGTACAGGTGGTCGCCGCCGTCCTCGTCCTGGTAGTACTTCCAGTCGCCGCGCCGGAGCGCACGGTTGGCCCGGACCCGCCAGAACAGGTCGCGTTCGGCGAGCTGTTCACCGCGTAGGAGCTAGCCCGCGAGGCTGGTGCCGTCCAGGGGATAGGCGGGGTCGGGGCGGGCGCCGGCCAGTTCCAGCAGGGTCGCCGTCCAGTCCGGGGTGAACAGCGGTTCGTGGCTGACCTGGTGGGCGTCGATGCGGGCCGGCCAGCGCACGATGGTCGGCACCCGGATGCCGCCCTCCTGGAGCACGAACTTCTCGCCGCTGAGCGGCCACAGGTACGACCAGCGTTCGCCGCCGTTGTCGCTGGCGAACAGGACGAGTGTGTTCTCCTCCTGGCCGGAGCGGCGCAGCGCGTCCAGTACCTCGCCGACGGCCCTGTCCAGGCTCTGCACCATCTCCGTGTACTTGGCGACCGAGCCGCCGTCGAAGTGGTTGAGCGCGGTCGAGACCTCCGTCTGGCTCGTCGCGGCCCGGATCTTCGCCGCGATCTCGGCGCCGGTCTCCGCGTCGCCCTCGGCGAGCCAGGGCCAGTGCGGGGTGGTGAAGTTGAGGTTCAGCAGCCAGGGGGAGGCGTGGCCGCGGCCGATGTACTCCACCGCCCGCTCGGTCAGTACGGTTGTGTAGTAGCGCAGGTCCTTGTACTCGGCGTCGCCCTCGTAGAGGTCGTAGGAGCCCAGCTGGCCCAGCTTGGAGAAGTATTCGAGGACCCCGCCGAAGTTGCCGAAGAACTCGTCCCAACCGGACTTGGTGGGGCTGTAGTCGGGCAGCCAGCCGCAGTGCCATTTGCCGATGAGGGCGGTGGCGTAGCCGGACTTCTTGAGGAGGGAGGCGAGGGTGGGGTGGTGGGGGGCGAGGCCCTGCGTGCGGTTGGCGATGGGCTCGGCCAGGCCGCCCGGCGTGCGGCCCGGGTAGCGGCCGGTGTAAAGGCTGAACCGGGTGGGGGAGCAGGTTGCCGAGCCGGAGTAGGCATCGGTGAAGCGCACTCCCTGGCGGGCCAGTCGGTCCAGGTTCGGCGTTCTGATGTGCGGGGCGCCGTAGGACGAGAGGTCGGCCCAGCCGAGGTCGTCGCCGAGGATGACCAGGAAGTTGGGACGGCTGGTGTGCGCGTGCGCGGTGCGGGGCTTGAAGGGGCGCTCGGCGGCTTCGGCAGCACCGGCCGATCCGGCGACGGCGGTGACTGCGCCACCGCCGATGAGACCACCGAACGTTCGACGGGATATCTCAGGCATGCGCTTCAGTGCATCAGCGGCCCTTCAGCCCCGCCAGGGAACCGCCGGGGATTTCACGGGTCTGCAATGTCGCCTCACCCCGCCACCTTCAGCAGCAGGACCGACCGCGCCGGTACCGTGATCGTCGTCCCCGCCTCGTGCACCACCCCCGGCGCCTCGTCTTGTTCCTCCCATGAGGTGTCCACGAGCACCTCGTAGCGTTCCGCCCACGGCGGGCCCGGCAGCAGGAAGGCCGTCGGGCGGTCGCCGGCGTGCAGGACGGTCAGGAAGCTGTCGTCCAGGATCGGGGCGCCGCGCTCGTCACGGCCGGGGATGTCCCGCCCGGAGAGGTACATGCCGAGCGTGGCGGCGGGGGCGTACCAGTCGCCCTCCGTCATCTCCTCCCCCCGCGCCGTGAACCAGGCCAGGTCCCGCAGTCCGTCCGCCGAGTGCGCGCGGCCGGAGAAGAAGGCGCGGCGGCGCAGGACCGGGTGGCGGTGGCGCAGCGCTATGAGACGGGAGGTGAGGTCGAGGAGCGGGCGCCAGGCCGGGTCGTCCCGCAACTCCCAGTCCAGCCAGCTGATGTCGTTGTCCTGGCAGTACGCGTTGTTGTTGCCGCGCTGGGTGCGGCCCAGCTCGTCGCCGGCGACCAGCATCGGGACGCCCGTGGAGAGCAGCAGGGTCGTGAGCAGGTTCCGCAACTGCCGCCCGCGCAGCGCCCGTACGCCCTCGTCGTCCGTCTCGCCCTCCGTCCCGCAGTTCCAGGAGCGGTTGTCGTTCGCGCCGTCGCGGTTGTTCTCGCCGTTCGCCTCGTTGTGCTTCGTCTCGTACGACACCAGGTCGCGCAGCGTGTAACCGTCGTGCGCGGTGACGAAGTTGACGGAGGCGTAGGGGCGCCGGCCGCCCCAGGCGTAGAGGTCGCTGGAGCCGGAGAGGCGGTAGCCGAGGTCGCGCACGTCCGGGAGCGCGCCGCGCCAGAAGTCGCGGACGGCGTCGCGGTAGCGGTCGTTCCATTCGGTCCAGAGAGGTGGGAAGGCGCCTACCTGGTAGCCGCCCGAGCCCACGTCCCACGGCTCGGCGATCAGCTTCACCCGGCGCAGTACCGGGTCCTGGGCGATGACGGCGAGGAAGGGGGAGAGCATGTCGACGTCGTGCATCGAGCGGGCCAGCGCGGCGGCCAGGTCGAAGCGGAAGCCGTCCACGCCCATCTCGGTCACCCAGTAGCGGAGCGAGTCGGTGATCAGGCGCAGCACGTGCGGGCGGACCACGTGCAGGGTGTTGCCGCAGCCGGTGTAGTCGGCGAAGTGCCGGGCGTCGTCCTGGAGCCGGTAGTAGCCGCGGTTGTCGATGCCCTTGAGGGAGAGGGTCGGGCCCAACTCGCCCGCCTCCGCCGTGTGGTTGTAGACCACGTCGAGGATGACCTCGATGCCCGCCGCGTGCAGCGCGCGCACCATCCGCTTGAACTCGCCGACCTGCTGTCCGGTCGTACCGGAGGCGGCATAGGCCGCGTGCGGGGCGAAGTAGCCGATGGAGTTGTAGCCCCAGTAGTTCCTGAGGCCGCGCTTGAGCAGGTGGTCCTCGTGGGCGAACTGGTGGACCGGGAGGAGTTCCACGGCCGTCACGCCCAGGCCGGCGAGGTGCTCGATCGCGGCCGGGTGCGCCAGTCCGGCGTAGGTGCCGCGCAGTTCCTCCGGTATCCCGGGATGCAGTCTCGTGAAGCCGCGCACGTGCAGCTCGTAGATGACGGAGTCCGCCCACGGCGTCTTCGGGCGGTGGTCGTCGGCCCAGTCGTCGTCATCGTGGACGACCACGCCCTTGGGGACGTACGGCGCCGAGTCGCGGTCGTCGCGGACGGTGTCGGCGACCTGCTGGTCGGGCCAGTCCCGGACATGCCCGTACACCTCGGGCGGCAGCCCGAACTCGCCGTCCACCGCACGCGCGTACGGGTCGAGAAGCAGCTTCGCCGGGTTCCAGCGGGCGCCGGTCCACGGGTCCCAGCGGCCGTCGACCCGGTAGCCGTACCGCTGTCCGGGCAGCACACCCGGCACGAATCCGTGCCAGATCTCGTGCGTGAGTTCGGTCAGCGGGATCCGGGTCTCCCGGCCCTGTTCGTCGAAGAGGCAGAGCCGGACCGCCTCCGCGCCGGCCGCCCACAGCGCGAAGTTCGTCCCCGCCACCCCGTCCGGGCCGACCCGGAACCGGGCGCCGAGCGGGGTCGACGCCCCCGGCCACGCCGACGGGACGGGGAGGGGCGTCCCGTTGACCGCGGGCGCGTCCGCCCTCGGGGCCCGCGCCCGTGCCCCCTGCTGCTCGGCTGCGCTCGTCACCTGTCGGCCCCTCTTTTGTTCCGCGGCTCGCCGACCCCCGGGGCGCACCCGGCCCGCGTCCGAGCGGCCGGCCGGCCCGGACCTCCCGGTCCCGGGCACGGCCGGCGGCCCGCTACGGACACGCCCGCGGCGGCTCTTCCGCGGGCGCGGCGGCTCCCCAGCTCGTCGTCCTTCCCTCTGTTCTGCCCAGCGTCGGCGTCGCACTCACGTTTCCCCGGGGCATGCACGATCGTTGGGTCCCACGTGAGGCATGCACAAGGGCGCGCACGGCGCGCGGGGGCCGCGCTGGCGGCGGTACTGACATGGGCGGGACTGCTGGCGGGAGCCGTCGGCTGCTCCTCGGACCACACGGACGGGCTCGGCATCGGCCATGTCCTCGGGGGCGCGCCCCCGGCCCCCGAGGACGTCATCCGAATCTCCCCGGACGACGGCACCAAGGCCGTACCGCCGGACCAGCGGTTCACGGTACGGGTGCCCAGCGGCCGTCTGGAGTCCGTCGCCGTCGTCAGGTCCCAGGACGCCCAGGACTCCCCGGTCCCCGGACACATCGCCCATGACGGCATGAGCTGGCGGCCGGACGATCCGAAGCTGGCGCTGGCCGCCAAGTACACGGTCGACGTGGTCGCGGTCGACGGCGACGGCCGCCGCTCCGCCCGCCACACCACCTTCACCACGCTCGTCCCCGGTGAGCGCTTCATCGGGTACGTCACCCCGGAGAACCGCGCCACCGTCGGCACCGGGATGATCGTCTCCCTCGCCTTCAGCCGCGAGATCGAGAACCGCGCCGCCGTCGAACGGGCGATCAGGGTCACCGCCAAGCCCGCGGTCGACATCCGCCCGCACTGGTTCGGCAACAACCGCCTCGACTTCCGCCCCGAGCACTACTGGCAGCCCGGCACGGTCGTCACCGTCGACCTCGGACTCCGCGACGTCGAGGGCGCACGCGGCGCCTACGGCCTCCAGTACAAGACGTTCACCTTCACCGTCGGCCGCAGCCAGGTCTCCCTCGTCGACGCGGTCAAGCACACGATGGAGGTCCGCCGCGACGGCGCGCTGCTCGCCACCGTGCCGATCACCGCGGGCGCGCCCGACCACACCACCTACAACGGGAAGATGGTGGTGATGGAGATGCACGAGGTCACCCGTATGAACAGCCGCACGGTCGGCTTCGGCGGCGAGTACGACATCCCGGACGTCCCGCACGCCCTCAAACTCACCGACTCGGGCACCTTCCTGCACGGCAACTACTGGGCGCCGGACGCCCCCGGACGCGAGAACGTCAGCCACGGCTGCGTGGGCCTGCGCGATGTGAAGGGCGGCAGCTCGGACACGCCCGCGGGCTGGTTCTACGACCGCAGCCTCGTCGGGGACGTCGTCGAGGTCGTCAACAGCAACGACAAAATGGTCGCTCCCGACAATGGCCTCGGAGGGTGGAACATGGGGTGGAAGGAGTGGAAGGCGGGCAGCGCGGTCAAGTAACCAGGTAGGGGACCGGCTTGGCGGGGCGGAAGTTGCGACGGAACGGTGACCTTCGCCAAACGCCAAGCTAAAAACCCTGCGGTTACTATGCGCCAATGCGCGCGGTGGGGCGCGCCGGGGTGGGCCTGACCAGGCCCTGGGAGGGGAGAACGACTTGAACGTGCGGCCGATATCGGGGGCGTCGGTTCGGGCTCGGGGGAAGGGCGGACTGGCGCTCATAGCCGGCGTCCTTCTCGTGACCGTCACCGCGTGCGGGGGCGGCTCCTCCGACAAGGGAGCCGGGGACGGCAAGGGGAAGGACTCCACGACGCAGGCGAGCAAGCAGTCCGTGGCCACGGTCAGTATCAGCCCCAAGTCGGGCGCGACCGGCGTGAACACCAGCGGGACCCTCAAGGTCAGCGCGGCCAAGGGCAAGCTGACCGACGTCGAGGTCAAGGACGGCAAGGGCAACAAGGTCGACGGCACGATCGCGGCGGACGGCGCCGGCTGGACGCCGTCGACGCACCTGGCCAGCTCCACGAAGTACACGGTGCACGCGGTGGCGAAGGACGCGGAGGGCCGCGAGGCGGCCGAGGACTCCTCCTTCACCACCCTCACCCCGAAGAACACGTTCCTCGGCTATTTCACGCCCGAGGACGGTTCCACGGTCGGCGTCGGTATGCCGTTCTCCGTCAACTTCACCCGCGGGATCACCGACCCGGCCGCCGTCGAGAAGGCGATCACCATCAAGACCGAGCCGGCGGTCGACGTCGAGGGCCACTGGTTCGGCAACGACCGCCTCGACTTCCGCCCCGAGAACTACTGGAAGTCCGGTACGAAGGTCTCCGTCACCCTCAACCTCGACGGCGTCGAGGGCCGTGACGGCGTCTACGGCAAGCAGTCCAAGACCGTGAAGTTCACGATCGGCCGCAACCAGGTGTCGATCGTCGACGCCAAGAAGCACACGATGAAGGTCATGCAGGACGGCAAGGTCGTGAAGACCCTCGCGGTCACGACCGGCAAGCCGGGCTACGACACGTGGAACGGCCAGATGGTCATCAGCGAGAAGCTGCGTGTGACCCGGATGAACGGCGAGACCGTCGGTTACGGCGGTGAGTACGACATCAAGGACGTGCCGGACGCGATGCGTCTGACGACGTCCGGCACGTTCCTGCACGGCAACTACTGGGGCGGGGACGCGTTCGGCAACTACAACGCCAGCCATGGGTGTGTGGGGCTGCGGGACATCCGGGGCGGGGGTGACCGGAGTCTGCCGGCGGCGTGGGTCTTCGACCACTCGATCGTCGGGGATGTGGTGGTCGTGAAGAACTCCAATGACCAGACGGTTTCGCCCGACAACGGGCTCAATGGGTGGAACATGTCGTGGAAGGCGTGGACTGCGTAGTTCCTCGGCTGCGGGTGCGTGGGGGCTGGTCGCGCAGTTCCCCGCGCCCCTGAGCTAGGGGCGGTGAACGCCCGCTAACCTGCGAGGCATGACTGTGACCCTCGAAGTCGCCGAAGGTGTCGGGACGATTCGCCTCGACCGGCCCCCGATGAACGCCCTGGACGTTGCCACCCAGGACCGGCTCAAGGAGTTGGCGGAAGAAGCCACCCGTCGTGCAGACGTTCGTGCCGTCGTCATCTACGGCGGTGAGAAGGTCTTCGCGGCGGGGGCCGATATCAAGGAAATGCAGAACATGGACCACGCCGCCATGATTCTGCGCTCCCGTGACCTCCAGGACTCCTTCACCGCCGTCGCCCGGATCCCCAAGCCGGTCGTCGCCGCCGTCACCGGGTACGCGCTCGGCGGAGGCTGCGAACTCGCCCTCTGCGCCGACTACCGCATCGCCGCCGACAACGCCAAGCTCGGGCAGCCCGAGATCCTGCTCGGGCTCATCCCCGGTGCCGGCGGCACCCAGCGGCTGCCCCGGCTGGTCGGTCCCTCCAAGGCCAAGGACCTGATCTTCACGGGGCGTATGGTCAAGGCGGACGAGGCGCTCGCCATCGGGCTCGTCGACCGTGTCGTACCCGCCGCCGACGTCTACACCGAGGCGCACGCCTGGGCCGCCCGGCTCGCCCAGGGGCCCGCGATCGCGCTCCGGGCCGCCAAGGAGGCGATCGACACCGGCGTCGAGACCGACCTGGAGACCGGGCTCGCCGTCGAACGGAACTGGTTCGCCGGGCTGTTCGCGACCGAGGACCGTGAGCGTGGTATGCGGAGTTTTGTCGAGGAAGGCCCTGGCAAGGCCAAGTTCCTGTGATCTTCGCCCTGTTGCGAAAGTGCCGAACCACTTGCAATTGACGTGACGTCTGATTCCGGGTCCCCCGATGGGGCGGTTTATGGGAGCCTTAAGGCAGCCTTAAGTCCGCCTTGTCGAGGGGGTCCGGCGATTGCCTGGAGATGAGTCGTCGTCGCAGCTCAGGCTGGCTGCGGCAACCCCTGAAATGCCATCGGCATATGCCGATCGGTTGTCGTCGGGCGGTGGCTTCCGAGAGGCGTATTCCTCCGGAACGGCCCCGGAGGGCGCTCTGGGCGGCCATGATGGGGGCATGGCGGGGCTGGAGGGCATCGAACAGCCGCGGGGACACAGCCGTGCGGCCGCGGCGCGCTGGTCGCCTGCGGTCGAGGACGAGCGGGCACTCAAGGCGATCGAACTGTTCGGCAACCCGACGGAGGCGGAGGTTCCGCTGCCGTCCCGCCCCGAGTCCGCGGCGACGGCCCGCCGGCTCGCCCAGGTCGTCGTCCTCCGCCAGTGGAGACTCAGCCCCAAGATGACGGAGGACGCGGTCTTACTCGTCTCGGAGCTGGTGGGCAACGCCGTACGGCACACCGGGGCCCGGGTGTTCGGCCTGCGGATGCGCCGCCGCCCCGGCTGGATCAGGATCGAGGTCCGGGACCCGTCCCGCGGCCTGCCCTGTCTGATGCCGGTTCAGGAGATGGACATCAGCGGGCGGGGCCTGTTCCTGGTCGACAAGTTGTCGGACAGATGGGGGGTCGATCTGCTGCCGCGCGGCAAGACGACGTGGTTCGAGATGCGCGTGGCCGACCGATAGGGGAAGACCCTTATCAGGTCAATCGCCCATTTTCTTACCTGTCCCCCCTTAAATGGTGCAGGTGACCCCCACCAACCGACGCGACATCCTCCGTGCAGGCGCCGCCCTTGCTGGCGGAGGCGCATTCACCGCCGGTTGCGGCAACACCAGTGAAGACGCACCCCCGCACCCTGCCGCCAACCTCGCGTCAGCCGCCCCCACGTCGGCCTCTCCCGCACCGGCCTCCCCCAAGCCGCTCCCGGCGCAGATCACGCACGGCCCCCGCACCCGCCCCATAGTGGCTCTTACCTTCCACGGCCAGGGCGACCCCGCCCTCGCCACCCAACTCCTCACCACCGCCGAGAAACACGGCGCCCGCCTGACGGTTCTCGCCGTGGGCAGCTGGCTCGACGCGTATCCCGCCATGGCCCGCCGCATCCTCGACGGCGGTCATGACCTCGGCAACCACACCCAGCGGCACATCTCCATCAACGCCATGGCCGAGGCCGACGCCCGCAAGGAGATCGCCGACTGCGCGGAGCGCCTCAAACACCTCACCGGTTCGATCGGCAGCTGGTTCCGCCCGTCCAGGGCACCGACCGCGACGCCGCTCGTCGTCCGGCTCGCCGCCGACGTCGGCTACCCGCACGTGCTGTCCTACGACGTCGACTCGCTCGACTACACCCGGCCCGGCGCGACGGCCGTCACCCGCAAGGTGCTCGCGGAGGTCAGGGGCGGCTCGGTGGTGAGCATGCACTTCGGATACCCCGACACGGTCGCCGCCCTCCCCGGCGTACTCCAAGAACTCGACCGCCGCGGACTGCGCGCGGTCACCACCACGGAGCTGCTGAGCTGATGCGAACCACGAAAGCCGTCCGTCTGCCGGCCGCCGCTGCCGTCCTCGCCGCCCTGGCGCTGCTGTCCGCGTGCAGCGGCGGCTCCGGAGAACCCCAGGCCGCTCGCAGCAGCGCTCCCGTGCAGCCGCCCGCGACGAAGGCGGAGCAGATCGTCGACACGCTGCCGGGCATGCCCCCGGTCCTCGACCCGGCCGACGTCTACGCCGCCGACCGCCCGGGCAACCTGTCACCGGTCGTCAAGAACTTCCCGTCCCTGGTCTACGTCCCCAACACCAACTCCGACACCGTCTCGATCATCGACCCGAAGACCTACCGGGTGGTCAGGACCATCCGGGTCGGCCGGCAGCCCCAGCACGTCGTGCCGTCCTGGGACATGAAGACCCTGTGGGTCAACAACGACCTGGGCAACAGCCTCACCCCCATCGACCCGAAGACCGGCAAGGTCGGCAAACCGGTCGCCGTGCACGACCCGTACAACCTGTACTTCACGCCAGACGGCAAGTACGCGATCGTGATGGCCTCCATGGACCGCGCGCTGGTGTTCCGGGACGCGCACACCATGAAGACGGTCAAGTCCCTCCCGGTCAGCTGCTACGGCGTCAACCACGCCGACTTCTCGCGCGACGGCCGGTACTTCATCGTGTCCTGCGAGTTCAGCGGTGAGGTGCTCAAGGTGGACACCGCGAAGATGGAGGTGCTCCGGCAGGAGAAACTGCCGTTCCACGGGGCGATGCCGCAGGACGTGAAGATCTCGCCCGACGGCAAGCTCTTCTACATCGCCGACATGATGGCCGACGGGCTGTGGATCCTGGACGGCGACCGCTTCACCAAGCCGGCCTTCCTGCCCACCGGCAAGGGCGCCCACGGACTGTACGTCAGCCGGGACTCCCGCGTGATGTACGTCTCCAACCGGGGCGAGGGCACCATCTCCGTGTTCGACTTCGCCCAGAAGCGGCTGACGGAGAAGTGGCGGCTGCCCGGCGGCGGCAGCCCGGACATGGGCGGGGTGTCGGCGGACGGCAAGGTGCTGTGGCTGTCCGGACGGTACAACTCCGAGGTGTACGCCATCGACACCGGCACCGGCAAGGAGCTGGCCCGCATCCACGTCGGCAGCGGCCCGCACGGACTCGCCGTCTACCCGCAGCCGGGCCGCTATTCGCTGGGACACACGGGCATCTTCCGCTGAGCCTCAGGCCTTCAGCAGCAGCGCCTCGGCGCCGACCGGCACATAGCCGGCCGCCTGGAACGCCCGTACGCTGCGGGCGTTCCCCGGGGCGACCTGCGCCCACAGGGGCTCCCCGGCGAGCTGCCGGGCGGCGGTCACCAGAGCCCGGCCCAGCCCCCGCTGCCGTACCCCCTCGTCCACCTCCACCGAGACCTCGAGGCGTCCCGCCACGCCCCGGCCGAGCACCACCACCCCGCCGTCCGCCGCGAAGGCCCGCACCTCGTCGCGGCGGCCCCGGGCGTAGGCGACCCGGGAGTGGTCGGGGCCGGTGAGCTCGGTCAGCGGGAGGTCCGGGCGGCCGGGCAGCGGATCGGCGACCAGCAGCGCGTCGATCGCCTCCTGCTCCCGGCCCGTGCGGTCCATCAGGGCGGTGAGGAAGCGCGCGTTCATCGACGCGGCCAGCGGGTCGGAGGGGGTCGCGCGCAGGGTGTCGTACACCCACCGCGGGTCCTCGTCGACGAACACCACCGAGTGCGCGGTGAAGGAGAGGACCCCCGCGTCCCGGGACGACGGCTGCGGGACGACCGTCGTACGGCCGTCGGGCGGCGGGAAGACGCCCCGGGCCGCCGCGTCCAGAATGTCCCGCAGGGTCTCTGTCACCGTGCTCCTTGAGTCTCCACCCACTGGAAGGCCCACACTCGCAGACATGATCGACGACGGCACCGGACTTTTCACCATCGGCGAGCTGGCGCGCGCCACCGGACTGACCGTGCGCACCATCCGCTACTGGTCCGACGAGGGCGTGCTCACCCCGGTGACCCGCTCCTCCGGCGGCTACCGGCTCTACGACGCCGAGTCCTTCGCGCGCCTGGAGCTGATCCGCACCCTGCGCGAGCTGGGCCTCGGCCTCGGCCATGTGCGCGAGGTGCTCTCCGGGGAGCGGACCGTGGCCGAGGTCGCGGCGGCGCACGTGACGGCGCTGGACGCGCAGATCAGCTCGCTGAAGGTGACCCGTGCGGTGCTGTCGACCGTGGCACGACGGGGTTCGACCGCAGAGGAGATGACGCTCATGAACAAGCTGGCGCGGCTGTCGGCAGCCGAACGGAAGCGGATCATGGAGGAGTTCGTGGCCGAGCTGTTCCAGGGGCTCGACACCGTGGACCCGGCCATCGAGGACCGGATGCGCTCCATCGCCGCGGACCTGCCGGAGGACCCCACCCCGGAGCAGGTGGACGCCTGGGTGGAGCTGGCCGAGATGGTCCAGGACCCGGAGTTCCGGGCGCAGATGCGGCAGGTGGTCGAGTTCAACGCCGCGGACGGGGACCGCTCCCTCGCCCCCGGGCGGGCCACCTGGTTTCCCATGCGGCTGGTGCAGCTCGGCGCGGAGGCCCGCGAGCGGGGAATCGCCCCCGAGTCGCCCGAGGCGGAGGCGATCGTACGGGAGGTGCTCGGGGGCGGGGACCTGACCGAGGTACTCGCACGGATGGAGTCGGCGTCCAACGACCGGCTCGCCCGGTACCGGGAGTTGCTGATCAGGATGAAGGGTGTGGAGCCCGCGGCCGCGCACCGTGAGGAGTTCGCCTGGGTGGTCGCCGCACTGCGAGCCCGCGCGGCCGGTTAATCTGACCTTCGTCAACAGGCAGTAAAGCGTACGAAGGGGCGGATCCGGTGGCGGACATCGAGGAAGCACGCAAGCAGTTCGAGCGGATCGATACGGACGGTGACGGCGTCATCACCGCGGCCGAGTTCAAGACCGCCCTGGCCCAGGGGGGCGACTGGAACGTCACCGACACGGTGGCCGAGGCCATCATCAAGACCCGTGACCTCAACGGTGACAAGGTCCTGTCGTTCGACGAGTTCTGGGCCTACCTGAGCAAGTGAGCCGAGAGGGAGGGGGCGCCCGGCCGTCGAGCCGCGGGCGCCCCCTTTCTCATGGACCGGACTACCGTGCCCCGGACTCTCCTGCCCTCGACTCGACGCGGACGGTCCAGCGGCCGCCGTGCCGCTCCAGGGCCAGCGGCAGGTCGAAGCACTTGCCGAGTTGGTCGCTGGTGAGCACCTCGGCCGCCGTGCCGTGCGCCAGCGCGCGGCCGTCGCGCAGGAGCAGGGCGTGGGTGGTGCCCGCCGGGAGTTCCTCCAGGTGATGGGTGACCAGCACGGTCGCGAGGTGCGGATGGTCCCGGCGCAGTGCGTCCAGCGCGGTGAGCAGGTGCTCCCGGCCCGGCAGGTCCAGGCCGGTGGCCGGTTCGTCGAGCAGCAGGAGCCGGGGCTCGGGCATCAGGGCGCGGGCGATCAGGGTCCGGCCGCGCTGGCCCTGCGAGAGCGTGGGCCAGCGGGCCTCCCGGTGCCCGGCCAGCCCCAGCGTCCCGATCAGCCGGTCGGCGCGCTCCTCCTGCTCCGGCGTCGGACGCCACCTGGGCAGCCGCGCCACGGAGTTGGTCAGCCCGGTCAGGACGACGTCCCGGACCCGCAGCGGCTCGGTCAGCGGGTGGCGGGGGTCGACATGGCCCACCCGCGTCCGCAGCTCGCGCAGGTCGACACGGCCCAGCCGGCTGCCGAGGACCTCCACCGTGCCCCGCGTCGGATGCACCAGGGCCCCGAGCAGCCCGAGCAGGGTGGACTTCCCGGCGCCGTTGGCCCCGAGCAGCGCCCAGTGCTCACCGGCCCGCACGGTCAGCGACACCTCCTGGAGGATCGGCCGCCCGTCCCGCACCACGTGCACGTCCTCCGCGCGCAGTACGACGCTCATCGCACCGCCGCCCGGTTCACCGCGGAGAGCACCGCGCCGACCGAGGCCGCCAGTGGCGAGGCGTCCTCGGCCGCGCCCCAGACCGTGCTCGCCCCCGCCACCCGGCACTCGGCGAAGGCGTACGACCCGTTCACGGTGACCTCCAGGATCTCCGTGGCATGGCCGGCGCCGGTCAGCGCGTCGGCGAGGGCGGTCAGCGGACCGGCGCCGGTGCCCTCGTGGTCGCCGGTACGGTCGCCGGTGCGCAGGGTGCAGACGAAGCGGTGCCGGCCCGGCGCCTCCTCGTGGACCGACCAGGAGTCGAGCCGGACCTCGCCGTCGGCCAGGTAGGCGGCGCGGAAGAGGTCGTACAGCTCCTTCGGGGTGGCCTCCCGGCCGCTCGTGTCCGTCGTCTCCTGGACGAGGCGGGCGAACCCGGGGCGCATCCGCTCCGGCAGGTCGACGCCGTGGCGGGTGCGCAACAGGTACGCCGAACCTCCCTTGCCCGACTGTGAGTTGACGCGAATCACGGCTTCGTACGTCCGGCCCAGGTCGGCCGGGTCGACCGGCAGATAGGGGACGGACCAGGGGGCCCGGGCCGCGGGAACCCCCAACTCCCCGGCCCTGCGGGCGTGTTCCTCGAACCCCTTGCTGATCGCGTCCTGGTGGGTGCCGGAGAACGCGGTGTGGACGAGGTCGCCGGCGTACGGATGCCGTGGATGCACCGGGAGCCGGTTGCACTCCTCGACCGTCTCGCGGACCGCGTCGATGTCACCGAAGTCGACCATCGGGTCGACCCCTTGGGCGAACAGGTTGAGGGCGAGGGTGACCAGGTCGACGTTGCCGGTCCGCTCGCCGTTGCCGAACAGACAGCCCTCCACCCTCTGAGCGCCCGCCAGGACGGCGAGTTCGGCGCAGGCGACGCCGGTGCCGCGGTCGTTGTGCGGGTGGACGGAGAGGATCACCGAGTCACGGCGGGCGAGGTTGCGGTGGGCGTACTCGATCTGGTCGGCGTAGACGTTCGGGGTGGCGATCTCGACGGTCGCGGGCAGGTTGTGGGTGACCGGCCGGTCCGGGCTCGCGTCCCACAACTCGGTCAGCCCGTCGCAGAGTTCGAGGACGAAGTCGGGCTCGGTGAGGTTGTAGGTCTCCGGGGAGAACTGGAAGCGGACCCCGGGCGCGTCCCCGGCCCGGCGCGCCATGTGCCCGGCCGCCTCGCGCACGGTCCGCCACACCTCGGCCCGGTCCCGGCGCAGCACCACCTCCCGCCACACCGGGGAGGTGGCGATGTAGAGGTGGACGACGGCCCGGTCCATCCCCTCGATCGCCTCGAAGGTCCGGTCGATCAGGTCCCGCCGGGCCGGGGTGAACACCACCGGGGTGACGTCGTCCGGCACGGCCCCGCTCGTCACCAGGTGCCGTACGAAGTCGAAGTCCGTCCGGCTGGCGGACGGATAGCCGACCTCGATCTCCTTGAAGCCGGTGCGGACCAACAGGTCGAAGAAGCGGCGCTTGCGCGCGGTGTCCATCGGCTCGGCAAGGGCCTGGTTGCCGTCGCGCAGGTCGACGGGCACCCACAGCGGGGCGCGCTCGATCCGGGCGGCAGGCCAGTTCCGCTCCGTCACCGGCACGGCGACCCGTTCCTGGAAGGGGCGGTAACGGTGGTACGGCATGGGGCTGGGGCGCTGCGGGTTCCAGTCGCGCAGGAGGGTCATCGGTGCTGCTGCCTCTCGGCTCGTTCGGTCGGACGGTGACCGGCAGCACGGCGACCCGCGGCGGGGTGCCGGTCGCGTCAGGCCCCGCCGCGGCAGCCGAGAAGAAGACCGCGGAACGTCATGGACGGTACCGTAGTGACTCCTCAGGTCCTCAGACAAGTGAGAATTCCTGTGAACCGCGTCGGCCCCCAGAGGAGTTGGTGACACCGCATGGCCCTCGGCCCCGTCCGCCCGAGCCCGCTGGTCGAACAGGCCGCCGCCCGGCTGCGCGAGCAGATCACCGGCGGCGCCTGGCCCGTCGGCACCCGGCTGCCCGGCGAGACGACCCTGGCGAAGGAACTCGGCGTGGGCCGTTCCACGGTCCGCGAGGCGCTGCGCGCGCTCGCCGGTGCCGGGCTGGTGCGGCCCCGGCAGGGCTCGGGTGTCTTCGTCATCGCCACCGAGGCCGCCGAGGACTGGCCGACGCGGCTGCGCCGGGCCGCGGTCACCGATGTCTACGAGGTCCGGATGGCGGTGGAGGTGCACGCGGCCCGGCTCGCCGCGGAACGCCGTACCGCCGCGGACGTCACGGCGATCGAGGAGGCCTTCGCCGGTCGCCGGGCGGCGGGGGAGGCGGACGACCCCGCCTTCGTCGACGCCGACATCGCCTTCCACGCGGCGGTGGTCGCGGCGGCCCACAACCCCGTCCTCGCCGACCTGTTCACCGAGTTCACCCCGGTGCTCCGGGAGGGTCTGATCGACCTGCTGGCCCTGACCGGCCTGCGCGCGACCGACCCGGACACCGGGGACGAGGCCCATGAGGCGCTCGTACGGGCGGTGCGGGACGGGGACGCGGAGGCCGCGGCGGAGGTGCTGCGCGCGGAACTGGCGGACCCGTTCGCGGGCTAGCCACCCGATTGCCGTGCCCGTGGAATAGGTCACGTGCCCCCGGGGTTGTCGCCGCACAGCAGCTTTTTCATGCATGTGCAACGACTTTCGAGAGGCGTGTCATGAAGATCGGCATCATCGGCGCGGGCAACATCGGCGGCAACCTCACCCGGCGGCTCACCGCTCTCGGCCACGACGTGTCCGTGGCGAACTCACGAGGTCCCGAGACGCTCGCCGCACTGGCCGAGGAGACGGGTGCGACGGCGGTACGGGCCGGGGAGGCGGCGCGGGGCGCGGAGGTCGTGGTCGTCACGGTCCCGCTGAAGGCGGTCCCGAACCTGCCGGCGGGCCTGCTGGACGGCGCGGCGCCGAACGTGGCCGTGATCGACACCGGCAACTACTACCCGCGGGAGCGGGACGGCCGGATCGCCGGGATCGAGGACGAGGGCATCACGGAGAGCCGCTGGACCGAGCGCCAGATCGGGCACGCCGTGGTCAAGGCGTTCAACGGCACCTACGCGCAGGACATCCTGGACCGCCACCTGCCCGCCGGCGACCCCGACCGCCAGGCCCTCCCGGTCTCCGGCGACGACGAGGCGGCCAAGCGGGTCGTCCGCGCCCTGATCGACGAACTCGGCTTCGACACGGTCGACAACGGCGGCATCGACGACTCCTGGCGCCAGCAGCCGGGGACCCCGGTGTACGGCCTGCGGGCAGGCGCGGAGACCGTGGGCAAGGCCCTGACGGAGGCGTCCCCTGAGCGGCCGGAGGGCTTCCGGGGGTAACGCGCGTCGGGGCGGGCCGTTCGACGCGGGCCGTTCGACGCGGGGGTGCGGCCGGTTCGGCACCGCCGAAGACCGCCGCCGCGGCTGAGCGCCGTTGCGGCGGGGTGGGGTTGAGGCGGGGTGGGGATGCGGCGTACTGGGGTTGCGGCGTGGCGGGGCGGGGTTTGAGCAACGCCGTTTGCTGTGTCTCCGCCGCGACGGTGCTCAGCCACGATGGTGCGGGGCGGCGGTGCCGGGACCGGCGCGGCCCTTCGGCCGGCTCATTCGCTCAGTAGTCGGGCCACGAACGTGTCCAGTACCCCCGTTCCCACCTCCACCGTCCGGCGTTCGCCCTGCCAGTCGGTGATCGTGTGGGAGCGGGCCGCCGTGCGGTGGGATTCGACCTCGGCCCTGGTGGATCTGCCCTCGCGCAGGTCGAGGGCGGAGAGGGCGGCCTCCGCCCAGTCGTGGGTCGCGGCCAGCCAGGGGGACGCGGACGTGCGGAGGGCGGCCGGGACCGTCGTCCGCGCGTTCGCGAGGACCGTCAGTCGCGTGCGCAGGGAGCGTTCCGCGTCCGGCCCGCCCTTCCGGTACGCCGTGATCAGCGCCGCCAGTTCGGGGGCCTGCGTCGGGTCCAGCCTCGACGCCCGGTTCACGTCCGCGAAGGCGCGCAGCGCCGTCAGGGCGGTTCCGTCGCCGTCGGCCAGTACCGACAGGCCCGCGTCCAGGGCCTGTGCCGGGCGGTACGCCGTCGGGTTCCAGGTGTACGCCGCCGTCGAGAAGAGGGACGGGTCGGAGGCCGCCGCCTGGTTCATGGGGTTGGCCAGGAGGCCCGCCACCGCGCCGGGGAGGGAGGCGTCGCGCCCCGTGTACGGGCCCAGCAGCAGGTTCGGGGCCGTGTAGTCGTTCACCGGGTAGTTGTCCCAGACCACGACGCGGTGACCATAGAGGCGGGACGCCTCTCGGGCCTGGGCCGTGCCGATGCCGGGGGAGACCACCAGGGGGCCCGTCCACATCACCGTGACGTCCTTGTCCAGTTCGGCCGCGAGGGTGGTCTTGTACGCGCTCGCGCGGGCGCCGTCGTACTCCGTGGGGACGGTGATCAGCGGGGCCGCGTCCGGGTGACCGGCCAGGAAGTCGAGGCGGACCTCGTTCAGCAGGGCCGCCTGGGCGCGGGCGACCGCCGCGCGGCCCGTGCCGTAGACGGCCGCGTCCCGCGCGCAGTTCCAGCGGCCGATCTCGATGTCGTCCAGGGGGACGGCGAAGGCGCGGACCCCGGCGCCGTCCCAGAGCTGGCGGAGTTTGGTGAGCAGCGCCGTCAGGTCGCTCGCCGAGGAGTAGCAGATCGACGTGCCGGGGGAGAGGGCGTACACGAACCTCACGTGGTCGGCGGCGGCCCGGGCGGCCAGGGTGCGCAGTGCGGTGAGCGCGGCCGTGGGGTACTCGTCGCGCCAGCGGTCGCGGAGGTACGGGTCGTCCTTCGGCGTGTAGATGTACGTGTTGAGCTTCCAGCGGGCCGCGAAGTCGAGTTGGCCGAGGCGTTCGCGTTGCGTCCAGGGTGTGCCGTAGAAGCCCTCGACGATGCCCCGGGTGGCGGTGGCCGGCCAGTCGCGGATGGTGACGGCCGGGAGCGCGGTGCGGGCGACCGGCGAGCCGACCGGGCGGATCAGCTGGGCCAGGGTCTGGGCCGCGTGGAAGGCGCCGTCCGCGTCGGAGGAGGACAAGGTCACCCGGGGGCCGGCGGAGGTCGTGGCCGCCGTGAGTGTGTACCCCTCCGGCGGCAGCCCGCCCGCGGTCGTCCCCACTGTCACCAGGAGCTCGCCCCGCCTGGCCGAGTCCCCGACCCGGATCTCCCGTGCGCCGCCCGCCCGCAACGCCCGGGTCACCGAGTCCAGCGTCGACGCGTCCGTGCCCGCGTCGGACCGTACCGCCACGCTCTGCCCGATCGGCACCGAACCGCTCCCCCGGCGTACACTCCTCGGCGTCGGCCACAGCGCGGGTACGCCGGTGTCGCTCCGCACCGAGGCGGATGCCGCGGGCGGTGACGGAGCCGACGCCGACGACGTGGGACCGCCGCCCCCGCAGGAGCGGGTGAGCAGCACGACCACCAGCCCGAGCACGAAGCCCACCAGCAACTGCGGCGGAACACGGAACTGTCGCAACCGGGCCCCCCTCAAACCGGCTTCCGAACCTCGACAGTCAACTTCCCTCTCACACACAGAATATGACGGAACGACATTTTCCGTCCCGGGGGTTTCTGTGCGCACAGGTGGGGCATCGTACGCGTCTGTGTGACGTTATGTCGGAAACCTCGGCGAAGCTGTTGAGATCAGGGCACTGTGCGCCAGATGGCGTAGACACTGCCGGAAGCAGGTTCTATCCAGATATGCGCGGGGCGCACCACGGGTCCCGCGTCGGCACGGGAGGTCGCACATGGTGGTTCCGGACGATCCGCTCAGCTACTGGATCGCGCTCCTCGACATCGAGGACTTCAGCCTGCGCCCGGAGACCACCCAGGCCACGCTGCACGAAGAGCTGTACCACGTGGTCGAGTTCGCGCTGGCCGGCGCCGGACTCCCGCTCGACGAGGAGCTGACGCAGGACCGCGGGGACGGGATGCTGCTGTTACTTCCGCCGGACACCCGGCCGACCAAGCTGCTGCGCGAGCTGGTGCGCGGCATGGAGGACGCGCTGCTCCGGCACCGCGACACCTTCAACCACGAGCACCGGATGCGGCTGCGCGTCGGGCTGAACCAGGGGCTGGTGATCCGCCGGGGCCAGCGCTGGACCGGTACCGGCATCAACGACCTGGCCCGGCTCGTGGACGCGGGACCGGTCAAGCAGGTCCTCGCCCGCGCCGGGCGGGCCCAGCTGGTGCTGGTCGTCTCCGACGAGATCCACCGCAGGGTGGTGCTGGGCCGCTACCCGGGCATCGACCCGGCCGCGTACCTGCCCGCCGACTTCGTCACCAAGCACGGCGAACCGTGCCGGGGCTGGGTCACCGTACCCGGCTATCCGGCACCGCCCGGACTCCCCGCGGACTCGGGGGAACCGCCACGTGGGAGAGCGAGACCGGGGGACGCTCCCGGCACGGGCGGATCCGCGGGGGCGGCCGGCGGCGGGACCGAACTGGGGAGCCCGGTCCCGCCGCCCGTGTCGTTCGAGATAACGGACAGTCAGATAGCCGTCGGCGACGGTGCGATGGCCGTACGCGGTGACTTCGTCGAGATCAAGGGCGACTACGTCAACGGCCGCAAGGTCGTGTACGGCGACGACGACATCCCTGAGGACGGGGCATGAGCACCCCACCGGCGGCGGGGGCCGGTGGGGGTGGCGCGGGGGCCCCGGGAGCCCCGGGAGGGGCCGCGTCGCCGGCCGCCGGGCCCGCCGCCCCGGCCGGTTCCCCCGGCTCCGCCGGTCCCGCCGGTTCCGGTCCGGCCGGTTCCGCCGCCCCGGCGGGCGGCGGTGACGGCGGGGCCGGACAGCCGATGCCGGGTGCCGGCCAGCCGACGGCCGCCGCGCCTCCCGACAACAGCGTCGGCGCCGGCGGCAGCGCCAGTCAGGCCACCGCCCGGGCCGGTGCGGGCAGTCTGCGGGCCGGGCTGCTGCGCTCGGCCTGGGGACGCATCGGCGGCGACGTCTTCGACGGCGACAAGATCGTCATCAACGTGGGGGAGGACCGCAGGCTCGTCCTGCGCACCCTGCCCGCCCAGGCGGTGGAGACCGTACGGCACACCTTCCAGGCGCCGCCCCGCTGGGACGACGTGGTCGCCGACGCCTGGCAGCGCCGCTCGGTCGTGCTGCGCGGCCCGGCGGGCTCGGGCAAACACGCCGCCGCCGTACGGCTGTTGCTGGCCGCCCAGGCCAAGCGCTTCTACCAGCTCGACTCGGTCGCCGAACTGGTCCAGCTCAACGACCTCCGGCAACTCGGCAGCGGGGCAGGCCTGCTGGTGGACCGGCCGGCGGACCTCGACGAGCTGCGCGGCCCCCAACTCGACGGCCTCGAAGACCTGTTGCTGCACGCCGACGCGCACCTCGTACTGATCGCCGGTCCGGAGACCGACCTCGGACGCGGGGTCGGCGAGTACGTGCAGCGCATCGCCCGGCCCGACGTCCTGGCCGACGTGCTGCGCGCCCACCTCTTCCACCGGCTCGGCGACGACGACGCCGAGGGCGCGCTCACCGCGGGCGGGATCGGCGACCTCGCCGAGGAACTCCTCGACGCGGCCGCCGCCTGCCGGGACGCGGCCCGGCTTGCCGAGGTGCTCGCGCACGAGCACGGCGGCGGCGCCATCGACCCGGACCGGGTGCGCGCCCGGATGGACCACACGGGCGGGGAAGGGCCCGAGGAATGGTTCGAGGGGCTCGGCGAGACCGGGCTGCGCACCCAGGCCATCGCCCTCGCGGTGCTCGGCGGGCTGCCCCAGGAGCATGTCGCCATGGGCGCGAGCGCGCTGCTCGACCGGTTCCGCAGCGAACGGGGCGTGCTCAAGACCACCGAGGAGACCGGCCCGGTACCGCTGCGCCAGGACCCGTTCAGCCAGTCCCGCCGGCTGCTCGCGGAGAAGCTGCGCGCCCGGACCGTCGCCACCCTCACCCTGGGCGACTTCGGCTGGCTGCCCTGCACGGTCGCCGAGTACCGCAATCCCGACTACCCGGCCCGGATCATCCGGCACGTCTGGTCCGAGTACCGCATCCAGGACGAACTCATCGGCTGGCTCGGCGAGTTGGTCGACCGGCGGTCGCAGCAGGTGCGCAGCTACGCCGGTACGGCGCTGGGGCTGATCGCCACCGAGTCCTTCGAGTACGTCGCCACCCAGGTCTTCCCCGACTGGGTGCGCGACCAGGCCACCGGCTATCTGCGCCGCGAGGCCGTCGCCTACGCCCTGCGCGTCTGCCTGCGCCGCCCGGCGCTGCGGCCCGGGGTGCGCGGGCTCGTCGAGCGCTGGTACATGAGCACCGACTGGGAGTTCGAGGCGGCCGCCGCCCGCGCCTACGGCCTGTGCCTGGGCGGCACCGACCTCTCCGGGGCCGTCCTCGCGCTCACCCGGCTGGGCACCGTCGACCACATCCAGGTCGCCATCGAGATCGGCGACGCCTTCGCCGACCTCCTGGAGGAGGACGTCGACGCGTACGCCGGTGTGGTGCTGCGGGCCATCGCCGAGATGTCCCACGAGAGCGCCAGCCGTCCCTCGGGGCATCTGGTGTTCCTGATGCTCGCCAACCTCCTGGTCACCGACGAACCGGGCACCGCCGGCGGCCGGCGCAGCCGCCCCACCCTGCTCCGGCTGGCCGCCGACGCGCCGCCCGGCCACGAACTGCGGCGCCTGCTCGGCTACCTGTGGGCCGAGGTGATCAACGGCGAGCTGTTCGCCGACGAGGCCGGTGGCGTGCTGGAGGCCTGGGCCGCCCGCGCCGAGGCCGACCCGCAGCTCCTGGACGACATTGTCCGCGTCCTCGTCGAGGACGTCGCCGCCCGCGGCCCCCGGGCCGCGCTGCTCCTGGAGCGCTACGCCCGCCACTGGACCGACCGCGACCGGTTCCGCCCGCTGCCCCGCACGGCGGCGGTGCTCGGCGCCGCCCTGAAGGCAGCCGCATCCACCCAGTCAGGAGGTGCCCGGTGAGTGAGCCGGTCTCGTTGATCGCCGAGAGGCAACCCGTCCCGCGCCTGGCGGTCGGGCCCACCAAGGCCACCCAGCCGCACCTCGCGGTCGTCTACGCCACCGCCGCCGGCGAGGTCGAGTGCTTCGACGGCCGCCCGATGACCCCGTCCCAGCAGGTCTTCTCCAAATACCGCACCCGCTACGAGGTCGACCTGCGGCCCCGGCAGCGCAGCGCCGTGCTCGGCCGCAACCCGCTGGTCTCCCGGGACGGCGTGCACGCCTTCGAGGTCCGGGTCGACTTCTGCTTCCGCATCGACGGCTTCGACGGCGCCAAGAACTGGGTGCGCTCCGGCATCGACGACGCGCTGCCCGTCGTCCACTCCTATCTCACCAGCCTGTTCCACGCGGCCGGGCAGCGGTTCGCGATCGAGGACTCCTTCGGGCTCCAGATGTTCCTCAACCAGAAGTGCGCCCAGCAGGTCGTGCTCGCCGAGGGCCTGATCATCTACGGCTGCCAGGTCACCGTCACGCCCGACGCCAAGTCCAAGGCGTACCTGGAGTCCCTGATCGAGGCCGGCCGCCGGGAGACGCTCGGCCAGGCCGAGCACACGCCGAACATGGGGGCGGTCGTACGCCAGGGGCAACTCGACGCCAAACAGCAGGAGTTGCAGATGGAGGCCGCGGCCCGGCAGGCCAGGGCCCTGGAGGGCACCCGGATCGACAGCGAGGGCCTGATCCGCCAGTACCTCAACACCCACCCCGAGGACGCGGCCGGCGCCTTCGAGATGCTGCGCAAGCTGGAGGAGGCCCGCTTCGCCACCGCCGAGCTGCAGAACCAGCGCGCGCTCGCCCTGTTCCAGGCGATGGCCGACAAGAACCTGGTGCAGGCCGGCGACCTGGAGGTGATGCGGCAGCTGCTGACCGACGTGGTCGGCCGCGCCGCCGGGGCCAACCAGCTGCCCGCCACGAGCACACCCCAGCTGCCGGGCGCCCGCCCCTGGGACGCGCCCGCCGCCCAGCTCCCCTCGGCCGCCGCCTCCGGCCCCACCCCGACCCAGTCCCACGTCCAGCCGCCGTACACCGCGCCGCCCGCCCAGCCGTACACGCCACCGGCCGGCCCCTCTCAGCCGTACGCGCCACCCGCCGGCCCGTCCCAGCCGTACGCCCCGGGATACACACCCACCCAGGTCACCCCGGTCGTCCGGCCCGCCTACGCGGCGCTGATCTACCTCGTCCTCGACGAGTCCGCGCCCGACTGCCTGGAAGAGCTCAACCGCGGCCTGAGCGACCTGCACGCGGCCCTCGCCGCCGCCCCGGACGTCTCGGCGGGCATCCGGCTGTCCGTGCTCGGCATGGCCGCCACCACCGAACCCCGGCTCCAACTGGAGACGGTCACCACCGCCACCCGCACCCCGATCCTCACCGGCCGCCAGGGGCTGTCGTACGGCCACGCCTTCCAGCAGCTGCGGACCGTCGTCGCGCAGGACGTCGGGGTCGTCAAGGCGCAGGGCGCCCAAGTGCTGCGCCCGCTCGTGTACTTCGTCACCGGCGGGACGCCCGACGAGAGCGACGACTGGCGCGACGCGCACCGCGCGCTCACCGACGCCACGGGCAACCCGGCCGCGCCGCACGTCATCGCGCTCGGCGTGGGCCGGGCGCACACCTTCGCGGTGCGGGCCGTGGCCACCCGGCCCGAGTTCGGGTTCATGGCCCCGCCGCACCAGGACGCCGTCTCCGCCGCGCACAGCTGCGCGGTGTTCCTGCGCGACAGCGTCGTCGGCTACGGCCGCCGGATCGCCGCCGGCGACCCGCAGTTCTCGGTCAACCCGCCCGACGGGTTCCGGCGCGCCGAGGACGCCTACTGACCCGATCCACAGCTCCCCAACCCGCGAGAAACGGAAAGACGATGGTGGAAAGCAACCGGGGGCACTTGCTCCCCATCTACGTCCTCGCCGACGAGTCCGGTTCCATGATCGACCACATCGACGACCTCAACGACGGTCTGCGCTCGCTGCACCAGGCACTCCTCGGCGAGCCGATGGCCGCCGCCAAGGTGCGCTTCTCGGTGCTCGGCTTCTCCGACGACGTGGTCGAGCGCGTCCACCTCGTCGATCTGCGCAGCGCGGGCGAGTTCCCCGAACTGCGCACCCGGGGCATGACCAGCTATCTGAACGCCTTCGAGGACCTGATCAAGCGGATACCGGGCGACGTGGCCGACCTCAAACGGGAGGGCTACCAGGTGCACCGGCCCGCCGTGTTCTTCCTCAGCGACGGACTGCCCAACCACAACGAGGACTGGCAGGACGCCCACCGCAGACTGACCGACCGTCACCTCACGCTCGGGGCGCCCAACATCATCGCCTGCGGGATCGTGGACGCCGACGCGTCGACCATCAACCAGGTCGCCACCCAGCCGGAGTTCGGCTTCGTCGCCAACCAGGGCGTCGATGTCGGCGGCGCCATCGCCAAGTTCTGCACGGCGCTCACCAAGAGCGTGATCTCCTCGGGCCGTTCGCTCGGCTCGGCCGCCCCGCAGCTCGTGGTGGACAAGCCGGAAGGCTTCACCGTGGCCATCGATGTGATCTGAGGTGGCCATGTTCCACAACCGGCGCTCCGGCGAAGAACGGGGCGAGCAGTACGGCGAGCAGTACGGCGAGCAGTATGGCGAGCGGCACGGCGGACAGTACGGGGCGGTGCCACCGCCGCCCGGGCCGGCGCCGGATCTGTTCCCGGCGTCCGGTCCCGGCGGCTCCGGCGGCTCCGGCGGCTCCGGCGGCTCCGGCGGTCCTGGCGGTCCCGGCGGTCCCGGCAACGGCGGCGGTCCCGACGCGGTGTACGACTTCGAGCGGGACGGCGGCTGGCCGCCGGGCGCACCCACCTCCCGCGCGGGCCTGCCCGGCGCCGGGCAGCGGTACGCGCCGGGCCCGCCGCCCCCGCCCCCGTCCGACCTGGGCGAGGCCTGGCAGCCCATCCTCATCGACGGCGCGGCCCCCGACTTCGCCTACCGGCCGCCCGCCGGCGGGCTCTCGTACCGGCCGGACACCGTGTGCGACGGCTGGTCCACCGACGCCCTCGACCTGCGGCTCGCCTCGGTGCGCGGCTACGCCCACCGCGCCGAGGGCCGCCCCCGCGAGGA
This sequence comes from Streptomyces sp. NPDC048277, assembly GCF_040652235.1. Taxonomy (NCBI): domain Bacteria; kingdom Bacillati; phylum Actinomycetota; class Actinomycetes; order Kitasatosporales; family Streptomycetaceae; genus Streptomyces; species Streptomyces sp. NPDC048277. The sequence continues at coordinate 46,100 of NZ_JBEZLQ010000039.1, forward strand.
CGACGCCGCGGCCGCCTACGACGAGCTGTCGCAGACCGTGGTGTTCGCCGTCGCCGACGGCGTCTCCGACGCCCGCCAGCCGCACATCGGCTCCCAGCTGGCCTGCCGCAGCGCGGTCGGCGAACTCCTCGACCAGGTCCGGGCGGGCGGCGGCCAGGTCACCGACTGGGGCAAGCTCCTCAGCACCGTCCACTGGCAACTGCGCACGCAGGCCGCCCGGTTGCTGCACCGCCAGGACGCGAGCGTCGAGGAGACCGCGGCCCTGCTCGCCACCACCCTGGTCGCCGGGGCGGCCACCCCCACCCCGGAGGGCGTGCGGGTGACGCTGGTGTCGGTGGGCGACTCCGGGGTCTGGGGGATCAAACACGGTCAGCTGTACGGGCTGTCCGGCGGCAAGTCGCTCGGCCCCGACGGCCTGGTCTCCTCCGCCGTACGGCCCCTGCCGTACCTGACCGCCGACATCCGTCCCCGGACCGTGCCGCTCGACCCCGGTATGGTGCTGCTCGTCGGCACCGACGGCTTCGGCGATCCGGTCGGCGACGGCCGAGGCCCGGTGGCCGAGCTGTTCGCCAACGAACTCACCACCCCCATACCGCCGTTGGCCTTCGCCCTCACCCTCGACTTCTACCGGGAGACCTTCGACGACGACCGCACGCTGCTGGCCCTGTGGCCACGGGGAGGGCGGCGATGACCGAGGTGAAGGTGCCCTGGGTGCTCCCCGAGAAACTCGGGGACTACCCGGCCGAACGGCTGGGCGACGGCGGCCAGGGCATCGTCTACGGGGTTCCCGACCCGGACGACCGCTTTCCGGGCCAGACCCTGGTCTACAAGGAGTACCGGCAGAACATCGTCTACGACGCCGACGCGCTGTACGAGATGGTCTGCCTCCGCCAGCGGCTCACCCCGGGCGAGCGCACCTTCCTCGACGAGCGGCTGACCTGGCCGACCGTGCTGGTGTACCGGGGGCGCACCCCGCAGGACCCGCTGCCGTCCCGCAACCCGGGCACGACCGTCGTCGGCTTCCTGATGGGGCGGATGCCCACGGCGTACCAGGTGCGCATCCCGCCGCTCAACGAGGCCAAGCCGCAGGCGATGCAGTTCCTGCTCAACGACGACACCTACGCCCTGCGCATCGGACTTCTCGTCGACGACGCACGGCGCCTGGAACTCCTGCTCGACCTGGCCCGCACCATCGAGTGGCTGCACCGGCGCCAGGTGGTGATCGGCGACCTCTCGCCCAACAACGTGCTGTTCACCCTCCAGGGCAAGGCCCGCTGTCTGCTCATCGACTGCGACTCCATGCGCTGCGCGGGCCGGGACGTACTGGAGCAGGTGGCCACGCCGGACTGGGAGGTGCCCGGTACGGAGGAGAAGGCGACGCAGGCCTCCGACTCCTGGAAGTTCGGGCTGCTCGCCGCGCGGATCTTCAGCCGCAGTTTCGACAGCACCGACGTCGACCCGCTGCGCACCGTCTCCACCGAACTGGCGAACCTCGCCTCCCGCGCCCAGAGCCGGGACCCGGCGCGCCGCCCGGCCCTCATCGAGTGGCTGAAACCGCTGGAACTGGCGCACAACAGGACCTTGCAGCGGCAGCAGGCGGCGGCCCACGCGAAGGCCCAGGCACAGACGCAGGCACAGACGCAGGCCCAGCCCCGGCCTCAGGCGCGGCCCCGGGCCCAGACGCCCACGGCGGCACCGCCGGCCGCCGCGTTCGCCCAGTCGGCGCCGCCGCCCGCGTTCGTCCCGCAGGTCCGCCGCCCGGCCCCCTCGTCGACGGGCGGCAAGGTGCTCGGCGGGCTGCTCGCCGCCCTGCTGGTCGGCGGAGGTGTCGGCCTCGTGCTGACCCACATGCACTCGTCCGGCGACTCGAACTCCTCGTCGGGTACGACGCTGTCCGCCACCCCCTACTCGGGCCCCACCGATCCCACCGATCCCACCGACCCGACGACCCCCACCGAGGACACCACCACGGAACCCCCCGCGAACCAGGCCGTCACGAAGGGCGCCACCGTCGACTACTCCCAGGTCGCCGACGACGCGGAGGCCGAGGACGTGGCCAGGATGTTCGCCGAGTTCTACGGCGCGATCAACGAACAGGACTACGACACCGCGATCGGTCTCTACGACCCGGACTCCACCGCCGTCGACCAGAACTCCAGCTCCAGCCGGGCCCAGTGGAAGAAGACCATGTCCACCACCCGGGACAGCAACATCGTGCTGAACGACCTCTCCTCGGACGGCGAGTACACCCTGGCGACGATCGGCTTCCGCAGCCACCAGGCCGCCGGTTACGGTCCGTACGGCAACACCGATGACACCTGCGACGACTGGACGGTGACCTACCAGCTCACCGACACCGACGGCTACCGTATCTTCAAGGCGCCGAAGGGCGGGGTGAGTTACACGTCCTGCTGAGCCCGAGGACTCAGGCCCCGAACGCCTGCCCCTTCAACTGGTCCACCGCCCGCACCACCAGCGACTGACGTCCCGTCACGATCCAGCCCTGCGCCCGCCACTGTTCAAGGACGCGGCTCACGGTGCGCCGGGAGGTGAGCAGCAACCCGGCGAGGTCGTCCTGGGAGAGGCCGAGCCCGATCCGGCGGCCGGGGCCGTCGGGCTCCGGCAGCCCGCACCGCTCCACCAGGTCGAGCAGGAGGGCGGCGAGGCGGGCGGGGACCGGTTCGGTGATGCCGGCGCGCTGGGCGTCGGCCTCGCGCAGCCGTCGTACCAGGGTCTGTTCCAGGGCCGCGGCGATGCCGGGGCGGGCGCGGGCCAGGACGTGGAAGCGGCTGGCCGGGAGATGCAGCAGGTCGGCGGTGGTGGCCGTGACCAGGGTGGCGGAGCGGCGGCCGTTCTCCACCGAGGCCTGTTCGCCGAGGAGTTCGCCGGGGCCGCGCAGCGCGAGCAGGGCGCGGTAGCCGGCGTGCGACTGGGCGACGACCTTGACCCAGCCGTGCAGCAGCACGACAAGGTGGTCGGAGCCCTCGCCCTGGGCGAGGAACTGCCGGTCGGCGGCGAGCGGGATCCGCGTCGCCGCCCGCAGCAGCGCCGCCCGGTCACCGGCGTCGAGGGCCTCCCAGAAGGGGGCGGGGCTGGTCACCACGACTCACAGTGTGGCCCCGGCACACCGCCCCGAAACCTGCCGGAACCTTTCCGGAACCGTCGTAGCGGCTCAATCCTCCTTCTTCGCCCACGACTTGAGAGCGGCCTCGTCGTCGAAGTCCGCCACGTTCTTGTCGTGCGGGTCACTGGTGTACTGGTGGAACCGCCACTTGGCCTTGATGCGCGGGTGACCGGCGCTGACGTAGTCGGCGATCCACAGGCCGTCGCCGGCGTAGGAGGTGGTGTCGATGTTGAGCCAGAAGTCGCGGTTGGTGTAGAGCACGACCTGGTTGTTCGGCCGCAGTTGCTTCACCTTGCGGATGAAGGTGTCCTTCTCGGCGTTGCTCGCGTGATTGCCCTCGGCGGTGGTCTCCCAGTCGACGGCGAGGATCTCGCCCGCTTTCTCGGGGGCGTGTTTGACGAAGTACTCGGCCTGGGCGGTGAGGTTGCCGGGCCAGAGGAAGTGGTAGAAGCCGACGACCAGTCCGGCGTCGCGGCCGGTCTTGGTCTGGTCTGCGAGTTTCGGATTGACGTACGAATGCCCCTCCGTCGCCTTGATGAAGACGAAGGAGAGGCCGTCCGTGTCGTATGTGGAGGACTGGTACGCGCTCACGTCGATTCCGTGCAGCATGTGGGGGTCTCCCTAAGTGCCAGTGGGGTGACACGCGTTGCGTTGCAAATGCGTATTCCGTATTCCCCACCTTGGCACGGAAGATCCGTGCGCGCGCGTGAATTGTCAGCTTCGGGCCGCCACCGAACTTGACCCCGTGTCCGCGTGCGCGGTCCCGCCCGCCGGCACGCACAGGGCCCCGGCGCGGCCGTCCGGCGGATGCGGCTCAGCGCAGGCCCGCGAAGAGGTCGTCCTCGGGCAGGGGCGCGCCGGTGGTGTCGTGGACGCGGACGAACGTCTCCACGCCCATGAGCTTCGTGAACCTCTCCTTGCCCATCCGCAGGAAGAAGATGTTGTCACCCTGGCTGGCATGCGCGGCCAGCGCGTCGAACTTCTGCCCGCCGAAGTCGGTCGTGTCCACCCATGTGCTGATCTCCTCGTCGGGCAGGCCGATTTCGAGCTCTGCTCCGGTCTCGGACGGATCGGGCTCCTCCCGGTCCTCGCCCAACTCGCGCATGATCTGCCCGAACTCCTGCATCATCGAGCGCGGCGCCGTCGTCCAGTACACCTTCGACGCCACCCCGGTCAGCGCGAGCGCGGCCATCGTGATCCGGTTCGCCTGGATGTGATCGGGGTGGCCGTAGAACCCGTTCTCGTCGTAGGTCACGACGACATCGGGCCGGTACCGCAGCATCAGTTCGGCCAGCCGGGCGGCCGCTTCCTCCACGGGCGTGCTCCAGAACGATCCGGGCGCGGAGTTGGCCGGCCAGCCCATCATTCCGGAGTCGGCGTATCCGAGAAGCTCGAGATGACCGATTCCCAGGATCTCGCAGCTCGCTTCGAGTTCGCGTCGACGCATCGCGACCACGGCGGCCGGATCGTGTCCGGGGTCGCCCGGCTTCGCCCCCTCCGCTCCGTCTCCGCAGCCGCCGTCGGTACAGGTGACGAGCACCGTGCGGATGCCCTCCGCCGCACAACGCGCCAGGACACCCCCGGTGCCCGTGGCCTCGTCGTCCGGGTGGGCGTGCACTGCCATCAGCGTCAAGGGGCGCTCGGCCATGGAATCCATCCCCTGCTCGGAAGAGTGATCGATGCCAGTCTGCGGCACGGCGACACGTCACCGCCCCCAGTCTGGCCGAGCCCGACCGTTACCCCGAGGCCCCGACCGGCCAGGGGCCCCTCAGCACTCGATGATGTTCTACATCCGCGATCAGGCCACCACGGCAACGGGCAACGGAAAGGTTGCCACGGCCCTCATCGCGGAGTTCAACTCCGGACAGCCAGTGGGTACCAAGTGGCACATCGCCAAGGCGGCCGACCTTATGAAGCGTCTTTCCGAACTCCTCGAAAAAACCGCGTCCAGAAGATGAAGAGCGGTACCAGCCTCCTCTCCGACGACGACCTGAAGATCGCCCATGGCGAGGCGAAGGAACTCTGGACCGCCCTCAATTCGAACGATGTCACCGGCAACGTGACGACTTACGTCAACGGTGACGACTCGGTGCGAAAGGGGCTCGAAGGTGTACGCAAGAACATCGTCTCCAAACAGGCCGTCAGTGACATCACCGGCCAGAGATTCGAGGTGGACCCCCGGGACCGGTCACCCAACCCCCGCCCCCGGCAGAGCGGCGAGCCCCTGCACATGAAGGGCTTCATGAAGGGGTTCGGTATCGTTGGCTCCGCGGCGGCCCTGAGTCAATATCCGGCCGATGTGTACAACTACGGTTGGAAGGAAGGAACCAGGAGCACGCTGGAAAGCCTCCTCGACCCGCTGGACGTGGTCCCGGACGGCCAAGGCGTCGGGTGCGTGTTCTTCAACGAGTGCTACACCGAAGCCGCACCCATGGCATGAGACATAGGCCCAGGAGTTCCCATGACCAAGCCGATCACCGTGTCCACGCTCTTCCCGGAGTTGCTGCGCACCGTGCCAGAATTTGAACGCTGCGTGACGAGAGAAAGGGAAAACGCCGAACAATCGGGCGGGGATCCTGAAGATCTCGATCACATGAAGCTCAATCCATATTCTCTGGCCTTCGACCTTTTCACGGTCATCCTCGTCCCGGCTCTGGAGTCACCGGAAGCAGAAGGTGCGCAGGACCTTCTGGCCCGTTCCTTCGATCTGCTCGAACGCGCCGCCCTGTCTTCCGACGCCTACGTGCGGGACAATCTCTCCCTCGCCACGGAGGACTTTCTTCTCGGCGACCACGGCCCGACCGCATACGCCCACGCGGGTCCTGCCTTCCGCACCCTGATGACCGAGTGTATGACGGCGGAGGGAATCGAGGTCCCCGAGAGCTGGCGGGCGTAATTTCCGCTGAGCCCCGGATCCGCGTGCGCCGTCGGGGGAGCAGGGCCCCTGGCCGAGCTCCCTGACGCCGACCTCGCTGAACTCGTCGCCCTGTCCGAGGACACCTGCTCGTTGAACGTCGTCACAAACGTTCATGATCACGGCGGCCCTTCCCGCGACCGCAGAGACCGCTGACCTGCACGGGCACCTCGACAGTCAAAACTTGCAGCTGCCGTGGTGGGCTCGTCATCCGGGCTGAGCCGCGGGTCAACGTGCAGGAAATCACGGGGCGTACGGACGAGGCGGGATCCAGCCAAGTGTTCGAGCGCCGCCAGCACGCTACGCGATGAGTCTTGGAGAGCCCCGTACTCGTCTTCGGCACGGGAGCCTCCGCGCACAGGCGGACGGCCAGGACCATCAGCCGTTCCTCGTGACGAGGGTGGCTGCGACCGGTGAGAGAACACCGCATCAGCCCGATATGGGAGATGTCCGTCCACGGCACTCGGACATAACGGTGGCCCGTCCCGAAGGTGATCTCGGCGGAGTTGAGGACCAGCGTCGGGACATGCCGGTCGCCTGAGAACAGAGCAGCTCCGAAGGGCCACAGGAAGAGCAGCATCGGCATGCCGGTCAGCAGAGGGCCCGACCAGCTCAGCCGGTCCGCCGACACCACCGACGACCATCGGCTCGCGCCTGTTACCGGCAGCGGTGGCCGTGTCGGCGCGCAACCGCACCTCGTCGCGCGCTGGAGGTGGCGGAGCTGCCGACGCTGGGCCACGGAACAGGGCGAGAACGCCGGCGGTGTTCAGCGCGCGCCGTTGAGCACAAGAACCCCAGAAGGTGAGCGATGGCGTGCCTGGTCGGTCGGATGAGGGCACGGCCCTGCTGAACGCGGGGTGGCTCGCACGAGTTCCCGCTGGGCGACGTCTCCGAGGGATTCGTGGAAGCCCTCCTGAAGCTGGCCAAGGACACGATGAACGTCTAGCGGGGCATGCGCTTCTGCGACTTCTGCCCCACCTTTCAGGATGCACGGAAGAATGCGTGGCGGACCACGGATACCAGCCGCCGCGGGCATTCGTCGACGCGGTCCTGGCAACGTGGGAGGGAAAGTGACGGGCTCACGCAGAGCATCGGTGGGGCGGTCAACGTCTCGGTCGGCAAGGCAGGCAGATCGCACGGTTGAGGCAGGGCTACCTTCGGCTCGCCGCCGCTTGGTGGGCGAGCGGCGACGAGCCGGCGCTGATCATGTGTTGCGAACCCGCAGGTCAGGAGGCCCAGCGCCGAAAGACACGAGTGCCCTGGTCAGGGCCGCTTTCCCTAGCACTCGATGATGTTCACCGCCAGCCCGCCCCGGGCGGTCTCCTTGTACTTGACGCTCATGTCGGCGCCGGTGTCCTTCATCGTCTTGATGACCTTGTCCAGGGACACCTTGTGGGAGCCGTCGCCGCGCATGGCCATGCGGGCCGCGGTGACCGCCTTGACCGCTGCCATGCCGTTGCGTTCGATGCAGGGGATCTGGACCAGGCCGCCGACCGGGTCGCAGGTGAGGCCGAGGTTGTGCTCCATACCGATCTCGGCCGCGTTCTCGACCTGCTCAGGGCTGCCGCCCAGGACCTCGGCGAGCGCGCCCGCCGCCATCGAGCAGGCCGAGCCGACCTCGCCCTGGCAGCCGACCTCGGCGCCGGAGATGGACGCGTTCTCCTTGAAGAGCATGCCGATCGCGCCGGCGGCGAGGAGGAAGCGGACCACCCCGTCCTCGTCGGCGCCGGGGACGAAGTTGATGTAGTAGTGCAGGACGGCCGGGATGATGCCGGCCGCGCCGTTCGTCGGGGCGGTGACCACCCGGCCGCCCGCCGCGTTCTCCTCGTTCACGGCCATCGCGTAGAGCGTGATCCACTCCATCGCGTGCGCCAGCGGGTCGCCCTCGGCGCGCAGCTGGCGCGCGGTCACGGCCGCCCTGCGCTTCACCCGGAGCCCGCCCGGCAGGATGCCCTCACGGGACATGCCGCGCGAGACGCACGCCTGCATCACCCGCCAGATGTCCAGCAGGCCCTCGCGGATCTCCTGCTCGGTGCGCCAGGCCCGCTCGTTCTCCAGCATCAGCGCGGAGATCGACAGACCTGTCTCCTTCGTCAGGCGCAGCAGCTCGTCGCCCGTGCGGAAGGGGTACTTCAGGACGGTGTCGTCCAGCACGATGCGGTCCGCGCCGACCGCGTCCTCGTCGACGACGAACCCGCCGCCGACCGAGTAGTACGTCTTGGAGAGGAGTTCGGCCCCGGACGCGTCGTAGGCCCAGAGGGTCATGCCGTTCGCGTGGTAAGGGAGCGCCTTGCGGCGGTGCAGCTTCAGGTCGTTGTCGAAGGAGAACGCGATCTCGTGTTCGCCCAGCAGGTTCAGCAGACGGGTGTCCTTGATCGCGTCGACGCGGTCGTCCGCCGTCTCGACGTCCACCGTGCGCGGGGAGGCGCCCTCCAGGCCCAGCAGCACCGCCTTCGGGGTGCCGTGGCCGTGGCCGGTCGCGCCCAGGGAGCCGTACAGCTCGGACCGTATCGAGGCGACGGACTCCAGGAGCCCCTCGTTGCGCAGCCGGTGGGCGAACATACGGGCCGCGCGCATCGGGCCGACAGTGTGGGAGCTCGACGGGCCGATGCCGATCGAGAACAGGTCGAAGACCGAGATGGCCACGGGAACTCCTTGGAAAAGGGCGGGGGCACACGCCATCGGGTGCCCCCACCAGGGAACTACTTGTTCAGACCGGGGTAAAGCGGGTGCTTCGCCGTCAGTGCCTCGACCCGGGCCTTGAGGGCCGCCGCGTCGTAGGACGGCTTCAGCGTCTCGGCGATCACGTCCGCGACCTCGGCGAAGTCCTCGGCCGTGAAACCGCGGGTGGCCAGCGCCGGGGTGCCGATCCGCAGGCCCGAGGTGACCATCGGCGGCCGCGGGTCGTTCGGGACGGCGTTGCGGTTGACCGTGATCCCGACCTCGTGGAGCCGGTCCTCGGCCTGCTGCCCGTCCAGCTCGGACTCGCGCAGGTCGACGAGGATCAGGTGGACGTCCGTACCACCGGAGAGGACGTTCACCCCGGCCTCGCGGGCGTCGGGGGCCGTGAGGCGCTCGGCGAGGATGCGCGCACCCTCCACCGTACGACGCTGCCGCTCCTTGAAGTCCTCGCTCGCGGCGACCTTGAAGGAGACCGCCTTGGCCGCGATCACGTGCTCCAGGGGACCGCCCTGGAAGCCCGGGAACACGGACGAGTTCAGCTTCTTCGCGAAGGCCTGGCGAGCGAGGATGATCCCGCCGCGCGGCCCGCCGAGCGTCTTGTGCGTCGTGGACGTGACCACGTCGGCGTACGGCACCGGGTTCTCGTGCAGCCCCGCCGCCACCAGGCCGGCGAAGTGCGCCATGTCGACCCACAGGTACGCCTCGACCTCGTCGGCGATCCGGCGGAACTCCGCGAAGTCGAGCTGGCGCGGGTACGCCGACCAGCCCGCGATGATCACCTTCGGCCGGTGCTCCTTGGCGAGCCGCTCCACCTCGGCCATGTCGACCAGGCCGGAGTCGTCGACGTGGTAGGCGACGACGTCGAACTGCTTGCCGGAGAAGTTCAGGCGCATGCCGTGGGTCAGGTGGCCGCCGTGGGCGAGGTCCAGACCCAGGATGGTGTCGCCGGGCTGGGCCAGCGCGAACAGGGCCGCCTGGTTGGCGGAGGCCCCCGAGTGCGGCTGCACGTTGGCGTACTCGGCGCCGAACAGCTCCTTCACCCGGTCGATGGCGATCTGTTCGGTGACGTCGACGTGCTCGCAGCCGCCGTAGTAGCGGCGGCCCGGGTAGCCCTCGGCGTACTTGTTGGTGAGGACCGAGCCCTGCGCCTCCATGACCGCGACCGGAGCGAAGTTCTCCGAGGCGATCATCTCCAGGGTGGACTGCTGGCGCTCCAGCTCGGCGTCGACCGCGGCGGCTACCTCGGGGTCGAGCTCGTGCAGGGGCGTGTTCAGAACGGACATCTGTTGTACGACTCCTAGGCCGGGGTCCGCGGCGGCTCTCAGCCGGCGGTGAAGGCGGTGTACTCGTCGGCGGAGAGCAGGTCGCCCGGCTCGTCCGTGACGCGCACCCTGAACAGCCAGCCGCCCTCGAAGGGGGCCGAGTTCACCAGGGACGGGTCCTCGACGACGTCCTCGTTGACCGCGGTGATCTCACCGGTGACCGGCGCGTACAGGTCGGACACGGACTTGGTCGACTCCAGCTCGCCGCAGGACTCGCCCGCGGTCACCGTGTCGCCGACCGCCGGGAGCTGGACGAAGACGACGTCACCGAGCGCGTTGGCCGCGTGCTCCGTGATGCCGACCGTCGCCACGCCGTCCTCGGCGGCCGACAGCCACTCGTGCTCCTTGCTGAAACGCAGCTGCTGGGGGTTGCTCATGGCCTGAATTCTCCTGTACTCGGGGGAGTGCTGGTGCAGGGGGTACTGCTGGAAACGTGCGTGACCAGCGGTGATGTGCGCCGGGTCACGCCCAGCGGCTACTTCTGGCGCTTGTAGAAGGGCAGCGCCACGACCTCGTACGGCTCGTGGCTGCCCCGGATGTCCACGCCGACGCCCGCCGTGCCCGGCGCCGCGTGCGCCGCGTCGACGTACGCCATGGCGATCGGCCTGCCGAGGGTGGGGGAGGGCGCTCCGGAGGTGACCTCGCCGATCACCGCGCCGGCGGCGACCACCGGGTACCCGGCGCGCGGGATGCGACGGCCCTCGGCGACCAGGCCGACGAGCACGCGCGGGGGGTTCTTCGCGGAGCGGGCGGCCGCCTCGGCGAGCGCCTCGCGCCCCACGAAGTCGCCCTCCTTCTCGAACTTCACCACCCGGCCGAGCCCGGCGTCGAAGGGGGTCAGCCCGGTGCTGAGCTCGTGCCCGTACAGCGGCATGCCCGCCTCCAGGCGCAGGGTGTCCCGGCAGGACAGGCCGCAGGGCACCAGACCGACCGGGGATCCCGCCTCGGTCAGCGCCTGCCACAGCTCCACCGCGTGCTCCGGCTTCACGAACAGTTCGAAGCCGTCCTCGCCGGTGTAGCCGGTGCGCGCGATCAGCGCCGGGACGTCGGCGACGGTGCCGGGCAGTCCGGCGTAGTACTTCAGGCCGTCCAGGTCGGCGTCGGTCAGCGACTTCAGGATCCCGGGCGACTCGGGGCCCTGGACGGCGATCAGCGCGTACGCGTCCCGGTCGTCCCGCACCTCGGCGTCGAAGCCGGCGGACCGCTCGACGAGCGCGTCGAGGACCACCTGGGCGTTGGAGGCGTTGGCGACGACCAGGTACTCCGTCTCCGCCAGCCGGTAGACGATCAGGTCGTCCAGGATGCCGCCGTCGGTCCGGCAGATCATGGTGTAGCGGGCGCGGCCCACGCCGACGGAGGCGATGTTCCCCACCAGGGCGTGGTTCAGCAGGCCGGCCGCCTGCGGGCCGGTCACGGTGATCTCGCCCATGTGGGAGAGGTCGAAGAGCCCGGCCCTGGTCCGCACGGCGACATGCTCGTCACGCTCGGAGCCGTAGCGCAGGGGCATGTCCCAGCCGGCGAAGTCGGTCATGGTCGCGCCGAGCGAGCGATGCAGGGCATCGAGCGCGGTCCGGCGGGGTTCGTTACTGCTCACGGTCGGTCGTCTCCCAAGGGCCCAGAGGGCATGACAGAACGGGCGAGGTCGTTCCTCCCCATCTGTCATCGGAACCTGAGAGGTTCGCCCTGACCACGGGAGTGATCACGGCTTGCACCTTGGGTGGAGCCACTGACACAGCGGCCCGCTTTTCAGATGTGCCTCGCCCGCGCGGTAACGGGGCCTGAGAGATTCAAGGGAGGGACTTGCTCCTTCGGCGCCCCGGTGAAGACCGGGGACTCTCCCGCGCGGATTCAAACGGCCGGTATGCAGTTGGCGCGCACATCATTGCATGCCCGGCGGACCTTTGTGACAGGGCTGTGGCGGGAAGCGAACCGAACCGCGAGACACCGTGCATTACCTTCTCTTTACATTAAGCGGGGAGAACCTTTCCTGAACCCCCGGAGAGGACGATCACGGTGACAAGGACCACGGCATACGCGACGACGTACGCGACGACGACAGGCATCGCCCTGCCCGAGCAGCCGACGGCCCCGGCCCGCGAGCGGTGCGGCGAGCTCCCGGCAAGGGTCGTCCGCGACCTGCGCGACCGCGCGGGCCGCAGCCCGCACGGCCTGCTCTTCGGCCCCCGTGACCTGGTCGTGGTCACCGGGCTGCCCGGCAGCGGCAAGTCCACCCTGATGCACCGCACCGTCCAGGGCATACGGATCGACTCCCAGGACACCCGCGACCGCTGGGACGCCCGCCTGGCCCGCTTCCTGCCGTACGCCCTCTACCGCCCGCTGGTCCGCCTCGCCCACTACGCCGGACTGCGCCGCGCCCTGCGCACCGGCGAGGGCGTGGTCGTGCACGACTGCGGTACGCAGGCCTGGGTGCGCGACTGGCTGGCCCGCGAGGCCCGCCGCCGCGACGGCACCCTGCACCTGCTCCTCCTGGACGTCACACCGGGCGCGGCACTGGACGGCCAGCGCGAGCGCGGCCGGGGCGTCTCCCGGTACGCCTTCCTGCGCCACCGCCGGTCCGCGGGCCGGCTGCTGCGCTCGGCGGAGCGGGGGGACCTGCCCGAGGGCGTCGGCTCGGCGGTGCTCCTCGACCGGGACGCGGCGGACGTGCTGCACCGGATCGCCTTCGAGTGCTGAATCGGCTGCTGGTTTTGTCGGTGTCACCCGCTAGCCTTTTCAACCTCAGCAGCGGTTTCCAGCAGGCGGTAGGCAGATGGACTTCCCGGCGGACATTCCCGCGGACTTCCCGGCACAGGCGCACCCCCACCCGCACGGCGGTTGGCCCGGCAACGAACTGGAGGAGGTGCTGTCGGCCTCCCTCGGCGTGCCCGCGGCGGCGGCCCGGCTCATCGAGGTACTGAGCCGGAGCTTCCTGTGGATCCCGTTGCCCGAGGGCGGCGGCCCGCACAGCGGTCCGCTGGACCTGCCCACCACGGAGATCGAGGGCCGGGTGTACGTCCCGGTCTTCAGCTCCGAGGAGCAGTTCCGGCTGGTGGTCGGCAACCATCTGTCGTACACGATCGCCCCCGCCGTCGAGTTCGCCCGCGGCCTGCCGCCGCAGGTCGGCGTCGCCGTGAACCCCGGGGGAGTGGTCGGCCTTCCGCTGCCGCCGGAGGCGGTCGCCGAGCTGTGCCGGTCCGGCCACACCGAACTGGACGGCCCCGCCTCGGGCGGCCGGGTCCGCCTCTTCGAGCCGGACTGGCAGGACGACCCGATGGACTTCCTCGCCGCCGCGGCGGCGGAGTTCGCGGCGGTCGGCGTGGTCGCCACGGCCCGGCGCTGCCTGGCCGCGGTCGAGACGGCCGACCCGGTGATGTTCGTGGGCGTCGAACTCTCCCAGTGGGAGGGCGACCTGAGGGCGCTGCCGTTGGAGGCGCTGGGCAAGGCGCTGGGCAGAGTCCCGGTGAAGTGGCCGGTGAACCTGGTCCTCCTGGACGTGGCGGACGACCCGGTGGCCCACTGGATGAGGGACAACGTGCGCCCCTTCTATCAATACGGTCACTGAAGGCGCCCCGTCAGGGGCGCTGGGGGTACCCCCGGCCGAAGGCTGGGGGAGGAACTGCGCGACGAGCCACGGACGACCCGCACCCGCCGACGGGCAATCGGCGCCACCCCCCTCGGCGCTTAAGCTGTCACCACACGCGGGGCAACTCTTCGAAGGGGCGGTACGACAGGTGAGCGCGAGCCTCAGCGGCAGCGTCGAGCACATGCTGCGCCAGGTGACCCCCGGGCGCTACGACGCCTACGAGGCACTCCTCCGCGCCCTCGCCACGCCCTCCTCCGGCCAGGTCTGGATGCTGCTCTGGCACGGCCAGGCCGGTTCCCCCGACGCCCAGTACGGGAACATGGAGGTCGACGGCCACGGCTACGCCCCCTGCGTGACCTCGGCCCAGGAACTGTCCGCGAGCGGCTGGAACCGGTCGTACGAAGTGGTCGAGGGCGTCGACGTGGCCCGCACCCTCTACCCCGACCACTTCGGCCTCTGGCTCAACCCGCACGCCCCGGGCGGCGGCGTCGGCATCCCGTGGCTGGACCTGCGCCGCATCGCGGCGGGCCTGGACCGCCAGCCCGCCGGTCCGCTGAGCCTGTCGGAACCGGCCATCGAGGTCCCGCAGTTCTACGCGCTGCTGTCGCAGAACGCCCACCGTACCCCCGCGGTCCGCTCCCTGCGGCGGGCCTGGGTGCAGCCGGCGCTCGGGGCGCCGTATCTCGCGATCGGGCTCGACGTGTACGACACGTCGCCGCCGGCGGTGGACTCGGTGCGGGCGATGATGCAGCAGTCGATCGGGGCGGTGCCGGACGGGTTGCCGGTGTCGACGGTCGCCATGACCGACGAGTACGACCCCGTGGTGATGTGGATGAGAGCGGCCGCGCGGCCGTTCTACGACCGTGAGGCACACGCGGCGTTGCCGCCGGCGCCGGTGGCGGGGTACGGGTATCCGCCGGCCCAGAGCGGTTACTAGGGTCGTACCGCGGCTGCGGGCCGGTGGGGGCTGAGCGCGCAGTTGCTCCCCCAGCCTTCGGCCGGGGGTACCCCAGCGCCCCTGACGGGACGCTGTCGCCAACGCAGTTGAGATGGTTCACAAGTTTTGCGTAACGATCACATTTCTCCGCGCGTAGATAGCGATGGAACGGTCCGTTCCGCCCGGTTTTACCGTTACGCCCCAACTGGGCCGCGTCCGGGGGGCGTTACCCACTGTTCGGATAACGGAATCCCTCGGACTGCATCACGGTTGCGCATACTTTCTCCGCGAGATCTGGCGGGTGATCGCGACGACGCTGAAGACTCGCCTGTCAGACATGAGGTTTAAACCTCATGATCGAGCAAGTCGACAAAGCCGCAATCCGCGGCTGGGGTAGGCCGGTCACCACCGGCGAGAGGGGTCGCTCACCGTGACCGCACCGATCGAGACCACCGGGGCGGCAGCCGAGGCACAGCCGGAGGCTGTGCTGGAGGGTGCCGGTAAGGGGCAGATCGAGGGTCGTTCCCTCGGGCAGATCGCCTGGTCCCGGTTCAAGAAGGACAAGGTGGCCGTCGCGGGCGGCGTCATCGTGATCCTGTTGATCCTCGTCGCGATCCTCGCCCGCCCGATCCAGGCCCTGTTCGGTCTCGACCCCAACGCCTTCCACCAGGAGCTGATCGACGCCAACACCTCGCTGCCGAACGGCGGCTGGGGCGGCATGAGCCTCGATCACCCCCTGGGCGTGGACCCCAAGTTCGGCCGGGACATCGCCACCCGCATCCTCGAGGGCTCCTGGGTCTCGCTGGTGGTCGCCTTCGGCTCCACCATCCTGTCGAACGTGATCGGCGCGATCCTCGGTGTCGTCGCCGGCTACTACGGCGGACGCGTGGACACGGTCATCAGCCGGCTGATGGACACCTTCCTCGCCTTCCCCCTCCTGCTGTTCGCGATCGCCATCTCCGCCACCCTCCAGGGCGGCGCGTTCGGCCTGAACGGACTGCCGCTGCACCTGAGCGTGCTCATCTTCGTCATCGGCTTCTTCAACTGGCCCTACCTGGGCCGGATCGTGCGCGGCCAGACCCTCGCCCTCAGGGAGCGCGAGTTCGTCGACGCCTCCCGCGGCATGGGCGCCAAGGGCCCGTACATCCTGTTCCGGGAGCTGATGCCCAACCTGGTCGGTCCGATCATCGTCTACTCGACGCTGCTGATCCCGACCAACATCCTCTTCGAGGCGTCCCTCAGCTTCCTCGGCGTCGGCATCCAGCCCCCGCAGGCGTCCTGGGGCGGCATGCTCCGCGAAGCGGTGACGTACTACCAGGTCGATCCCGAGTACATGATCGTGCCCGGCCTTGCAATCTTCGTGACCGTGCTGGCGTTCAACCTGCTCGGTGACGGTCTCCGCGACGCTCTCGACCCGCGCAGCCGCTGACGCCTGCTGTCACCGAGAGCCCGAAAAGTTTCCGACAATGGAGGGGATTCCGCCCATCATGCGAAGGTCAGCGCTGGCCGCGATCGCGGCCATCGGCTCCGCCACCCTGCTGGTTGCAGGGTGCAGCAAGGCCGATGACAACAAGGACGGCAACAGCGGCAGCTCCGCCGCGGCCAACGCCGCTACCAAGGGTGTCGTCAACGCGTCCGACAAGAAGGGCGGGACGGTCACCTACGAGCTGTCCGACGTCCCGGACTCGTTCGACCCCGGCAACACGTACTACGCGTACATGTACAACTTCAGCCGGCTGTACGCCCGCCCGCTGATGACGTTCGAGCCGGCCGCCGGTTCCAAGGGCAACACCCTGGTCCCGGACCTCGCCGCGAGCAAGGGCGTCTCCAGCGACGGCGGCAAGACCTGGACGTACAAGCTGCGTTCGGGCCTGAAGTACCAGGACGGCACGGCGATCACGTCCAAGGACGTCAAGTACGCCGTCGAGCGCTCCAACTTCGCGCGCGACGTGCTCTCCCTCGGCCCGAACTACTTCCAGCAGTTCCTGGTCGGCGGCGACAAGTACAAGGGTCCCTACAAGGACAAGAGCGCCAAGGGCCTCGCGTCCATCGAGACCCCGGACGACACCACGATCGTCTTCCACCTGAAGACGGCCTTCCAGGAGTTCGACTACCTGGTCGCCGCCCCGCAGACGGCCCCGGTCCCGCAGGCCAAGGACAACGGCGTCGACTACGTCAAGAACATCGTGTCCTCGGGCTCGTACCAGTTCCAGAGCTACCAGGACGGCAAGCAGGCCGTGCTGGTCCGCAACAAGAACTGGGACGCGAAGACCGACCCGCTGCGCAAGCAGCTGCCGGACAAGATCGTCGTCAACCTGAAGGTCAACGCCGAGACGATCGACAAGGACGTCCTGGCCGGCGACGCGATCGACCTCGGCGGCACGGGTGTCCAGGCCGCCACGCAGGCCCAGGTGCTCACCGACGCCAGCAAGAAGGCCAACACGGACAACACCTACGGTGGCCGTCTGGTCTACATGGCGATCAACACCAAGGTGAAGCCGTTCGACAACGTCGCCTGCCGCAAGGCCGTCGAGTACGCGATCAACAAGGTCTCGGTGCAGACCGCCGAGGGCGGCCCGATCCGCGGTGACGTCGCCTCCACCGTGCTGCCCCCGGACATCCCGGGCTACTCGAAGGCGGACGTCTACGCCACCACCGGCAACAAGGGTGACGTGGCCAAGTCCAAGGAGCAGCTGAAGGCCTGCGGCAAGAGCAGCATCAGCACCAACATCTCGGCCCGTTCGGACCGTCCGCAGGAGATCGACGCCGCCACGGCGATCATCAACTCGCTGAAGGCCGCCGGCATCAACGCCACCCTGAAGCAGTACCCGTCGGGCAAGTACTTCACCGACTACGCGGGTGTCCCGAAGTTCACCGAGCAGCAGAACATCGGCCTGATCATGATGCAGTGGGGCGCCGACTGGCCGTCCGGCTACGGCTTCCTGCAGCAGATCCTGAACGGTGAGGCCATCGGCGCCTCGGGTAACACCAACCTGTCGCAGTACAACAACAAGGCGGTCAACGACCTGCTGTCGAAGGCGATCGGTACGCAGGACGACACCGAGCGCAACAGCCTCTACACGCAGATCGACAAGCAGACCATGGACGACGCCGCCATCGTGCCGCTGACCTACTTCAAGGTCCTGCTGGCCCGTCCGACCGGCTACACCAACCTGGTCTCCTCGGCGGCCTGGAGCGGCCAGTACGACTACCTCAACATCGGCGTCGCGTCGAAGTAGCAGCCCCGGAAGGCAGGTGAAGGCATTGGTGCCCGCGGGCCGAGAGGCCCGCGGGCACCAGCGCCGATCCCCGTGATCTCGTACATCCTCCGTCGGACGCTCGCAGCGGTGATCCTGCTGCTCGTCGTCTCCGCGGTCACCTTCGCCATCTTCTTCGTGCTGCCTCGGCTGGCCGGGCAGACCGCCGACCAGTTGGCACAGCAGTACATCGGCAAGAGCCCGTCGAAGGCGGACATCGCCGCGGTCAAGCACAACCTCGGTCTGGACCAGCCCGTCTACGTCCAGTACTGGCACTTCATCAAGGGGATCGTCTCCGGCGCCACCTACGACCTGGGCCCCACCACGGTGCACTGCAACGCGCCGTGCTTCGGCTACTCCTTCAAGACCCACCAGGCGGTCTGGCCGCAGCTGACCTCCCGGCTGCCGGTGACCCTGTCGCTGGCCGCCGGCGCCGCCGTGCTGTGGCTGGTCTCCGGCGTGGCGATCGGCGTGATCTCCGCGCTGAAGCCGCGCTCCTTCTTCGACCGCGCCTTCATGGGCGTGGCCCTCGCGGGTGTCTCGCTGCCCATGTTCTTCACGGGCAACCTGGCGATCCTGCTCTTCACCTACCAGTGGCCGATCTTCGGCCGCACCTACGTCCCGTTGACCGAGAACCCGGCACAGTGGGCCAACACCCTGATCCCCGCCTGGTGCTCGCTCGCGCTCCTGTATTCGGCCATCTACGCGCGGCTCACCCGCTCGGGCATGCTGGAGACGATGAACGAGGACTACATCCGCACGGCCCGCGCCAAGGGCCTGCGGGAGCGCAAGGTCGTCGTCCGGCACGGACTGCGCGCCGCGCTCACCCCGATCATCACCGTCTTCGGCATGGACCTCGGTCTGCTGCTCGGCGGCGCGGTGATCACCGAGACCGTGTTCTCCCTGCACGGTGTCGGCCAGTACGCGGTGCAGGCCATCGACGACAACGACCTGCCCCCGATCCTCGGCGTGACCCTGCTCGCCGCCTTCTTCGTCGTGATCGCAAATCTCCTGGTGGACCTGCTCTACGCGGCCGCCGACCCGCGGGTGAGGCTCTCGTGACCGAACTCTCCAAGACCGGCGCGGCCGTGGGCGAGCCCACGCCGTCCAGCCCGTCCGACGCCTTCCTCGAAGTCCGCGACCTCAAGGTGCACTTCCCGACCGACGACGGCATCGTCAAGTCGGTCGACGGCCTCAGCTTCTCCGTGGAGAAGGGCAAGACCCTCTCCATCGTCGGCGAGTCCGGCTCCGGCAAGTCCGTCACCTCGCTGGCCGTCATGGGCCTGCACCGGCTCGGCGCCCGCGGCAAGAACGTCCGGATGTCCGGCGAGATCTGGCTGGGCGGCAAGGAGCTCGTCAGCGCCTCCCCGGACGAGGTGCGCCGGCTGCGCGGCCGCGAGATGGCGATGATCTTCCAGGACCCGCTGTCCGCGATGCACCCGTACTACAAGATCGGCGACCAGATCGTCGAGGCGTACCGGGTCCACAACAACGTCAGCAAGAAGGTCGCCCGCACCCGCGCCATCGAGATGCTCGACCGGGTCGGCATCCCCGAGCCCGCCAAGCGCGTCGACGGCTACCCGCACGAGTTCTCCGGCGGTATGCGCCAGCGCGCCATGATCGCCATGGCCCTGGTCAACAACCCCGAGCTGCTCATCGCGGACGAGCCGACCACCGCTCTCGACGTCACCGTCCAGGCGCAGATCCTCGACCTGATCCGCGACCTCCAGAAGGAGTTCGGCTCCGCGGTCGTCCTCATCACCCACGACCTGGGTGTGGTGGCCGAGATCGCCGACGACGTCCTGGTGATGTACGGCGGCCGGTGCGTGGAGCGCGGCCCGGTCGGCGAGATCTTCGAGAAGCCGCAGCACCCCTACACCTGGGGTCTGCTGGGTTCGATGCCGCGCATCGACCGCGAGACCTCCGACCGGCTCATCCCGGTCAAGGGACAGCCGCCGAGCCTCATCAACGTCCCCTCGGGCTGCGCCTTCCACCCGCGCTGCCCGTACGCGGACCTCCCCAAGGGGAACGTCACCCGCACGGTCCGCCCCGAGCTGCAGCAGGTCGACGGCGGCCACTGGTCCGCCTGCCACCTCTCGGCCGAGGACCGTACGCGGATCTGGACCGAAGAGATTGCGCCGAAGCTGTGAGCGACACGAAGAAAACCGATGAGGCGGTCGTCCCGCAGCAGGCCTCCGCTCCCGAGCAGGCGTCCGGGGACCGGGAGGTGCTGCTGAAGGTCGAGGGCCTGCAGAAGCACTTCCCGATCAAGAAGGGCATCCTGCAGCGGCAGGTGGCCGCGGTGAAGGCCGTCGACGGCATCGACTTCGAGGTGCGCAAGGGCGAGACCCTGGGCGTGGTCGGCGAGTCGGGCTGCGGCAAGTCGACCATGGGCCGGGTCATCACCCGCCTCCAGGACCCGACCGGCGGCAAGGTCACCTTCGAGGGCCAGGACATCACGCACCTGTCCACCGCGAAGATGCGTCCGCTGCGCCGCGACATCCAGATGATCTTCCAGGACCCGTACGGCTCCCTGAACCCCCGGCACACCATCGGCTCCATCGTCTCCGCGCCGTTCCGGCTGCAGGGCGTGGAGCCCGAGGGCGGGGTGAAGAAGGAGGTCCAGCGGCTCCTCGAACTGGTCGGCCTCAGCCCCGAGCACTACAACCGCTACCCGCACGAGTTCTCCGGCGGTCAGCGCCAGCGCATCGGCATCGCGAGGGCTCTGGCGCTGAAGCCGAAGCTGGTCGTCGCCGACGAGCCCGTCTCCGCCCTGGACGTCTCCATCCAGGCGCAGGTCGTCAACCTCATGGACGACCTCCAGGAGGAGCTCGGCCTCACGTACGTGATCATCGCCCACGACCTCTCCGTCGTCCGGCATGTCTCGGACCGGGTCGCGGTGATGTACCTCGGCAAGATCGTCGAACTCGCCGACAGCACCAAGCTGTACGAGACGCCGATGCACCCGTACACCAAGGCGCTGATGTCGGCGGTGCCCGTTCCGGACCCGAAGCGCCGGGGGCAGAAGAGCGAGCGCATCCTGCTCCGCGGTGACGTGCCGTCGCCGATCGCCCCGCCGTCCGGCTGCCGCTTCCACACGCGGTGCTGGAAGGCGACGCAGATCTGCAAGACCACCGAGCCGGCGCTCATCGAGCTCCGCCCGGGCCAGCGGGTCGCCTGCCACCACCCGGAGAACTTCGCCGACCAGGCCCCGCAGGACACGGTTCTGCTGACCGCGGCGAAGGAAGCGTCGGAGCTGGTGGGCGAGACGGTCCTGGAGGAGTCGGCGGAGACGTCGGCGGCGGTGGCCGCGCTGGAGGCGGAACAGAAGCAGGAGGCGGCCGCCGAGACCGCGAAGCCGGAGCCGACGGCGGAGACGCCGGAGGAGCCCGCGGCGGAGCCTGCGACGGACGAGGCCGAGCCTGCGGCGGACGAGGCCGAGACCCCGGCGGAGCCTGCGGCCGAGACTTCGGCCGACGAAGCCGAGACCCCGGCGGAGACCGAGGAGGCGGACTCCTCGGCGGAGCCGGCCGCCGAAGCCGTAGAGCCGGAGGCGGAATCCGAGTCCGAGCCGGAGACGGAGTCCGAGGCGGAGGCCGAAGCCTCCGACACCCCCGGTACCGCCGAAGCCTCCAAGGACGACTCCACAGCCAAGTCACAGAAGTCACAGGAGTCAACCGACAAGTAGCCCATGACACAACTGGGCAAAGTCATGTACATGCCTTAACGGGAGAGCGCAGAGTCGGCCGTGTCCGTCACCAGACCGGCACGCTCGAAAGGGACGACCCATGCGCCTCTCCCGTTCGGCACGTCTGGCGGCTGTCGCAACCGCGGCAGCCGCCTCCTTCGTCATCGCGGCCGCCCCCGCCCCCACCCCGGGCGCCGACGGCATCGGCGACCCCTACTTCCCCCAGCTCGGCAACGGCGGGTTCGACGCCCGGCACTACGACCTCGACGTCGCGTACGCCCCGGACACCGGCCGCCTGGACGGCCGTACCACCCTCACCGCGCGCGCCACCCAGAACCTCTCCTCCTTCGACCTCGACCTCCAGAAGCTGGACGTCACGAGAGTCGAAGTGAACGGCAGGGGCGCCGAGTTCACGCGCACCGGCGACGAGATGACCATCACCCCGAGGAACCCGCTCGCCAAGGGCCGCGACTTCACCGTCTCCGTCACCTACGGCGGGACACCCGAGCCCCTCAACGGCCCCATCGTGTTCGGCTCGGACTACGGCTGGATGAAGACCTCCGACGGAGTCTTCGTCGCCTGTGAGCCCAACGCCGCCTCCACCTGGTTCCCGTCCAGCGACCACCCCTCGGACAAGGCCACCTACGACATCCGGATCAAGGCGCCGCAGGGTCTGACCGCCGTCTCCAACGGCCGGCTCGTCTCGACGTACGACAAGGGCGGCTCGACGTACACGCACTGGCGCGAGAGCAGGCCCATGGCGACCTACCTCGCCACCGCCACCATCGGGAAGTTCGACGTGCGGACCGGGACGACCCCCTCCGGCATCCCGATCTACGTCGCCATCGACCCGACCCTCGCGAACGCCAACAGCGTCGACGTGTACGCCGTCACCGCCGCCGCCACCGACTACTGGTCGCAGCTCTTCGGGCCGTACCCCTTCGAGGAGACCGGCGCGATCGTCGACGACATGCCGGAGGCGGGGTTCTCGCTGGAGGTGCAGAGCAAGCCGGCCTACTCGGCCGTGCGCAACGAGACGACGATCGTGCACGAACTGGCCCACCAGTGGTTCGGTGACTCGGTGAGCGTGGCGCAGTGGAAGGACATCTGGCTCAACGAGGGCTTCGCCACCTACGCCCAGTGGCTGTGGGCGGAGCACCAGGGCACCAAGTCCGCCCACGACTCCTTCCTGACCGCCTACAACGCGCGGGCCGCCGACAACCCCTTCTGGGGGATCACCGTCGCCGACCCGCAGCGCGACACGATGTTCGCCTCGGCGGTCTACCAGCGCGGTGCGATGACGCTCCAGATGCTGCGCGAGCGGATCGGGGACGAGGCCTTCTTCCGGCTGCTGCCCGCCTGGACGAAGCTGCACCGCTACGGCAACGCCGACACCGCCGACTTCATCCGCCTCGCGGAGAAGATCTCAGGGCAGAACCTCGACGACCTGTTCCGGACCTGGCTGTTCACCACAGGGAAACCCGCCCTGTGAGCCTGGCTTTGTAAGGTGCACGCACCCTGACGCGTCACAATGTCAGGGTGCAGCTCCAGCAACTCTTCTCCCCCTCCGTCCAGCACACGCTCGACGTCATCGGCATCTTCGTCTTCGCGATCTCCGGCGCGCTGCTGGCCGTCCGCAAGAACTTCGACGTCTTCGGCATCGGCGTGATGGCCGAGGTCACCGCACTGGGCGGGGGGATCTTCCGGGACGTGATCATCGGGGCGGTACCCCCGGCCGCCTTCACGGACCTGGGGTACTTCATCACCCCGCTCATCGCCGCCCTGGTGGTGTGCTTCCTGCATCCGCACGTCGAGCGGATCCAGTCGGCGGTCCTGGTGTTCGACGCGGCCGGCCTCGGCCTGTTCGCCGTCAGCGGTACGACGAAGGCGTACTCCTACGGCCTCAACCTGACCGCCTCCGCCGCCCTGGGTCTGGCCACCGCGGTCGGCGGCGGTGTGCTCAGGGACGTGCTCGCCAACGAGGTTCCCTCGCTGCTGCGCTGGGACCGCGACCTGTACGCGGTCCCAGCGATCGTCGGGGCGACGACGGTGGTGCTGTGCATCCACTACGACGCGCTGACCCCGTTCACCAGCGGGCTCGCGGTGGTCACCGCTTTCGTACTGCGCCTGCTCGCGATGCGGTACCACTGGCGAGCGCCGCGTGCGTGGAATCGGCGCTCGACGGTTCGGGAGGAGTAGCCCCGCCCTTGACGTGGCTCTGGCCCATGTTGACCGTGAGCCACTCGAAGACGGTCGGCACCTGGGGCCGCCACAGCGCCATGTTGTGGCCGCCGTCGCTGCGCGGCAGGTACACCACGTGCACGGTGGTCGGCGCCTTGGCGATCTGTTCCAGCGCCACGCCGGCCTGGTAGCCGTCGCCGGACTCACCGGAGAGGTAGAGGGCGATCCGGGGCGGGGTGAGCGCCTTCTTCAGCAGTACGTAGGGGTTGTTCTCCCGGCGCACGGTGACGTTCTGCGCGGCGAGCGAGTTGCGCTCGCCGATCGGGTCGTTGTAGCCGGACAGGCTGACCGCGGCCCGGTAGCGGTCCGGGTGGGCGACGGCCAGCTTGACCGCGCAGTGCGCGCCCGCCGAGTAGCCGGCGGTGGCCCAGTCGGCGGGAGCGGCGGCGGCCCGGAAGTTGTCGGTCACCATCTTCGGCACGTCGATGCTGAGCCAGCTGTCGGCGTTGACCTGGCCCGGGATGTTGGCGCAGCCGGTGTCCACGCCGGCCAGCAGGTTGGTGCGCGGTGCGACCAGGATGAACGGCGCGACCTTCCCGCTCTTCATCAGCGGCGTCAGCTGCTGGGTCACCTTCATCGAGCCGAACCAGGCCTTGGCCGAGCCCGGGTAGCCGGGCAGCAGCTCCACCACCGGGAACTTGTGGTTCCGGTACTGCGGCTCGTTGTACTGGGGCGGCACCCAGACGTAGACCTCCGCGTTGACGCCGGAGATCCGTCCCTTGAGCTGCGTGACCTGCACCCCGCGCATCCCCGGTCCGTCGGCCGCCGTGAAGGCCTGCTTCACCTTGGGGAGGCGTTTCAGCGCTATTCCGCCGGTACCGTCGCTGCCGAGGTCGGCCGCCTGCTGGACGTGGTTGCCGGTACCGAGGAGGTCGGCCCAGTTGTCGTACAGGTTGTTCTCGTTGTTGACCAGTACGAAGATCAGCGTCACCGCCGTGGCCTGTGCGAACAGCAGCATCAGGACCCGGGCCGCGAATCGCACGGCCTTGGGTCCCCGCATCCTCGACCACAGGATGAGCGGCAGTATGAGGGCGACCACCGACAGCACGATGGTCGTGTAGAGGAACGGAGTCCCGGTGAGGCTCATGTCCCCATAGAGGGGAATTCAGGGCTCCGGGTTACGGACGTGTCCGGACACTTACTTAGAAATTGCCGGAACCTCACTCGATGGGGGGATCCCTTACCGAGGGTACCGCAGTGGGTGGTAACGTCGGGACGTGCCTTGCGAGAGCCAAGCGGGCACGGCAATCTCCTTACTTTCGGGAGACCGGGCTGGTTCCAACCCGGCTGGTGCTGATCGCGTAAGACTCGACCGTTCGCTGAGCGGACGAGCGGCGTGAGCCAGGAATCCCTCGCGCTCGCCGGGAGGGAGGGTTCAACGTCTCCGCGCACTACTCGCGGCTTTCGCCCCGGTTCGGCGTACGTTCGAATCGGGGCCCCGTGATGTGGCCGCACTCGCCACCGGCCAGGCCTCCCTCCTCCAGTACGACGAAGAGGGCCGCGAGGTCGAACGCATCCGTGTCCTCGCCTCCTACGGCGACCTCGCCGACCTCCCCGACGACGTCCGTACGACGGCGACCCCGCCCGCGTTCCCGCCCATGGACCAGTGCTTCGGCCCCGAGGACGGGCCTGCTCCGGTCGAGGGCAGCTCCGCCATTACCGACCGCCTGATGCTCAAACTGGACCCCTCCACCCTGGGCTGGGCCCTCGGCGTGCCCTCCGGCAAGGGCGAGATGCGCTCCTGGTTCGGCCTCGCCGACGGCCGCGACGCCGACCCCCTCTCCCTGCTCCTGGCGGTCGACGCGCTGCCGCCCACCGCGTTCGAGATCGGCCTCAAGGGCTGGGTCCCCACGGTCGAACTGACCGTCCATGTCCGCCACCGCCCCGCCCCGGGCCCGCTCCGCGTCTCCATCACCACCCGCAACCTGGCCGGCGGCTTCCTGGAGGAGGACGCCGAGGTCTGGGACAGCGCGGACCGCCTGGTCGCCCAGTCGCGGCAGTTGGCCCGGGTTCGTCTCGGCTGACCCGGCAGGGACCCCGTTCTGTCACGGACCTGTACCAGCGAGTAGACAGCTGTCGTTCGGGAATGGGCAGGTCAGCGCGGTGTCTTGAACCGTCCTTTACCCGAATCACAGGCTGGGGACAGTGCGGGCCCAAGTTCGCCCTAAGCGCCGTTGGTTGAGTGCCACGCCTCAGGACTCCCTCATCCTTTATGGAGTTGTCTCTCATGAAGCGTGTACGTCTCGTCCCCGCCGTGGCCCTGCTCGCCGTGTCCCCGCTGCTGCTGGCCGCGTGCGGCTCGGGCGACTCGTCGTCCTCCAGCAGCGGCAACTCCGGCTCGTCGCAGTCCTGTCAGCAGCCCTCGGGCATGCCGACCGGCAACGCGTCGGGCCGTCCGAGCGGCGCCCCCTCGGGCGCCCCCACCGGTACCGCCAAGCCGACCGGCACCCCCACCGGCATGCCCAGCGGCGGCCCCGGCGCCGGCGGCCAGGGCGGTGCCCCCGGTGGCGGTCAGGGCGGTGGCTGCGGCGGCGGCCAGGGCGGCCCCGGCGGTGGCGGCGCGGCCCCCAGCGGCACCCCGACCCAGCAGGCCCGCGTACATGACCGACACCCGGTCGGCCAGCTGCCGGACCACGGCGAGGTCGTGCGAGACCAGCAGGTACGCCGGGCCCAGCTCCCGCTTC
>NZ_JBEZLQ010000040.1:0-67891 GCF_040652235.1 Streptomyces sp. NPDC048277
GACCCTTGGACACTGGTCGGAGAAGCGCCCGGTGTTCTCCTCTCTGACGGGCGGTTCTTCTACTCAGGTAGTGCGACTTCACGTCGCACGAACACGACGCGGGCGCACCCGAACGCCCTCGCCAGCGCGATCCGCTGACCGGCGTCCGGGTACAACCTGAAGGCGTACCGGAGCTGCATGACGATCACACTAGGCATACCGAACAAACGCCGTCACCGAGAACATACGAGCGAAGCGTCACTCTCGCCGAGCAGGGTCCGGCTCCGCCGGAACGACACCGCGACGCTCCGCGTCGCACCCACCTGATTCGCTTCACCCCCGGCGTGAACGCCGGGGCACTGCGAATGAATCCCGGTAGCCCTGCGCCTCCAGCTGCGGCAGCCAGCTGACGTCCGCGCCCTTGGTGAACGTCGCCGCCTGCGCCGGCGTCGCCGGCGGGGCCGCGCCCAGGACGAGCCCGCCGGCGCCGGCCGCCGCGCCGAGGAGCACGCTGCGCCGCCGTATGCCTAAGCCCTCGGTCGGTTCGCTGTCGGTCATGGGTGGCCCCTTCGCTCGGAGAGACGGATTCCGGGACGTTCACCCGAAGGTCGCCGGCCGAGCCGATGAGGTTGCCGGGGTGCCGGTACTTTCCCGCGCCCCACCGGTGTCGCGGGAACAGGTCAGGGATTCCAGAAGACGTGGGTGAACGCGCGGTCGAAGCGCCGCGCGGCCAGGTCCGCACGCTGGATCACCCAGTGGACGGTGGCGCTCTCCCAGCCCTGCACGTCCATGCCGGCATGCCAGTCGGCCAGCAGCACCCAGTCCGAGACGTCGTCCGAAACGGGTCCGTCCCACCCGCCCGTTTCCGCGGCCTTCACGGCCCACCACACGGCGTTGGCGACGGGGTCGATGTCGATGGCCTCCTCATCGGCGTATCCCCCGATCTGCAGCGGCCCCACGGGGGCGATGTCGGCACGGGTGCTCTCCCAGACCGCGACGAGTTCCTCGCAGCGGGGATGCCCGGGATGCGGCCCGCCCCACTGCTCGCCGGGCACCTCGACCGACTTGTGGCAGGGCAGCGACACATCGGCCGTCGCGTGCAGCGGACCCTGCGGGAACTCCGCGAACATCGCCTCGTACTCGTCCCAGTCGGAGGAGTTCCAGGCGTTT
Organism: Streptomyces sp. NPDC048277; assembly: GCF_040652235.1. NCBI lineage: Bacteria > Bacillati > Actinomycetota > Actinomycetes > Kitasatosporales > Streptomycetaceae > Streptomyces > Streptomyces sp. NPDC048277. Next base: position 1,150 of record NZ_JBEZLQ010000040.1, read on the forward strand.
CTGTCCCGTTCCGTCACGTCCGCGCCGGCGGGGACGTACACCACGCTGCCCATGGATTCGTAGTCGTCGGCAGTCTCGGGGAAGGCGAACAGCAGCAGGCGGCCGTCGGGAGGCAGGGGCAGGCCGGTGGCGTCGGCGGGCAGGGCCGCGAGGTCGAGGGAGGCGACGAAGGGGTGGGCGGGGTCGGGGGTGCCGGCCGGAAGCAGCAGCGGACCGCCGAACCGGCCCACGACCGGCCCGTCCCCGCCCCGCGTCAGCGTCGCGCAGGGGCGGGCGGTGGCCAGCCAGCGCTCCACGTCCTCGGCCGGCACGCCCTGCGCGATCGCCTTGTCACGGAAGGGACTTAACCGGTCCCACAGTTCAGGAGTCATGGGCGAACCGTAGAGGAAGGGGCTGACACAGCGGCGGCAGCCGCCGTGTCCGGTCGCCGAAGCCGGTACCCGGCGCGGGCTTCATCGCAGCGCGGACTTCACCAGGGAGGCCGCGGCCTTCATGCCGGCCTCGTTCGGGTGGTACGAGGTCCGTCCCGAGGCGGGCTTGTACTTCTCCACCCACGGGGCCGCCGCGCAGGCGTCGTGGCCGTGGCTGGCGGTGGCGAAGCGGACCAGGGTCGCCCCGGTGTCGTTCGCCGCGGTGATGTACGCCTGCGCCAGGCGGGTGGCGACGGTGCGCTCGAACACCCGCTGGTCGGCGGTGAGCGGGACACCGGTGCAGCCACCGGTGTCGGGCAGGAGGGTGGAGTAGCTCACCAGGAGGACGCGTGCGTGCGGGGCCCTGGCGTGGACGGCGTTCACCACGCTCTCGATCCGGCGGCCCACCGTGCCGAGGGCGGTGTTGATCGCGGCCCGGTTCACGGTGCCGCAGTTCGTGCCGCCGCTGTTCTGGCAGGAGTACGTGACCATGCTGCCCAGGTAGTTGACGTCGTTGCCGCCGATGGTGAGCGTGACCAGGTCGGTCCCGCTGTTCACGGCGTTGATCTGCGGCGGCTGCGAGCCCTGCTTGGTGGTGAGGATGTTCGCCGTCGTGGCGCCGCTGCAGGTGACGTCCGTCAGTTTCGCGCCGATGCCGCGGGCCACGATGCTCGCGTAGTTGTTGCTGGACCGCGAGCACGCCGCCGCTCCGCTGCTCGACTGCACCGGCGGGATGCTCGGGCCCGCGGCGAACGAACTGCCCATCGCGACGTAGTCGAGACCGGCCGCCGTGATCGAGGTGGACCCCGCCCCGGCCGTCTTCGTGGTGACCGAGTCGGCGGTCAGGTCCAGCTGGGCCTTCGACTGCCGGCCGGAGGCGTCCCCGGTGGTGCTGCCGCCACAGGCCGTGAGGGCGAGGGCGCCGACGACCAGGGCCGCGCAGGCCATCAGGGCGTTTCGTCGGGGTGCGTTCGCTGCCACGAGGTACTCCTGTCTTCATGGATCATGAGGTCTGGTCCGCTCCGGTGCTGTCCGAGGAGAGCACGCAGTGCCGCATGTGGTTACCGGTGAGACCACGTGATGGCCGTCGCGTGACGGAACCGGGACATCCGGAGCACCCCCGTCTCCTCCGCCAGGCGGTCCGTGCCGCCCATGACGACGACCTGGAAGGCCGCGCCGAGATAGGCGGCCACGAAGCGGGAGAACCTGCGGGTGCTGCTGTGCATGGTGGGTCGCCTTCCTCGGGTCACCAGTTGACGGCGTCGCTCATCGACTGCTGCCAGTACGTGACCTTGATCGAGTCGTCGATGTAGGCGCCCTTGGCGGGCAGCGACGGGTGGGCGGGGGAGCCGACGCTCCCGCTCAGGGAGCGGCCCTGGAAGTAGACGGTCAGGGACTTCGCGGTGTGGCCGTTGCTGCCGCTGCCGTCGGTGGCGGACAGGCTGATGGCCGCGTACCCGGACTGGCCCGGCTGGAGCGTGACGACCGCCTGCGGCTGCGAGTCCCTGATGACCGGCGGCTCCGACTGGGCGTCGGTGAACTGGACGCTCGGGTAGCCGTAGAGGAAGCAGGTCCTGCTGCCGGTGTTGGTGACCGTGAGCAGCATGTGGTTCACGGGGCGGTTCAGCGGGGCCGCGACCGTCCTGGTGGTGGACCCCTCACAGGTGACCGGCCCGCCCGAGGAGCCGGACACCTTCGACGCGGAGACGCCGGCGGCGCCGGCGGACTGCGAACCGGCGGTGGTGGACCCGGTGCCGGACCCGCCGGTGGACCCGGCGGCGGACTTGCCGCCGGAGGAACCCGCCGAGCCGGTCGAGCCGGTCGAGCCCGTCGAACCCGTGGCGCCCGTCGAGCCCGTCGAGCCGGAGTCCGCGCCCGACGAGACCGCGCCGGACGAAGGGCTCGTGGAGGTGGTCGCCGCCGCGCCCTCGTCGTGGGTGCCCGTTCCGTCGCTGCACGCGGTCAGGGAGAGGGCGGCGAGAACGGCGGTCGCGGCGGCGGCTGCGAGACGGGTGCGGGAGGTACGGAGAGCGGACATGGCGCTGTGCCCCTTCGGTGTTCGGGTGGCGGTGGTGATCGGATGACCGAAGCTTGTGAGGTGATCCGTCCCAACCGCCACACTCAGCGGGGTGTTGGGGACGCTGGAACGCCGAAAGGGGCTCTGGCCAGCTAGAACACAGTCACCCTGGAACGGGCGGATGGGACGCGGGGGCTCCGGGAAGGGGCATTCACGCGGCCGGTGTCCCGCCCGTCCTGTCCGCGACCCCGACGTCCAGCAGCGCCTCGTCGGGTGTGCCCAGGAAGTCGAGGGACTTGGTGTCGAAGACCCAGACCGTGCGGCCGTCGCGCTCCTTGAAGCTCAGGCCGATGCCGGAGCGGCCGGTGTAGTCCTTGGCGTGGGACACGACCGAGACGCCCGGGATCTTCGCGGCCGCCCGGTAGAGCGCGGCGTCCAGTTCGGGCAGGAGCTTGGCGTCGGGCAGCAAGTCGCCGATCTTCTCCAGCGCCGCGCTCTCCCTGGTCTGCCCCTCTCCCTTCGTGCCGGCGTAGATCTTCGCCAGCAGTGCGTCGGGGTCGGTGGGCAGCGACTGAAGCGCGCGGAACGCGGTGACGTTCGGGTCGGGGTACAGCTTCATGTCGTGAGTGCCCTTGGAGTAGGCGGACAGCGGGTCCCGGGGGCGGAAGGGGGGACCCACCAGCACGTTGAACCGGCGCAGTCCCGCGCGCCTGCCGTCGACGGCGGTCCACTCCGTCACGCGCATGATCCGGACGTCGTCCTTCGAGAACGTCATGGCGCCCTGAGTGCTGACGTAGATGTACTGGTCGTCCCTGACGGGCACGGTCCGCTTCGCGGCGGCGACCTCGGCGATGCGGTTGAGGAGGCCGACCGCCTGCGCATCGGGCGTGGCCGTCGTGGACTCGACGATGCCGACGACGACCGTGGCGACGACCGCTGCCGCCGTGGCGAGGGGTACGGCGACGACGGCGAACCGGCGGCGGGGGGCACGCGCCGGCCGGCCGGGTGCCAGCCGGATCCCGGGGAGTTCCGCGGCTCTCTCGGTGAGCTCTTTCATCAGATGGTCCTTCAGCAGGTCGTGGCGGTCGCCCGTCAGGACCGGGTCACCCGGGCTCGGCAGCAGCCTGGCCAGTTCCTCGCGCACTTCGCGCTCTTCGGGGTTCATCCGTGCTTCTCCTGTGTCGACCGGGCCGTTTCGGGACGGCCACCCGGTACCTGTCCGGTGCGCCGGCCGAGTCCCGGCGTGCGCCCGGCCAACTCGGCCTCCGCCAACGTGCGCAGCCGCTGCCTCGCCCGGGCGAGCCGCGACCGTACGGTGCTCGTCGGCACGCCGAGGGCCTCGCCCGCGGCCGCGTAGCTCAGCCCCGACCAGACGCACAGCGCGAACACCTCGCGCTCGGCCCTGCGCAGCCGGCCGAGGGCGGTGCGCGCGGCGGCGAGCCGTTCGGCGTCCTCCATGCGGCCGACGAGATCGTCGGCGAAGTCCGGCAGGGTGTCGAGGTCCGCCGGGCGGTCGGGGAGCCGGGCGAGTGCGGCACCGTGCCGACGGGCGGCGCGGCGCGTGTTGCGCAGCACGTTGGTGGCGATGCCGTACAGCCAGGGGCGCAGCCCGTCGCCTTCGGGCACGTCGGCTTCTTCGCCCGGGGTCGCGGCCCCGGGTCTGAGCTTCTGCCTGAGCCGCCAGGCCTCCAGGAAGGTCAGGGACACCACGTCCTCCGCCGTGCTCCGGTCCCCCGACAGCCGGGCGGCATGACCGTAGACGGCCCGGGCATGCGCTCCGAACAGTTCGGCGAAGGCTTCCGGATCGCCGGCGCGTATCCGGTCACGCAGGGAAAGTTCCACAACCAGCCCTGTCCGCTCGGCACCGGCCATCTCTGTGGCGACGATCACACCACGCGCGGTCGCTTCCCCGGGGGCCATGGAGTGGGCGACGCCTCAGCCGTGGTGGGCGGCGCGTTCGGCGCGGCCCGCAACTCCGGTCTGTGAAAAGGGGTTTGCCCAGTCGGCCCCGGCCGTGGACGATCTCCTCCCGTGACGACCAACAGCGCCCACGGACAGCCCGCTCCGGATCGGTCCCGGCCCGCCACCCGTCCGCTCGCCCTGGTCACCGGAGTGGGACGCACCGTCGGCATCGGCGCCGGCATCGCGCAGCGGCTCGCGGCCTCCGGCTGGGACATCGCCTTCAGCTGCTGGACCCCCTACGACGAGCGGATGACCTGGGGCAGCGAGCCCGGGGCGACCAGCGCGATCACCGACTCCCTCACCGGACACGGCGCCACGGCCAGGGCCGTCGAGGCCGACCTCGCCGACCCCGGCACCCCGGCCCGTCTCTTCGACGAGGTCGAGCGCGAGCTGGGGGCCGTCACCGCCCTGGTGATGTGCCACTGCGAGTCGGTGGACTCGGGCCTGCTCGACACCACCGTGGAGAGCTTCGACCGGCACTTCGCGGTCAACGCCCGTGCCACCTGGCTGCTGATCCGCGAGTTCGGCCGGCGGTTCACCGCCGCCCCGGGCAGCGGCCGGATCATCGCCCTCACCAGCGACCACACCGTAGGCAACCTTCCCTACGGCGCGAGCAAGGGCGCGCTGGACCGGATCACCCTGGCCGCCGCACACGAACTCGCCGACCTCGGCATCACCGCGAACGTCATCAACCCCGGCCCGGTGGACACCGGATGGATGACCGCGGAAGGGCGGGAGCACGCGGTGCGCCGGACACCGCTCGGCCGTCTCGGCACCCCGCAGGACACCGCCCACCTCGTCGACTTCCTCTGCTCACCACAGGGCCAGTGGGTCAACGGCCAGCTCCTGCTGAGCAACGGCGGGTTCGCCTAGGGGACGCCCCACGACCGATCCCGGGGTGTGCCGAGCGCGGTCCGTTCCTCCGTGCCCGGGGGCTGATCGGCTGTCGTCCGCCCGGCGCGGGGCGGCGGGCGTCGGCGGCGCCGGTCCCGTACCGGCCAGAACAGGACGTATGCGGTGGAGACCGCGGCGAAGCCCAGGCGGATCAGACCGCGGGCCGCGTCGTCGGGGACGACGAAGACCGTTCCGTACAGGGTGATCAGTCCGATCCAGCTCCACCAGGGCACCAGGCGGCGCTGCCCGATCACGTCCCACAGCAGGGTGCCCAGCAGGACGGAGGCGGTGTAGTACGTGTAGACGCTGGGGTCCAGGGCGATCCGGGCGTTGGCGCCGAGCAGCACGACGGCGGGCCAGCGGCCCCGCCAGACCGCCGCGCAGCCCAGCGCCAGCCCCACCGCGGCCTGCGCGGGCCGGTCCCAGGGAGGGGTCCGCGGATCGTCGACGCCGAGCCAGCGCAGCGCGGACGCGGGCTGGTTGGGGATGGTGAACCTGGCCGCGGCCAGCGAGTGCGGGGAATCCAGGAGGAACGGCAGCCAGACGAGCGCGACCAGACCCGCGCACCACAGTCCCGCGCGCAGCCACTGCCTCCTCGGCAGGGCGAGCAGCAGCGGCAGGAAGGCCAGTGCGGTCGGTTTGGAGTCCATGGCCAGGGCCAGGAAGATGCCCGTCGCGGCGGCGTTGCCGCGGGTCAGGGAGCGGACCGCCAGGGCCGTGAAGAAGAGTGCCAGGACGTCGTCGAGGTGGCCGAAGCGGACCGAGACCTCGATCCACATCGGGATGAAGGCCAGGCCCGCGATCAGCACCCGCTGCCGCAGCCGCTGGTGGTTGGTGCCGGTGCCCAGGAAGTACCAGGCGGCGCTGCGGCCGGCCACCACCAGGATGATCAGGCCGAGCAGGGACATCACGGCGGCGCCCAGGAGCTGGCCGACGGATTCGGGAAAGGGGTTGAACAGGCCCGCCGCCAGGAAGCTGACCGGACCCATCTGCAGTTCGGGGTGGTGGGCGTACAGGTTCAGACCGCCGTCGGTCCTGCCCGGGCCCGCGTAGAGCAGTTCCCCGCCGGTGCGCAGATAGTGCCAGGAGAAACCCCCGTGCGGCTGGACCACGGCGAACCACAGGACGGTCCAGGCGGACAGCAGCACCAGGTGCGTCCGCTGGCTGATGGCCGACACGTTCTCTCCCTTTGGGGTCTTGTCGTCCCGCACGGTTCCCCCGGGGCATGGCACCCCTCCTTGAGATGGCCGGAAAGCCCGGCAGGTTCTTTCCGCGGCCCCGGTCCGGGCGTGCGGTATGTGAAGAAGTGGAGGAGACGGCGGCCGTCGTCTCGTGACGGGTCGTCGTCTCGTGGCGGATACGGGCGTGTCGTCGTGTCCTTGCGGAATCCCTCGCGGAATCGTCCGTGATCGGTAACAGGCGGATCCATCGGCCGTTTTCGCGCCTCTAGAGGTGTGCAAAGGCTTACGGCGAAGGCAGGGAACAGACGTCATGGTGCGAAGCGGCGGACGGGGCTGGTACGGCACAGCGCTCGCGGCGGTGCTCGGGGTGACCGCGGTGGCCGCGATGACCTCGTTGTGGAGCGCGCAACCCGGTTCCACCGGCAGGCAGCCCGCGCGGGCGGGGGTCTCCGCGTCTCCCGTCACGCCGCACGCCCGGTCGCTGGACCGGAAGGCGGCTGCCGTGTCGGCGGAGATCGCGCATGCCTCGGACGGCGGCGCGCACAGCGTCAACATCACCATCGACGACGGACCCGACCCGGTCTGGACCCCCCAGGTGCTGCAGGTCCTGCGGGACAACGGTGTGAAGGCCACCTTCTGCATGATCGGCACGCAGGCTCGCGCGTACCCCGGCCTGGTCAGGGAGGTGGTGGCGGCCGGGCACCGGCTCTGCGACCACACGGTGTCGCACGACATCACCATGGACCACAAGTCCGAGGCGTATCAGGCACAGCAGATCCTGGACGCCGAACGCATGATCACCGAGGCGTCCGGGGGCGTCCGCCCGCTGTACTACCGGGCCCCGGGCGGTGCCTTCACCCCTTACAGCCGTCACCTCGCCGCGTCCCGTGGAATGCGGCCGCTCGGCTGGAACGTCGACTCCAAGGACTTCGAACGCCCCGGCACGGACACCATCGTCGCCACCGTGAAGGACGAGATCTCCAACGGTCCGACCCTGCTCTTCCATGACGCGGGGGGAGACCGCTCCGAGACCGTGGCCGCCCTGCGCGAGGTTCTGCCGTGGCTGAAGGAACAGGGGTACTCCTTCGGGTTCCCTGTGCGCTGACCGCTGCTACAGGGCCGAACCGAAGTCCTGGGTCCAGTAGTTGCCCGGCTGGGCCAGGCCGATGCCGATCTCCTTGAAGCCGCAGTTCAGGATGTTGGCCCGGTGGCCGGCGCTGTTCATCCAGCCGTCCATGACGCTGTCGGGGGTGGTGTAGCCGGCGGCCACGTTCTCGCCCGCCGTGCTGAACCGGTAGCCGACCCGGGAGAGACGGTCGCTCAGGGAGGAGCCGTCGGAGCCGGTGTGGGACATGTTCTGGTGGTCGGCCATGTCCTGGCTGTGATCCTGTGCGGCCTTGGTGAGCTTGGCGTTCTCGGTCAGCGCCGAGCAACCCGCCTTTTCCCGTTCGGCGTTGACCAGGGCCAGGACGCGGTCCGTGGGACCGGAGTCCGTCGTAGCGGCGGAGCTCGTGGCCGTCGGAGAGGCCGAGGCCGGGGTGGGCTCGACGGTGGGCGTGGCGGTCGGACCGCCGGACGCCGACGGAGACGCGCTCGGGGCGGCGCTGGAGGGGGAGGCGCTCGCGACGCCCGACGGAGTGGCGGTGGCGGGGGCGTCCGAGGCGGACGCGGATGCGGAGACGGACGCGGATATGGACTCCACCGGCGACGGGGAGGCTGTCGCGGTGGTCACCGGGTGCGACCTGCCCCATCCCCACCACGAGAACGAGACGACGGACCATCCGCCCGATCCGTCACCGCTCGCCTGGGCGGCCGACGGTACGGCCACGGCACCCACGGCCACGACGACGGCCGCGGCGGTGACCATCTTCCGGCGTTTCGATTTCTGGCGATGCTTGGTCATGGCTGGCCTCATTCAGTGGTTCCGGCATTCGGCAGAGAAAATCGGCGCCCCCTCTGCGAGAGCGCTCTGCCCCGGCGAGAGCGGCCATTATGGGGATCGCCGAGCGCGCCGGGCAACGAACACCCGGGCGGTCCTGGGACGTTGGGCGCGGGGTTGCTCCGGAACACATGGGACCCGAGGAGGCGGCCGTCGTACACCCCTGTGACCAGGAGGAAGGGGATCCCTCACGCTCGTGTTCGCCGAGCCGGACGGCCGGCCGAATTGCCGTCTGTGGCGTGATGCGTCCCACCGTCATTCGGTGTGTGTGAGAAAAAACCCGGCCTTCCGGCGGCAACCTCGCGGCGCCCGGTGGCGACTGTGAGGGGGTATTCATGACGACACCCCAGGTCCGGGCGCCGATGTGCCCTTACGAGTGAATCCGGCCGTCCGTTGATTTATGGCCGGCAGGACAGCGGGAAGGCCGTTGTGCGTACCGGACACGTCACGGGCAGGAGCGCCCCCCATGCCGAAGTTCCTCATCCAGGCCACCTACACGCCCGAAGGCTCGAAGGGCTTGCTCAAGGAGGGCGGGAGCGGCCGCCGTGCCGCCGTCGACCGCGTCGTGGCCGGCCTCGGCGGCACCGTCGAGGCCATGTACTTCGCCTTCGGGGAAGACGACCTCGTGTGCATTCTCGACTTCCCCGACCCGGTCTCCATGGCCGCCGCCAGCCTCAGCGTCAAGGCCAGCGGCGCGATCCGCACCCGGGCCACCCCCCTCCTCACCGTCGACGAGATCGACGCGGCCACGCAGCGACAGGTCGACTTCCGCTCGCCCGGCGCCTGAGCGGTGCCGGCTCACTGGAGGTGGAGGCGGCTGAGTGCGGTGGTCCAGTCGGTGACGATCGCCTGCTGTGCGGCGGCGAGAGTGACCCGGCCGGCGCAGACCGCGGTGTGCAGCTTGGTCTCCACCGGGTCCTTCTTGTTGTTGACGCCCTGGCTGCTCTTGTGGCCGGGGTCGGCCGGTTCGACCCACAGGTTCCGGTAGTCGTTGGGATCGCCTCCGAGCTGGAGGCTTATGAGGTGGTCGTACTCGGCCTCCGACATGCTGCCGGTGTAGTCGTAGGAGGCCGCGTTGAGCTTCTTCTCCTTGCCGGTGACGTACGCGGAGGGGCGCACCCCCGAGGTGTAACCGCCCTTGCGGCATATCGTCGACGTCAGGTTGGCCTGGGTGACGGCCGGGGAGATCGCGCCGGGCGTGCACTTCGGGTCTTCCAGCGGCTCCCCGTTCTCGTAGCGGTAGTGGCACGAGCCGGCCGCCGGCTGCTGCTGAACGGCGTAGTGCTTCTGGGGGCCTTCCCCCGTCGCGATCGCCCGTCCCGCACCGGCCGCGCCCGATGCGGTCGCCCCCGGACCGCCGCTCTCGGAGGGGGTCGAGGTGCCGAGCGAAGTGGACTTGCAGCCCGCCAGCAGCAGACAGGCGCACACGACGGGCGGTATGAGACGGCGGGCAGAGCGCATGACGATCCCTCACAGGCAGGCGGCGACTGACCAGATACTCCCCTACCCGGGTGCGGCCCTACCGTGCGGGGCACAGCGTGAAAGACGCACATGTCGTGCGGGACGAGGCACCACAGGGCCGCGCGAGCCCCCTGCCGGCGGCGCCGTCCCGGTCTCGATGCTCCTCGCGGTCGCCGTCACTGACCGCCGTCACGGCGACGGACGCGTTCGCGATCAATCAGGTCGACTGCGGCCGGAGCGACTTCGTGCAGGTCACGTCCCACCAGGCCGGCCACGGCAGCGGACCGTCATGACCTGGCCGAATAACCCCGGCGGGGTCAGCGCGTCCTGGATCAGGATTCTCTGAGACATCGGCGGGCGCCCTCATGGGAAGGGGCGCATTGCCGCGGATCACGCCCTCGGCCCGGACCGGGCGAGGGCGTGTTTCATGTCGGGCGGGGTGCGAAGTGGAGCAGGATGCGGCCCGTGTTGACCGTGTCGATCTCCACGTGGTCGTACAGCTTCCTGATGTGCTTCTGGTCGAGGAACGCGAGGACGCGCGCCTTGAGCTGCCCGGTGCCCTTGCCGTGAATGATCTCCACGACGGGCTCTCCGGTGTGCTTCGCCTGGAAGACGACCTGCCGCAGCGCGAGTTCGATGTCGCGGTTGTTCCGGAAGATCGGGTGCAGGTCCAATGTCAGCAAGGTGCTACCTCCCGTTGCCGTCACCTGTGACGAACTGGTCCGAGTGTGCCACCCGACTCCCTGTCGTGCCCCCGATCCGGCTGCGGACGACAGGGCGGCTACCAGGAGAGGGCGTCCTTCGCGTTGTCCTGCCAGTAGGTGACGGTGGCGGCGCTGTTGAAGAAGATGCCGCCCTTCGGCAGCTTCAGGGTCTTCTCCTTGTTGACCGCGTTGCCCTTCCTGTCGGCGAAGAACACGCCCAGGGTCTTCTCCTTGGCCCCGCCCTCGCCCTCGGGGGTGGACGTGGTGATGCCCGCGTAGGCGGACTTGCCGGGCTTGAGCGTCACCACGGACTGCGGGGTGCTGTCCTCGTTCCACGCCACCGGGGCCTGGGCGTCGGCGCCGGCCCTCAGGAAGGGGGCGATGTAGGCGTAGCAGGGCTTGGTGCCGGTGTTGGTGGCCTTGAGCAGCAGGTGGTTGACCGGGCGGGACACCTTGGTGACGGTCAGCTTGGTGTTCGCCGTGGTGCAGGTGACGACCGAGGACGCCTTGCCGGTGGCGGCGGAGGCGGTCTGCGCGCTGGCCGCGGTGGCCTGGAAGCCGACGAGCGCGAGGGCGGCGACGACCATGGAGGAGGCGGCGGCGCGGGAGACGAGGCGAGTGGCGATACGCATGAGTCGGCTGCTTTCTCTGATGTGCCTGAAGGCTGAGTCGAACGGGGCCGATCGCCGTGTCCGGTGAGGCGTCCCGTTCGGATGGCCCAAGCCTGTTCCCGCCGTCGTCCCAACCGCCATACTCGCCGGGAGTTTCGGGACGCTGGAACGCTCGCACCGGCCCTGAACTGCGGAAACGTGGCTTTCCCGGGACGCCGGATGGAATGATCGCCCCTTGCGCGGCTCTGTCTCCGGGGCGGCAGGCCCTACGCTGATCCCCGTCAGGCAGGCAGGCGTTGGGAAGGATGTTCGGCGATGACGCCCCTGAACGCCGGGGATCCGGAGTCCATAGGCGGGTACACCCTTCTCGGCCGGCTCGGGGCGGGCGGCATGGGGATCGTCTATCTGGGGGTCTCCGCCTCGGGACGGCAGGTCGCGGTCAAGCTCGTGCGCGGGCCGTATGCCCAGGAGGAGGAGTTCCGGACGCGCTTCCGGCAGGAGATCGCGGCGGCCCGCAGGGTGAGCGGCGCGTTCACCGCGCCCGTCCTGGACGCCGACCCGGACGCCGAACGGCCGTGGATGGCGACGCTCTACGTGCCGGGGCGCAGCCTCGCCGAAGTCGTCGAGAAGGACGGCCCGTTGAGCCGGCGGGAACTGCGCGCGCTGGGGCTGGGGCTCACCGAGGCGCTGCGTGACATCCACCGGGTGGGCCTGGTGCACCGGGACCTCAAACCGGGCAACGTCCTGATGACCGAGGACGGACCGCGCGTCATCGACTTCGGCATATCGCGCGCTGCCGACAACCAGAGCCTCACCACGACCGGGCGGATGATCGGCACCCCGCCCTTCATGTCGCCGGAACAACTGGCCTCTCCCCGGGAGGTCACCCCGGCCTCGGACGTGTTCTCGCTGGGGTCGCTGCTGGTGTTCGCGGCCGTCGGCACGGGGCCGTTCGACGCCGACAGTCCGTACATAACCGGCTATCAGGTGGTGCACGGGAGCCCGGACCTCGGCGGGGTGCCCGAGCCGCTCCTGGGGATCGTCGAGCGGTGCCTGGACAAGGACCCGGCCGCACGGCCGGAGCTGACGGACATCCACCGCATGCTCCAGGCGCTGCCGGATTCCGACGCCACCGCGTCTCCGCCGACCGGGCAGTCCGCACAACCCCGGCGCCGTCCCACTGACCGGGGCGCGGCCACGGCCTCCGCAGGCGTCGCCTCCGCGGGCGCCGCGACCGGCATCGACACCGGCACTGACACCGGCACCAGCACCAGCACCGGCACTCACGCCGACACCGGCAAGCGGCGCCGGACCCGGATGCTGCTCGCCGGCCTCGGCGCGGCGCTGGCCGGTGCGGGGCTGCTGGCCGGGGTGAGCGCCTTCGTGTCCGATCCGGACACCGGCGCCTCCGGGACCGCCACCGCCGAGGCCGCCGCCACCGCCCGTGCCGCGTCACTGCCCGACGGCTGGCGGCCCTGGCAGTCGGCGCTGCGGTACGACGTGAAGGGCATCCCCCTCGACTACAACAGCGCCGGATGCGTGGCGGACGGAACCGCCCTGTTCTGCGGCGGTACGGGTGTCACGGTCGCCAGGATCGACGCGGCCTCCGGCCGCACCCTGTGGCGGGCCGGCACCCGCCCCCAAGGGGTGCGGCCGATCGGCGCCCGCGACGGGCTGGTCTACATGTACGAGGAGCCGGACGACAGGACCAGGCGTGTGGTGGCCCTCGACGCCGGCACCGGGCACCGGCGGTGGCAGCGCGACATCAGCCTGTCCGAGCCGGCGGTCCTGTACGACGGCGGGCTGCTGACCCTGTCCTCCGACGCCTCGTCGTACGTGGCGTACGGGCCCACCGGCAAGGAACTGTGGCGGGCGCCCGCGCTGGACGAGTACTGCACCACGGCGGTGCTGGGCGGTGTCCCCTACGGCCTGTGCGAGGCGGACACCGAGCCCGGCCAGGCCCCGGTCGAGCTGATGAAGCTCGGCCCCGGCAGCCTGACCGAGACCGCCACCCTGCCCAGGAAGGCGCAGGCACTCGGCACGGTCGGCGGACAACCCCTGTTCCTCGCGCCCCAGACCGAGAAGGACGTGTACGACTCCGGGTACGAGCGGCCGTACAACGCGCTGCTGCGGGTGGACCCGGGAACCGGGCAGGTCAGACGGGTACCGCTGGCGCAGCCGCTGACCGGCACGGCCACGCTCGTGGACGGCGTCGTCTACTTCGTGCGGTCCGACGGGACGGTCACCGCGGTGTCGGCGGACAGCGGCAGACAGCTCTGGCAGCGGACGACGGACATGGAGAGCCTGTCCGCGCCCGTGGTGTCGACGACGTACGGGCGGGTCTATTTCGCCAACCGCTTCGGCCGTCTGCTGGCCCTGGACAGCCGCACCGGGGCGGAGGTCTGGCGCACCTCCGCACTGGACGCCCCGGGGGACAAGACGCAGGACTATCCGCCGTGCGTGCTGCTCGTCAGGGACGCGATCGTGGCGACGGCCGGCGACACGGCCTTCTCCCGGAGCCCGAACGGCCCCACCACCTGACCCGCCCGGACCGGCCGAGGTCCTCGTCGCGAGGTCACTCCGGCGGTGCCTCGCCCGGCAGCCACTGCAGGGCGAACAAGATGCCGGTTTCGTCATCCACGGCGCGATCCACACCAGGGCGGGCTGCGCGGTCGCCGCCCAGGAGGAGGGCCTGCTCCCGCTTGACCAGATCTCCATCGCTCCGGAATGCTTCGCCAGCGGCCCGCGCTCAGCCCGGCCGCTTCTGGTTCTCGATGTAGTCCTTGACCACCTGGAGCGGCGCTCCACCGCATGAGCCGGCGAAGTAGGAACCGGACCAGAACCGGCCGTGCATGATCGCCCGGTTCACCCGGCCGGTGAACTCCTGCCGCAACCGGCGCGATGACACTCCCTTGAGGCTGTTGACGAGGTTCGACAAGGCGATCTTCGGCGGGTAGTGCACCAGTAGGTGCACGTGGTCCTCCTCGCCGTTGAACTCGATCAGGTCGGCCTCGAAGTCCTCGCACACCTTCCGCATGATCTCTTCGCAGCGCGTCAGCATGGCGTCGTTGAAGACATTCCTCCGGTGCTTAGTGACGAACACCAAGTGCACATGCAGGTGGTGGACGACGTGACGGCCGCGCCGTACATCGGGATCTGGTTCCCAGCGTGGTGACATGAACCAATGATAAAATCGAGGCTGGTTCGAACTGGAGGGGGTGGGCTGGATGATCCGTGCGTACAAGTTCCTTCTGCGGCCCACCGTCCGTCAGGACCAGGTTCTTCGCGAGATGCTGGCCGATCACTGCTCGCTCTACAACGGCGCGTTGCAGGAACGCCGCGACGCCTACCGCCACGTGTCGAAGACGAGCGTCACGTACGGCACGCAGTCAGCGCAGCTCAAGGAGATCCGGGCGTTCGACCCGGAACGCCAGGGCCGCTGGTCCTTCTCCAGCCAGCAGGCGACGCTCCGGCGCCTGGACAAGGCGTTCGCCGCGTTCTTCCGCCGCATCAAGTCCGGTGACACACCCGGCTACCCGCGCTTTCGCGGAGTGAACTGGTTCGACACGGTCGACTTCCCCAAGGACGGCGACGGCTGCCGCTGGGACTCCACCCCGCACGACCCGGTCACCCGGGTCCGCCTGCAAGGCGTCGGGCATGTCAAGGTCAACCAGCACCGGCCGGTGCCCGGCAAGGTCAAGACCGTCAGCGTCAGGCGCGAGGGCCGTAAGTGGTTCGTCGTGCTGACCGCCGAGCAGGCACGGCCCGAGCCGCTGCCCGCGACCGGATCCGTGGCCGGGATCGACCTGGGCATCGCCAGCTTCCTCGCCGACTCCGACGGCGGCTTCGTCCCCAACCCGCGACACGGGCGCAAGGCCGCCGCGAAGCTCGAAGCCGCACAGCAAGCCCTGTCCCGGTTCCCGCGCTGCAAGGCCAAGGACCGCACCGCCAACCACCGGCGGGCTGTGGAGAAGGTTGCCACGCTGCACGGCAAAGTCCGCCGTCAGCGGCTCGACCACGCACACAAGACCGCGCTCGGTCTGGTCCGTGAGCATGACTTCATCGCGCACGAAGACCTGAAGATCCGCAACATGAGCAAGGCCCCCACGTCGAAGCCCGACCCCGACAAGCCGGGCGGCTTCCTGCCCAACGGGTCCGCTGCCAAGGCCGGGCTCAACAGGTCGATCAACGATGCCGGTTGGGGGGTGTTCCTGACGATCCTGCGCGCCAAGGCTGAGAGTGCCGGACGGGAAGTGATCGCCGTGGACCCCCGCAACACCTCTCGTGAGTGCCCCGAATGCGGGCACACCGCCATGGAGAATCGGCCCACACAGGAGAAGTTCCAGTGCGTCAGCTGCGGCCACACGGCGCACGCCGACACAGTGGGAGCACTCAACGTTCTACGGGCCGGGCTGGTCCATCGTTACGCCGAGGCGGCGTAACGAGAAGCCACCCCGTTTACGGGGTGGAGGAGTCACGGAGTTCTACGGCAGGCGCGACCTCGGCGGCCACCCGGCGATGATCCTGCGCAACCACGGCCTGCTGACCGTCGGCGAGACCCCCGCCCAGGCGTTCCTGCGCATGTACTACCTGGACAAGGCCTGCGAGATCCAGACCGCCGCCGCGGCCGGGGGCGCGAAGCTGGTCCTCCCGGACCCCGAGACCTGTGAGCTCACCGCCCGCCAGCTGGGCGGTGAGTCCCACGACTCCGACCTCCAGGACGACAGGGCCTACGACCTCGCCTGGTCGGCGCTGCTCCGGCTCGTCGACCGCATCGCCCCCGACCACAAGGACTGACGCCTCCGCCGCGACGGTGACAGCGGCCTCAGCCGATGGCGTACGCCCGGTACACCGTCTCCACCGAGCGGTCCCCGGCGGCGTCGGTCACCTCGGAGCGCAGGGCGACGGCGCCTGAGGCCGGGTTGTGGACGGATGCCTGCCAGGCCGAGCCGGAGCGCTTGACGGTCGCAGCCTTCCAGGTCTTGCCGCCGTCGGCGGACGACCAGACCTTGACGGACTTGGCGGTCACCTTGGTGAGCTTCGCGTCGGGGCCCTGGGAGCTGCGCCCGGCGGTCACGTCGACCGTCGTGGTGCTGCTCGGCGCGGCCTGGTTGTGGCTGTTCAGCCCGGTGGGCAGGAAGCGGGTCAGGAAGACGGGCGCGACCATCGCCCGGGCCGGGTCGGCCACCTTGAAGTGCCAGTCGAGGGTGACGCGGGGCGACAGCATGCCGGCGGGGAAGGTGATGCCCGGACGGTAGCGGTGGGCGTCGACGGTCAGGCGGTACCAGCCGGCCGAGCGGATGCCGGCGGAGAACTGGGCGTCGCCGGTGCGCCAGTTGGTCAGGGTCTGCTTCTTGACGGTGGTGCCGCCCTTGGACAGGACCACCGTCTCCTTCGTCACGTCCCCCCAGCCGCCGCCGATGTCGAGGTCGCCGATCAGGGCGTCCGGAAGGAAGCCGACGCTCTTCTGCCCGAGCGTCGGCAGGTAGCTCATCGGTCCCCACGCGGCCCGGCCGAAGGACTGGGTGAAGCTCTGCCCCGCCGTCAGCGTCCTCAGCTTCGGGAAGCCGCCGCTGACGTCGTCGCCGTTGCTGCCGAAGATGTCGTCGCGCGGCTGCCAGGTCCCGGGAGTCAGATGGACGGTGGCGCTGTACGGGGCGTTCTCGTCGCGCACCCCGGCCATCAGGTCGGTCGTGCAGTCGTCGGTCTTCGGCGCCGCCTGGAGCGCGGTGTCGACCTGGCTGCCCATCTCCGTTCCGCTGCGCACCGAGAAGCGCATCGTCGCGAGGCCGGACCGCTTGTACGACCCGCCGGGTGCCGCCGGGATGCCCGTGGTCTTCTTCACGGCGACGTAGTTGTCGTTGCCCGACCACTGCGCCAGGTACCCGAACTGGAGCAGCTTGGAGGAGTTCGGGATGGCGTAGAGGGCCCCCTCGTCGTTCCAGCCGCCCGCGCTGTAGGCGGAGGGCATGTCCATGTTGGCGGCGCACACCTGCGCGCTGATCCGCGGCGGGCCGGTCACGTCGGCGGGGGTGTCGAGCGACACCTTGACGGCCTTGCCCTTGCGCGCGTCGATCGTCACGGACTTGTTCCCCGACACCTGCACGACCTGCGCGCCGATGGTGTCGGTGCCCAGACCGTCCGTGGCGCTCTCGTAGATGTCGGTCATCGCGATGTAGCGCCCCGACGGCAGGCTGAGCCGCTTGCCCGACTTCACGCTGTACGTCTGGCCGGACGACGCGTTGACGACGGTGACCGTCGTCGAGACCTTGGCGCCGTGCCGCCCCAGCGTGGTGACGGTCAGTGAGGCCGACGCCGCCTGCGCGGAAACGGCCGAAGCGACCAGCGGGACCAGCGCGGCCACACCGGCGAAGGCCAGCGATCTTCGTCGCACCATCATCAACTCCCCCTTGGAACCCCCGAGTCGGCCCATCGTAGTCATGACGCGGGCATGGCAGATCCGGGGGAGGAGGTGCGCCCGATCAAGCTGTGACAAAGAAGTTCACGCCAGGGTTCCCGCCCGAGTTCTCGCCCCGGCTTTCACCCGGTGGTGTGAACTTGCTCCCGTACCCCCGCGATGGCCT
Organism: Streptomyces sp. NPDC048277; assembly: GCF_040652235.1. Taxonomy (NCBI): domain Bacteria; kingdom Bacillati; phylum Actinomycetota; class Actinomycetes; order Kitasatosporales; family Streptomycetaceae; genus Streptomyces; species Streptomyces sp. NPDC048277. The sequence continues at coordinate 18,913 of NZ_JBEZLQ010000040.1, forward strand.
GCGAAGCGGTGGTTTTGGGGTGCTCTGTCCGGCCTAGACTCCGCGCACATGTCGCTCTGGCTGCTCAACCACTTCAGCACCTTCACGCTTGCCGTCGTCACCGTCGGCGGGACCGTCCTCCTGGCCGTCGCCGGCAGTGTGCTGATGCGCCGCAGGTACCCGTCGCTGGCCCGCGGGGAGCACAACGACATGGTCGGCGTGACGCTGGGGATGTTCGGCGCCATCTACGGCATCATCCTCGCGTTCGTGATCGTCACCCTGTGGACGCAGCTGGAGGACACCCAGACCATCGTCTCCTCCGAGGCCACCGACGCGGCGCTCATCACCCGTGACGCCGCCGCGTTCCCGGCGGCGGTGCGGGCCCGCCTCGACGCCACCGTCAACGGCTACGTCCACGCCGTGGTCGAGGACCAGTGGCCCCGGATGCGCGCCGGGCACCCGAGTTACGGGGCCACGGAGACCCACCTCCAGGACGCCTTCCAGGTGCTCCAGACGTACGACCCGAAAAGCCAGCAGGAGCAGGTCTTCTACCAGCAGGCCGTCGGCCATCTCGACGACGTCGCCTCCCAGCGCCGCGCCCGCATCACCATGGCACGCCAGGAACTTCCCGTGCTGCTCCAGGCCCTGGCCTTCGGCGGGGCCCTCGTCCTCGTGCCGCTCACGTTCCTCTACGGCATGCGCAAACTGCGGGTCCAGATCCTGTTCGTCGCCTCGGTCGCCGGACTCGTCGGCTTCAGCCTGCTCCTGGTCTTCGTCCTGGACCGGCCCTTCGCCGGCGACCTCAGCGTCAGCCCCGCCCCGTACCGGGAAGGGGCCCTCGCCCAGTACTGGAACCGCTGAACCGCTGTCAGACGAAAGGCTGCTCATGCCTCGATCCATGCGCGCGCTCGTGGCCGCGGGCGTCGGCGAACCCGCCGATGTGCTGCGGCTGGAAACCCGGCCCGTGCCCACACCGGACGCCGGTCAGGCGCTGATCCGGGTGCGGGCGACTCCGATTCACGCCAGTGATCTGCATGTGCTGCGCGGCCGCTACGGATTCTCCCCCGAGTTCCCCGCTGTCGGGGGTCACATGGAATGCGTGGGGACTGTCCAGGCCCTGGGGCCGGACACCGGGGGGCTGAAGATCGGCGACCGCGTGGTGGTCGCCGCCGTCCCGGCGGTGCCCGGGCCGCCCGTGGCCGGCACCTGGCAGGAATACCTGGTCGCCGATGCCCGACGGCTGCTGCCGGTCCCCGACCGGCTGAGCGACTCCAGCGCCTGTCAGCTCGCCGTCAACCCGTTGACCGCGCTGCTCCTCGTGACGCGCGAACTCGATGTCCGGCCCGGTGAATGGCTGCTGCAGACGGCCGCGGGCTCCACCGTCGGCCGGCTCGTCATCCAGCTGTGCGGGCATCTGGGCATCCGCACGATCAATGTCGTACGGCGACGCGCCGCCGTCGAGGAGATCAGGGCGTTCGGCGGTGACGAGGTCATCTGCACCGAGGACGAGGATCTGGTGCGGCGGGTGGCCGAGATCGCGGGACCGGCCGGCGTGCGCAAGGCCGTCGACTGCGTCGCGGGCCCCGTGGGCGCCCAGGTGTCCCAGTCCATGGCCCCGGGAGGAGAGCTCGTGGTCTACGGCGCGCTCTCCACCCACCGGCAGACCGATCCGGCGGCGCTGACGATCCCGCTGCAGGCACGCTCGGTCATCTACGGGACCAAGGCGGTCCGCGGCTTCTGGCTGAACCGCTGGTTCGGTACCGCCGCACCCGAGGACGCGCAGCGCGCGCTGGCCCGGGTGCGCGGTCTCGTCGCCGACGGCGTACTGGGCATCCCCCGGGGCCGCCCGTTCCCGCTCGAACGCTTCACGGAAGCAATCTCGCTCGCCGAAGCGCCCGCTCATGGCACCAAACCGCTCTTCGTCTTCGAGGACGACCGCGACACGGACGACGGGTAGGAGGCGCCGGTCAGGACATCCCGGCCCCGATCGCGGAGTCACGGGTGTTGCTCAGGAACGGCGTGGACGGCAGGCTTCCGTCCTGGCCGCGTGGGGCGGTCGTCTTCGAGGCGCCGGTGAGGCGCAGGTCCGTCGTCGTCCAGCCCTGCTGGTCCCAGGAGTTGCCGGTGTGCCGGGCCCGGGTGCCGAGCCACGAGTCGGGGTGGTTCGCCAGGGCGAGGTCGTACTGGAGCGTCGCGGCGGAGTTCACGAAGGCGAAGCCCGCCGCGCCGTTGCGGTAGGCCGTGTCACGGGTCAGCCGTGGCGCTCCCGCGCTGCCCACCTCGGTGAAGCCGAAGCCGGCGTTGTCCCAGGCGGCGCTGTCCGTGGCGGTCTGGGCGGTCCCGGCCGTCGCGGCGCCGCCGAGTTTGAATCCGCTGCCCCCGCCGGAGAAGTCCGCGATGCCCCAGCGGTTGACGCCGTTGCCGAACGACCAGGTGTGGTCGACGGTGACGGCACCGGTGAAGCTGCTGATGTCGATGCCGTCACCGGAGTTGTCGTAACTGCGGCATCCCTGGATCCGGTTGCCCGTGCCGGAGCCGTCCTGGAAGAGCAGACCGTCGGCGTATCCGCCCTTGGACCCGGACTCGTGGTTGTCGAAGAAGTCGCTGTCGAGCACCTGGTTGTCCTGTGTTCCGGTGCCGTTGAGCAGCAGTCCGATCCGGCCGTTGGCGTGGACGCTCAGGCGGGCGAAGACGTTGTCGTGGCAGGAGCCGCACGCGTAGGCGACATCGGGGGCGTTGACGATCTCCAGGCCCCGGACCGTCGTGTACGCGCCGCTCTGGGTGAGGAACCAGCTGCCGGACGGGAGCCGGGAGCCGTCGAACACGGGCCGTTCGTCACGGTAGTTGCTGACGGTGATACGACGGGCCGCCGTACCGGACGTCTTGAGGGTGACCGGGCCGGCCGGGCGGTAGGTGCCGCCGCGGAGGGCGACCGTCTGACCGGGGCGGGCCTCGGCGGCGGCCCGGGTCACCGTGGCGAACGGGCGGGCCAGGGTGCCGGGGTTGCCGTCGTTCCCGTCGGGGGCGACGTAGTAGTCGGCGGTCGCGACGCCGGAGTAGGTGCGGGCGGCCGCCGTCGGGGTGGCGGACGGCGCCGGCCGGGACGCCGAGGGGTGGGTGGCGCTCGCGGCCGGGGCCGGGGCCGGGCCGCGCGCCCCCGGAGTGGCGTGCGGGTGGGGGAGGTAGGAGTGGATCGCGAGGGTGGCGACGGCGGTCAGGGTCACCGTGGCGCCGACGACCGCGGCGGACTTGGCCGGGACCAGCCGGCCCACACCGTGGTGGAGGCCGTGCCACAGCGAGGACAGCAGGCCGTGGGCGGTGCCGTGCCGGGCGACCAGGGCCGGGATGCCCGCCGTGAGCCCGATGGGGACCGCCAGTCCGCCGAGCCGGATGGGCAGGTCGTCGACGGAGTTCCAGGAGCTGACCGCCGCCCGGCAGCGCGGGCAGTCCGTCACATGGCGGCCGAGCCTGGCCAGCACCCGCGCTCCGGGCGCGTCCGCCAGACCGGCCAGTTCCGGGCAGCGCGGCCGGGCCCGCCACGCGGTGAGCACGCCCATGGCGAGCTGGAGCTTGGCCTTCATCCGCTGGATGCGGACCGCGGTGTGCGCGACGCTCAGGTCCAGGGCGTCGGCGACCTCCTGGCGGCTCAGCTGGCCCGCGGCCTCCTGCCACCACAGGGCCATCGTCCGGCGCTGGTCGTCGTTGAGCCAGCGGCCGGCCTCCAGCAGATCGCTGCCCGCGCGCGCCAACGTCTGCCGGTCGACGGCGAGTTCGGTGAAGTCGGCGGAGGCGTCGGGGACGTCGTCCGCGTCGGGCAGCGCCTGCTGGCGGTGCAGGGCGGCCTTCTGCCGCCGTCCGTGGTCGTGCATCTGCCGGACCGCGATGGCCACGATCCAGGACCGGAACCGCTCGGGTTCCCGCAGCCGGGGGAGCGCCCGCAGCGCGCGCAGCATGGTCTCCTGGACGACGTCGTCGACGTCCGGGTGGCCCTGCAGGCCACGCCCGATCACGTTGTAGACCAGGGGCAGATACGCGTCGAACAGGGCCGCCTGGGCGTGGGGGTCACCGGCTCGGGCGGCGTTGACCAGGTCGGTTCCCGTCAGCCGCGCAGCCGTGCCGGCCGCCGGGGGCGGCGCCGAAGCCTTGCGCAAAGCATCCTCACAGAGTCATCGCGAAAAAGTCACCGCTCGGCGGAGGCGGTCATGATGGCACGCGGTGCCGGACGCGCCAAGGGCGGGCTGCCCGCGCGAAATCGGTGCGCGAAGACTTGTTATGGACTCCTGAGGTGGGCCGTCTCCGTCATGACAGCGGAGAAAGGAAACCGAACGGCATGTACCAAAGTCGCGGCAGACGGGCCCGGAGCAAGGCGCCCCGGTGGCGTATCGCGGCGCCGGCCGGAGTGGCGGTCCTCCTAGTCCTGGGCGGTGTCGCCACGGCGGCCACCGTCGCAACGAGCTCGGGCGACCAGGCGGCCGGCGTCAAGGCGGGCACGTACACCCTGAAGGTCGCCAGGAGCGGCCAGTGCATGGACCTCGTCGGGAGCGGCAAGTCCCCCGGCACGCTGGTCCAGCAGTGGGGCTGTGGCGCGGGGCAGAGCAACCAGCAGTGGACCCTGGTCGACCGGGGCTCGGGCAGGTTCGCCGTCAAGTCCGTGGCCAGCGGGCTGTGCCTGGACGTGCCCAGTGCCTCCACCGCCTCCGGGACGCGCCTCCAGCAGTGGGGCTGCGCGAGCGGCCAGGACAACCAGCTGTGGACGCTGAAGCAGGCCCGGGACGACACGTACCAGATCGTCAACGCGGGCAACGGCCTGTGCGTCAGCGACGCGGGGGCGAGCACCGCGGCCGGTGCCGCCGTCGTCCAGGAGACCTGCACCGCCAACAGCAACAAGCGCTGGACGCTGACCGCGGTCGGCGGCGCCTCCGGCACGGCGAGCAGCGCGCCCTCGGCGTCGCCCGCGGCGGCGGCCTCGGGTACGACCATCACGGTGGCGGCCGACGGCAGCGGTGACGTCCGCACCGTCCAGGCCGCGATCGACAAGGTCCCGGCGAACAACACCAAGCCGGTGACCATCGCCGTCAAGAAGGGCACCTACCGGGGCGTCTTCACGGTCCCGGGCAACAAGCCCTACGTCACGCTCAAGGGTCTGGGCGCCACCGCCTCCGACGTCGTGCTGGTGGAGAACCACGGGGCCTCCACCAAGAAGGCGGACGGGACGACGTACGGGACCTTCGGCAGCGCGACCGCGTTCGTCGACGGCCACGACTTCACGGCGTCGAACCTGACCATCTCCAACGACCTCGGCGCCGGGGGGACCACCGCCGTCAGCCAGGCGGTGGCGCTGAACCTGTCCGCCGACCGGGCGGTCCTCACGAACGTGCGGATCCTCGGCCTCCAGGACACCCTGCTGGTCAACGACTCCGCACGGGCCTACTTCCAGAAGTCCTACGTGGCCGGGACCGTCGACTTCATCTTCGGCGGCGGGACCGCGGTCTTCGACCGGTCCGAGATCCACCAGCTGGGCAGCGGCGGGTTCCTCACCGCCGCCAGCACGCCGACGACCCGCACGTACGGATACCTGTTCTACAAGTCGGACATCACGGGCGCCGGAAAGGCGGGCACGACCAACCTCGGCCGCCCGTGGCGGCAGGGCGCGCAGGTGACCTACCGCGAGTCCGCCATCGGGTCGTTCATCAACACCGCCCAGCCCTGGACGGACATGTCCGGCGCGACCTGGAAGAACGCCCGCTTCAGCGAGTACAGGAACACCGGTGCCGGCGCCACGGCCAACTCCAACCGGCCGCAGCTGAGCGACTCCCAGGCGGCGGCCTACACCCCGGAGAAGTACCTGGCCGGCTCGGACGGCTGGAACCCGATCGCCACGGCCACGGCCGCCGCCACCGCTTCCGCCACCACGGCGGGCACGACGTCCGGCACCGTCTGCAAGCCCACCGCCTACGGGGCGAAGGCCGACGGCACGACGAAGGACACCGCCGCCCTGCAGAAGGCGATCGACGCCTGCGCGGGCAAGGGCACCGTGGAGCTGACCAGCGGAAAGTACCTCTCGGGCCCGCTGACCCTGCGCAGCGACATGACCTTCGCCCTCGACTCCGGAGCGACCCTGCTCGCCTCGCAGAACGCCGCGGACTACGCCAACTCGGGAACGAAGCTCACCCCGCTGCTGTCCGCGGTGTCCGGCGCGAAGAACCTCACCGTCTCCGGCGCGGGCACCATCGACGGCCAGGGCGCTCCCTGGTGGTCCCTGATCAAGTCCGAGAAGGCGGCGGGCAAGGCGACGCTGTCGCCCCGGCCCGGCCTGATCGACATCGGTGACGCCTCCAACCTGAAGATCACCGGGATCACGCTGAAGAACGCCCCCAACGTCCACATCACCCTGAAGAAGGTCACCGGCGCCGCCATCGACAAGATCACGATCTCGTCGCCGGCGGACTCGCCCAACACCGACGGGATCGACGTCTGGTCGTCGTCCAAGGTCGCGGTGACCAACAGCACCATCGACGCGGGTGACGACGACATCGCCATCGACTCCTCGCCGCAGGGCGGACCGGCCCACGACATCTCCCTGAGCAACTGCATGATCCTGCACGGCCACGGGCTGTCCATCGGCAGCTACACCGGGGGCGGCGTCTACAACATCGACATCCACGACAACACCCTCAACGGCACCGGCACGGGCGTCCGGATCAAGACCGCGCGCGGGCGTGGCGGTGAGGTCCACGACATCACGTACAAGAACCTCAAGATGACGGACGTGACGGAGCCCATCCAGATCGTCGGCTACTACCCGACGATCCCCGCCGACGGCGAAGCCGCCCAGGCGATCACCAGCACCACTCCGAACTACCACGACATCACGATCTCCGGCATCACCGCGACCGGCGCCACCGATGCGGGCCGGATCGTCGGCGTCCCCGAGCGGCCCATCACCGGACTGACCCTGAGCTCGGTCTCGATCAGCTCCAAGACCGGCCTCACGGTCCGCAACGCCACCGTGAAGACCAGCTCCACCACGATCAAGCCCGCCTCGGGCCAGGCGTACCTCGTGCAGAGCAAGGCCACCGTCCAGTGACCCCGTGACACCACAAGGGGCCGGGACCGCGCTGCGGTCCCGGCCCCTTCGTGCGGTGGAGTCAGCGCGTCTGCGAGACCGCTTCACCCTGCTGGCGGCGGCTCGTGACCAGACCGCCCGCCGCGCCCAGGGAGACCAGACCCATGCAGGCCGCGCCGATGATGCCCTTCACCCCGTCCATGGCGAAGTACATGCCCACGGCGGCGGCGCCGTTGAAGAGGAACAGGAACCAGAGCGTGCCCGGGCGGCCCAGGAACGCCTTGATCTTCGGCTTCTTCGCGATCCGCGAGCCGGCGAGCAGCGCGACGACGCCTCCGACACCGGCGACGATGTTCTTCTGGTCGCCGTCGACGACGGCACCCGCGCCCGCGCTCGCGGCGAGACCGACGGCGAAGGTGCTCCACAGGAGGACGTCGGCGACGAACTTCTTGACGGCGGCGACGGGGGAGGTGACGGGCTTCACGGGGTTCACGGAAACGGCCTTCCAGGGGAGACGCAGGCGGGACGGAGCGGGATTTCCGGATCTCTTCGATCCGCTGTCCACGATTCCGTCCGGCGCCCTCCGCCACGAGGGAGCCGCCACCCGGACCCATGGTGTAGCGCACTACACCCATCGGGCTTCCCACCCTGGGCGGCCAGAAGCACGATCTTGCCCTCTCCGCAGGTGGAACGGGCCCTCCCTATGTCGGGTGCACGCCACTCGGCGTACGCTGACGCGTCGCTGACGTGGGGTGGGGGAGGAAAAGGGAGTTGGCTACTGTCGGAGCGGCCACGGGTATGTCTGCTTCGTCCGACGACGATGCCTGGGCGCTGCTGCTGGAGGACGTGGCGCGGAGCGGCCGGCGGCTACGGCGCGCGGAGCTGGAGTCGCTGCGCGAGTACGGCGACCGGGCCGCCGAGGAGGGGCGGGGGCTCGCCGAACTGGTCGACGAGCGGCTGTCCGTGACCGGCAGGGTCTGGGAGGGGCAGCCGGTCGACGCCGCGTCGATGACGGCGCTGCGGGCGGCGGTGGCCGCGCTCGCCGCGGGGCACGGGCGGGCGTACCGGGAGCGGCTGCACCGGGAGGAGGCCGGGCGGCGGGAGTTCGTCGCGGACCTGCTGAGCAGCCGCAGCGACCTGGGCCGGCTGGCCGAGCACGCCGAGCGCTTCGGGCTCAACCTCGCCTGCGCGCATGTCGTCGCGGTCGCCGAGGGCGACGGCTACGACCTGGAGGACCCGCTGGTACGGACGCTGGAGCGGCGGCTGCTCGGCCGCTTCGGCGAGCAGGAGATCCTGCTGGCCGTGAAGCACGGGCGGCTGGTGTGCATCGTGCCGTCCGGCCCCGGCGAGGCCGCGGCGGTCAGGGCGTTCGCGGAGCTGACCCAGGGTCGGCGGGTCGTCGTGGGCCGTCCGCACAGCGGGCCCGGCGGGGTCGTGCGCTCCTACGAGGAGGCCCGGAACGCGTTGGAGCACGCGGCCCAACTGGGGCTGCCCGGACCGTTGTTGCACGCGGCCGACCTGCTGGTCCTGCCGGTGCTGCTGCGCGACCGGGAGGCACTGGCGGAGCTGGTGCACGGGGTGCTGGGCCCGCTGCGGACGGCGCGCGGCGGGGCCCGGCCACTGCTGGAGACGCTGGCCGCGTACGCCGATTCGCGCTATGTCGCGGCGGAGGCGGCCCGGCACCTCGGGCTGAGCGTCCGCGCGCTGGCGTACCGCATCGCCCACGTCGTACGGCTCACGGGTCTCGATCCGGACGACGCGCTGCAGCGCTACACCCTGGAGACGGCGGTGTTCGGCGCACGGCTGCTGGGGTGGCCGGATCAGGATGGGCCGGAGGAGGGGTAGGCCGCGCACAACGCCTGCCAGCGGGCGCTCTGTCCGGGGGTGGCCCGCCCCCGGAGCAGGGCGAGTTTCAGCAGGTTGGCCTCGGCCGCGCTGCCCAGGGTCCGTGCCTCGGCGAGGTAGTGGTCGTCGAGCAGGGTCTCCACCTCGGCGTCGCTCTGCACGGGGTCGATCCGGGCGGCGAGCTGCGCCATGGTGCGGTACGAGCCCTGGAGCAGGAACGGCGGTTCGCGGCGGTCGGCGACCTCCTGGGCGGCGGAGGCGATGTAGGCGCGGTTGACGGCCAGGACCGTCCGCTGGACGGCGCGCAGCCGGGTGAGGGTGGCCAGCACCCGGTCCAAGTCCTCTACGGGGTGGCTGAGTTGGTCGGCCTGGGCACCCGGGTCACTGTCGGCGAGGGCGACCAGCAGGCGCAGGTCGGCCGGGTCGGCCCCGGCGAGCGGGGCGAGCACGGGGTTGGCGGCGAGGGCGTTCTCCAGGAAGGAGAGGGCGAACAGGTCCTCGTGCCCGCCGAGCACCTCGCCGAGGTTCCAGACGTCGGCACGGTTGGCGAGCATGTCGGGGATCTGGAAGCGGTGCCCGTTCGCGGTGTACGGGTTGCCCGCGAGGCAGACCGCGAAGCGGCGCCCGCGCAGGTCGAAGCTGCGGGCGACACCGTCGCCGACGGCCTCGATCCGGCGCTGCGCGTCGCACAACGGGACGAACTTCTGGAGGAGTTCGGCACAGACGTGCTGGATGTCGTCCAGGTACAGCAGCACGTTGCTGCCCGCCTCCAGCGCGAACACGATCTTCTCGACCTCGCGCCGGGCGGCCGCGTCGGGGGCGCGGCCGGGGTCGAGCGAGGTGGTGCCGGTGCCGAGCGCGGGGCCGTCGACGCGGACCATGAGCAGGCCGAGCCGGTCGGCGACGTACTCCAGCAGGGTCGTCTTGCCGTAGCCGGGCGGGGACAGGAGCAGCAGCAGGCCACTGCGGTCGGCCGGTCCCGTGGGATCGAGGGTGCCGAGCTGCCTGGCCAGGTTGTCGCCGACGAGGGGCAGGTAGACCCGGTCGATGAGCTGGTTGCGGACGAAGCCGGCGAGCGGCCGGGGCCGGTGGTCGTCCAGGCGCAGCCGGGCCCGCTCGGCGGCCAGGACGTCCGCGCGCCGCCGCTGGAAGGCGCGGAAGGCGGGGGCCCGCTCCTCCCGGAACACCCTGGCCCGGTACGGAAGTTCGTCGATGCGCACGGTCAGCCGGCCCTCGTGGACCCGCGGGTGGACGCCGAGGAGGCCGTCGACGGTCTCCGCGACGGACCCGGTGATCTCGTAACGCGGCAGCTCGGGAGCGCACAGCTGGGCCACCGCCTCCGGCACGCCCTCGCCCTCCGCGTGGGCGGTGGCGTACGACCCCAGCCAGGCGGCGGCGAGCTGGCGGCGCGCGGGCAGGTCGGCGCCGAGGGCGGCCAGGTCCGCGGTGAGGGCGGGGGCGGCGTCCGTGTGAAGGAAGCCGTCGAGGAGGGTGCGTACGGCGGTGCCGGTGGCGAATCCCTCGTGCGGGTCGGCGAGTTCGGCCACCAGGTACTCGCCCGCGCCTGCCGCAGGCGGCAGCCCGGCGGAGGCGGTGAACCCGGCCACCGCGGCGGAGAGTTCGGCCGCCAGCTCGGACCAGGCGGTCGCCGGTGCGGTGCCGGCGGGCCCGAAGCGGGTACGGGCCAGCGCCAGCGAGCGGGCACGGCGCCGCCAGGCGGCCCGCTGGGCGTCGGTCGGGGCGTGTGCCCAGAACAGCTGGGCGGTGGCGCGCACGTCGGCGGGGTGCTCCAGCAGACCCGCACCGGCCCGCAGCCGCAGCAGCGCGCCGAGGACGGCGGCGGCGTCGTGGTCGTGGACGCCGCGCTCGTAGCCCTCGTCGTAGGCGCTCTCGGCCGCGCGGCGGACCTGGTCGAGCAGCGGCTCCTCGGCGGTGGCCGTGGGGAGCAGCGAGGCGGCCAGATACTCGGCGCGGTAGAGCGCCGGCGACTCGCTGACCAGGGGCTGCGTCCAGAACTCGCGTCCGGACAGCAGCTCGGGGAGCTCGGCCGACCTGCGGTAACCCGTCCCGGTGACGGCGAAGGCGAGCCCGTCGCCGTCCGGCTGCAGGGTGAGTTCCACCGGTTCACGGCGGACGGCGAACCGGTGCCGCCCCAGCCGTACGGCGGCCCCGCCGTCCTCGGTCAGATCGGCCCGGTCGCGCAGCTCGCGCAGGGCGGTGCGGACGGCGTCGAGCAGGCCGTCCGCCAGCTCCTGGGCGCGCACCTGGTCGTCGAGGCCGCGCAGTTCCCCGGCGGCGGCCCGGACGCGCAGCGCCATCGGGTCGGCGGCGCGCGCGGCGTGGATGTCCGCCGCCGAGCCGAGCCCGGCGAGCCTGCGGCGCAGCGCCTCCAGGGCCCGCTGCGCGGAGGCGGCGACCCGGTCGGCGCGGGCGGCGGCCTCGTCCAGCAGGGTCTGGCGCCGGGCGGCGAACGCCTGCCGGATCTCCTCGCGGCGCAGGGCCAGGTCGGCGGCGAGGTCCTCGGCCTCGGCGAAACGGGCCTCCAGCGCGTCCAACCGCAGCAGCAGCCGGGCGAGTTGGTCGTCACAGGCGGCGGGGGAGCCGGCGGCGGCCAGGGCGGCGGTCGTCGCCTGGGCGAGCAGGGCCGACTCGGCGGCGTGGGCGGCGCGGTGCTCGGCGTCCAGCAGGACCCGGCGGCGGTTCGCGAGGACCGCGCGGGCGCGGTTGACCGCCGCCAGGACCTCGCCGACGGCCAGCAGCACGGCGGTCGTCGCGCTCGGATCGGCGGTGACCGTGCCGGTGACCAGGTCGGTGACGGTGGCCAGGGCGTCCGCCTGCTCGCCGAGGCCGTCGGCGAGCCGCTCCGCCTCGGCGGCGGTGCCCACCGAGGCGGCGTCCTCGGCGGTGCGCAGGGCGGCGGCGAGGGGAGCGGCGAAGGCGTCGGGACCGGCGAAGAACGCGAAGGCGCGCCCGGTCGCCGCCGTGAGCTCCTCGGCCAGGTCGGCCTCGATGCGGTCCAGCGCGGCCGTGTCGAGCTGCGGCAGCTCGCGCAGGGTGCGGGTACGGCCCTGGGCCCGGCGGAGTTCGGCGAGCAGCGCGGTCCAGCCGTCCGCGTCGGAGGGTGGTTCGCCACGGGAACGGCGCACCAGCCCGGCGGCCTCCTCGCGCGCCCGGTCCAGCTCCTGGGCGGCGCGGGCGGCGAGCTGCCGGATCCTGCCCTGCTCGGCGGCCAACTGCTCGGCGGCCTCCCGCAGTTCGGCCAGCGGTTCCAGCAGGCCGGTGTCGGCGAGCCAGTAGTGCCGGTCCGCCGCCTTGGCGCAGACGTCGAGGATCAGCTCCGGGGCGGCCGTGGCCGAGTTCTCCGGGGCGGCGGAGGCCGCCGTACGGACCACGTCCAGGCATTCGGCGATGCCGCGCACCAGGTCGGCGTTGCCGATCCGCTCCAGCGGGCCGTCGCCCACCGGCTGGGCGGCGGCGTACTCGGCGGACTGGAACGGGGTCTGCCACAGCTGGAGTTCGTGCGTGCGCACCGGCTCGCGGTCCGGTCTGAGCAGCACGAGGGTGCCGTCGGGAAGGAGGGTGTGCGCGGCCGCGTGCAGGGCGCTCGCGGCCTCCCGGCGGACGGTGTTCCAGGGCAGCAGCAGGACCTGGGAGCGGCCGGGGCGGCGCAGGACGTAGAGCAGGTCCTCGCCGTTGGGGGCGGGGAGTACGGCGTCGAAGTGCAGCTCGTCGTCGGCGGTACCGGTGTCGCCGCCGTCGTCGATGCGGAAGGCGCGGTGGGTGCCGTCCGCCAGCTCGTAGCCGCCGGGGAAGATCAGGCCCTGCTCGGCGGGGAGCAGCCGGGCGCCGCGGGCGAGCGAGTCCTGGCGGCTGACCGAGCCGGTACGGGTGTTGACGACCAGGTAGCGGTCGGCCGGTTCGTTGTAGGGGCGGATCCGCAGGAGCAGCAGCGGTCCGGTCATCGCGTAGCCGACCGTGGCGTCCGCGAGGCTCTGCAGCGGCTCGTCGACCGGCTCCCGGAACAGCGGGCGGTCGCCGGGGACGGCGTGGACGGTGAGGCTGCCGCCGGTGGTGGCGACCGACACGGCGCCCTCGCCGCCCTCGATCAGGATCCGGCCGCCCGCGTGGTTCTCGCGGCCGGTCGGCGTCCACGGCAGCTCGGAGGCGGACGGCTGCGGGAGGTCGCGTTCGCCGTGGTTGCCCAGGTACTCGACCCGGTCCGGCCCCGACCGCCAGCTCAGGACCCGTAGATCACCGTCGTTCTCACCGGTGCGGAACACCGCGAGCAGCCGCCCCGACGGCGTGCGCAGCAGATCGGCGAGGCGGGCGTCGCGGAAGTAGCGCAGGAGTTCGGCGAGGTCGCGGTGGAAACGGTCGTCGTCGAGCAGACCGGGGACGTGGTCCGGGGCCAGCGGCGAACCGTCCGGGGCGTGCAGCGACAGGAGACTGGCGGCGAGGTCGGGGGCGGAGGTCCCCAGGAGGAGGACGTCGGGGCGTACGGCGACGATGCCGCGGGCGGTTCCGTCGCCGGCGGTGCGGGGCTTCACCGAGCCGGTGAGCTCCAGTGGGCGTGAGCCGAAGGCCGCCTGTCGTCGGGAGTTCAACTCGGCGGTTCGGCAGGCGAGTTCCGCGGCGCGGTCGGTGAGGCGTGCTCGCAGGATCTGGTAGGTGCCGTTCTCGACGCCCATGGTTGCTCCTCGGTTGTCTGCGGCGCCGTCGTGGCTGGTCGCGCGCACGCGGCGGTAGCCGCATGTCAAATACAGCCCCGCGCCCCTTTCGGGGCGCTGACCCTCGCGCCTACTTCGCCGTACCGTTGGCAAGCTGTACTGGATCGCCGCTCAGTAGCTTCAGCAGCATGGCCAGGTTCCACGGGCCGCCCGCCGCCAAGCTGCGCAGCACCTCCGTCGCGTCCTCGCTGAAGCTCTTCTCTCCGCTCAGCCACTCCGCGGCCAGTGCCTGTACCGTCTCCGAGCCCTGTACCGCGCCGTCGACGGACTTGCCGAAGGACACCGCGCCGACCAGCCGTTCCAGGAAGACGCTGTCGCCGCCGACGATGTCGATGTCGGCGCTCTCCAGGCCGGCGGCCAGCACCGCCGCCTGCGCCTCGGCCACCGTCCGCTGGACCTCCAGCGCGGCCATCCTGACCTCCTTGTCGGCGGCCAGGCGCAGCCGGAACTCCTCGTGCGCCCGGGACACCTCGTCCAGCGCGGCCATCGCCGCCGCCTTCTCCTTGAGGCCGGCGGCCTCGCCCAGGAGCCGCTCGCGGATGCCCGCCGCCTCCGCGTTCGCCTTGCTCTCGGCGACGGCGGCCTCGGCCAGGCCGACCTTCTCGACGGCGGCCGCCTTCTCCTTCAGACCGGCCGCCTCGCCCTCCAACCGGGCCCGCACACCGGCCGCCTCGGCCAGGGCCTGGCGCTCCGCGACCTCGGCCTGGGCCAGACCGGCCGCCCCGGCCATGGCACGCTCGCCCTCCGCCCGGCGCACCTGGGCGGCGGCCTCCAGCTCCGCGCTCTTCTGCCCGGCCTCGGCCAGCACCAGCTGCTCCTTCGCCCGCAGATGCGCGGCCTGTTCGGCGGCCTCGGCCGCCTTGATGTCCTTGACCAGCTGCTCCTGCGCCTTGGCCTCGGCGGCGATGATGACCGTCTGCCGGCCGCGCTCGGCCTCCTGGACGACCCGGACCCGCTTGATCTCCTCCTCCTGCTCCGCGACCGTGCGCTCGACGGCGACCCGCTCGCGTACGACGTCGGCCACGCCCCGGCGCTCGACCTCGACCTGCTTCTCCTTCTCGGCGCGGGCGAGTTCCACCTCCCGCTCCCGGTTGACGACCTCCAGCAGCCGGTCCTTCTCGATGCGCTCGCCCTCCACCGCGAGGACCCGCTCCCGGTTCTTCTCGGCGACCGCGATCTCCCGCTGCTGGTTCTCCCGCTGCACGCCGAGGAGTTCCTCGGTCCGCAGCAGCGCGCTGTGCGCCTTGAGCCGCTCCTCCTCCTGGACCTGCGCGGTGGCCGCCTCCTCCTGGGCCCGCAGGGTCTCGATGCCCTTGCGCTGCCGGATCTCCGCCTCCGCGCGCCGCCGTTCCAGCTCCAGTACGGCCTCGCGCGCGTCCACGTCCTGGCGGGTGATCTCCATCTCCTCGTTGCGCTGGAAGTCGTTGGTGCGGATGTGCTCGAGGGCGGTGAGCTCGGTGATCTTCCGGATGCCCTGGGCGTCGAGGATGTTGGACGCGTCGAGCTGCTCCAGCGGGGTCTGTTCGAGGTGGTCGATCGCCGCGTCCTCGAGGTGGTAGCCGTTCAGGTCGGTGCCGATGGCCGCGACGATCCGGTCCCTGAACTCCTCGCGCTTGGTGTAGAGGTCGGCGAAGTCGAGCTGCTTGCCGACCGTCCGCAGGGCCTCGGCGAACTTCGCGCTGAACAGGTTCTGCAGGGTCTCCTGGTGGCTGGCCCGCTCGGTGCCGATGGCCTGGGCCACCTTGATGACGTCCTCCACGGTCTTGTTGACCCGAACGAAGAACGTGATCTGGATGTCGGCGCGGATGTTGTCCCGGCAGATCATGCCCTCGCGGCCGGTCCGGGTGATCTCGATGGTCTTCACCGAGATGTCCATGACCTCCGCGCGGTGCAGCATGGGCAGCACCAGGGCCCCGGTGAAGGTGACGTCGACGCTCTTGGGCCTGGAGACGATCAGGGCCTCGCCCTGGACCACCTTGCGGAACAGCCGGCCGAAGAGCAGCAGCGTGCCCAGGCCGATGAGCAGCAGGACGGCGACGAGCACACCGATTCCGATGGTGACGACAGACATGGCGGTTCCCTTGGACGACCTTGCCGTGGATGTGTGAGTGGAACGGGACTGCTCGGGCGGGGTCAGCCCGTGACCGGCGGGGCGGGCATGACCCAGAAGAACTCGCCCTCGGCGTCGTAGTCGTAGATGAGTGCCGACGCCCCGGCGCGCAGTTCGCCGCCCGGCCCGGCCACGTCGTCGTGGCTCTGGCGGACCTGGATCGTCGCGGCGGAGCCGTCGACGGCGTGCACCTCGGCCTGCCCGAAGTCGGGGCCGACCCGTCCGGTGCGGATGACGCAGCCGAGGCCGACGAAGTCCCGGCGTGACGGCGGCGGGGCGGGGGCGGGCGTCAGCCGCCGCAGCGGCCAGGCAAGCACCCGCGCCCCCGCCCATCCGCCGGCCAGGGCGACCGGCAGCAGGGCCCCGTGATCCCCACTGCCGACCAGCACCCGGCCGGTCAGCGCGCTGAACCAGGCGAAGGCGACCACGAGCGACACCGCCACGGTGACCGGCACCCCGCCCAGCCCCACCACCCGCCGCAGCCCCCCGAGCCCGCGACGCCCCCCACCGCGCCCGTGGCCGTGCCGCCCGGTACGGGACGCGTGGCCGCGCTGCCCTGCGGTCGACCCGTGGGCGTGCTGTCCAGCGCCGTATGCGTGGCCGTCTTGCCCTGCGCCCGGACCATGGCCGTGCTGCCCGGTACCGGATGCCTGGCCGTGCTGTCCCACGCCCGGCCCGTGGCCGTTTTGCCCTGCGCCCGATCCATGGCCGTGCTGCCCTGCGCCCGGCCCGTGGGCCTGCTGCCCGCTGACGTATGCGTGGCCGTGTTGCGCCGCGCCGTATGCGTGGACGTGCTGCCCCGCGCCGGGCGCATGGCCCTGATGTCCCGCGCCCGGCCCGTGGCCGTGATGTCCCCCGCCGACTCCATGGCCGTGATGTCCCCCGCGCGCCCCGTGAAAGTGGGCGCCTCCCAGGAGTACCAGCAGCCAGTAGCCCGCCACCACGACGAGCGCGAAGGTGAAGACCACGGTCGGATACGCCGTGACCGCCCCCAGAAAGTCCCCCACCGTGCTCGCCCGCCCCCCGGATCCCCCGACGGCCACGCTTCGTGTGCCGCAGGCGCAAGGGTGACATCGCGGCAACGGCCACACAGTGCGTGATCCCGGAAGTCTCGGCGCCCCTTTCATGTCCCGGATCAGCTCACACGGACGTCGGTCGAGGACGCCGCGGAGGGGAGGGCGGTCAGCCGTCGGTCCGGGGGTGACCCGGGTCTTCTCCGGGCCGGTGTCCACGCGTGCCGTCCGGGGAGTGGTGTGCGGTGGTCGGGCAGCAGGGGCTGGGCGCGGAGGGCCGACTTCAGGAAGAAGCGGACGGTGCGCTCGCGCCCGGGGCTCATCCAGCCGATGCGGTGCAGCCGGCAGACCCGCTCGCCGGCGAGACAGCGGGTCACGTCCCTGCCGAAGGCCCGGCGAACTCGGTCATCGCGTTCCAGTCCTCGGAGAACGCCTCGTCGGCCAGGGGCCCGGACTCACGCTCCAGGAGGCGGAACAGGGTCTGTGCCCAGCGGTGCCAGGCGATCTTCATGGGCTCGCTCGTGCCGGGCAGGCCCAGTGAGGTCTGCAGGCGGTCGCCGAACGTGGCCAGCAGGACCAGGGGATAGACGAAGTCGTCGACGGCGTCGAGGTTTCCGGGCAGGTGCGGTCCTGCGGCCCTCCGCGCTGGACAGGCCGTCCACCATCCAGGCCATCAGGAAGTCGTTCCCGTCCTGGAAACCCCGGTGGGGCCGCGTCTCCAGCTTCTCGGTGTGGGCCAGGGTGGCGGCGGTCGTACTCGGCTGCATCATGCGCATCGTGCCCGGATAGATCATCATCGCCAGGGCGAACTCTGTCCTGGAGCCCCCTGTCCTGGAGCCATGGAGAAGAGGACGTCGGGCCCCGGCCTCCCGATGCCAGGGCACTCCGTGACGTGCGTCATATCTGCGGGTGTGGTCAGTCGACGTGTCGGCTGTCTTCCGGCGGCGTGGCCGTGGAGGTGTGGATCGCCTCCGCCGTCGGCGGCTCCGCGGGCGGGGGTGGCGGGGGCGGCATCCAGGAGCAGGCCAGGGCGCCGCCGGTCAGGCCGGTGAGCACGCCGAGGAAGAGGCCGCCGAGGTTCGCTACGGGGAAGGAGACGAGGGCGAGCAGGAGGGTGGCGATCCCGGCGAACACGCGCTGGTGGGGGCGGTACCAGAGGCTGAGCCCCAGAACGACGAGGAGGACCCCGATGACCAGGGATCCGGCACCGGAGGTGGTCGACAGGGCCAGCGGCAGGCCGCCCAGGTCCAGGTGCGCGTAGGGCCAGTACAGGATGGGCAGACCCGCGGTCATGGTGAAGAGCCCGGCCCAGAAGGGCCGTTCACCCCGCCAGGTGCGGAAGCGGGCCCGGGCGTGGGCCGCCGCGGCGCGCGGCCGGGGTCGCGGTCGGGGTCGGCTGCCGGGGAAGAAGGTGATCACGTGTCTGGCGTCCTGATCGGCGGTGCGGCGGGGTCAGAAGCAGTCGTGGCGGCCCGGCTCGATCCGCACCCGCAGCCCGGGAATGCTGAACGTGCCGGCGGAGACCGCGACCGCGGTCACGCGCACGTCGGTCAGCGTGACCGTTTCGGCCTGCTGCCCGAAGCCGCTGGGGTCGAAGGACCGTGAGTGCCTGTCGCCCGGATCGATGGGGCCCTTGGTGATCTCGCCCTGGGCGATACCGGCGTCGAGGTTCCTGAAGAGCGACCCGCCGGCCGATTCGGAGACCGAGTCGATGAACAGGTTCGACGCCTCGGCCGGGCTGTCGTCTCCGCCGTCGAGTCGCAGGGTCTGCGTGCCCAGCACGGGCACGTCGACCCGTACGGACTGGCAGAGAGCGCTGATCCTCGCCTGGCGGGCCCCGGTGACGAACACCGGCACGTGTTCGCCCTTCTTGGAGACGTCCACCATGCTGTAGAGGCTGAATCCGTTGATGGTGAAGCGGTCCGCGGCGATCTGGAACCGCTGTCCGGAGATGAGGAACGAGGCGGCCAGCACCCCCTGCGACATGGCGATCCCGAGAGTGGCGCAGACAGCGAGACTCGGCACCAGGATCAGGGCGAAACGTCGCCAACGGGTTCGGCCGGAGCGGCACGCCATCCCGGCTCCTTAGGTCGTGGAGTACACCCCCTGGTCCCGGATCCTAGGCTTCTTGCTCCGGCGACCGGCTGCACGCTGTGGCCGCCGAACGGGTGATACGACCTTCCCGGTCTTCCCGGTCCGGCTTGCCCGCCCGTTGCTTGCCGGGCGGGCCGCCGTACTCCGGTGGAGGTGTCAGGCCCAGCAGCCGTTGACCGTGGCCGCGAGGCCGTCCAGGGCGTCCTTGATGTCGGCCCCGGCGGCGGTGGAGTTGTTCTCGATGAAGGAGAAGACCTTCCACCGTCCGTCCTGGGCCTTCGTCAGCCCGCTCAGGGCGATCGCACCGGTCAGGGTGCCGGTCTTGGCCTTGACCTTGCCGACGGCGCACTGCGAGTCCGCCGTGTCGAACCGGCCCCACTCGGGGCCCAGCGTGGAGCCCGCCTCGCCCGCGACGGGCAGACCGTCGATGATGTACTTCAGGGTCTGGGCGTGGCGCGGGTCGGCGGCCAGGTCGAGGATGTCGGCGATGGTCTGCGCCGGGATGCGGTTGGCACGGGAGAGCCCGCTGCCGTCGTGGATCTCGTAGTTGGTCAGCGAGATGCCGTAGGTGCCGAGCACCTCGCGCACGACCGCCGCGCCGTCCTCGAAGGTGGCCGGGCGGCCGGACTCCAGCGCGGTCATCCGCAGCAGCGTCTCGGCGATATCGTTGTCACTCACCTTGAGCATCTGCTTCACGATGGCGGACAGCTTGCCCGACTGGTGCGAGGCCACGGGGACGTCGTTCGAAGCGGCCACCCCGTGGGCGACGTCCCCGGTGACCGTGACGCCCTGGTCGGCGAGGGCCTTGGCGAAGACCTGGCCCGCGTCCAGCGCGGTGTCCGTCACGTGGTTGCCGTCGACCACCAACGCCCGTACCGGCGCGATGGAGTCGGGGTAGTAGCCGTCGTTCCAGCCGGTCGCGAGGGTGGGCTCGGGGAACAGGCTGTCGTCGACATGGACCTGTACCGAGGTGAGCCCCGCGTTCTTCAGGCCCGCTACGGCCGTCTTCGCCAGCTCGGTGAGGTCCGCGGTGGTCAGGGTGCGGTCGCCGCCGCCGACGAGGGTGAGCGTGCCGTCGCCGTAGACCACCTTCGTGGTGAAGCGGTGGTCGGGGCCGAGGACGGTCAACGCGGCCGTCGCGGTGCCGAGTTTGGTGTTGGAGGCGGGCATCAGCGCGGTCGTCGCGTCGTGGCCCCAGACGGTCTTGCGGGACGCGGCGTCGATGACGACACCGCTGAGCGTGCTGCCGAGGCGGGTGTCCTGGCTGCGGGTGTTCAGGTTGTCCGCGATCTTCTGCTCGGCCGGGTCGAGCACGGTGGCGGCGGTCTTGGAGACGGCCTTGTCGGCGGCGAAGGCGGACGGAGCGGACAGGATCGTACCGGCGACGGGAACGGCGACCGCCAGTACGGCCGCCCGGCGAAGGGCCGGGTTCACCGGCCTCGGTTTGCGGTGGCGGCCGCTCGCGCGGAAGGCAGAGGGAGAAGTGAGCACAGGGGTCTCGTACCAATGTTCGTGGGGGCGTGGGCAGTTGGGGGCGGAGAAGGCCGCCCGGGGGTTGGGAAGGCGAAAGTAACAGCGGAGGTTCCGCAACTGATCAGTTTCCTGTGAAGATTGCCGTGCACGGCTCCGTCACAGGAACGGCGCACGCGGGGCCTCGGCTCGTTGACGCGCGGTGTTGCCGCTCCGGGAACTTTCAGCTGTGGGAACCGTCACAGAGATCGAGGATCTTGGCGAACGGGGTGCGGAGCAGCACGGCCACAGGTGCCGTGTCGCTCTTGGCGTACCGGGCCAGTCCGGCGCGGGCGACGGCCGTGTCCTCGCCGGGATCGCGCCCCGTGAGGAGTGCCTCCAGGGCGCGCCCGGTGGCCTCGGCGACCGGGAGGAGCGAGGTCCGGGCCCGGGAGAGGGTCGGCGTGGGACCGTGGCGCACGGTGACGGACTCGACCTCGGCGGCCAGGGTCAGCAGATGGGTCGCCGCCTGCGCGGCGCGGTCGATCCGGTCGCCCAGGTCGGTCACGTCGGTCCGGTGGTGCCGCCGCAGCGGGTTGAACCGCATGGCCCGTTCCGCCTCCCGCGCCTGGACGCCGTAGCGGCGCAGCCTGTCCGCCTCCGCCTGAACGGCCGTCCGGTTCGCGCGTGCCGCGTCCGGCGACCCGATCGCGCGCGTGCTGCGCACGAGACCCTCCGCCAGATCGCCCGCACTCTCCCGTGCCAGCGCCGCCGCCTCCCGGCGGGGGTTGCGCGGCCAGAGCACCGGAGCGAGGACGGCGGTGACCGCGCCGCCCAGCGCGTTCTCCCACAACCGGGCGAAGCCGTACGAATCCGGGGAGGGGTTGGCGAAGACCAGCAGCGAGGTCACCGCGACCTGCACGTTCAGTGCCGTCCCTGAACTGATGACGGTCCCGCACAGCAGGGCCAGCGCTATCACCAGGGCGAGGACGGCCGTGCTCGGCCGGAAGAAGTGGACCACGGTGACGCCCAGGGCCACCCCGGCCATCACGCCGAGGATCCTGAGCAGCAGTGCAGCCAGGGAGGAGGCGGAATCACCGCGGAGGGACAGGAGCGGGACGATGGCGGCGAACACCGGCGGCTGATCGGCACCGGCCCACAGGGCCGTCTGCCAGCAGAGCACCGTGATCACCAGAATCCGGGCCGCCATCGGTCCCTGCACCCGGAGCCTGTGGCGCACCCGCGCCCACGGGGAAGTCCACGGGGAAACGCCCGTCACGTGCTCACCATAGGCACACGGCGCGGCCGGCCGCCCTCCGGTGACGCCCGGTGACTCCCGGTGGCGGGTGGGGTCAGGGGGTGGTGGCGTCGTTCCGCAGGGCGGGGGCCAGGAGGTGGCAGAGCGAGTCGGCCACCAGGTGGAGGGGGTCGGGGGTGTCGAGAGGCCAGCCGACGGCGATCCAGGCGGAGAAGAAGGACTCGGTCTGGAGTACCGCCATCAGGGCCCGTTGCCGGGCTTCCGCGGGGTCGACGCCCCGCCAGCGCTCCGCCGGTTCGACGAGCAGGCGGACGTAGCGCTCGTGCGCCTCGACGTACTGGACGCGGCCGGCCTCGCGGCTGCGCAGCGCGTCCGGGGCCGCCGAGTTGGCGACGCGGCGGATGGGCGCCATCTCCTCCCAGCGGGCCTGCGCGTCGTCGAGCCAGGCGCGTACGCCGGTCCGGGTCCACCGGGGCAGGGCGGACAGTTCGGTGTACGCCTCCTCCATCAGGGCGTACACGCGCTCGACGAGGGCGTCGATGATGTCGGCCTTGCCCGGGAAGTGGGCGTAGACGGTGGCCCGGGTGACGCCCGCCGCCCGCGCGATGTCCTCCATCCGCGCGTCCAGGAACGACTTCTCGGCGAACACCTCGACGGCGGCGTCCAGAAGCCGCAGGTGAGTGAGTCTCTTCTGCTCCACGCGCAGGTTCCTGGGGGGTGCGGGAGCGGCCCGGCGCACGGTTGAGCGATGCATGGCTTCACTTTACGCCGTGTATGGTGAGTTGATCTCGCTATACACGGCGTCCAGTGACTACGTGACCGTGTGATCGCGTGACTGCCGATTCGATTCAGCCGGGAGCCCCTCTGATGAGCACCGCACTGAACAAGCCGGGTCCCACGGACACTTCGGCCACCTCGCGGCGGCAGGTGCTGAAGGCGATCAGCGGGCTGATGCTCGCACTGTTCGTCTCGACGCTCAGCAGCACGGTGGTGTCGAGCGCGCTCCCGAAGATCATCGGAGCCGTGCACGGCTCGCAGACCCAGTACACATGGGTGGTCACCGCGACCCTGCTGACCACGACGGCGACCACTCCGATCTGGGGCAAACTGGCCGACCTCGTCAGCAAGAAGGCCCTCGTGCAAGCGGCGATAGCCGTGTTCATGCTGGGCGCCCTGGCTTCCGGTGTGAGCCAGACGGCCGGTCAGCTCATAGCCGCGCGCGCCGTGCAGGGCATCGGCGTGGGCGGGGTGCAGGCCCTCGTCCAGATCGCGCTCGCGGCGATGATCCCGCCCCGGGAGCGCGGGCGCTACAGCGGCTACCTCAGCAGTGTCACGGCGACCTCCACCATCGGCGGACCGCTGCTCGGCGGTGTCATCGTCGACACCTCGTGGCTGGGCTGGCGGTGGTGCTTCTTCATCGGCATACCGGTCGCCGTCGTCGCCCTCCTGCTGCTGCAGCGGACGCTGAAGCTCGCCGTCGTCCGCCGGGAGAACGTACGGATCGACTACCTCGGGGCCACCCTGATCGCCGCGGGCGTCAGCGTGCTGCTGATCTGGGTGTCGTTCGTGGACAACTCCTTCGCCTGGGGCTCCTGGCAGACCGCCGCGATGGTGGGCGGCGGACTGGCCCTGATCCTGCTGGCCCTGTGGGTGGAGACGCGGGCCGCCGAGCCCGTGGTCCCGCTCGCCATCGTCAGGCAGCGCACCACCGCGCTGGCGATCGTCGGCAGTCTCGCCGTCGGCACGGCCATGTTCGGCGCGTCGGTGTTCCTCAGCCAGTACTTCCAGATCAGCCGCGGCCACACCCCGACCGAGGCCGGCCTGCTGACGATCCCGATGATGGCCGGCATCCTGATCGCCTCCACGGTCGCCGGCCGGCTGATCAGCCGGACCGGACGGATCAAGCCGTACGTCGTCACCGGCGCCGTCCTCCTCACGGCGGGCTGTGCGGGCCTGGGCACCATCGACTACCGGACGCCCATCCTCTTCCTGAGCGTGTCGATGCTGTGCGTCGGGATGGGCGTCGGCATGACCCTGCAGAACCTGGTGCTCGTCGTGCAGAACACCGTCCAGTTGAAGGACGTCGGCGCGGCCAGCTCCACGGTGTCCTTCTTCCGCTCGCTCGGCGGCACGATCGGCGTCTCGGTCCTCGGTGCGGTACTGGCCCGCCATGTCCACAGCGAGGTGAGCAAGGGGCTCGCCGCCGCCGGTAAGGACGGTGCCGCCGGCGGCACCGCGGACGGCATCGCACAGTCCCCGGCGATGCGGGCGGTCGTACGGATCGCCTACGGAGACGCGACGGCGCAGGTCTTCCTGCTCTCGGCCGGCGCGGCCGTCCTCGCCGTCGTCGCGGCGGTCCTGCTGCCGTCGGTCCGACTGCGCAGCAGCCTCGACCTGCCGGAACGGGGCACGGCCGGCGACCGGAAGTAGGGGGACCGCGCACGGGGGCCGAGGGCGGTCGTCGGATCGGTGGCGGTCGTCGGAGTGGTGGCGGGCCTCGGATCGGTGGCGGTCGTTGGAGTGGTGGCGGGCCTCGGATCGGTGGCGGGCCTCGGATCGGTGGCGGTCGTTGGAGTGGTGGCGGGCCTCGGATCGGTGGCGGGCCTCGGATCGGTTGCGGTCGTCGGAGTGGTGGCGGGCCTCGGATCGGTGGCGGTCGTCGGAGTGGTTGCGGTCGTCGGAGTGGTGGCGGGCCTCGGATCGGTGGCGGTCGTCGGAGTGGTGGCGGGCCTCGGATCGGTGGCGGACTTCGGAGCGGTGGCGGGCCTCGGATCGGTGGCGGCCTTCGGACTGGTTGCGGTCGTCGGACTGGTAGCGGGCCTCGGATCGGTGGCGGTCGTCGGACTGGTCGCGGGCCTCGGAGTGGTGGCGGACTTCGGATCGGTGGCGGCTCTCGGACGGGTGGTGGTCCTCGGACGGGTGGTGGTCCTCGGACGGGTCGCGGTCCTCGGACGGGTCGCGGTCCCTGGACGGGTCGCGGGCCTCGGACCCGTGGCCTCTGGTGGAGCGGGCTACACCTCCGGTCGGGGGGTGGGATCCCTCGTGGCGGCGGGCCGATGACGGGATCGTTGATAGCGCAAGGTCAACGGCACCCCGCCCGGGAAGGCCCGAGACTTCCGGCTCCCCCCCCGAACGGAAGACCCCCATGAACGCGCTGCTCTCCTCCCGTCCCGTCCTGTGGTTCCTGTTCCTGTTCAACCTCGTCGTCGCGGCGCTCGCGCCGTTCGCCGTCGACGGCACGCAGGGCCTGCTGACCAGCGTCGGCATGGGCGCCGTCTCGCTCGGCGCGGGCGTCAGCCTCCTCCGGGGCCACGCGCAGCGGGCCTGAGCCGGTCTCCCCCACCCCACGACAACGAACAGGAGCTGTTCCCATGCCGCACACCACCGCCTCGGCAACCGCCAAGCCCCGCACCGGCCGTTCGGCACCCGGCGCCGGCACCCCGACATGGCCCCGCCCGAGCACCGCCGCGACCGTCATGCCCCTCTGGCAGGGCCTGGCCCTGCTCTTCGCCCCGGCGAAGCCCGAGCGTCCCTGAACCGGCCCCGGGCGACCCGGGAAACCTCGCGGCGACGGACCCGCCCCCCGTCCCCGCCCCCTTCGTCGCTCAGGCGTCGGTGCCCGCGTCGGCCTGGAGTTGTGCCAGTTCCGCTTCGAGGTGGGCCATGGCCTCGCCGCCGGCCATGAGGTCGGTGATCTCCTCGCGGGTGCGTTCGCCCTTGTGGAAGTCGTCCGCCTTCTGGCCGCGGATCAGGACGGCGAAGTGGTCGCCGACCATCATCGCGTGGCGGACGTTGTGCGTGACGAGGATGACCGCGACGCCCTTGGCCCGGGCCTGCATGACGATCCGCAGGACGTGTGCGGCTTCCTTGACGCCGAGCGCGGCGGTGGGCTCGTCCAGGATGAGGACGTTCGCGCCGAAGTAGACGGCCCGGGCGATGGCCAGGGCCTGGCGTTCGCCGCCGGAGAGGCTGCCGACCAGCCGGTTGCCGTCGGTGACGCGGGTGATGCCCAGGGACTGCATCTCGCGGACCGCGATCTCACCGGCGAGTTTCTTGTCGAACAGCCTGAACGGGCCCAAGCCCTTGGTGGGTTCGGCGCCGACGAAGAAGCAGCGGCCGACCCCCATCAGGGGAAACGTGCCGCCGAACTGGTGGACGGTGGCGATGCCCTGGGCGCTCGCGTCGCGCGGGCTGTCGAACTCGACGGGCCGGCCGTTGACCTCGATGGTGCCGGAGGTCGGCTTGTGGAACCCGGAGAGGATCTTGATCAGGGTGGACTTGCCGGCGCCGTTGTCGCCGAGCAGGCACAGCACCTTGCCCGCGTCGACTTCGAGGGAGATGTCGGTGAGCGCGTGGGTGCCGAGGAAGGATTTGCCGATGCCGTCGAGGCGCAGCAGGGGTGGGGTCATGGTCAGGCCTTCTTCGCGGTGCGGGGCGTGTAGGACAGGGCCAGGCGGCGGAAGGTGTTGTTCATCAGGACCGCGGCGAGGATGAGGATGCCGAGGATGAGGCTGGCCCAGTCGGAGTTCCAGCCGGTGTAGTAGATGCCCTGGTTGACGATCGCGAAGGTCAGGGTGCCCAGGACGACGCCGAAGACGGAGCCGTAGCCGCCGGTGAGCAGGACGCCGCCGACGACGACGGCGATGATGGAGTTGAAGACGAAGGACTGGCCGTTGGCGACCTGGGCGCCGTTGTAGAGGATGGTCTGGATCACGCCGACCAGGGCGGCGCCGAAGCCGGACGCCATGTAGAGGGCGATCTTGACCTTGTCGACGGGGATGCCGGTGGCCCGCGCGCTCTCCTTGTCGCCGCCGATCGCGAAGATCCAGTTGCCGTACTTCATGAGCTGCAGCAGGACGGTGACCACGGCGGCCAGGCCCAGCCACCAGAAGATCGCGACCTCGAACTGGCCGGCGACGAGGGTGCCGAACAATGCCTTGGACAGCGGGTCGGGGCTGACCGGGACGCTGGTGGTGCCGGTGGCGATCCGGGACAGGCCCAGGGTGAGGCCGGCCATGCCGGAGAGGGTGGCCAGGGTGATGACCAGGGAGGGGACGTTGGTGCGGGTGACGAGGACGCCGTTGAGCAGCCCGACCAGCAGGCCCAGCCCGAGGGCCAGCAGGATCCCGACGATCATCGGGGCGCCCCAGTGGCCGGAGACGATGGCCAGGGTCATCGAGCTGCCCGCCAGGACGGAGCCCACCGACACGTCCAGCTCGCCGGCGATCATCAGCAGGCCGACGGGGATGGCGATGATGCCGAGTTCGGCGGCGATGTTCAGCCAGCTCGCCGCGCCCGCGGGGGCCAGGAACTTGGTCCCGCCGAAGATCGCGAAGAACACGAAGACGGTGAGCGTTCCGATGAGCGCGCCCGCCTCGGGACGGTGCCGGAGCTGACTCAGCCGGCTCTCGGCCTGCTGCTGCGGCGGGGCGGCGGAGGTCTCTTTCTCGGCCGTGGTGTCAGGAACTGAGGTTGTCATCGGAAGAAGTCACCTTCGGGAATCCGGTTGTGCCGCGAGGCGGGTACGGGGGAGGGGCGCCGGGCCCGGGGAGAGGCCCGGCGCCGGTGGGTGGGTCAGCGCACGCCGGCCTTGGTGCCCGCGATGGCCTTGTCGACGTTGTCCTTGGTGACCAGCAGCGGGCCGGTCAGGATCGGGTTCTGCGGCGGGAGCACGCCGTAGGACAGGTACTGGCTGGCCATCGAGACGACGTAGAAGCCCTGGAGGTACGGCTGCTGGTCGATCGCGAAGAGTTCGTTGCCGGCCTTGATGCGGTCGAGCTGGCTCTGCGAGAGGTCGAAGGTGCCCAGCTTGACCTTGCTGTCGACGCCCGCCTGCTTGATGGCCGCGGCCGCGCTGTCCGCGTCACCGACGCCGATGGTCACGACGGCGTCGATGCTGCTGTCCTTCAGCAGCGCGGCCTTGATCGCCTGGCTGACCGCGGAGGGGTTGCCGAAGTTGCTGGAGGGAAGCGGGAGTTGCTTGGAGGAGGAACCCTTGCTGGTGGCGCCGTCCTTGATGCCCTTGCAGCGGGCCTCCGAATTGGCCGCGCCCGGAACGGTGTTGACGCAGAGCACGTTCTTGGCGCCCGCCTCGGCGAACGCGACACCGCCCGCCTTGCCGGCCTGGTAGTCGTCCGAGCCGATGTACTTGAGGGCGCCGACCTTGTCGGCCGCGGTGATGCCGCCGGAGTTGTAGGTGAAGACCGTGATGCCCTTGGCGATGGCCTCCTTGATGGCGGAGTCCTGGTTCTCGGGCACCCAGTCCGGCACCAGGATCGCCGACGGGTTCTGCGAGATGGCGGTCTGCGTCAGCTTGGCGACGTCCGGGCCGAGGTTGTCGTAGTTGGCCGGGCCGAGGTAGGTGACCGTGCCGCCACCGGCCTTGACCAGCTTCGCCGCGTCGTCGACACCGCGCTTGACCGTGGACCAGAACGGGTCGTCGGACTTGCCGCCGATGACGACGAGGGACACCTTGCCGGTCTTCGCGGTGGAGGTCGTGCCGCCGCCGGCCGAGGCCGTCGCCGTGCCCGTGTCGCCGCCGGTGGCCTTGCCGCTGGCGCACCCGGTCAGCGCGGTGGTCGCCAGGGCGAGCAGGCTCACCGTGGTCAGGCCACTTCTGGAGAGACGGCGGCCCAGGGGCCGCCGGGTCTGCGTGCGTTCCATGTGCTGGGGTGCTCCTTCGTGTGATGCCGGGCGGTGCGTGAGCGGGGCCGGGCATGGCTCGGGATGTGCGGGGGTGCGAAACGGGTCGCACGCAGGCCCGGGGGAGGCCGGCACGTTCGCGGTACCGGGGGTTTCGCCTGGTCGGGCACAGGGAGGTCGGCGATGAGTGGAACGGCTCGTCGCGGGGTGTCCCGGCACCGGTCACGGCAGCGCCGGACGGGGTGGTGGGTGACGGATCCGCGATGTTTTAAATCGCTTTAAGCGGTGGCCAGAGCATGCTTGTGTTTCGGATACGTGTCAAGGCTCTGCCCGGGAATGCACACCGTCCCGTTATCCGCCCGGGAAAGGCTGTATTTGCCACGTGTTTTCCGGGCGGGACGGCGGGGGGTTCGGCGGGGTCAGCGCGGCTGTGCCGTGGTCCCGCGGACGACCAGGGAGGGGGCGAGGACGATCTCGCGGGGCTCGGTGCGGCCGTGGTCGAGGCGTTCGACGGCGGCCAGGACGGCCTGACGTGCCTGCTCCTCGGCGTTCTGGCTGACCGTGGTCAGATCGAAGCAGGTCAGCCGGGACAGCGGGCTGTCGTCGTAGCCCACGACGGAGACCTCGCCGGGGACATCGACCCCCGCCCGCCAGAGGGCGGTGAGCATGCCGATGGCGCTGCGGTCGTTGAACGTCACCACGGCGGTCGGCAGCTCGCCGCCGTCGAGCAGCTGCCGGCCGGCCTTGTCGCCCGCCTCCTCGGTGAGGTCCCCGTGGAGGATCCTGATCCGCTCGTCGAGACCGTGCTGGCGCATGGCGCTCCGGTACCCGCGGCGGCGGTCCGTGGCGATGGCGCCCTTGCCGCCGTCGACGTAGACGATCGCGCGGTGGCCGAGGCCCGCCAGGTGGTCGACGATCTGGCCGACGCCGTCGTCGTCGGCGCTGCGTACGACGTCGAGACCGGCTCCGACGACACGGCGGCCCACCGAGATCACGGGGGCCTTGCGGTCGAGGTCGGCCAGGAACGGGACGGGGGCCACCGGGCCGATGAGGATCAGGGCCTCGCAGCGGTAGGCCAGGAGCGTGTCGATCGCCGTGTTCTCGTCGCGGGTCCGGGTCTGGGTGCTCAGGACGAGGTCGTAGCCGACCTGCTCGGCCGCCGTGTGCAGGTGTTCGACCAGCTCGCCCTGGAAGGCGTTGTGGATGTCGATCATGACCCCGAGCAGCCTGCTGCGCTTGCTGGCCAGGGCGCTGGCGGTGCGGTCCGGGCGGTAGCCGAGTTCGGCGGCCGCCTTCAGGACCCGCTGCCGGGTGTTCCGGCTGGGCCCCGGCACGCCGCGGAGCACCAGGGACACCGACGCCGTGGACAGGCCGACACGCGCGGCGACGTCCTCCAGCCGGGGGCGCTGGACCGCGCCGTTGCCGCCCTCGGGGGCTGCGGAGCCGAGCTCGTCCACGCGATCTCCCGCGGTTTTCCGGCGACACCCTTGACATCTGCCTGTGACGCCGCTGATAGTACCAGGACTTAAAACGCTTTAAATGAGCTCAAGCTCCTGGACGGCCCGGCCCGGAACGGAATCGGAATCCCACGGTGCCCGGTCCCCACGACGCCCGGCTTCCACATCCCCACGTCCCCGTCATGGCGCACCGTCGCGCCCGAGAGGAATCACGATGAGCACACGGCCGATCGGGGTCGCCGTCATCGGCGCCGGCATGGCGGGCCGGGCCCACCTCAACGGCTACCGGCAGGCCGCGACGCTGTACGGCGCCGGGCTGCCCGAGGTGCGGCTGGTCGCCGTCGCCGACGCCCACGAGCCCTTCGCGCTGGACGCCGCCCGCCGCTACGGCTTCGAGCGGGCCGAGACCGACTGGCGGGCGGTCGTCGAGGCCGACGACATCGACGCGGTCAGCGTGGTGGTCGCCAACCATCTGCACCGCGAGATCGTCGAGGCCCTGCTGGCGGCCGGCAAGCACGTGCTGTGCGAGAAGCCGCTGGCGCCGACCGTCGCCGACGCCGAGGCCATGGTGAAGGCCGCCGAGGGCACCGGCCTGGTGGCCGCGACCGGCTTCACCTTCCGCCGCTCGCCCGCGATCAACGCCGTACGGCAGCAGGTGCTGGAGGGCTCGCTCGGGCCGGTCCAGCACTTCAACGGGCACTACTGGTGCGACTACGGGCACAACCCGGACGCCCCCATCAGCTGGCGCTACCGCGGACCGCTCGGCTCCGGTGCGCTGTCCGACATCGGCAGCCACCTCATCGACCTCGGCGAGTACTTCTGCGGCCCGGTGCGGAGCGTGCAGGGCGCCGTGCTCTCCACCCAGGTGCCCGAACGCCCGGTACCGCTCGGCACCGCGGTCGGGCACTCGGCCGACGTGGCGGTGGGCCAGGAGCGCGAGCGGGTCGAGAACGACGACATCGCCACGTTCACCGCGACCTTCGCCTCCGGCGCCGTCGGCACCTTCTCCGTCTCGCGCATCGCCCGGGGCCTCGCCAACTCGCTGGGCTTCGAGGTGTTCACGAAGGGCGGCGCGGCGACCTTCGAGCTGTCGCGTGCCGCCGAGTTCACCATCGCCGACTCGGCGGCCGCCGACCCGGTGGACGGCTACCGGCGGGTGGTGGTCGGCCCCGGCCACCCCTACATCGCGGGCGGCCTGCCGATGGACTTCCCCAGCGTCGGCCACGGCCAGCACGAGTTCTTCGTCTGGCAGGCCCGGGCCTTCCTGGAGCAGATCGCGGGCCTCGACCGGCTGCCTGCCTGCCCCACGCTCGCCGACGGACTGCACAACCTGCGCGTCATCGACGCCGTCGTCGCCTCCGCCGAGGCCGGCGGCACGGCGGTCGGCGTCCGGTGAACCGCGCCCCTCGCCCCACCGCCACCCCCTGAGAAGGACCGAGGAACAACACGATGAAGCTGGGCCTCTACAACGCGATCCTGCACGACCGGCCGCTGCCCGAGGCGATCAAGGTGATCGCCGATCTCGGCCTGACCGGCATCGAGATCAACACCGGTGGCTTCCTGCCGCCGGTGCACGTGCCGGCCTTCGACGACATCCTCGTCAGCGACACCGCCCGGGACGACTTCCTCGGTCTCTTCGAGGGCACCGGCGTGTCCATCGCCGGCCTCAACGCCAACGGCAACCCGCTGCACCCCAACCCGGTCATCGGCGAGAAGCACGCCGAGGACGTCCGCCGCTCCATCCGCCTCGCCGAACGCCTCGGCCAGTACCGCCTGGTGACCATGTCCGGCCTGCCCGGCGGCGAGCCCGGCGCCACCCGCCCCAACTGGATCGTCAACGCCTGGAACTCCGCCGCCCTGGACGTCCTGGACCACCAGTGGAAGATCGCCGCGGACTTCTGGCGCGAGACCGACCGGCTCGCCCGTGACCACGACGTCAAGGTCGCACTCGAACTGCACCCGCAGAACCTGATCTTCAACTCCGCCGACGTGCACAGGCTCATCGAGCTCACCGGCGCCACCCACGTGGGCGTCGAGCTGGACGCCTCACACCTGTTCTGGCAGCAGATGGACCCGGTCGCGGTCGTCCGCCACCTCGGTGAGCTCGTCTTCCACGCCGCCGCCAAGGACGTCCGCATCAACCCCGAGCACGCGGCCCTCAACGGCGTCCTCGACAACAGCTTCCGCCGCCTCTCTCCCGACGAGCCGCGCACCAACCTCGGCGGCGACGAGTGGGCCAACGAGTGGCCCAGGAACTCGGCCTGGGACTTCGTCGCCCTCGGCAAGGGCCACGACGTCGCCTACTGGACCGAGTTCCTGCGCGCCCTGCACGAGGTCGACCCGGACATGCTCGTCAACATCGAGCACGAGGACACCGAACTCGGCCGCGTCGAGGGCGTCGCCGTCGCCGCCGGGGTGCTCAAGGCCGCCGACGCGGCACTCCAGGACTCCCTGCGGCCGTGACCGCCTCACCTCGTCCTCCACAACAGCAAGGAACCCCACCATGAGGATCGCCCTCGACCCGTACATGATCCGCCATGTCCCCCTCCTCGAACTCCCCTCGGTGGTCGCCGAGTTGGGCTACGAGTGGATCGAGCTGTCGCCGCGCGAGGACTTCATCCCGTTCTTCCGCCACCCGCGCGTGGACGACGCGACGGTCCGCAGGTTCCGCAAGGCGCTGGACGGCGCGGGTGTGGGCATCTCCTCGCTGCTTCCCCTGTTCCGCTGGTCCGGCCCGGACGAGGACGCCCGGCAGGCCGCCGTACGGTACTGGAAGCGCGCCATCCAGATCGCCGCGGACCTCGGAGTCACCAGCATGATCTCCGAGTTCAACGGGCGCCCGGAGGAATCCGACCGCAGCGAGGCCCAGTTCTGGAAGTCGATGGACGAACTGCTGCCGCTCTTCGAACGCGAGGGCATCAAGCTCACCCTGGAGCCGCACCCCGACGACTTCATCGAGAACGGCTACGACGCGGTCAACCTCATCCGGGGCATCAACCACCCCAACGTCACCTTCCTCTACTGCGCCCCGCACACCTTCCACATCGGCAACGACGCCCCCGGCATCATCACGTACGCGGGCGACCTCCTCACCCACGTCCACCTGGCCGACGCCTTCGACCACACCGCGTCCTCCGGCAACCGCTACATCCTCAACCCGCCCGGCACCCAGGCCCGTATCCACCAGCACCTGAACATGGGGGAGGGCGAGGTCGACTTCGACGAGCTCTTCCGCGAGCTGGGGGAGAGCGGCTTCGACGGCACCCTCACCGCCTGCGTGTTCGCCTGGGAGGAGAAGGCGAAGGAGTCCTCCGTGTTCATGCGGGAGAAGATCGACGCGTACCTGGCCACCTGGAAGTGACCACCGGAAGTGACCGCGTGGTCGGAGCGTGCGGTCGCCCGGCGTGCGGCCGATGGGTGCGCGGCATAGGCTGACCGGGAGGAATGTCAGGTTCCCCGGGCGGTCTCACGGACCCCGGTCGCCTCGCCGGCGACGACCGGTTCCCGCCGCGGACACCAGCCAAGCGCGGTGCGACGCCTCGCGGTTCGCGGTCTGCAGTCCGTCCCCCAGTCACTGTGGAGGCCGGGATGCGAGTTGTCGTGGATCTTTCCCGATGCGAGGGGTACGCGCAGTGCGCGTTCCTGGCTCCGGACGCGTTCCGGATGCACGGCGAGGAAGCGCTGATGTACGACCCGACGCCCGACGACGCCCAGCGTGACCGGGTGCTGCGCGCGGCGGCGGCCTGCCCGGTCCAGGCGATTCTCGTCGACCGGCTGGAGGAGCGGCCGGCGGGCCGGGACGTACCGGTGGCGGCGGCGGGGTCATGACCAGCGCCGACAGCCTGCGGGCGTTCCGGCGCGACGGCCGAATCGTGATCGTCGGCGCGTCACTGGCGGGGCTGCGCGCCGCGGAGTCCCTGCGCGACGAGGGGTTCACCGGCTCGCTGACGATGATCGGCGACGAGCTGGGCGAGCCCTACGACCGTCCCCCCTTGTCCAAGCAGGTCCTGACCGGATGGGTGCCCGCCGACGGCACCACGCTGCCGCGACGGCGTGAGATCGACGCGGAGTGGCTGCTGGGCGTGCCCGCGAGCGGGCTGGACCTGGCCGCCAACCAGGTGCGGCTCGCCGACGGACGCGAGGTCCCCTTCGACCGGCTGCTGATCGCCACCGGGGTACGGGCCCGGCCCTGGTTCGTGGAGAGCGAGGCGGCGCTGGACGGCGTGTTCGTCGTCCGCACCCGCGAGCACGCCGAAGGCCTGCAGCGGGCCCTCACCGCGGGACCCTCCCGCGTCCTGGTCATCGGAGCGGGGTTCACCGGCTCCGAGATCGCCTCCATCTGCCGTGAGCGGGACATCCCGGTGACCGTCGCCGAACTCGCGCCGGCCCCGCTGGTCGGGGCGCTCGGCGCCATGATCGGCGAGGTGGCGTCGGACCTGCAGCGCGCGCACGGCGTCGACCTGCGGTGCGGTGTCAAGGTCACCCGGCTGGAGGGCGACGGGCAGGGGAAGCTCCGCAGGGCCCACTTCGACGACGGCAGCACGCTCGACGTCGACGTGGCGGTGGTCGCGCTCGGCGGCATCCGCAACACCGAGTGGCTGCAGGGCTCCGGACTGGCGGCGGGTGTCTGGGGCATCGCCTGCGACACGGGCTGCCGTGCCATGGACCTCAACGGCACGATCACCGACGACATCTTCGTCGCCGGGGACGTGGCACGCTGCCCGAACCCGGTCTACGAGTACCGGCTCATCTCGCTGGAGCACTGGGCCAACGCCGTGGAACAGGCCGAGGTCGCGGCCCACAACATGCTCCACGGCCAGGCGGACCGCTGGCCCCATCTGACCGTCCCGACGTTCTGGTCGATCCAGTTCGGCGTCAACATCAAGTCCGTCGGCGTGCCGACCTTCGCCGACGAGGTGGTCGTCACCCAGGGGTCGGTGTCCGAGCACCGCTTCGTCGCCGCCTACGGCTACCAGGGCCGGGTCACCGCCGCGGTGAGCTTCAACAACGCCAAGTGGCTGGACCACTACCGGCGGCTCATCGAGACGGCCGCGCACTTCCCGC
The DNA here is from genome assembly GCF_040652235.1 of Streptomyces sp. NPDC048277. NCBI lineage: Bacteria > Bacillati > Actinomycetota > Actinomycetes > Kitasatosporales > Streptomycetaceae > Streptomyces > Streptomyces sp. NPDC048277. The sequence goes on from NZ_JBEZLQ010000040.1 coordinate 53,617, forward strand.
CGTCCTGCCCCACGCCCGACCAGCCCGTCGACTCGAAACCGGTGCCCGTCGACTTCCCCGGCCCGGTGCTGCTCGCGCAGGGCGCCACCGTGGTCGTCACCGGACACAACCCGAGCGAGCGACGCGTCACGGCCGCGTACCAGCACCACCGGTAGGAGGGAGCGTCAGATGACCACGACCGAGATGCCCGACACCCTGCACCGGATCCTCGACTACTCCTCCCGGGCCGACCCGTACCCCCTCTACGCGGAGCTGCGCAGGACACCGGTGGCCCGGCAGGAGGACGGCAGTTATGTCATCAGCACGTATCGCGAGCTGGCGGACATCCTGCACAACCCGCACCTGAGTTCCGACGTCCGCAATCTGTCGCATCCGATGCCCTCGCACGAGGGCGAGGCCACCCCGTCGTTCATCAACATCGACCCGCCCGAACACGACCGCCTGCGGCGCATGGCGATGCGCCACTTCGGCCCCCCGCACACCCCGGGGCTGGTGACCGGTATGGAACCCGCCCTGTCCGCCACCGTCGGCGGTCTGATCGACGACTTCGCGGGCAAGGAGCGGATCGACATCGTCGACGACCTCGCCTACCCGTTCCCCGTCACGGTGATCTGCCGGCTGCTCGGCGTGCCGCGCGAGGACGAGCCGAGGTTCAGCCTGTGGGTGAACGACATCATCGACTCGATCGACTACGACGCCAGGACCGACCCGAAGGAGAAACTCGACAAGGGGGTGCAGGCCCGCGCCGACCTGCGCGAGTACCTCGGCGGGCTGGTGGCCGAGCGGCACGGCCGGCCGGGCGACGACCTGTTGTCACGGCTGGCCAACGACGACGGGCCGGACGGGCGGATGACCGACGAGGAGATCATCAGCACCGCCAACCTGCTGTTGATCGCCGGTCATGAGACCACCGTCAACCTCATCACCAACGGCATGCTGACGATGCTGCGTTATCCGCAGGTGCTGCAACGGCTGCGCGACGACGCGGATCTGGCGGTGCCGCTGGTCGAGGAACTGCTGCGCTACGAGCCACCCGTGCACATCATTCCCTGGCGGGCGGCGTACAGCGAGATCACCGTCGGCGACACGGTCATCCCCCAGGGCTCGCAGATCATGCTGATGCTGGCCTCGGGCAGCCGCGATCCGGACCGCTTCCACGACCCCGACCGCTTCGACCCCGACCGGACCGACAACCAGCACCTCGGCTTCGGCAGCGGCATCCACCTGTGCTTCGGCGGCCCGCTGGCACGGCGGGAGGCCCAGATCGCGCTGACCGAGCTGGCCCGTCGGCTCGACCACCCCAGCCTGGTCGCCGACCCGCCGCCGTACCGGCGCAGCCCCGTGCTGCGCGGGCCGATCCATCTGCAGGTCGAGCAGAACGGCGGTTAGCGGGGCCGCTCAGCCGGCGAGGACGCTGATGCCGTCGCCGAGGAGTTTGAGGCCGAGCACGAAGAACAGGACGGCCATGACGGCGGCGTTGTGCTGCGCGGCCCAGTCCCGCCAGCTGCCGAGGATGGTCTTGGCGCGGTCGCCCATGAGCAGGTAGACGGCGAGGGGCGCGAGCACTCCGAGGGACGCGATCACCACGAAGATCGCGAGTGTGCCGATCTGCCGGGGCACGGAGATCCCGGCGGAGCTGATCGAGGCGGCCGCCGCGATGGTCAGGGGCGCGTTCTTGAGATTGCCCGCCGAGAGCAGCAGCCCCAGGCCGAGGATCTTGACGGGGGTGAAGCGGTCGATCGCCGCCATCCACTTCGGAAGCTGTGCCTGGGCGGGGTCCTTGGGGCGGCGCCGCCACTGAACGGCGCCGAAGAGGGCGAGGAGCGCGCCCAGGGCTAGTTTCAGGGCCCCGACCCAGGTCGCCGGATGCTTGTGCTCGGAGGCGCCGCCCGAACCGCCCACGGCCAGCATGATCGCGCCGAGCGCCGCGAGCCCCAGCACCCAGCCGAGCGCGAACAGCGGTCCGTTGAGGCGCCCTCGCGGGGTGGCCAGGATCAGGATGATCGCCACGATCGGGAGGGGGCTGACCGCGACGCCCGCGGCCAGCCCCAGCACATCACCGACAGCGTGTCCCACTGCGGCCTCCGGGGGAGAGAGTCGGATGATCCTGTCGGTACGGGCGCACCCCTCTCCGCCATCGTGGGGGTCTCCTCGTCCGTCGGCCACCGGCCGCTGGCGAACGGGTGGCCCGACCCGCCGGCCCCGGGGGAATTCGGTCAGGCTGGGCAGAGAGACAGCCGAGAAGCAGCCCCTTCACGCGACGAGGAGCACCGTATGCCGACGGACCCGGTCGGACGATTCCTGGCAGCCCTGGACCCGGAGCACCGGGAGGCCGTCGGTGCCAGGCCCCGGCAGGAGCAGGAGCGCCTCGCGGCGGCCTGGGAACGGGAACTGGAGACGGACGACGAACTCGACACCCTCGACGAACTGTCGCCGCCGGCAGCCGAGGAGGAGGCGGCCCGCCGTGTCCTGGAGGGGGAGACGGACCAGACGGACTAGGGGGTGTCCGTCCTGCCGGCGCCGGTGAGGTCCCCGGCGCCCGCGGTCTTCTTGTAGCCCGATCGGTCAGCACGGCTGCGCGGCCCCGCTCGGCTGTCCGAGGTGTTCCGTTGCGCCGCCCGGGCGACCCGCCCGTGCCACCTCGCTCCTTCGTTCGTACCACGCGCATTGACTTCCCCGTGCCGCACTACGGGGATCCACGCGATGCAGCCCCCTTCGCGGCGCCCCCACACGCCCGCGTATCCGGTGCCGGCCGGCACCGGAGGAGAAGGGAATCGGATGCGCGCACTGCGACGCCTGCTCTGGAGCGCACTCGCGTCTGCGCTCCTGCTGATCGGAGCATCACCGGCCCCCGTCCAGGCCGCCGCGGCCCACCCCCGGAGCGGTATCTACGACTGCCCGATCACCCATCGGGCGGCCAGCACGACCACGGCACCGCCGACGGGGCTGCAGGACTACTACCGCGGCGACTGGCGGCTCGGCCCCAGCTACCTCACGACGTCCGGTGCCATCGGACGGATGCTCCGGGGCTACCACCCGCAGGACGACACCTCGCAGTTCTGGTTCCTCGGCTGCTACTGGCAGACCGACCAGCAGAACAAGTCCGGCTGGTGGTTCCCGGACAACAACGGCTTCGTGCTCCGCAACGGCCGTCCGGTCGAGCAGCCGAAGACCCTTCAGGTGGGAGCCCGTGTCGACCTGTTCGGCAGCGGCCGGGGCTTCTTCCTCGCGCCGGAGGGCACGCCGTACGTGAAGCGCGCGCTGCCGCCGACCAACCTCGACGAGTACAACCCGGCGGACCCTCCCTTCAACTACCACCTGTACCGCGTCGTCAAGCCGCTCAAGGTCCAGGCCGGGCCCATCAGGCCCTGGTTCGGCCAGGAAGGGCTCGGTGAGCAGTTCGTGACGGCGCAGCGGGTCTCCGAACTGGCCGTCCCGGGCGGGTATCTGCAGGAGATCACCCCGACGAGGTGACACCGGCCGGAGCCGGGATACTGCCGTTGCCACCCTGATGCCGCAACCGGATGAGGAGCACGGTCAGTGACCAGCGACGACCGGACAGGTCCGCCCACCTTCGGGAGCGAACGCGACATGCTGCGCGCGTTCCTCGACTACCACCGCGCCACCCTCGCCATGAAGTGCGCGGGGCTCACCGACGAGGAGCTGCGGGAGCGGTCGATGCCGCCGTCCGCCCTCTCGCTGCTCGGTCTGGTGCGGCACATGGCGGAGGTGGAACGCGCCTGGTTCCGCCGGGTGTTCGAGGACCACGAGGCACCGATGGTCTGGTCCGACGAGATCGACTTCCAGGCGGCGTACGACGCGAGCGGGTCGACCCGGGACGAGGCGTTCACGGCGTGGGAGGCCGAGGTGGCGGCCTCGCGCCGGATCGAGCGCGCGGCCGGCTCCCTGGACCAGGCCGGGTACCAGCCGAGATGGGAGGAGGAGGTGTCGCTGCGGATGGTGATGATGCACGTCCTCCTGGAGTACGGCCGCCACAACGGACACGCCGACTTCCTGCGGGAGGGAGTCGACGGGACCGTGGGCGCCTGAGCGATCAACCGGCAGGCAGTTTCGCGGTGATGGAGCGGGCCACCCGGACCACCTCGTCGTCCGCCGCTGTGGCCGCCGCGGTCGCGAACGTCAGCACCCAGGTGCGCGGTCCCGGGTTCCACACGACGAACGTGAGGTGCTGCCGCGTCTGGACCTGGTAGGCGGTCTCCCGGAAGGCCTGTGCGCCCAGGTCGCCCGCCGCGGTGACGCGTACGTCGCGCATCCCGGCCGGGGCCGGGTGCGCGCTCAGGTCGTGGGCCGCGGAGAGTTCGGCGGGGTAGGCGCGGGAGGCCGGGGTGAGGGAGAGCGTGGACGTGCCGTCGGCGGCGACGTAACCGCAGACGTCCGGGGCGTCCCCCTTGTTCGGGCTGACCTGGGTGGTGCGCCGGGCGTCGGTGACGAGCCGTCCGGCGACGTCCGCGGTCAGGACGGTGCACAGCCGGGACGGCGGCAGCGTCTTCACCGCACCGGTGGCGGGAGAGGTGGTGCCGCCGGCGGCCGAGGACGCGGCGGGGGCCGGGGCCGCGCAGGCGGTCAGCAGAGCGCAGAGGAGCGCCGCGGTCGAACCGGCGGCGACACGGGAGGGACGACGCGCCGTCATGGGATCGGGTCCTGTCGCTGTGGTGGGTGCGGGGAGCGTGCGGGCCGTGAGGCGCCCCGCCGGCCGGCGGGGCGCCCCGGCGCCCGGGTCACGACCAGACGTTGTACGTCCCGTAGTCGCTGACCTTCAGGTTGGTCGTCCAGTTGCCCCAGCGCTCGTTGGGGGACCAGGTGTACTGCCAGGCGCTGTGGTTCGGGTTGCTCGGGCTCGGCAGGCAGGACCGGCCGGTCGAGTGGTAGATGCCCTGGTACACGCCCTGCGTCCAGCGCCGCTGCACGACCTGGATCGGCTGGGCGAACTGCCCCGGCTTCAGGTTGGTCGTGAAGGTGTACGACGTGGTGGTGGAGCCGTTGCGCTCGTACGAGGGGGTGAGCTCGGCGAGTTCGCTCAGCGCCTTGTTGAGGGCGCCGGGGAGCTTGAGCTTGAGGCCGACCGACCACTTCCAGCCCGTGGTCTTCGACTGCTGCCAGGCGTAGGAGCAGCTGGGCACGTTCCACGGGCACTGGAACGTGGGGCCCCGCCACACCCAGTCCTGCCAGGTGTTGGACGCCTGCTGCACGCCCACCGACCGCGTCTTGTCGGGAGTCGACCAGTTGCCGGCGATGTCATCCTGCGAACCGTCCGAGTTCTGCAGGCACACCGTGCTCGCCGCCGACGCGGTGCCGGGGGCGGCGATCACCACCATCGGGGCCAGCGCCATCGTCAGCAGTCCGATCCACCTGTTGCGCAGGGGACGCTTCATCTTCATGGACGTTCTCCTGGTCGTGCGCCGGCCGCGTTCGCCCGGCGTCTGACACCGAGACTCGCCGCCGCGGGAGTTGATCGGACACCCGTCCACCAGGGGCAATCAACTGTCCGGCCCGCATCCGGTTCAGATCAGTTCGGGCTGCGGCTGCGGTCGTAGCACCGGCGCGGGCGCCGGTTCCCACCGGGCGACGGTCCGTACGTAGCCGTAGATCACCGAGGCCATCGCCAGCACGAGCAGCGGTCCGGCCAGGGACGGGTGGGCGGCCAGCCGCGACGGCAGCCAGCGGTAGGACAGCAGGAGCGCGGTGAAGACCGTGGCGCCGTAGGCGACCAGCCGGAGCCCCGACGGGTCCCAGCCGCGGTCGAGGGTGCGCAGGGCCGCCTCGATCGTGAGCGTGAACACCACGCCGGCGATGAGGTCCGCGCCGTAGTGGTAGCCGAACCCCAGTGTCGCGGTGAGCGTGGCGACCAGCCAGAACGTGCCCGCGTACCGCAGCGCCCGCGGGCCCTTCCGGGAGTGGATGAAGATCGCGGTGGCCCATGCCGTGTGCAGGCTGGGCATGCAGTTGCGCGGGGTGAACCCGTCGAACCGCATGGGGTGCGGGGGGCTGAGCGGCGCCGGGGTCCGCGGCCAGAGGTCGGCCACCTGCCAGTGGCCGCCGGGCTGCGGCGGGTGTTCCGGCCAGAGGCTGACCGACGCCCAGTGCTCGGCGCCGGTGCCGTAGGCGAAGACCGGTCCGACCACCGGGAAGACCATGTAGACGGCCGGTCCGACGAGGCCGATCACCAGGAACGTGCGCACCAGATGATGGCGCGGGAAACGGCGTTCGGCCGCCACGCCGCGCAGTTGGTACAGCGCGACGGCGACCGCGGCCACGGCGAGCTGGCCGTAGACGACGTCGAGGAGATTGAAGCCGACCGGGCCGGTGGCGGTGACGATCCGGCCCACCACCCAGGACGGGTTGCCCAGCGCGTGGTCGGCGGTGGCCACGTACTGGTCGAGCACGGTGGGGCGGGTCTTCGAGGTGATGAACAGCCAGGTGTCGCCCGTCTTGCGGCCGGTCACCAGCAGCAGGCCGAGGCCCACGCCCTTCAGCAGCAGGACCCGTTCCCGGCCGGTGCGGCGGGTGACGGCGACGACCGCGCAGCCGATGATCACCCACAGCGCGCCGTTGCCGAAGGGCTGGCCGTGGGTCACCTCGGTGCCGGTCGCCCACCGGACGGCCCAGAAGGCGAGGTCGACCCCGATCGCGGCGCCGAGGGCGACGAACCGCTGCCGCCAGGTGAGCACCACCATCGTCAACGCCATACCCGCGTAGAGCAGAAAGCCCGACTTGGGCGCGCATATCACTTCTCGCGCCTGGGCGGTGATCGGTCCCGGTATGTCGTAATGGCGGGCGACGACCTCCAGCGCGACGAGGAACGCGAGGGCCGTGGCGGCTGCCACGGCCCAGAGTCTCAGGGGTGTTTTAGTCAAGTTTCGGCCGATGTGTTGGTTATTTCCTTGCTGAGAAAAGCCTGTCCGAAGGTAAGAGACGGATGAGAAGGAGGTGAGGTTGCGCCCCCGTTCTCCTGAAGTTCAGAAAGCGGTACCGGTGTCCATCGCGGAGTAAAGGGTTCGGCATCGTCGGTTCAACGGTCTTGAACTGTCCATGACCTGTTCGATGAGATGCGCGAAGACCACTTCGCGAGACTCCGAACCACAGGGGGATCCATGCACATAGCCCGTACCGGGCTGGGCCTCGCGGCCGCCACGTCCGTCGCCGCCCTCGCGGCCACCGCGCTGACGGCCGCCGCGCCCACCGCCGTACCGCACACCCTGGCGGTACCGGCCGCCGTCGGGCACACCCTGGTCCACGGTGTGAGCAGCCCGCTGACCAGCGAGCAGTGCCAGACCAAGTGGCACATCAACTGCTACACCCCGCTCCAGTACCGCACCGCGTACGACCTGAACGCCCTGTACAAGACGGGCATCACGGGCAAGGGCCGAACGATCGTCATCGTCGACTCGTACGGTTCCCCGACCGTCCAGCACGATCTCGACGTCTACAGCAAGCAGTTCGGGCTGCCCAGCACCAAGGTGAAGGTCGTCAAGTGGGGCCATGTGCCCGCCTTCGACCCCAAGAACTCCGACATGACGGGCTGGGCCGGCGAGACCACCCTGGACGTCGAGATGGCGCACGCGGTGGCGCCCGCCGCCAAGATCGTCGTGGTGGAGACGGCGGTCTCCGAGACCGAGGGCACCACCGGTCTGCCGGAGATGATGGACGCCGAGAAGTACATGGTCGACCACAACGTCGGCGACGTCATCAGCCAGAGCTTCGGCGCCACGGAGAACACCTTCCCCGGCTTCGCCAAGGGCGACTTCTCCAGCATCAAGAAGCTGCGGTACGCCTTCCAGGACGCCGACCGCAAGCACGTCACCGTGCTCGCCGCCTCCGGTGACGGCGGCGCCACCGACCTCCAGGCGGACGGCAAGACGTACTACAGCAAGCGCGTCAACTCCTGGCCGTCCTCGGACCCGCTGGTCACCTCGATCGGCGGCACCCAGCTCCACCTGGACGACAAGGGCAAGCGCGTCAAGCCGGACAGCGTCTACAACGACTACGGCTCCGGCGGCGGCGGCCAGTCCCACGTGTTCACCCGGCCGTCGTACCAGAACGGCGTGAAGAGCGTGGTCGGCACCCGGCGCGGCACCCCGGACATCTCGATGTCCGCCGCGGTCAACGGCGGCGCCTGGGTCTACTCCAGCTTCGACCCGACCGCCACCGGCTGGGACGTCAGCGGCGGCACCAGCGAGGCCACCCCGCTCTTCTCGGGCATCGTCGCCCTCGCCGACCAGGCCGCCGGCCACCGGCTGGGCAACATCCAGAAGAGGCTGTACGCCCTCTACTCCCACCACGCCACCGGCACCGGCGTCGTCGACGTCAAGGACGGCACCGACAACAGCTACCAGGGCGTGACCGGCTACAAGGCCGTCAAGGGCTACGACCTCGCCACCGGCGTGGGCACCGTGGACGCCAAGCCCTTCGTCCAGGCCCTCGCCAAGGAGCGCCCGTAACAACTGACGCCCGCTGACAGCACACGGACGGCCCGGGTTCCGCACCGTTCCTATGGGGGTTGGCCAGTGTTGGCCAACTCGCCATAAACCGGGCTGGTTGGAGCCCGCTGACTTCGCGAACGGTCTTCGAGGTCGGGGAACAGCACGAGTTGGTCACCTCGGCGCGGTCGGGTCTTGTCGCCCCGGTGGGGGCGTGCCCGCTGTCCTGGGTGGACTCGTGGTCCCGCGCGGTCTGGGCTGGGATACGGCCTGGCCGGTAGCTCTCCGTCGCCCGATCCTCTGGTCGGGTGCGGTCACACCTGGCCGACGCCGGATCCTGTGTCCCAGGCCGCGCCGTCCGATCGCCACCGCGGCACCGTGGTGCCGGGTGACGGTGGTCTTGGTCTGCTGCTGGAGCGGGCGCTTCCAGTACCTCTCGCCCCAGATGCTTGTGTAGGCGGGGTCGACGGCGATGACGGCCAGGCCCTGGTGGTGGGCCATGGAGCGAAGTCGTTCCCTGAAGCGTGCGGTGGGGATTCCGGCCACGGTGCGGCGGAAGGCCTTGCCCCGTCGGCCGCGGCCCATGGTCTCCCGGCCGGTGGCACGGGCGTCGGCGAAGCCCAGGTTCTCCACCACGATCGCCGTACAGCCGTGCTCATGGGCGAGGGTGATGAGGCGGGTGATCGCGGCTCTCAGGCGCCCGTCCCGGGTGGTGGTGGGGCCGGTCAGCTTCAGGGGAATGGTGTGCGGTTCGCCGACCGGGTTGCCGTGTGGTTCCAGGACGATGGCGGCGACGTGGTCGGCGTTGAGGTCGACGGCAAGCAGCCTCCCGCCCGAGGCCCGGATCTCTTCTGGGGTCGGGGCCGCAGTGGTGCTGGTGGACCAGGAGGCGTCCAGGTACCAGCGGTCGCGGGCGGGGGCATAAACGATGTCGTAGCGCACGGCCCGGTTGGCGCCGACCCGGTCCAGCCACTCCGGACGGTGGTGGTGGAAGGTGACCGTGCAGGCGAGCCGGTAGCGACCGCGCGGGGCATTGGCCAAATGACGCAAGGGCTCCGGCAGAACCAGCGTGACCGAGCCGTCCGTGGGGTCGACGGTGATGGTGTAGTTGCCGTGCGGGGCACCGGACTCCCCGTCGGCGGTCAGAAACAGCCGGGCGGCCCTCCACTGCTTTCGCCAGTCGGCCGCGGTCATGCCCGCCTCGGCAAGGCGGTGACGGGTCCCGGCCAGCTTGCGCCCGCCCACCGTGATCGAGGGGCGCCCCTGCTCGATCTGCTGCTCCACCACCGTCAGGCGACCTTGGAGCTTGCTCAGGTGCCGCTGTTTCCGCCAGCGCTCGTCCTGGTCGACATACCCGCGCACCCGGCCGTGCTTCTGGCCGGACGCCACCGCCAGACGCTGCTCGATCGTGCGGATCCGGCGCTGCAGCCCGGCCCGCTCATCCCTCAGGCAGCGCATCGACAGCTGGTACTGGTCCTCCGACGCCCGGGTCATCGCCCCCGCCCACCGCGACGAGGACACGGCCGTCAGTTGCTTCTTCCGCCCGGCACGCCCGGTCTGCTTCGCCGGAACGGTCCCTGTCCGGACACGTGCGGCCAGATCCGCCCGCTGATGACGGCCCAAATGCTCGCCGACCAGCGTCAGGACCTTCACATCCGCCGCCGTGAGGTCCTTCAGCCGGTCCCGGATCCTCGCCCCCGACGGAGCGGCCACCGTGAACGGGGCAGCCAGCACGCGCAGCTCACGCTTCCTCCCCCGCCCGCGCGCCACCACCCACCCCCCTCAGTCGCATCGGATGAACCCGCCACCACCGATCATGCGTTCCGCATCCGCACAACACCCCGAGAAGCAGCCCTGTTCACCCCAACGAGCGACACCCCGGCCAACCACGGCCAACAACCGAACCGACAGTTGCCACGCGCACGGAGCCCCGCAGCGTCGACGAGGTGCTCGGCCCACCCCGATGAAGCCGTCCGGTCCGGCCGGGCAACCGCGTCGGCGGCGGGACGCGTCCTGGTGTCCAGGGGGTGTTCCATGCGGACGTTCCGGCCCGGCGAGACCGCCGTACGGCGTGATGTGTTCCGGCGCAAGGTGTGGAGCGCGCATGCGCTCGGGGTCGTCGAGGACTCCGCCGCGGCGCTTGTCCTCGGGTGCCCGCCCGGCGCGGAAGTGCTGGCTCCGACGACCTGGATCGAGTGGCTGCTGACCGGTGACGGGGCGGTGCGGGCGCGGGCCCTGCCGGACCTCGCCCAGGGGCGCTGGCGGCTGGGCCGCTGGTCGTGGCGGAGCACGGCCCATCTGCAGTGGGTCCCGCCGGACACCTGGTTCAGCGTCAACGCCTTCTACGACGTCTCCGACGGCCATCGCCTGGCCCACTGGTACGTCAACTTCCAGCGGCCCATGCGGCGCACGGACATCGGCTTCGACACCTTCGACCTGCTCCTGGACCTGGTGGTCGCCCCCGACCTGTCGCGCTGGGAGTGGAAGGACGAGGACGAGTACGCGCACGGCCGCCGCCTGGGCGTGGTGGGCGAGGCCGAGCACCGGGCGGTGGAGCTGGCCCGCGGGCAGGCCGTCGCGTTGATCGAGGAGGGAGCGGGGCCGTTCGCCGCCGGCGCGGGCCTGCGCGACTGGCGTCCCGACGCGGGGCGGCCGGCCCCCGCACTCCCCGCCGACGCTCTGACCGCCGGCCTCATCTGAACGGAGCCGCAAGGCAGTTCGGATCTTGCAGCAGCGAAGACTTCGCAGAACCGTTGACCGGACGGCTCGGCGCGGCCGTCCGACATCCCGAACGCGGCCGAATCCGCGGCGACTTGCCGACGCACCGCCCTGACCTGCGGAACTCTCATCCAGTCACATCATCCCCCATGGATGCGCACAGAATTCCCCAACACCCTTAATGTCCTTACGTCTTGACGTACTCGGCGGTTACGCGTTTGCTTCCTTCACATCATCCGCCGGCGCATGATGCTCGCCCCACCCGGAAGGCGCTGATGTGAGCGCTCCTGCTTTCTGTGGCACCCCCTTGCCTCGTTTCGCGATGGTCCTGGCCGCCTCCGCCTCGGCCCTCTCGCTCACCGCGTGCGGTGTCGTCGACGGCATCGGCGGCAGCGGGGGCTCCGCGGCCCCGGCCAAGGGCGACGACATCACGGTGGGGCTGCTCCTGCCCGACAAGGACACCGCGCGGTTCGAGGCGTTCGACTACCCCATCATCAAGAAGGAGGTCGCCTCCCTCACGCACGGCAAGGGCAAGGTCGACTACGCCAACGCCGAGGCGAGCCAGGACAAGCAGAGCCGGCAGTTCCAGGAGATGGTGTCCAAGAAGGTCGACATCATCCTGGTGGACGCGCTGGACGCCAAGGCCATCGCGCCGGACGTGCGGAAGGCGAAGGACGCCGGCATCCCCGTCATCGCCTACGACCGGCTCGCACAGGGCCCGATCGACGCGTACGTCTCGCACGACAACGAACTCGTCGGCGAGGTCCAGGGCCGCGCCATCCTGGAGGCGCTCGGCAGCAAGGCCGCCACCAGCAGGATCGTCATGATGAACGGCGACCCCGCGGACCCGAACACGGCGAGGTTCAAGGAGGGCGCCCTCTCCGAACTGAAGGACAAGGTGCGGATCGCCGAGGAGTACGACACCGACAAGTGGTCGCCGGCGGTCGCCGAGGCCCATATGAAGAAGGCGATCCAGGCCGTCGGACTCGACAACATCGCCGCGGTCTACTCGGCCAACGACGGCATGGCCGGCGCCGTCATCGACGCCCTGAAGCAGGCGGGCGCCACCACGATCCCGCCGGTCACCGGGCAGGACGCGAACCTGGACGCGGTGCAGCGGGTCGTCTCGGGCGAGCAGTACATGACCGTGTACAAGTCGTTCCTGGACGAGGCCACCGACGCCGCGAAGATGGCGGTGTACAAGGTGCAGGGCCGTGACATCCAGTACGACGCGCTGACCCAGGACAAGGTCGACAGCCCGACCGAGAAGGACATCCCCGCGACGCTCGTGCCGGTGGTCTCCCTGACGAAGGACAACATCAAGGAAACGGTGATCGCGGACGGCGTCTACACCGTCGACGACATCTGCACCGCGAAGTACAAGGCGGCCTGCGCGGCCATCGGCCTCAAGTAACCGCCGGGCCCCTCCCGTACTCCCCCCATCCGCACCGCAACTTCACCGCGTGGCCCGTGAGTCGGTCACGGCACCACGGATACTGTGGAGTCCGGCGAGGGGAGCATCCCGGTGGTTCACGGTGCACGTCTCGGCGGGGTCGACAGGGTCGACGGGGTCGGCAGAGTCGGTGCGGTCGAGGTGTCGCGGATCGGCGGGCTCTGGCGGGTCACCCGGCCCTGGCATCCGGGGTTACGGCCGTACCTGCGCAGTTGCGTCGGCTACTGGGAGGCGGTGACCTCGCCGTACGAGGCGCTGGTGGTGCCGACCGGGCGGGCGACCCTGCTGATCAACCTCGCGGAGCCGTTCTCCCGGGTCCGGCGGCTGGGTGTGCCGGGCGGGGACAGCGGGCGGATCGGCTCGGTGGTGGTGGGCGTGGAGGACCGGCCCGCGCTCTGTGTGCATCCCGGCGGCCAGGAGGCGATCCGGGTCGAGTTCACACCGCTCGGCGCCTACCGCCTGTTCGGCCTGCCGATGAGCGAGCTGACGAACCTGGCCGTCGCGATGGAGGACGTGCTGGGGCCCGAGGCGGGGACGCTGGTGGAGCGGCTGGCGGCCACCGGGGACTGGGCGGCCAGGTTCGACCTGCTGGACGCGGCCCTGCTCACCCGGCTCGGGCGCGGCCCGGAGCCCGCGCCCGAGGTCGGCCACGCCTGGCGGCTGCTGTACGGCAGCGCGGGGGCGGTCCCGATCGCCCGGATCGCCGCCGAAGTGGGCTGGAGCCAGGGGTATCTGATCCGGCGGTTCACACAGCAGGTCGGGCTGACCCCGAAGGCGTCCGCACGGGTGCTGCGCTTCCGCCGTGCCGTGACGATGCTCGGCCGCGGGGCGGCGAGCCTGACCGAGATCTCGGCGGCCTGCGGCTTCTACGACCAGGCACACCTCAACCGTGACTTCCGGGCCATCGCCGGCACCACACCCCGGCAGATGATGGCCTCCCGGCAGGTGGAGGGGGCGCTGGCCGTCGCGGCCAGTGCAAATTCTTCCAAGACCGTCTCCGCCGCGGGTCACTAGCGTCGTCTCGTACGACCGACGGCCGGCCGGACGGCACGGGGGACCGTCCGACCGACCGGGCGCCGCAGCGCGAACGGCAGGGCCGTTCTCACCGACCCGGGAACACAGTTGACCGACAACCGCATCCGGCCGTACGGCGGTCCGCCCGTGCCGTACGACGCGACCTCCCCGGAGCAGCGGGCCGGCCGGGCGGCGAAGGGCAGGCGTTCCATCGAGTTCGGCGCGGCCTGGATCATCGGAGGCCTGCTCTTCGGGGTCACCACCCATGAGCAGGTCCAGGGCACGGCCGCGTACCTGGCGTCCTGGGGGTCGGTGCTCTACGGCGGCTACCGGATCGTCTCCGGGCTGCGGCTCCGCGCCCGGAACCGCCAGCCCTGAACGGACCGGCCGGCCGTGGACAGCGGAACGCCCCCCGGCCCGCTGAGGGCCGGGGGGCGTTCCGCGTGTGAACGGGTTACTTCACCGGCTCGGGTTCCGGTGCGCTCTCCTGCTCGGCCTCGCCCGCCGGGTCGACCGGGGTCCTGACGGAGTCGAGGAGCAGCTGGGCCACGTCGACCACCTGGATGGACTCCTTGGCCTTGCCGCCCGCGGCGGAGCCGCTTTCGGCTGCAGCCTTCTTGCCGTTGACGGAGTCGGTGAGCATGACGAGGCA
>NZ_JBEZLQ010000041.1:0-63298 GCF_040652235.1 Streptomyces sp. NPDC048277
CGATCTTGACGTTCAAGATCAGGCTGGTCAGAAGATCGCGAAATGGGTCCCTTTTGATCCGCCGTTCAGCGGCCAGTTTTCACCCGACGCCGAGATCTTCTGGCCAGCTGACCACAGCCACCCATAGGGTGATGGGGACGAGAGAAGAGCACGATGGATCCCCGCATACCCCGCCTGCGTCGCAAGCTGGCCGCGATCCCTTTCCAACCACTGCGCAGCCACTCCTTCGGGGAAGAGCAGCACAAGTTCTGCCTCGGTCCGAAGTTGACGGAAAGCAGCGTCGTTGCGTTCGAGGCCGAGCACGACATCGTTCTGCCCGACGCCTATCGGCAGTTCCTCACGCACATCGGCGGCTCAGGCGCGGCACCGTTCTACGGCCTCATGCCGCTGAAGCAGTGTTCCCTGCTGGCCATGAATCCGCGCGGAGAACCAGGGACACCCTGCGGCTTCGACGGCACAGACCCCAGGGCCCACGGACGAGATCTCTTCCTCCACATCATCGAGATGGGCTGCACCGACGTATGCGTCATCGCGGTGACCGGCCCCCTCGCCGGCCGGGTCCTCATCGGTAACAGCGACGGCTTTTGGGGCCCCAACGTCTCCTCCGCCACCGACTTCCTCGACTGGTACGAACGCTGGCTCAACCACATGAGCGCCGGCCGTGATAACCGGGCCCTGGAACTCACCTCGCCGCCGCTTCGTGCCCATCCAAACCGCCATCGCATGGCTCCGAAGATCTGACTCTCCGTAACAGCTACACGGAATGTGTGCCAGAACCCGTTCTCGTGAACAAAGCCACCCGCTTGTAGACCAGGGCTCCCCGTTGTGGTGGTTGCATTCCACCCTCGCTGTCAGTAAACCCTGTCATCATCCGGCATCGGATCTGATTGGATCCGAGCCGCCGACAGGCCCCGGAAAGTCAAGGTTCATTGGACGTGTACGACGCTTGTCACCATTCGTTTGCCGACACCGGGAAAGGGGGTGCGGCGCTTCGCTTCTGTCCGACGCTGTCCCGTCGCCTCGGTGGCGGGTGATCGGGGAGGCCGTAGTCGGGCGGCGGAGCCGGAGCGTGGTGCTGTTCGCGACCGCGCTGACGGGTCAGGGACTGTGGCTCGTCGAACTTGTCGGTGTTCAGCTTTGCCCGGTCGTTCCTGGTCGTCTCGAAGCTGACCTTTTCGTCGCGCACCTTGATGCCCTTCTCTGCGAGCTGACCGGTCTCTGACCTGCCTGGTCATGGGCCGGGGTCCGGGCCGAGCCCGTGTGTCTGGTCGGCAACCGCATCCCGGCTGCCTGGCTCGTCGGTATCGGTGAAGCCAGCGACGGCCGGGCGGGGCGGGCGCCGCCGCAGGGACTTGTCGGTCCGCACGGTCTACTTCGAGGCGCGTGGGGTGCGGGCTCTGCCCGCTGGCACCCCGGCGGTTGCCGGTATGCCGAGGATCAGCACGGCGATCACCAGGATGAGGGCGTCTGCCGCGGCGTGGGCGAGTCCGGTCTGCATGGCGTGTGAGGCGAGGTCCTGGGTGCGGGGATGGAGGTCGCCGGGAAGGCCCGGGGGCAGCGGCAGGTGTGTGCCGCCTGTCTGACCCGTTTCGGCGGCGTCGCGCAGGCCGGCGGCGAAGTCTGTTCTGTAGGGGGCGGGCAGCTGCTGTGCGGCGGTGGCTGCTGCCTGGGTCACGCGGGCCTCGATGCGAGCCTGGAGGAGGGCGCCGACGGCCGCGCTGCCGAGGACGGAGCCGAGCTGGCGGGCGGTGAAGAAGACTCCGGAAGCGGTACTGCGCAGCTCGGCGGGGACGGATGTCATGGCCACGGTGTTGACGGGGACGAGGACGAGGCCCATCCCCAGTCCGGTCAGCAGCAGGCCGGGCAGCAGCTGCCAGGCGGGGGTGCCGGAGTCGGTGCACAGTGCGGTCAGGGTGAGGCCGGAGGCCATCGCTGCCAGGCCGACGGCCAGCAGGATTCTGCCGCTGACGCGGTCGGAGAGGCGGCCGGCGAAGGGGGCCATGAGGCCCGAGAGGAGTGCCATGGGTGCGGTCAGCAGTCCCGCCCGGGTGGGCGTCAGGGTGAGCGCGGACTGCAGGTGGACGACCAGGGGCAGGAACATGCCGGTCAGGGCGAAGCCGAGGACCGTCGTGACGAGTGTGCCGGTGGAGAAGCCGCGGTCTTTGAACAGGGCCAGCGGTACCAGGGGCTCGGTGCGGGTCCTGCCCTGCGAGAGGACGAAGGTGGCCAGCAGGAGCAGGCCGGCGGTGATGGTGTGGGTCACGGTGACCGGGCCGATCAGCGGTCCCCAGTGGTGGGTGCGGCCGTTCTGGACGGCGAAGACGATCAGGAAGAGTCCGGTGCCGGACAGCAGGATGCCGGGCAGGTCGAAGCGGTGGGTGTGGCCGGGGCGCACGTCCGGTATCACGCGCAGGCTCAGGGCGAGGGCCGCGCTGCCGACGAGGACGTTGACGTAGAAGATGCCCTGCCAGCCGAGGCCGTCGACCAGGACGCCGCCGAGAAGCGGGCCCGCGACGGTCGCCAGACCGGACACCCCGCCGAGGACGCCCATGGCCCGGCCGCGTTCGCCGCCCGGGTACAGGTGGGTGATCAGGGTGAGGGTCTGCGGGGTGAGCAGTGCCGCGCCCAGGCCCTGGACCGCGCGGGCGGCGATCAGCATTCCGACGCCGGCGGACAGCGCGGAGCCCAGGGAAGCGGCGGTGAAGACGGCGAGTCCGGCCACGAGGACGCGTTTGGGCCCGTAGCGGTCGCCGAGGCGGCTGGTGAAGAGCATCGGCACGGCGTAGGCGAGGAGGTAGGCGCTGGTCACCCAGACGACGGAGGTGAGACCGGCGCCGAGGCCGCTGACCATGGCTGGGATCGCCACGGCCACGATGGACACGTCCACGACGATCGTGAACAGGCTCAGGGAGAGGGCGGCCAGTGCCGCGCGGGGGCCGGCCGGTGCCTGGGTCGGCGCGGGGAGGGTGTCGGTCATGGGTTCCGCTCGGGCAGGCCGCAGACCCGGGGCAGGGGCGTGCCCCGGGCCTGCGGAGTGGGTGAGGGTTAGTGAGCGGGTGCGGCGGTCAGTAGCGGACTTTGCCGTAGTCGACTTCCTGTTCGGGGTAGGTCTCGGCCCGTAGGCCCAGGGCCCGCATCCGCTCCCGCATCTCTTCGGCGGGCAGGTGGTGGTAGCTGCCGTGGCCGGGCAGCACCCACTCGAAGGTCAGCTCCTGCGCGCCGCGCTGCACGGACGCGGCGAGCGTCTTGATGGAGTCGTAGACGACGCTGTCGGCGACCTCCAGGTCCTGCTCGGCGGTGGACCAGAAGAAGGCGTCCCCGGTGAAGCAGAACCTGTCGTCCGCAATGAACAGCGTGCTGCCCTCGGTGTGGCCGGGGAACGGGTGGGCGATCACGCCGGGTCCGATCTCCACCGGGTCCTGGCCGCGGATGACGGAGTCGGCGTCCGGGCGGGAGTGCAGGTCGCCCTCGTGGATCCACAGCCGGGCGCCGAAGGCGTCGGCGTACTTACGGCCGTGCGCCACGTGGTCGAGGTGGGTGAGCAGCACGTCGGTGATCGTGCCGACCTTCTGCTCGTAGCGACGGGCGAGCGCGGGCCGCCAGCGCGGGGTGTCGATCATCATGGCGGTGCCGTCCGGGCGGCGCAGGAGGTAGGAGGTCGCGCCGTAGGTCTGCGGGGAGGCATGCCCGCACAGCAGCACGATGCCGTCCTCGTCCAGAGGCAGCGGGTACGGGTCGGAGTCGGGCGCCCATTCACCGGCGGGCGGGTGCACGGAGCGGGTCGGGCAGGCGTGCGCGGCCCGGTACATCTGCCGTACCTCCTCCTCCGTCTCCGGCTGGCGTACGACCGTGGAGACGCCGCCGTAGTTGCCGCCGGGGGCGTAGGCGATCAGGCCGGGGGCGTACTGGCGGGCGATGTTGCAGTTCAGGCAGCGGTCGTCGACGTGCCAGCCCTTCTCCGCTCCGGGCGCCTCGTCGGTCTGCTCGGGGCTCTGCTGGGTTTCGGCGGTGCTCATCACTCTGCTTTCTCGTGGGGGGTGTTCGTACGGGTAGAGGTCGTGAGGTGGGTGTGGAAGAAGGATTCGATGCGCTGCCAGGCGTCGGCGGCGGATGCGGGGTGCGGTCCCATGCCGGTGACGCGTATCAGCGGGCGCAGGGCCCGGGGGCCGACTTCGGCATCGTTGAGGAAGGAGTGGCCGGCGTCCGGGTACTCCTTGACGTCGTGGACGACGCCGAGCCGGTCCAGCGCCGTGGCGAGCCGGGTGGCGGAACCCTGCAGCATGCGGTCACGGCCGCCGTAGCTGCCCACGACGGGGCAGGCACCGGCCAGGACGGCGTTCACGTCCTTGGGGAGCAGGCCGTAGTTGGCGGAGACCGCGTCGAACATGCCGCGGCCGGCTGTCATCAGGGCGAACGAGCCGCCCATGCCGAAGCCGATGACGCCTACCGCTCCGGTGCAGCCGGGGTGCCCGGCGAGGTACTCGCGGGCCGCTGCGATGTCCTGGTAGGCGCGCCCCTTCCCCGACATCGCGGCCCGCATGGTGGCCACCAGACAGCGGCGCGCGCCGCCCTGGGTGAACAGGTCCGGCATGAGGGCGAGGTACCCGGCCCCGGCGAGCCGCCGGGTCTGACGCAGCATTACCTCGTCCACGCCGAGGGCCTCGTGGACGACCACCACTCCCGGCCAGGGTCCCTCACCGGCCGGGCGGGCGAGATGCCCGGCCAGCCGCCGGGAGCCGCCGGTGGCGCCGCTCAGCGGGCTGAGGTCGATAGTTTCTTCGGCAACGCTCACCGTTGTCCTCCAGGGCGCGCACAGCGGGACGGCCGGGTCACAGCTCGAGGACCAGTCGTGGGGTGCGGGCGCGGGAGACGCAGATCATCATGGTCTCGCCCGAGGCCCGCTCCTCCTCGCCGAGCACGAAATCGCGGTGGTCGGGCACGCCTTCCAGGACCTCGGTCTCGCAGGTGCCGCAGATGCCCTCGGAGCACGAGGACAGGGCGTCGACGCCGGCCGCCCGCACGGCCTCCAGCACGCTTGCCCCTGGCGGCACCTGGACGGTGACGCCGGACTGCGAGCAGACCACCTCGAAGGGGCCGTCCTCACAGACCCGTTCCTGCTCCGGCACCCGGAACCGCTCGACCCGCAGTACTCCGGCGGGCCAGCTCCGGCACCGCTGTGCCACCGCGGCCAGCAGCGGTTCGGGGCCGCAGCAGTACACCAGGGTCTCCTCGCCGGGCTCGCCGAGGAAGGCATCGAGATCGAGCAGGCCGTACTGGTCCTGCGGGTGTACCGCCACCGCGTCGCCGTACGCGGCGAGTTCGCCGAGGAAGGCCATCGAGGAACGGGACCGACCGCCGTACAGCAGCCGCCAGTCCGCACCCGCGGCCTCCGTGGCGGCCGTCATCGGCAGGATCGGCGTGATGCCGATGCCGCCGGCCACGAAGAGATAGCGCCGGGCCGACTTGAAGTCGAAGTTGTTGCGCGGGCCCCGCACCCGCACGCGGCAGCCGACGTGCAGCTTGTAGTGGACGTAGGCCGATCCGCCGCGGCTGTCCGCGGTCCGCAGGACGCCGACACGCCACGCAGTGCGGTCGCCGGGGTCGCCGCACAGCGAATAGGTGCGCGCGAGCCCGCTGTCGAGCAGCAGGTCGATGTGCGCGCCGGGATGCCACGCGGGCAGCGGACCGCCGTCGGGACGGCGCAACGTGAGTGTCACGACGTCCTGGGCGGCTTCGGTCCGATCCGCGACGACGAGTGAACTCTCGTATTCACGAAGGGGGAGGTTGCTCAAGCTCTGTTCCCGCTTTCACAGGAGACGGAGCGTCACCCACGCAGTCGGCTGTTCCGGGGCGCAGGTGACGCTGAACTGCTCAGGTCAGGAGCGCGCACGACGGAAGGCAAGGCAACGGACGGCGTTTCCGCGGTGAACCCTAGCGGATACACAGACCAGTGGTTTACCGATTCGTTACCTCAGGAGCAGAGGTGACGGCACTTTTAGGACAGTCGCAGGCCGGGTGAAAAGGGACACCGTGCGTACCGCCCGGGGGTGCGGCAAGGACTCCGGCACCGGCCGCCGAGAGTTCACGTGCACAGGCAACGGTGCGAAGAAGTGCCCCCCTGAAGCCGGTCGGCGCCTCTACTTCGGGCACTCGGGCCATGGCCCGGCGCCTGACTGGCGAGACCCCGCCGCATCGACGGCCGGCCCGGTACGTCTTTCGGCACGCATGACACAAGCCGAGTTTACAAATCTAGCTTCGAGTGTTAAATGTGTAGCCATGCCGAAAGTTCCGTCCGCCCAGGTCGTACTCGACAGTGCCTACCGCTGCTTCTGCCGCAACGGCTTCCGCCGCACGACGGTGTCCGACATCGTCGAAGAGGCGCAGCTGTCGCGTCCGACCGTCTACAAGTACGCCGGGACCAAGGACGCAGCATTCGCCAAGGTCGTCCAGACGAAGCTGGAGCGGGCCTCGGCGGCGGCCGAAGAGGCGGCACACGCCGCGGACACGCCCGAGGAGAAGGTGCTCGGCGTGCTCACGGTGAAACTGGAGGTCGCCATCCGGCTGTGGAGCGACAGCCCCCTGCACGCCTACGAACTGCTGTCCGCCGCCTCCGCCCACACCCCCGAACTGATCAACGCCTACACCGACCACCTGGCCGAGCTGATCACCTCGGCCCTGGCCACGGTCGTCCCCCGGACCGCCCCACAGGCGGCCGCCGTCCTGCTCACCTTCATCCGGGGCCTGGAGGACGACCTGCGCGACGCCGACACGGCCCGCCGCGACCTCAGGACCGGCGTGCAGATGATCACCCAAGGGGCACTGGGCCGCCCCTCCCCCGACTCAGTCCCCGCCTGACCCGCCAGCAGGCCGCAGCCGGAAGGCACCCGTCATGAGCACCACCTCCGCAACCACCCTCTACCGCGATCAGCAGGCATGGCGCGACCTCCAGGAGTTCCTGCCCGCCTGCCTGCGCCTGAGCGACGACACTGCACCCGAGGAGGAGTTCTGGGACTGGCGCGGACACCGCGTCCACCTCGACCGCTACCCGAACCCCACCGCCAAGGCCAAGGTCGTCCTGCACCACGGGGTCGGCACCAACGGCCGCCAGATGTCCCTCATCCTCGGCGCCCCGCTCGCCCGGCGCGGCTTCGAGACCGTCGCCCTGGACAACCTCGGCTACGGCCTCACCCAGGTCAAGCCGGGCATCACACCCTCCTACGACGACTGGGTCGACCTCGTCGTCGACTTCCTCGCCTTCGAGCAGTCCCGCGACGACCGCCCGATCGTGCTCTACGGGCTCAGCGCAGGCGGCATGCTCACCTACCACGTCGCCGCCAAGGCCCCCCCGCAAAACCCTCGCCGGCATCGTCGGCATGACCTTCCTCGACCAGCGCAACCAGCAGGTCCGCGACGAGTCCTCCCACGACAGGCTCACCGCACGCGCGGGCGTCCCCTTCATGGGCCTGGCGGCCAGGACCCCGGCCGCCAAGGCGAGGTACCCCATGAGCCTGGCCGGCAAGATGTCCGCCCTCGCCAACGACCCGGGCGCCATGAAGGTCTTCATGAAGGACCGCACCTCCGCCGCGAACTGGGTCAGCATCCGCTTCCTGGACCGCTACATGAACTACGCCCCGGCCGTCGAGCCCGAGGACTTCGACGCGTGCCCGGTCCTGCTGACCCAGCCCGCCGAAGACCACTGGAGCCCCCACCACCTGAGCCTGCCCGTGCTCTCCCGCATCACCAAGGTCCCCGTCACCACCTTCATGCTGGACAACGCCGGCCACTACCCCCTGGAAGAACCGGGCCTTCAGCAGATGCAGGACGCCATCGCGGACTTCACCACCCAGCACACCGCCTGACACACACCCACCCGAGTACGGGCCATCCTGACCGACGAGGGTGACGCTGCTGCACCGGCCGCCGTCGCAGAAATCAGGATGCCGGGTTCGCTCTCGCACGCCCGGCTCGACACGCACTCGCCCTTCCGGCGGGCCTGGCGGCCCTCGGAGGGGAGGCCAGCACGGTTGCTCAGGAGCAGGCCCGGGGCAGCCACGCGTCCGAGGCACGGCATGCAGGACGCCGACGCAATCCGCGCATGCCCCGGCTCACCCGTTCCCGACGGCGGATCGCGCGGCACCGCCGGCCGGTCTCCGTAGCGCCGGCACCGCAGCCGCGGCAAGGTCGAGGCGGGTGTCCATGTCGAGGTTGACCTCCCCGCACGGGCGTACATGAGACCAGAACAGCGGGGTCAGGCCGCGCCGGTCGGCGGGTGTGAGGAGGCCTGCCCAATCCGGTTCGCCGAGGATGTCCTGGAGCATCAGGGTGTTCACGAAGACCAGGGCGGACTGAAGGATGAGGGAGACCGTCTACTGGGACGCCGGCACCGCCCGCCTGCTGCCCCGGCTGCTGCGTGGCCGTACCCGGGGGCCAGTGTTCGTCACCCACCGCCGTCCCGGCCCGCGGAAGGTCGTCAGCCCGCGCGACGTGTGCCCGGACACCGGCCTTGCCCGCCTCTCCTACGGCCAGGCCCGCGCCCTGCTGGATGAGCACACCGCGGTGCGCGGGCCGGGGACCGGCTGGGACCTGCACGAGTACCGCCATTCCGCCCTGACCCACCTCGGGGAGCAGGGCGCCTCTCTGCTGATGCTGATGGCGAAGTCCCGGCACAAGAAGCCCGAGAATGTCCGCCGCTACTTCGAGCCCTCCTCGGAGGCGATCTCTGAGCTGACCAGCCTGCTTGCCCCGGGCGGCGCCAGCCGCTGATCGCTCACTGTCCCGGAGTGCGAAGCGCCGGGGCGTGGGGGAGAGACCGCTCTGCGTCGGATGCGTCACGTACCTTTTGACGACCGGAGCGGGCTTGTGTCAGTCGTGCGCTCTTGGCGCTTGCGCTGTGACGCTGCCGGTATCGGCTGCCGTCCTGCTCCATTGGGCCAGCAGGCGCAGGGCGGTCTCGGACGGGCTGCCGGGTTCGGTGCCGTAGACGAAGAGGATCTGGTCGGGGTCGTCTGCGGGGGTGAGGGCCTGGTAGGTGACGGTGAGGTCGCCGACGAGCGGGTGGTGGTAGTCCTTGGTGCCGGTCGTGCGCTGGTGGACCTTGTTGTCCGACCAGAAGCGGCGGAACTCCTCGCTGTGTACGGACAGCTCTCCGACCAGGGTGCTCAGGGCCGGGTCGTCCGGGTGACGGCCCGCGTCGAGGCGGAGCATGGCGGCGGTGTCCGCGGCGACGCGGGGCCAGTCGCGGTACAGCTCGCGCGCGTGCGGGTCGAGGAAGACGAAGCGGGCCTGGTTCCGCTCGGCCGCGGGGAGGGCGCGGAAGTCGGTGATCAGGCGTCCGGCGAGTGGGTTGTGGGCCAGCACGTCGAGGCGTCGTCCGAGGATGAAACCGGGGTGGCCGGTCTGCTGGAGGGTGTCCAGCAAGTCCCAGGTGGCGGGGTGGACGCGCTGGGGGCGGGGGCGCCGGCGGGCTGGCCGGGGCCGTGGCCGGGCGAGGGTGTGCAGGTGACTGCGCTCAGCGTCGTCCAGGTGCAGGGCGGTGGCGAGCGCGTCGAGGACCTCCGTGGAGGCGCTGCGGCTGCGCCCTTGTTCGAGGCGGGTGTAGTAGTCCACGCTCACCCCGGCCAGCCGAGCGAGTTCCTCCCGACGCAGTCCGGATACCCGGCGTCGGCCCAGGCCCGGGTCGTCGAGCCCGGCTTCCCGCGGGGTGAGGCGGGTGCGGGCGGAGCGGAGAAATTCCGCCATGGGTGCGCTGGTGGGGTGCTCACGGTCCATACATCCAGGGTCGCGCGTTCACTGAGGATTCGGTGGCGGGAGGGTGGCCCATTTTGTCCCCCGATCAGGCGGGCCCTTTTGAGGCCTCTTTTGCCTGCTCAGAGTTGGTTCAGTGGATGCCGGAGCCCGCCACCGCAAGGGGGGTCCGGGCGAAGCGAACGGATGGAGATACCTTCATGACAACGTGGTTCATCACCGGCGGCTCCCGCGGGCTGGGGCTGGAGATCGCGCGAGCGGCACTGAACGGCGGCGACAACGTCGTGGTCGCCGCCCGTGACCCGCGGAAGCTGCCGGACGAGCTGTACCAGCACGACCGAGTCCTGGGTGTCGCCCTCGACGTCACCCGCGGCGAGGACATCACCGCCGCGGTCGAGACGGCTGTGGAGCGCTTCGGCACGATCGACGTCCTCGTCAACAACGCGGGGCGCGGTCTGCTCGGGGCGCTGGAGGAGATCACGGACGCCGAGGCGCGGTCCCTGTTCGATCTCAACGTCTTCGGGCTGATCAACGTCACCCGCGCGGTCCTGCCCGCGATGAGGGCGGCCGGAGCCGGAAAGGTCGTGAACATCGGCTCCCGTTCCGGCTTCGAGGGCGAGCCCGGGGTGAGCATGTACAGCGCGTCGAAGTTCGCTGTGGCCGGTGTCAGTGAGGCGCTCGCGGTGGAATTGGAGCCGTTCGGGATCCAGAGCATGGTCGTGGAGCCCGGGGTCTTCCGCACCGACTTCCTCGACGCCAGCTCCTTGTCGACCGCGGCCGAGCGTATCCCCGCCTACGACGGCACGCCGGCCCACGCCACCCTGGACTGGGTCGACACCGCCAACCACACTCAGCTCGGCGACCCCGTCAAGGGCGCCGCCCTGATCTATGAGGTGACCTGCCAGGACAAGCTGCCTGGGCACCTGGCCCTGGGGCGCGACGCGATCGAACGCCAGTTGGTCAAGATCCGCAGCCTTCAGGACGACCTCGCGGCCTGGCAGGACAAGTCCGCCGCCACGGCCTGCGACGACGCTGCCTGACCACCCCAAACCAATTCCGAGCAACAGGAAGTATCTCTCGTCATGACGTACCTGCTTACCAGCCGGCCGTTGGACGGCCGTGTGGCCGTGGTCACCGGAGCCTCCAGCGGCATGGGGGCGGCCACCGCCCGCCGACTCGCCGAACTTGGAGCCTCTGTCGCCGTCATCGCACGCCGCCAGGAAAAGCTCGCCTCCCTCGCCGCCGACATCACCGCGGCCGGTGGAAAGGCCATACCCCTGTCCGCCGATGTCACCGACCGGGCAGCCGTCCGCACAGCCGCCGACCAGGTGGCGGCCATGCTGGGACCGGCGGACCTGGTGTTCAACAACGCGGGCGTCCAGTTGATCTCTGCCATCGACGAGCTCAAGGTCGAGGACTGGCAGCGGCAGATCGATCTCAACGTCACGGGAGTGATGAACGTGATCGCTGCCTTCCTCCCGCACTTGACTGCCAGCGCTGAGCGTGGAAAGCCCGCCGACCTGATCAACACCTCCTCCATCGCGGCGACACGCATTCTGGAGAGGTTCTCGATCTACTCGGGGACCAAGGCGTACATCAGCCACCTCACCCGTCTCATCCGAGTCGAACTGGGCCCGAAGAACGTGCGGGTGAGCGCCATCGAGCCCGGCATGGTCGACACCGAACTACCCGACCACGTCACCGACCCCGACGCCAGCGCCCTGATGGTCGGCCTGCTCCACGACATCGAGTGCCTGCGCAGCACCGACATCGCAGAGACCGTTGCCTTCATTGCCGCTCTTCCCCGACACGTCAACATCAGCGAACTGACCATCCTGCCCACGGCCCAGCCCGTGTAGCGCAACAAACAGGCGGTGTACCTGCGCTGCTGGGGTCGCCCCCAGGCTCACACCGGTCAGGGCACGGCCGTCATGCGTGCTGGTCAACGACTCAGCCTCTGGTGTGTCCAGAGGCTGAGTCCCGTGGCCTGCTGGCTCCCGGCGCTCAATCGTCGTCGGTGGCGTGCTTGTCGCGCAGGGGCCGCAGCCCTCCGGGCAACTCGGGGAGCTGGAAGGAGTACCGGCCGAGCACGTTGATGTGGTGGCGCACGAACGGCGACAGCCGGGCAACGTCCTCGTCGCGGACCTCGAAGCCGTCGCTGCGGAGCTGCGTGACGGCAGCGTCCATGTATCTCGTGTGGAACAGCACGAGGGCGTTGATGACCAGGCCGAGCGCGCCGATCTGGTCTTATCCGAACTAGCCCAACGCGGCGGTAGGTCTGCCTGTGAGCCGTCGTTCACCACGGAAAGTAGTCGTGAAGAAGTTGGGTGGACGGGTTCCGTCGGGCGTGTCGTGCATGACGCCCGGCGCGCTTCGCGGTCCTACTGGGAGAACGCGTAGGTCCGGACGGGGTCGAGGTGTAGTTCGAGGGGCCCGAAACAGTCGGCCGTGAGGGTCGCGACCGGAGCGCCGCAGGGGCAGGCCCGGTTGAGACCCTCGTCGCCTGTCGGTCCGCAGCACCCACTGCTGTTCTCCCAGTTGGGCAGTGGCTGAAGGCCGGCGGCGTCATCAGGGTGCACCAGCACTGTGTGTCGGCTGCCGGCCGAGATGACGAAGCCTTCTTCACGGCAGACCACAGGTCCGCGCGAGTGAGCCGGCTTCGGGTCCTCCTGATCGTCCTGCACGACGTAGGGAGGTCCCCAGGGCTCGGGATCGATCGCGTAGTGGCCCCGCGGAACGGTGGAAGGTGCCCGGCGTGTCTCCTTGTCCCGGTCGCGCTCGTCGTCGGAGACGTCAGGGACGGCGGCAAGCTCGGTGAGCTCCGGCGTGATCGCGGTGCCGCACTTGGAACAGAGGAAGACGGTCATCCCCTCGTTGTAGTGCTCAGGACTGCCCCTTCGCATCTTCGTTTCGCTGCTCGGAGTCGATGCGCGCGACGACGCCACGGAGATCGGGCATGCCCAGGTGGACGGTGGTGTGCCGGGCCGCGAGGTCGCGCATGGCGGCGAGCTTCTGTTCGGCGGCGGCGAGGCTGGCCTCGATCGCGGCGACCTCGCCGAGCCATCCCTGTTCCTTGGCCTCCTGGAGGCGGTCGAGCAGGTTCGCGTGGATCTCCTCCAGGCGGGGCATCTGCTCGGGATCGGGCCGCAGGACAGGGCAGCGGACGCAGGCGTGTTCATGGACGCAGGGGGTGCCGAAGTCGCGTGCGCAGACTCCGAGGGCGACCTTCCGCAGCTCGAAGTGGGCGAGGAAGTCCTGCCACTCCTGGGTGGTGGGCTCGCGGTACTCCTCCCCGGGTCGCAGCGCCCGGCGGCGGGCGATGAAGGACCGGTGGTGGTTGATGACGTCCTCGGGATAGATCGCGGCATAGCCGAGGGTTGTGTCGACCATCCGGTGGCCGCAGATGCGGGCTGCGATGTGCGGGGGCAGGCCGGAGCGGAGGGCGTCGGTCACGAAGATTCTTCGGAAGTCGTGGGGCGTGTATCGCAGCTGCCGGTTGCCGGGCCCGGTCAGCCCGCTCGCGGCGAGGGCGTCGTTGAGGCAGGTGTAGATGTAGTTGCGCGGGATGGCCCGGTCCTCCGGGCCGCAGCGGCGCTGGAAGAGGAACGGCATCGGTGCACTCCAGAGCCGTTCCAGACTGTCGTAGGCGGAGACCAGGGGCATGGCCTGCTGCCCGCGCCGGACGCGATGAATGATCGCAGTGAGCACCTCGCCGAGCTCTGGCGAGACCAGCAGCAGCCGCTCCTGGTCGAGCTTGGATGGGGCGACCTGGAGCATGGGCACGATCTCACCGGTGGTGGGCAGCTGGTAGGCGACGAAGCTGTGATGGGTGAGTTCGAGTGCTTCCTCGATGCGTATACCCGTGTGGCGGAGGACTTCGACGATGGCCCGCGCCCAGAAGGCGCGTTCCTCTTTCACGGTCAGGTCCCGGCGCCGGCCGGCGGCGGGGGCGTCAGCGTAGATGCGGGAGGACACCCCGGCCCGGCGGAGGAGGGTCTCGCCCGCCGGAGTGGTGAACGGGGCTCCGGCCGGGGTCTCCCGCCCTGTGGCGAGACAGGTCTGGGCATCCTTGAGCTGGCATTCGACAGCTTTGACCAGGGCCGGGAGTGCGGGTAGCAGGGTACGGGTTCGTTGGTCCATGGCCGCCTTGCGGCGGGCGCGGTTCTTGCTGTGGTCGGTGTCGCTGTGGCGGACCGGGCAGGGTGCGACCCACGGGCCCCAGCGTGTCGGCTCGTCGGCGGCCCAGCGGGCGAGATCCTGGTAGAACGTGCGGACCCAGCCGAACACTGTGTGTGAGTTGACCCGCGGCCGGATGGGGGTGTCGTGCCGGTCACGGACCATGCGGACGCGCTCCCGCCAGGCGGTGACGGTGTCGGCGTCCAGCCGCAGCGAGTCGATGCCGGGGTGGTGTTTCTCCAGGTCGCGCCAGAACAGTCCGGCCAGGGTGCGGGCCATGTCCTCCAGCGTGGTGTAGTCGACGTCCACCGCGCGCTCGGTGAGGTAGTCGACCAGGAGGTCTCGTATCGCGGTGCAGGTGATGCCCTGCCGGTCGACCAGGGCTGCCGGTGTCAACTGCCCCGGCAGCATCACCGTCTTCAGCCGTGCCGGGGCGTCGGGGCCGAAGACGCCGTGGCCCGCGAGGAGCGCGTAGAAGAGGTGCTTGCCGTGGTAGCCGTTGGTCTGGTGCTCGCCGATGGCGTGCTGCAGCTCGACGCAGTCGCCGATGGTGATGTCGTGGACGGTGCCGCTCCGGGCGTTTGCCGCCGTCGCGGTCGTAGAGGATGTCCAACACGTACAGCGAGTCGCGCGGGGTGCCGGCCACGACCTTCCCGCCGAGTCCGGCGGCCTGGTCGTTAATCATGTTGAGCCAGGTCGCGCCGCCCCGGCGCCCGAAGTACTTCGGGTTCGGCCGGGCGTACACGCTGGGGACAGGGACGACGAACCGCATCCCGTCCACCGAGGCGACCAGACCCCCGCCCCACGCCTGCGCGAGGCCGATGGACGCCTGGTGCCCAATGGGCGGCGTGCATCATGAAGTTGCTGGTCACGGGGCTGGCGTGAGGGTCGGGAGAGTTACTCGTACTGGTCGTCGGCCGGTGTCCAAGGTGAAGATCGTCTGACTTGTCAGTCGGAGCCGTTCTTGGGTTCTGCCGAGCCGGCCGCGCGGGGCTTGGGGGCTGGGCGGCAACCGCACCGAGCCCCGTATTCCAGGTCCGTGTAGTGCGAACGTCGCCATCTCGCCGCCGGATGCGCGTTTGCAGTCCGCGCAGTGGCGGCAGTCGCGGCGAAGCGGCTCGCACGCGGGCGTCACAGGCGTCAAGCACGTGCGAGCGCCGTCCCCGCCGAGCGCGCCCGCACCCACTGGCCTGCTGCGGGCGCGGCTGATCAGCGACCTGCGACGTCAAATCCCCATCCAGTCGTCCGCCTTCTTTGGGCGGACATTCCCGCGCCCCTGGGGCAGGGAACGCCATCTCTGCGGCGACGTGGGCGACGAGACGGCCGGCGCAGACACGAACTTCGTGCGGTGAAGATACGGGGTCTTCGCCCTTCCTCACACGATGTTGAGGCAGTCCAGGAACGGTTCTGCAGTGGCCGCCTCGCCGGTGATCCGGCAGTGGTCTCGCCAGGCGGTCCGGGTCGTGCCCCATGCAATGAAGTCGGTCGCCGTGCTGTGGATCCGGGCGGCGGCGCCGTCCGCGGCACCTGGCTCCACCGTCAGCAGGCCGTCCGGTCCGTCGGCAGGAACTACGGTGGCGGTCGTGGCGCCCGGTCCGGTGAACTCTAGTACGAGCGGTCGGCTGACGGTGGCGGTGAGTTCGCCCCCCTGCATCTGCGGGATGCCGGCGAGCATGAACTCGACCGCCGGCGCCACCAGCTCGTCGTCGGGCGGAGGGACCGTGAAGGGTAGTGGACCGCTGGGTTCGAGCATGTCGTAGCGTAGGTGGCACAGGACGTTGAACGCCATGGTGTTGGCCAGCAGGTGCCGGGGATAGGTGCCCAGGCCCGGTACCAGTACCGGTTCGTCCGCCTGTGGCACCTGCTGTCCCGCCTCCAGGATCTCCAGTTGCCGTGGGGTGAAGCGACGCCACTCCTCGATCACCTCGGCGTGACTGCGGCCGCGGCGCTCGTCGACCCTCATGTCGTGGTAGCGCTCGCGGTTCTTTGGCCAGGACGGATCCGGGGTGGGAGGATCTACGGCCTCATGAGCGAGCGCGCCCAGGTGGGCGAGCACGTCGATGACGCGCCAGCCCGCACAGGCCGATGGAGACTCCCACCCGCGGTCGTCCACCCGAGGCACAATCGCCGACAGCTGCTCGCTGCTGCGCCGCGCCGAGGCGACACCCTCTCGACTCATCAGCCTCTTCCTTCCACGCGGACTCCTCGCGGCAGGCCACCGCGCGAGCCATCCGCCAGTGTCACGCTGCCGGCGCCCGACGGGACATCCGGTACGTCGCTGCCACGTCCGCCCGGCCCAGGCCGTTGCTCACTGCCAACTGCAGCCGATCACGCATCACTTCGACGATTCCAAGCTCCAGCCCCGCATCCCGCGCCGCGTCGGCGATCAGGCCGGCGTCCTTGGCCGCCGCCTCCAGGGGGAAGGAAGGGGTGTCGAGGTCGTCGCTGATCATCTTCGGGCCCTTGGACTGCACGTAGGTGCTGTTCAGTGCACTGCCGTTGATGACGTTGATCAATTGGCGCGGGTCGACGCCCAGGCCCTCGGCGAGTGCCAGGGCCTCGGCGACGCCCTCGACGGTGGTCAGCACCCAGGAGTTGTAGGCGAGCTTGAGGCTGCTGGGCTGGCTGATCGCGTCGAGCCAGACGGTGCGCGTGCCGACGGCGTCCAGCACCGGTTGGACACGCTCGCCTGCGCACATGTCGGACGCGGCGGCCAGGATGGTCAGGGTTCCGGCGACCGCGGGTTCCTTCGTGCCGAGCAGCGGCGCCTCCACGTAGGCCACGCCCATCGCCGTGGCCTTGTCCGCCATGCGCCGGCTGCCCGCGGGTGAGACGGTGCAGCACTGCAGCCACACGGCGTCCCGGTCGATGCCTTCGCGGGCCTGGTCGACGGTCTCGGCGACGATCCGCTCGTTGGCGAGGATGGTCAGCATGACCTTTGCTCCCCGGCACGCCTCGGCGGGGGTCTCGCAGACGACGGCGCCGATCTCGGCGAGCGCCTCGGCGGGCTCGCGGCTGCGGTTCCACACCCGCAGTTCGAGCCCCGCGGCGGCAATGTTCCTGGCCATCGCGTCGCCCATGGTGCCGATCCCCAGCACCGCCACGACGGGGCGCCCGTGTCCTCTCGGCCCGGTGTCGCGTGTGCTCATGAATCAGTCCTCCACGTCAGCGTCGTCCGGTGCCCCACGTGCTCAGGCGCTCTGACCGACCCACACCGTCTTGGCGTTCATGAACTCGCGCATGCCCAGGTCGGACAGCTCCCGTCCGTAGCCACTGCGCTTCACGCCGCCGAAGGGGATCTCCGGGTAGCTGGTGGTGTTGCCGTTGATGAACGCCATTCCGGACTGCACGTCGCGGACGAACAGCTCACGCTCTGCGGGATCCTCGCTCCACAGGTTCGAACCGAGCCCGTACGGGTGCGCGTTGGTCATCTGGAGGGCCTCCTCCAGCGAGGAGACGGTGAAGACCTGCGCGACGGGGCCGAAGACCTCCTCGTGGAACATCTTCATCTGCGGCGTGATGCCGGTCAGCACGGTCGGCGGGTAGAACCAGCCCGGCCGGTCGGGCCGCTTCCCGCCGGTGAGGGCGGTCGCGCCCTTGCCGACCGCGTCGTCGACGTACGCCTCCACGTCCTCCCGGCCCGACTCGGTGGCGAGCGGACCGACGTCCGTGGCGTCGTCCATCGGGTCGCCCACGACGAGCGCGGCCATCTTCGCGGTGAACTTCTCCAGGAACTGCTCCGCGATGTCCTGGTGGACGAAGAACCGCTTGCCGTTGATGCACGACTGCCCGTTGTTCAGGGTCCGCGCCCGCACCGCCACGTCCGTGGCCCGCTCCAGGTCCGCCGACGGCATCACGATGAACGGGTCGGATCCGCCGAGTTCGAGGACGACCTTCTTGATCTCCTGACCGGCGATGGTCGCCACCGACCGCCCGGCCGGCTCGCTGCCGGTCAGTGTCGCCGCCGCCACGCGGTCGTCCCGCAGCACCTGTTCCACCCTGCGCGCGGAGATCAGCAGCGTCTGGAACACGTCGTCGGGGAACCCCGCCTCGCGGAAGAGCCGTTCCATGTACAGGGCACACTGCGGCACGTTCGAGGCGTGCTTGAGGATTCCGACGTTCCCCGCCATCAGGGCGGGCGCCGCGAACCGCATGGCCTGCCACAACGGCAGGTTCCACGGCATCACGGCCAGCACCACGCCGATCGGCTGGTACGTCACGAACGTCTGCCGGGCGCCCACGCTTTCGGCGTCACCCTGCTGGTCGCGCAGGAACCCCGGCCCCTCGGCGGAGTAGAAGCGCAGCCCCCGCACGCACTTCGCCACCTCTTCCTGCGCCGCTTTGAGGGTCTTGCCCATCTCGGTCGTGATCATGCGGCTGACGGCGTCCGCGTCCTTCTCCAGTACATCGGCCGCCCGGCCGAGCCATCCGGCGCGCTGCTCCACGCTCGTCAGCCGGTACTCGGCCGCGGCCGCGGCGGCACGGGCGAGCTTCTCGTCCAGTTGCTCCGGGGTGAGTTCGTCGAAGCTCTTGAGAACCTCACCCGTCACGGGATCCGTCGTCGCAATAGCCATATATCGAGGCTACGACCGCGTCCAACGCCCCGCAAAAGCTGAGGACATGGACATACGCAGTCGGTCTCAGGCCAGGAACTCGAGCAGGTGCGCGTTGACCGTGTCCGCGTGCGTCCAGCACAGGCCGTGTCCCGCGCCTTCGACGGTGACGTACTGGGCTCCCTTGATCATTTCGTGGGTACGGGCACCGGTGGCTTCGATCGGCAGGATGTGGTCGTTGGTGCCGTGCATGACCAGCACGGGGACGTCGATCTTCGGCAGGTCCTCGCGGAAGTCGGTGTACCACGTCGCCACGCAGGCGACGGCGCCGGTCGGGGACGCGGACGCCGCGGAGTTCCAGGCGTCCTGCACCACCTCGGGACTCACCAGGTTGCCCAACGTGTCGTCGAGGTTGAAGAAGTTCTTGTTCCACTCGGTGAAGTACGCGAACCGGTCCGTGGTCAGCGCGCCGGCGATCTCGTCGAACAGCTCCTGGGGAGCCCCGAAGGGATCCTCGGGTGTGTTGAGCAGGTACGGAGGCACGCCTGAGATGATCACGGCCTTGCGGATCCTGCCCCCGCCGTACGTTCCGAGATAGCGCGCGATCTCACCGCCGCCCATCGAGTGGCCGGCCAGGTCGACGTCGTTCAGGTCCAGCGCGGACAGGAGCTTGTCCAGGTCCGCCGCGAACGTGTCGTAGTCGTAGCCGGTGACCGGCTGACTGGAGCGCCCGAACCCCCGCCGGTCGTACGTGATCACGCGGCGTCCCACGGCCAGCAGAGCGCGCTCCTGGCGCTCCCATGCCCGGCCGCTGAGCGGGTAGCCCGCGATGAGAACGACCGGCCGGCCCGATCCGTGGTCCTCGTAGTACAGCTCGATCGACCCGGAATTCTCCTGGCCTACGGTGACGAAGGGCATGACATCTCCTTGAGAAGCCTCGTGTCAGGCGCCGGACGCGCCGTGGCCGACCATGGCAAGGGGGTCGACGACGGAGTCGAACGTCTTCTCGTCGACGTGACCGCTTGCCAGCGCGGCCTCCCTGAGCGTCTGGTCATGGGCCAGCGCGGCTTCGGCGATGTGTGCCGCGTTCTGGTACCCGATGACGGGGCTCAGAGCCGTGACCAGCATCAAGCTCTCCTCCACGTACTGTCCGATCCTCTCCCGGTTGAGTTGCGTACCGCTGACGGAGAAGGTGCGGAACTTCTCCATGCCGTCGGCGAGGATGCGCGTGGAATGGAGGAAGTTGTTGATGATCACCGGGCGCATGGCGTTCAGCTCGAAGTTGCCCTGGCTGCCGGCGAAGGCGACCGCCGTGTCGTTGCCGAGCACCTGGATGGCGATCATGACGATGGCTTCGCACTGGGTCGGGTTGACCTTGCCGGGCATGATCGAGGAACCGGGTTCGTTCTGCGGGAGCTCCAGTTCCGCGAAGCCGGTACGCGGGCCCGAGGCCAGCCACCGCATGTCGTTGGCGATCTTCATCAGGGCGACGGCCAGTCCGCGCAGCGCGCCGTGCGCCCGCACCATCGGGTCCAGGGACCCCTGTGCCATGAACTTGTTCTCGGCCGTGACGAACGACTTGCTGGTCAGCTCAGCGATCTTGGCGGCGACGTCGCGGCTGAAGCCTTCGGGCGCGTTCAGCCCCGTGCCGACGGCGGTGCCTCCCAGCGCGAGTTCGAGCAGGCCAGCACGGCTGTGCTCGATCTCCTCGATGCAGGCCCGCAGTTGCGCCGCGTAGCCGGACCACTCCTGCCCGACGGTGAGCGGTACGGCGTCCTCCAGGTGCGTGCGGCCGATCTTGACGACCTCGGCCCATTCCGCGGCCTTCGCCTCGATGGACGCGGCGAGTTCCCGGGCCTGCGGCAGCAGGTGTTCGTCGATCTCCTGGACGGAGGCGACGTGCATCGCGGTGGGGAAGCTGTCGTTGCTGGACTGCCCCATGTTGACGTCGTCGTTCGGGGCTACCGGCTGCTGGGTCCCGAGCGTGCCGCCGAGCAACTGCGACGCACGGTTGGAGATGACCTCGTTGACGTTCATGTTGCTCTGGGTGCCCGACCCCGTCTGCCAGACGTAGAGCGGAAAGTGGTCGTCGAGCCTGCCCGCGATGGCCTCCTCCGCCGCCCGCACGATGGCCTGCTCCTTCCAGGCGGGCAGCCGTCCGGCGGCAGCGTTGACGAGCGCTGCCGCCTTCTTCACGTAGCCGTAGGCGTGGTACACCTCCTTCGGCATCCGGTCGCCGCCGATGGAGAAGTGGAGGAGCGAGCGCTGCGTCTGCGCCCCCCAGTACCGGTCTGCCGGCACGTCGACCGTGCCCATACTGTCGAATTCCTCCCGGGTCCCACCGGCCTGGATCCCGATCGGCAGATCCTTCATCTCCGGGGTCGACCGGTTGTCGCTCATGGCCCGCCCTCCAGGTCGTCCGGGTCGTAGACCGGGTCCCACATCGCGTCCTGGACCGCCTGGATGAGGTTGTCGTGGGACTTTGTCGCGACACCGTCCGCTGCCGCGGCTCTGGCGACGGCGACCGCGACCGTCGCGGACGAGGCCCTCAGGTTCGCGACCGGCGGCAGGAGCGATGCTCCGGGCGCCGACACATCGACCTGGCTCGCGACCGCCTCGGCGGCGGCGAGCAGCATGTTGTCCGTGACACGGCTGGCACCGGACACGATCGTGCCGAGACCGAGCCCCGGGTACAGGAGGGCGTTGTTCGCCTGCCCGATCTCGTAGGAGATCCCCTTGTACTGCACCGGCTCGACCGGAATGCCGACCGCCATCAGCGCCCTGCCGTCGGTCCAGGGCACCGCGTCCGACGGCATGACCTCGATACGACTCGTCGGATTCGACAAGGGCAGCAGGATCGGGCGCTCGACCCCCTCCGCCAGCGCCCGCACGACGTCCTCGGTGAACGCGCCGTGGGCCGTGGAGGTACCGATGAGGATGGTGGGCTTGACGTGTCGGATCGTGGTGAGAAGATCGATCTCACCGTCGCCCCACCCGCCGACCTCGGACTTCGGCCGCGCGTAGACCTGCTGATAGTCGGGGAGGTCCGGCATGTCATCGGTCACCAGGCCGTGGATGTCGATCAGCCAGATGTTCTTCTTCGCCTGCTCGGGGGTCGCGCCGTCCCTGAGCATCGCCGCGTGGATCTGGTCGGCCATGCCGGTGCCGGCGGTGCCCGCCCCGAACACGACGAGCCGCTGCTCCGGCCAGCGTCCTCCGGTGACTTTCAGGGCCGAGAACACCGAGGCCATCACGATCGCGCCGGTGCCCTGCATGTCGTCGTTGAAGATCCGGTAGTTGTCGGTGTTCTCCACCAGGATCCGCCGGGCGTTCGACGGCCCGAAGTCCTCGAAGTGCAGGAGCGCGTTCGGAAACAGCTCGGACACGGTCTGAAGGTACCGGGCGATGAAGTCGTCGTAGCGCCGGCCGCTGATCCGTGCGTGCCGGTTGCCCAGATAGGACGGATTGTTGAGCAACTGCTCGTTGTCCGTCCCCACGTCGAGGTTCACGGCGATGACGCGGCTGGGGTCGATGCCCGCGGCGGCCGTGTAGACGGCGAGTTTCCCGATGGAGATGTCCGTCCCGTTGACGCCCCAGTCTCCGATGCCCAGGATCTCCTGGGCATCGGAGACGACGATCAGATCGACATCGTCCGCGCCGAGGCCCAGCGACTGGAACGAGGCCTTCATGTCGTCCGCGCGATCGATCGACAGGTACACCGCGCGCGAGTCGCGGTAGTCGACCGACCACTTCTCGATCGCCTCGCCGACCGTGGGGTCGTAGACGACCGGGAGCAGCTCCTCCAGATGTTCGGCGAGCAGCTTGAAGTACAGCACCTGGTTCCGGTCGTGGACCTCGTTGAGGTAGATGTACTTGTGCAGGTCGGAAGGCTGCTGCAGCAGTTGTGCGTAGGCCCGGCGGGCCTGCGCGTCGAGGGTCTCCACCGCTGCCGGCAGCCGCCCCGTGATCCCCAGCCTCGCCCGCTCCGCCAGCGTGTACGCGGTACCGCGATTGTGATAGCGATCCTGCAGCACGGTCGGCTTGACACGCATCGTGGTCTACCTCCAGCTGTTGCGAGTGCTGCGCGCTCATGAGCGAGCACGGCCCCACACGGCGGGAAACCGTCCCGGGCCCCGGGTCGGTTCCCGCCGCGCCCTTGCTTTGCGTCCACGGCCGCCCGTGCCGCGGTCCTCGGCTCCTAGACGGTCACGGGAGTCTCGGGCTTCATCTCGTAGGAGTGCTGGATGGCCGGGTGCCGGGTCCCGAGGCCGTCCGTGACCTTGCGCTCCCAGGGAACCGCCTGGAGCTGCTTGGTCTCCTCAAGCATCGATTTGGGCTCCAGGTTGCGGTAGCTGTCGACCTCCCCGGCGGCAACGGCCGTCAGCGTGGCGAACACCGCTTCCGGGTCGAACTGCGGGCGGGGGAAGGCGAGCTTGGAGTAGTCGAAGAGGCGCTGCGAGGGGTCGTCCTCCCAGCTCTCCCAGGTCTGGAACATGCGGTCGTTGAAGCCGGTCAGGAAGGGGCCCGGGTTGACCGTGGCGACTTCGATGTTGTGCTCCTGCAACTCGTAGGCCATGGTCTCGGCGATGGCCTCGATCGCGTGCTTCGAGGCGGAGTAGATGCCGGTGAAGGGATTGACGTTCAGGCCCTCCCGGGAGGACACCCACACGACGCGGCCGGCCCCGCGCCTGATCATCTGCTTGACGATGCCCTGGGTGAGGACCAGCGGACCCGTGACGTTGACCTCGAACTGGTGCCGGATGTTCGCCTCGGGAATGTCGACCGTGGAGCCACCCTCGCCCACTCCGGCGT
This sequence comes from Streptomyces sp. NPDC048277, assembly GCF_040652235.1. Classification (NCBI taxonomy): domain Bacteria; kingdom Bacillati; phylum Actinomycetota; class Actinomycetes; order Kitasatosporales; family Streptomycetaceae; genus Streptomyces; species Streptomyces sp. NPDC048277. Next base: position 23,286 of record NZ_JBEZLQ010000041.1, read on the forward strand.
TGTTCACCAGGATCTCCACACCCCAGTCGAGGGCCTTGTGGCGGTCTCCGTCGTTCGTGACGTCGAGCTTCACGACCTGAAGTTTGACTCCGCGCTGCGCCGCCTGCCATTTCAGCGTCTGCACCTGTGCGTAGATCTCCACCCCGGCGATCACGTCGAAGCCCTTCTCGGCGAGGCGCATGGCGGCCTCGAACCCGAAGCCGGTGCCTGCTCCCGTTATGAGGACCTTCTTCAGGTCCTTGAATGCTGAATTCGCCATGTGGAGTCGTTCCTTTCGCGTCCTCCGTCGCTCCACGGCGCTTCAGGGACCGGCACACTGCGGGAAACGCTCAACGGCAGGCACCTCACGGTGGCTTGGAGACGGTGAGGCTGGGTGAGGCGGCTGCGGTCGAACCTCGAAGCCGCCTGCCACACGCAGCGCCACCAGGATCTTCAGATCGGGCCCCGGCGGCCCCCACGCCGTACCTAATGTCCAGTCTGGGGCCGCATGCGGCTCCCAGCAACTCAGCGAACCCGGCCCGGCCCGCCGCCGTTTCGGTATCTCACCCGGAGCTCACGTTGCACCGCGGCTCAGTGGGAGAACTCAGGGTTCTCCGCCGCCGACGAGGTCACCGACGTAGGGCGTGGCTTGCTGCGGGCAAGCCATTCGAGGCGTTTGCCCGGGTCCGGGTAGGTCGGGACCACATGTCGGCCCCATGTTCCGTTGACGAGGCCCGCGAACGCACCGTATAGGCCGAGCGCCGCGGTGAGGAAGCCGAAGCCGCTCGCAACCCTGATCAACGTGGTGGATTCGACGAACTCGCCTGCCGTGAGGAGGGAAACGTTGATGGTGGTGGTGATGAATGCGGCCAGGAGCACGGCCGTCGTTCGAACTGCCGCAAGCGTGAGGACGAGGAGGATCACTGCCCACGGCAGCAGGAAATGACCCGTCCCCGTGTGCACCTGTTCAGCGGGCAGAGTAACGATGACGAACCTGGCGTAGACCACGAAGCACAGCCAGAACGCGCCCAGCACGGTGAAAGCGGTGGCGCCGAGCCTGCTTGCCACGCATCCCGATGCCACGCTGGATGATCGGCAGTGGGTGTGGTGGCCGCTTGACAAGCCATCGACGGTTGGACCGCTGGTTTTCTCGCCGAGTTGGAAGGTGCCGCTACCGATGGCTGGCGCGCCGTGTCGTAGGTCCGGTGAAGGTATGTGGCCGCGCATCGAGCTACGTCGCGCCGTTCGCCGGGGTGGGCGCACAGGTGGTCGGAGTCGATGGTCACTTGGCCCTCCTCTTGGTGGTTCGAGAGGCGGGTTTCCGCGGCGATGCACCTGTTCCGTCCTCTACCTGCGGCGAGCTTGGTCGGTGTCCGGCGCAGCCTCTGTCGGGGCGTCCGCGGCGTCACCTTCCGCGCTCGCTTCCGAGTCTGGGATGTCCGTGTCTGCGGCGGCTGCGGCGAGCGCCGGGGCGAAGAGCTTGACCCATGGCCTGTGGTCTACGTACCAGGGCTTGTACTCACAGGCCGGAAGGAGGTCTCCTTCGAGCATGCGCATGATGATGTCCTCGGGGCCCTCGTCCGTTTCGGTGACGAGGTTGGCCGCCTTGTTGCATCGGCGCCCTTGCGGTAGGCGTGCGGCGACCTGGGCGTCGTAGGCGGATGAGCGGTGTGGTGAATTTGCTGGTCACGGGGCTTGGTATGCGCGGGGTTCAGGATGCTCAGGCTGGTCGTGGGCGGATGACTTCGGTCAAGATCGTCGGTCAGCGGGCGACTTCGCGGTTTGTCAGGACCAGCAGCGCCCTCACCAGGGCGGTCGCCCACTTCGGGTCGGTGCGTATCTTGCCGAGGACGCGCCAGTTCTTCAGGTGGGCAAACCCGCGTTCGACCGGCGCCCGGACGGCCGCCAATGCCTTGTTGGACAGCTTCTGCCCTCGCGTCAGCGGCCGGTTCCGGGCGGCCTTGTATCCGGTGATCACCGCCGGGTCGGCGTCGGAATCACTGTCGTCGAGTCCGATGAATCCCAGGTCGGCGATGGCTCCGAGCCCGGCCGCCCGCAACTTCTGTGTGAGCTTGTCGTGACGGCAGGCGGTGATCTCCGAGGTCCGCCCGGGCCGGGCCGCCGAGACCCAGAGCAGTCGGCCCTTGTCGTCGGTGAGCGCGATCACGAGCAGGCCATGGTGTTTGTGCTTGCCGGAGTAGTTCTTCCGGTTCTGTGTCCCGGTGCGCCGCCGTGTGCGGACCAACGTGCCGTCCAGCAGTACGACTCCGCCGCCCGTGCGGGTGATCTTCTTCAGGGCCCGGTCCACGCGTGGGGCGCGGGCGGCCAGCAGGCCGACGGCCTCCCTGACCCACCGTGTCACGGTCGTGCGGTGTATCCCGTTGCCGCCGGCCAGATCACCCGGCCGCTGGTCACAGCGCAGCACCGCCAACACGATGGCGGCGATCTTCCCTGCGGACAGGGCCCGCCACCGCGAGCCGATCTTCTTCAAGTGGCCGCGTATCAGGCCGGCGAGCCAGTGCAGGGTGGCACTCGACAGAGGCAGGCGGGCGGTGTAGACAAGGCCGTCAGGGCCCTCGACGGAACTGTTGTTTTTCTTCACACCAAACTCAACTGCCGCCGGGGGTCGGTCAGTTACACCCCGGCCTCGCGCGGCTACAGACGTGCGGTGAACTGCCCGTCAGGGCGTTTGTGTAGCCAGCCGCGGTCGGCGAGCTTGGTCATCTTCGCCCGCAGAGGTTCCAGCTTGCCGCGCACCGAGGCGTCCAGACCCAGCCGCTCGCCAACCGCCCTGACCTGCACCGGGCAGTCGGCCTCCCGCACGATCGCCAGGATCTTGCGGTAGTCGCCGGGCAGTGCGCCCTCGTCGGCCGCGTCGCTGCGGTGCGGGATGAGCAGGACTGCCCGCCCGGCCACCTTCGCCGGTACCGGAGCGACAGGCCCGGCGTCAGCCCGAGCCTGCTCGGCCAGGCGGTTCAACACGCGCTCCGCGATCGCCGGTTCATCCCGCTCGGCCTGGACCTCCTGGAGTTGCTTGGCCAACTCCTCGGCGAGGGCTTCTAGTTCGCTCCGACGGGCGGTGATCCACAGCGTCTCCTGCATCCCGCGCCCTCCCGCTTTCTCGCGGCGTGCCGACCTGCTCACGGATCGTAGCCGGGGGCCGGTCGTGGGTGCAGCCGAACCCGGCATCACGCCGGAGCCGGACCTGCCCGATGATCTACGCCATGGTCATCGGCAGCCGACCGGCAGGAGTACGTAACTCGCCATTCACGCCAGTCCCGTGACCTGCGACTTCATGATGCACACCGCTCAATGAGGGCGGCGTTCGCGGCCCGGTAGGTCGCCAGCCGCAGGTACGTCTGGTCGACGTGGGACAGCCGCCCGTACTTCAGCGCGTCCACGCCGCCCAGGACCGGGGTGTAGCCGACGTTGCAACCGTGGGCGACCAGCAGCGCGGCGATCGTGACGTGCAGGTCCTTCAGCCTCGCCTCGCCGCCGGTGACCGAGGTGAACGCCTGGTCAGCGCCGGTCCAGGAGAACACCTCCAGCAGCACCTCGGGCAGGTCCACACGCGGCAGCATCGCGTTCACAGCCACCCGCAGGTCCAGCAGGGAGGCCGGTTCGGGTTCCGGCTCCAGGGCCGCGAAGTGCAGCCGCCCGTCGTCGTCGAAGACGATCTGCGCGTTGTCCGGGACCCGGCCGGCGACCTCCCGGTAGGTGCCGTCCAGCAGCGCGGCCCGCGCCGCCAGGTGCCCGCCCGCCTCACCGGGCAGGTTCAGCGAGGCCAGCACGGTCGGCCGGGCCTGCTCCCACGCCTCACCGGCCAGCAGCTTCGCCCTGGGGTCGCCCCACTTGGACGAGTTCTTCGCGAACACCTGCTTGCTCCGCAGCATCCGGTGCAGCTGCTCCAGGACGCAGAACGTGTACGCCTTCCAATCCGCCGTGCCCGGCTCCAGGTGCGGGGCCGAGAGCACCAGGCGCCGCCACGACCCGGTCAGCAGACCGGTGTCGATCTCGGCCGGGCCCACCTTCTTGCGGCCCATCAGCTCCGGCAGCGACCGCAGCGCGTTCAGCACGGCCTCGCTCTCGGGGGTGGCGTCGAAGTCCACCACGCTATCCAGCAGCCGCAGGAACGGCCGGACGGTCCCGAACCGGCCCACCAGCATCGCCCGCCATGCCTCGTCGGCGTCGGAGTCCAGCGGCGGAGTCAGCTCGAACAGCGCGGCGATCGCCGCGGCCAGCTCGTGGCGGGGCACCACCTGCTCGATCTCCGCCCACATCGCGTCCAGGCTCGCCACCTTCGGCGGCGCGATCTCCCCCGTGTCTGTGTCGACCTGCTCGGAGGTGGTGTCGAACACGACCTGGAACGCGGTCGCCAGCTTCGCCGACGCCCGCTCCACGCGCGGCAAGGTCTTCAGTTTCTCCTTCGCGCTCTCGCGCTCCGCCCTGGCCAGCAGCTTCGTCGCGATCAGGACCTCCAGCAGGTCCAGCGCGTCATTCACCGCCCGCGACGTGAGGTACACCGTGGTGGCCAGCAGCGTCGCCAGCCGCCGAGCATCCGAGTGCCGACGCAGCAGCGACGCCTTGCCTTCCACCCCGTACCGCGACAATTCCGCCAGGCGCCGCGGCGGTATCCCCGACACGTCCAGGGCGTCCATCCCGAGCGCGGCGATCTCCTCCGCCCGCTCCAGGGCCCGCTTCATCTGGGGGCCCGAGATCCGCACCGGTCCGCGCCGCAGCCGGTCCAGCTCCGAGACCCGCTCGCCGGGCGGCACCGTCAGCAGGCAGTCCAGCACCGCCTGCTGCCCGACGCTCAGCATCCCGTAGAGGGTGTCCCACAACCGCTGGTTCGCCGCCTCCCGCACCGCCCCCACCAGCCGGGCCAGACGGCTTGCCCCCGGCAGCAGCACCCGACCCTCGCGCAGCCAGCCCGCCGCGTCGAACAGCGCCTTCGGACCGTCCCCCGTCGTCCATGTCCGCGCGTCCAGCCAGCCCGCCAGCTCCTCGCGGACCTCGGCGAAGTCCCGCCAGCCCCCGGCCTCCTGGATCTCCCCAGCGTGGGTACGGGCCGTACCGTCCCGCTCGCCGTACAGCTTCAGGCACGAGGCGTCCGCGATCTCCAACTGCCCGGCCAGGTACTCGGCCACCTCCGCCGGCACCTGCCGCGGGTCTGACATGAACCGGCCCAGGAACCGCACGCTCGTCAGCTGGACCGCGAACCCGAGCCGGTTGTGTGAACGGCGCTTGGCCTGCACCGCCTCCCGGTCCGCGTCGTCCAGGAAGAAGTACCGCTCCAGCTCCGCCCGCGAGGGCGCCTCGTGGAACGACCCGTACCGGGCCGCCTGCTCATCCGTCAGGAACTCGACCGCCACAACAGCTCTCCGAAGATCGACAACAACGACCCACGAAGGCTCCGACGCTCAATCACCCCAGGTCAAAGCACCAAACCGCCCAGCGAACCCTTAGCGCACGATCTGACACGGATGTTCCTCAGCCCCCGGATCTGTCCGACGACGCCGGCGGCAGCCCAGCGGGCCATGAACCCGTAACAGGTGCGCCAGGGCGGGAAGTCCTTCGGCAGGGCCCGCCACTTGCAGCCGGTGTCCACGACATAGCGGATCGCGTCCACGATCTCCCGGTGGGGGTGCTTCTCGGGACGGCCCCCCGTTGTCGTCTCGCAGGCCGGTGTCGGCAACAGGGCCTCGATCAGGGCCCATTCGTCGTCCCAGGTGTCGGAGGGGTAGCAGCGTGGCCGCGGCAACTTCCCTCCTCTCAGAGACGGGGCGGGGCTGGCCGCTTCGCGGCCGGCCCCGCCGGTCAGGCGTCGGTGTAGTCGGCGATCACATCGAGGGTGGACTCGACGGAGCTGAGCTGGGTGTTCAGGTGCTTGATCCAGCGGCCCTTCGGCTGGAGGGCCGCGTGCGGGGCGACGACGCCGGTTTCGAGATAGGAGCCCAGAGCCGTCTCGGTCGGACTGCTGGGTGCTCAGCGGCTCAAGGCGGCTTCGTGGTCGATGCGCGACAGCTTCTCGGGATTGCGTACGGCGTAGAGGCCGGTGATGAGGCCGTCGGCGACGTGTGCCGCCATGATGGTGTCGATCGTTCCGTGCAGTCGCAGGACGAGCGCCGGGTAGCCGTTGATCTGCGTGGGCTGCAGTTCCATGCCGGCGTTGATCCGGCCCAGCACGTCTGCCACGGTGTGGGCGCCGATGACCGGGGCCAGCGCGGCCTGCACGACCCCTCCGCCGTCGGTCAGCAAGACGATGTCCGGCGCGATGATGTCGAGCAGGCGCTGCGGGTCGCCCGTTTCGATGGCCTGTCGGAAGGCGGTGAGGACAGCCCGGGTCTCGGCGGGGGACATGATGGCATGCGGTCGGCGCGCCGCGACGTGGGATCGGGCCCGGTGCGCGATCTGACGGACGGCGGCCTGGGTCTTGTCGACGGCTTCGGCGATCTCGTCGTAGGCGAGGTCGAAGACCTCTCGCAGGACGAACACCGCCCGCTCGGTTGGCCTGAGTGTCTCCAAGACCAGCAGCATCGCCATCGACACGCTGTCGGCCAGTTCGACGTCGTCAGCTACGTCTGGGGAGGTCAGCAGCGGCTCCGGCAGCCAGGGACCGAGGTACGACTCCTTACGGCGGCGCAGCGTTCGCAGCCGGGTCAGCGCCTGGCGGGTGGTGATCTGGACGAGGTAGGCGCGCTGGTCCCGCACCGTGTCATGGTCGACGTCTGCCCAGCGCAGCCAGGTTTCCTGTAGGACGTCCTCCGCGTCCGCCGCGGAGCCGAGCATCTCGTAGGCGACTGTGAACAGCAGGTTGCGGTGGGCGAGGAACGTCTCGGTGGCAGAGTCTGCACAGCGGTCGAAGGCAGCAGGCTCGGTGTCGGATTCGGCCGTGTCACGCATCGGTTCGTTGTGCTCGATCATCCCGGGCTCCTGCCTGTTCGCGCTTGTTCGTTTCGCACACGAGACGCTGCCGGGCACCGGTTTGTGACGTCGGCAGCGGATGCAGTTGCGACTGAGCCGGATCAACGGCTTCGGCCTTTTGCATCGACACTCATCGGCACGGGTGTGGCCGGTGAGACCGTGGCGCAGGTCAACCCGGCCGCCGCCTGGCACCCTTGGGTCATGTTCGCCATGGGCGAGGCGCGCTCCGTCGGCGCTCGCCGGGGACGGCCCCCGCCTCGGGTGCGTCCGACCGGATCGGGCGTCTTCCTTGTGTCAGTAGCGTCCCACCGCGATGAAGGCCGCAATGGCGAGGTAGACGACGTTCACCGCAACGAGCTTGTACTGGTCGAGACGGCTGTGGGTGATCATTGCGCCGACCATCAGGGCGATCCAGCAGGTGGCGGTCACGGGGACCACCACTGGTGCGATGCCGAGGGCTCTGGGCAGGATCAGGCCGAGGGCGGCCAGGAGCTCGGTTGCTCCCAGCGCTCTGATGGCGTTGGCGCCGAATCCGGCGGTCCATTCAGCGCCGTGGATGGTGGCGAGCTTCTGCTTCGGGACGAAGGACTTCGTGATGCCGCCGGTCAGTGCGACCAGGGTGAGCAGGATGGCGGCGATCCACAGGGCGAGGTTCATGGTCTTCCTTGGATGTCGTCGTTGCGCCGATGTCCCAGCCCGGGTGGGTGGTCCCGGGCTGGGCGGTGTCTTCTGGTCAGTCGGCCATGTCGGCGAACTGTCCGCTGTGGTACGAGCCGCCGGGGTTGCGGATGATCACGTTGAGCCGGTTGTTGGCGTTGATCATGGCGATCAGGGAGACCAGCGCGGCGATCTGGTCGTCGTCGTAGTGTTCGCGCGCGCTGGTCCAGGTCTGGACGGACACGCCCAGGCCGGTGTCGGCGAGGCGGGTGCCTTCCTCCGTCAGCGCCAGCGCGGCGCGTTCGGCGTCGGTGAAGACGGTGGACTCGTGCCAGGCGGCGACCAGGTGGAGGCGGACTGCGGTCTCGCCGGCGGCCGCGGCGTCCGTGGAGTGGTAGTCGACGCAGAAGCCGCAGCCGTTGATCTGGCTGGCGCGCAGCATCACCAGGTTCTGGGTGGCCTGGGGCAGCGGCGAGTCGGTGATCGCGAGAGCGACGTTGTAGATCCGCTTGGCGATCTTGGCGCCGAGAGCGTTGTCCAGCAGGTTGAAGCGGGGTTCCATGGTCGATGTCCCTCAGTGTGGATGCGGGGGTGTCGCGCGGGACTTCCGCGCTGCGTAAGTCCTTTTGTGCGTTGGCGCGTTGCGGACGCCGCGGCCTCTAGAGACGGTCGGGCTGGTAGGTGCCGCCGGGCTGCCGGGTGATGACGCTCATCCGGTTGGTCGCGTTGATCAGGGCGATGAGCACCACCAGATCGGACAGTTGATCCTCGGTGTGGTGTTTGGCGGCCTCGGCCCAGGCCTCGTCGCTGACGGCGCCGGCCGCGTCAGCGATGCGGGTGCCCTGCTCGGTGAGTTCCAAGGCGGCGCGTTCGGCGTCGGTGAAGACGGTGGACTCGCGCCAGGCGGCGACCAGGTGGAGGCGGACCGCGGTCTCGCCGGCGGCTGTGGCGTTCTTGGCCCAGACATCGGTGGCGTAGCTGTCGCCGTTGACCTGGCTGGCCCGCAACAGCACGAGTTTCTGGGTGGCCGCGGGCAGGCTCGACTCCTGCAGGAGGGTCGTGCTCGCCGTGCCGAATTGGGCGGCGGCCTTGGCCGAGCTGGGTGTGTCGAACAAGCTCAAACGAGCGGTCATGGTGCGCTCCTTGCACAGTCGTCGTCGGGCGAAGCCGAACAGGAGACGCCGGCGGCCCGGGCGGTGTGACAGCCCGGGGGTGTGACCTACGTCGCCGAGGACGGGTGTCACGCAGCGGGTGGAACTGGCGTCATGTGTGTGGGTCAGGTGGGGGAAGCGTCAGCGTCTTCATCCCGCGTGGCGCTGTGCCGAGCGGTGCGCGGCGACGCGCCCTGTTCCCGGTGTCCGAGGCCGAACCACGTTCGGCGCCTCTCGGTCGAGGTTCCTGTGCCGGTGATCATTGCGAGGTCAGCGAGGTCAGGAGTTCACGGCCTTGCTGCCATGGGCCCAGGCCCGCAGCGGAGTTGATGTGTCCGACGGCGCCGGCCAGGTGCCATCGGGCTCCCCATCGCGTCGTGAGGTCGACGGCCGCCTCGGGGGTGCAGTACGCGTCGTTGCTACTGCCCACGACCAGGGTCGGGGTCAACAGCGGCTGTGCCGATACCTCGGCGAACGTCGGGGCGGTCTGGCGTGGGAACGCCGGCCCTCGCGGATCCGGCGGGGCGACCAGGAAGGCGCTGCCCGTGGGGCGTGACGTGTTCCTGTTCAGCCAGGTGGATGCCGCCCAGCAGCCCAGGCTGTGGGCTACCAGCACCACCTGGCTGTCATGCCGGGAGGCCTGGTCGTAGGCCGCCTGGACAGCGCCGACCCAGTCGTCCAGATCGGGCTCGGACCACGAGGTCGGGGAGATCCTCACGGCCGATCCACTCCGCTGACGCTCCCACACGGTCTGCCAGTGTTGCTCGTCCGACCCGTCGATTCCGGGGATGATGACGTACGCGACCACTCGTCCCACCGTTTCACTCGTTAACCCTGCGATCCGGTGGGGTGCCTGCTGCAGATCCTGGCGGAAGCATCGGGGCGGTGGCCGCGGCGCAAGTGATGTCAAAGAAGATGGTGCGGACAACGATGGAATCACTCGACCAGATCGACCGGGACATCCTTGAGTTGCTTCAGGCCGAAGGCAGGCTGACGGGCGCCGAGGTAGGCCGACGCGTGGGGCTCTCCCAGCCCGCGGCCAGCGCATGCATCCAACGACTGGAGAAGCACGGCGTCATCACCGGCTACCGTGCCGCCGTCGACCCGGTGGCGCTCGGCCTGCACCTCCATGCAGTCATTCGGCTGCGCACCACCCACGCCCAGCTCTCGCACGCCCTGGACCTCGCCTCCCGGACACCCGAGATCGCCTCCACCCTGCGAGTCACCGGGGAGGACTGCCTCATCTTCGATGTCTACTGCCCGCAGGTGCGACGCCTGGAGGAAGTTGTCGACGCACTCGCCCGCTACGGCCCGGTCACTACCTCCCTCGTGCTGCGCGCCTACCCCCCGAGGCCGCTGAGGGACGCCGGCAACGCAGGAACCCGAAGCCTTGATCGGCCCCGGTGATCCGCCCCACAGCGCACGACCGGGCCGGAAGCCCGCGAGGGGTGCGGCATCGGTGGATCGGCGGTTGCCCCGCAAGGCTCCAGAGCACGACGGAAAACGAGGTGCGTGCGGCCAATGCCCCTGCCATGCTCCGCCGATGAACCGTGAACAGATGTCCGCGATCGCCCATGCCGAGCACCCGATCAAGTCCCCGCTCGACGACCACTCGGTCCGCCGACTGCTGGACCGCGGCCTTGCCCACGGCAGTGAGCGCGCACTCGATCTCGGCTGCGGCTCAGGGGAGTGGCTCTTGCGGGCCCTGGCCGCACACCCGCACCTGCACGCCGAGGGCGTCGATATCTCCGAGTACGCCCTGGCCCAGGCCCGCAGCACAGCGACCGATCTCGGCGTCGAAAAGCGCCTTGTCCTGCACCACATGAAGGCCGAGGACTTCACCAGTGCCGAGCCGTTCGACGTCGTCCTGAGCTTCGGAGCCGCGCACGCCTTCGGCGGCCTGCTCCCCACCCTCGCCGCAGCGCGCAAGCACCTGGCCCCCGGCGGGTGTGTCCTGATCGGCGACGGATTCTGGCAACACGCCCCGTCCCGCGAAGCCATCGAGATGCTCGGGGACTTCACCGACCTCGCGACCACCGTGGACCGCGTCGTCGCGGACGGATGGACCCCCATCGACGGGCATGTCAGCACCCGCCGCGAGTTGGACGACTACGAATGGGCCTGCTGGGGCTCACTCGCCGCATGGGCCCTCGACCACCCCGACCACCCGGACGGCACCGAAGCACTGACAATGGCCACCACCCGCCGCAACGAATGGCTACACGCATACCGAGACACCTGGGGCTTCGTCTCCTTGGTCCTGCGCCAAACCCCGAACCGCGCCTGAACCAGCCCGATCCACCCCACGCACAACACCGCCCGCCCCGGGGCGCACGGTCTGACGAACGGACCGCCCGCCCCGGGCTGCACGTACGTCGGCCTCGACGAAGCGAAACGCTCGAACGGGCGGGGCACCGACGTCGTCGGCGACGCTGCCGTCCCTGGTGGTCCGCATGCAGTGCGCCGAAGAACCCGTTGGCAGGTTGCTGCGGTCCGGGCGGGCCGACATGGGGGATGCCGAGGCCATTGAGCCAGCCGTGTCTGTGCCATCAAAGATTGCAGGCGTCCGGCCAGCGCAGTCGTGGTCCATGGCCACGAAGCTCCACCGTCTATGAGCGAGAGCTGGGTGCGAAGAAGGTGTCCCAAGGCAGAGGGGTCACCCACTCCTTGCCATGCTCAACGTATAGCGGACTGGGGGCTTGCGGCAAGGCCCCCGGTGTGCCGCAGAATCGCTGGCCGAAGCCGGAAGCTACGGAAATGGGTGTCGCGAAGTGCGTGTGTTGTTGTCGACGTATGGGTCGCGCGGGGACGTCGAACCGCTGGTGGGACTCGCGGTGCGGTTACGGGAACTCGGCGCTGAGGTGCGGGTGTGCGCGCCTCCGGACGAGGACTTCGCGCGGCGGTTGGACGGTGTGGGCGTGCCGCTGGTGCCCGTCAGCCGGTCGGCGCGGGCGTGGACGAAGGAGGCCCCGCCGGCGTCTGGCCTGCCGCAGCGCGCGGCCGAGGTGATCGCCGGGCAGTTCGACGCGGTCACCGCGGCGGCCAAGGGATGCGACGGGCTGGTGGCGACCGGGATGATGCCGGCCGCAGCCGGTGCGCTGTCGGTGGCCGAGATGCTGGGCATCCGGTCCGTCTCCGTGACCTTCCAGCAGCTCACCCTGCCGGCGCCGCACCGCCGGCCGCTGGCGTATGCGGGGCGGCCGTTCCCGCCGGAGGTGACCGATAACCGGGTGCTGTGGGATCTGGACGCCCAGAGCATCGACGCGCTGTTCGGCGAGGCGCTCAACATGAACCGGGCGGCGGCCGGTATGCCCCCGGTGAAGCACGTCCGCGGCTACGTCATCGGCGACCAGCCATGGCTGGCGACGGACCCGGTCCTGGACCCGTGGCAGGAGACACCCGACCTCGACGTCGTCCAGACCGGCGCATGGGTCCTGCCGGACGAACGCCCGCTCCCGCCCGAGTTGGTGGCGTTCCTGGCCGCCGGCGCGCCACCGGTGTACGTGGGCTTCGGAAGTATGCCGATGCACGCCTCGACGGATGTCGCTCAGGTGGCCATCGAGACGGTTCGCGCGCAGGGCCGCCGCGTCGTCATCGGGCGCGGCTGGGCGGACCTGACGCTGATCGACGACCGGGAGGACTGCTTCGCCGTCGGCGAGGTCAACCATCAGGCACTGTTCGGCCGGGTGGCCGCCGTCGTGCACCATGGCGGCGCGGGTACCACGGCGACGGCGGCCCGGGCCGGCGCGCCTCAGGTGGTGGTACCTCAGTTGGCGGACCAGCCGTACTGGGCCGGCCGGGTGGTCGAGCTGGGCATCGGCGCGGCGCACGACGGTCCGACTGCGACCTTCGAGTCCTTGTCGGCCGTGCTGAGGGCGGCCCTGGCCCCCGAGACCCCCACACGAGCGGCCGCCGTGGCTGACACGATCCGCACCGACGGGGCGGCGGTGGCCGCGAAGCTGCTGCTCGACGCGGTCAGCCGAGAAAGGCCGGCAGTGTCCGCGTGAACCGCGCGGGATCGCCGAGCAAGGGAAAGCCGGCGTTGGCAGGCCCTCGGTGTTGGTAGATTGAAGGCGAATGAATGATCTTGCCCCATGACCGGAGGTCGAGGGCAGCCAGTCTTCTGCGACGCCAAAGGCGCGTGGTCTGCTCGTCGTGTTCGCGCAGCATCCTCATGACGGTCGCGGGCGAGGGGTGTTGGCCCTTCTTCTTGCCGGTGGTGATGACAAGGCGGGCGGCGATGTCGCGCAGGCTCATCTCCTGATCCCGAAGGCGGAGGGCCATGGACAGCATGTGATCGTCGGTGACGCCCGCGCCCCCGATGGTCATGCCGCGCTGGCGGGCGGATTCGTGGCCTTCGAGGGTGCGGTCGCGGATGTACGCGCGTTCCATGCCGAACAGGGCGGCCAGCATGGTGAACACGAAGCCCGAGGGGTCGAGCGAGCCCTGGAGCTCACCCGTGAGGAACTTAAGCCCGACGTCGCTCGCCTGCAGTTCCTCGGCCAGGATCGTCAGTTCGATGCCGAGGCCGAGCCGCTTGTGCTCGTGAACGACGAGGGTGACGCGTACGCCGTCGGCGCGGGGCAGTTCGATCTAGGCCGAGCCGGGCTTGCGCACGGCGGGGGTGGGGACGCCAAGGGCCTTGGCGAGTTGGGGCACGAGGCGGAAGTGGGCGGTGTGGTGCTGGATGGCCACGTTGCCCTTGCCCTTGCCCGTGCGGCACGGCGAGCCCGCCGGGGTGGCGCAGATGGACATCGGGCAGTTGTGCCATTTCACGCGCTTGAAGTCGTCACTCACGAGCCCTGACTGTTTCGAGAGGGCGTTTCAGCCCTCCGGCAGTTTGCAACGACTCATGAAACATGGAACCCGCAGTATGACCGGCGACCGTCGCCGTGTTTCCCGAGCGAACACCTATGAAACAACCTCAGGCTTATGAGGTCGGGGCGACCGTGACGGTGATCGAGCTGTCAAGCTTGCGGACGGTGTCGAGGTGGCCGTCGTCGACGCGGCCGATGATCATTACTCCGGTGGTGCTCCGGGAGTGCTCTTGGCCGTCGAAGAGAATGGTGAACCAGCCGCCGAAGTAGCCGATGTCGCCGTTCTTCCAGCCGGCTTGCTGTCCGGCCTCGTCGGTCTCCAGTGGTGCGGCGGGCCCGCAGTAGTCGTCGGCGTACCGCTGCAAGGTGATGGTGAAGGGCAGCTTTTCCTTGAACCGCCGGGCGGTGAGAGTGTTGTTCAGGGTGGCGGGGATCACGGTGCTGCCGACGGTCAGCGTGACCGGAGTGCCGTGCTCAGCGGTCTGGTGTGGCATGCCGGGTCTTCCTTTCGTGGCCGCCTGGCGGGGCAGGGTTGTTTCTGACAGCAGGGTGCGGCCGGCCTGCCGGGTGGGGCGGGCCGGCCGCTGGGCGCCGCTTCGCCGGGGGTTACTGGCCGAGGTGCTTGCCGTAGAACTCCGACAGCTTGGCGATGGCGGGGGTCACGTACGCGTCCCTGTCGTACAGGTCGATGTGGGTCGCGCCCTCGATGAGGAACAGTTCCTTCGGCTCGGCGGCCTGCGCGATGGCCTCCTCGCTGAAGTAGCGGGTGTCGGCGTCCGTGCCGGCGATCATCAGCAGCGGACGCGGGGAGATCCAGTTCTGGTGCGCGAAGGCGCTGTACTGGGCCAGGACATCGGTGCGGACCACGGACCAGTTGGCGGAGCGCGGGTGCTGGCCGCGGGGGGTGCGGTAGTACTCGGTGCCCTCGCGGTACATGCTGCGTTCGGGGAAGCCGGCGGCATCGAAGCCTCAGAGCGCGTCACCCTTGTGAACGGTGCCTTTCGGGACATCCCCGGGCGCATATATCTCTTTGACGAAATCTGGACCGGCCACGCACGCCATAATCTCCACCGTAGCGCCCTTCAGTAAGCTGACCAGCTGTTTGCAGCCAAGGGAGGGCGACTTCGCACGGCCCCACCCGGCCGCTCTGCTGCTCGTCATCACACTGCCGGAGTCTGCCGATCGTTCCCGTTTGTCCGAGGACTGAGAGAGCGAGACGATGCACCGTCTCGGGTTCGTCCGCGTGTCACGGAACGGCAGAGGATGACTGACCGCCCCGGCGGGCGGCCCGGACGGCGGCGACGTGGGGCCGGATGAAGGCCTGCGCCCGCTGTTCGGCCTCAGCCCGCTCTTCGTCGGTCAGGACCCGCCGTACGCACAGTTCGGTGATCTCGACTTCGTACGTGCGGTAGTCGTCCGAGGGCCGGGGCAGCGGGACGGGGTACAGGTGCCAGCCGTGCGCGGTGGCCCGCCACAGCTGCCGGTCGTCCTCGGTGAGTGTGCCGAAGTGGTCGATGAACATCGCCACGACGTCCGCGGTGAAGTACATCGACGGCCGGTCGCCTGCCGCGCACCCCGGGCGGCCGTCCTTGCCCGTGCACACCGCGAGGCGCCGGTCGTAGCGCGGCGGCCGGAAGCGGGGATGGGCGCGCTGCTGGGTGTAGGTGCGGTCGACGGGCAGGCGGTGGACTTCGACGTGGCCGCCGGCCTCAAGGAGGCGGACCGCCCTCTGTACGGCGGCACGCTGGGCGTCGGTCGGCTGCTCGACTGCGTAGACGACGCGGGCGAGGCCGGTGACCGAGGCGGCTATCGGGGTGCCGTCGATACCGCTGAGGCCGCCGGGCTCGCTGCGCACGTACGCCAGCACGGCCCGCTGTACTCGCCCGAGTCCTCGCGACATGCCCCTCCAGTGTCCCGTCCGCCCGGGTCTGGGATACGAGCACTTACTGTCCTGTCTCACTCAATCGAGTCGTTGTCTCAACGAACCGAGTCGCTCGAGCTTTTGCCTCCGCGAAGCTAGTGTCCTGAGTAAGAGATCCTTCGGCGGTACGCTGCGACTTTGTGGAGGATCTCGTCTGAGACATGCCAGTTCAGCAGTATTCGTCTGCGGCTGCCCTGTCGACGGGTGCGGGCGAGTGGGTGCCGGACGGCCGGGAACTGCTCTGTCGGACGCAGTTGCCTCCGTCTCG
Source organism: Streptomyces sp. NPDC048277 (assembly GCF_040652235.1). Classification (NCBI taxonomy): domain Bacteria; kingdom Bacillati; phylum Actinomycetota; class Actinomycetes; order Kitasatosporales; family Streptomycetaceae; genus Streptomyces; species Streptomyces sp. NPDC048277. The sequence goes on from NZ_JBEZLQ010000041.1 coordinate 39,003, forward strand.
TCGCAGGCCGGGTCTGTCGGGGCCGACCGTGTCCTGCTCAGCCGGGCTGTACGACGGTGGCGATCTTCCCGGTCCCGAGGTCGTAGGCGTAGCCGCCGATCTTGATGTTGCCGATGGCCGGCGCGAGCTCGGGTGCCGAGCGCAGCTTGGTGATGTCTTTCTGGACCGTCTCGGACGGCTCCAGGACGGCCATCTCCAAGGAGGTCTGTTCGTCCCAGCCGCCGCGGGCGGCGTAGCCGGCGCGCAGATCGTCGTCGGCGAGCAGTCCCGAGCCGCAGTCGGTGTGGTGGATGACGGCGATCTCGAACCAGTCAGCATCGGGGGTCTTGTTCTCGTGCAGGTGCACGATCCAGGCGAGGTCCTTGACGACCGCTGGCGTCACACGGCCGCCGACGTTACGTGCGACGATCGCTTCTCCGAGTCGGGCGCCCAACACAGCCGCGGGCTCCACGCGCGGATCGATGCAGATGATCAGGTACAGCTGCTTGAAGGGGATGAACGGGACCTGGGGAACGTCGGCCTGGGCACCGGAGGCCGCGAAAGCCTGGTTGCGCTCCAGGTACGGGGTGAAGTTCGACATGGCTGGTTCCTTCAGGAGGCGGTGGCAGCCTGGGGCTGTGAGACCGGCACCACGTGCGCGGCGTCAATGTCCGTGATGCGCGAGCCGGCCTGTTCGGCCATGAACCGCAGGCGGGCGGCAGCAAGCCGTCCTAGGCGCCACCATCGCCCACGAGGGGATCGTGCGCCAGGCGGGCTCGCCCCGCAAGGGCGAGCCGAGCGTCGCCGACCTGAAGGCCCGCCGCGAACGAGCGCTTCAGTCCGAAGCCATGGCGGCGGTCTATCGGCGTCGTCTCGAGCGAACCGGATCAACTGTGATCACATGAGACGGACAGATGCAGTCTGTCTCAACGAACCGAGTCCACGCGCCTCACTCAATCCAGTCCGCCCAGGTCAGCGCCACGCGGACGACTAACTGCGATGGGACAGGACACTTACGGCTGTGCCGGGGTGATCTGTCCCGTCTCTGCCGATCTGGTCCCTGTCTCAAGTGATCTGGTCCGATTCACTTGTCGTGTCAGATGATCTGGTTCGCTGCGAACTCCAGAGTCCTCGCGCCCCGATCGCATCATCGTGAGCGCACCTGAAGCTCTCCGGTAGCAGTCAGTGTCATCGGGGTCTGCCACCACCCGACCCTGCCGCACGGCCCATCCTCCGTCTGATGGACTGGCCGGACTCTTCTGCTAACCCGGAGCGCCTGCTTGTCGCCCTCGTCCGCCGTGACGGTCACCGTGACGGTACGTCCGGCGTCCGGTCCTGCCGACGTCGGCAAGAACAGCGAGTGCGCGGAGGGAGACGTGCCCGCTATCGCCTGGCATCGGCCGTTGACGCAGGCACGCACGGTCGCCTGTTGATGCGATGCCACCCACGGTGCGACATCCAACAGCACGTCCGGAGCGGGCTCATTCGGCCCGTTGCACACCTTCGGTGACGCACATCCTGCGACCGTACCAATGGTCAGGGCGGCCACCCACAGCAACCTGGTTGCACCGGATCGCACTGCTCTGCCGGGCACGGTGGTGGCTCCGATCGCTTCGTGACAGGACCTGCTCTGCCTTTGCGGGACCGCAGCGTAACTCTCCTCGTGCCATGTTCGGAGGGCAGGCGGCTCAGGAAGTGGTCCATCGGCTTCGGGATCGCTCTGACAGCGGGGGTGAGGTAGCGGTGCGGTTCCTCCCGCCCAGGGCCGTCGTCATCCCTGACGTCGGACGACGGAACCGAACCGGATCAGCTGAGACAACGTCCGGCATCCACTCACCAAGGACCAGAACAGCCGAGATCCTCGGCATGCTCACGTCTCAACTGACCTGGTCGCTCCAGGTTAACGGTCTGGGCCGGGGCCAGATCGTTTGAGACGGGGCAACAGCTGGCCATGTGCAGCGGTGATTGGCCATCGAGTCGGGTGACTAGGCCACTGGGAGCACGCTGACGGTCACTCGTGGTCCGTCGGCCGAGTGGTCGTCGATGCGGAACTGGACCATCTCGGCCTCGGCGAGCCGGTGCAGGGCGGTGCGCACCAATACGGGCTGGACGCCCAAGGCCCGGGCCGCGGGGTGAAGCGGAAACTGCACGGTATGAATGTGAGCGTCCTGACGGACATCGGTCGCGAGATCCACGATGAGCCCCGCCACGACCGCGCCGTGGGGAACCTGTCGCGCTCTGAGTACCCATTGCAGGGCCCAGTTCTTAGATGAGGCGTGGCGCATTTACCTTCCCTTCACTCCGTGACAACCTTTCCGTTGCTTTTGATGAGCTTCCGTGAAGGTCACTCCCCTGGCCACCTAGATAGGCTAAACGGGGTGCATGGCTTGATTCGGACATCCGTACGCTGCGGTGTGGTTACGAATCCCACACGTTCTAGTGTCCGTGATGTGAGCGGGCCATGATGGGTGCATGACGTTGGCCGCGCGGGCTTTCACCCAACTGGCGACTTGGCCCGACCTGACCGAGGCGGAGCCCAGCTGCGGCGTGGGGCGGGCACTCGGCTCAGCCCACGGGGAAATCGCTCACTTCCATTCCGACCGCGACGTTGACCTTTGCCTCACCGTACGGGCTATCCGGCGGTTTGAAGAGCACCTCACGGCAGCCGCGATCCAGCTGGTGCCCGACTCTCACTGGGTGACGCTGCGCCTCAATTTCGCGGCGGATGTCGACCTGCTCATGACCCTGGTCAGCCTTGCTCTCCAGGCGCACCAGGCATGGCCTGATCCAAGCGATAGTCCACGAACCCGATGCAATGATCACAACGGCGCGGTCGTTGCGCGCCAGAATCTTGGTGACGGCTGAGGGCAACTCTTTTAGGCAGGTGGCACTGTGGCTGACCAAGCGCGCGAGGACGACGCCATCCGCGGAGTAGTGGAGCGCCTGAAGGATGCCTTTAGTGCGACTCACGGTCCGGCCGAAGTCGAGGCAGCCGTAACCAAGGCACACGCGTCCTTCAGTGATCGGCCCGTGCGGGAGTTCGTCCCTGTATTGGTCGAGCGCAAGGCCAGGCGCATCCTCGCCGAATCTTCCGGCTGACGACGCAGCGACCACCCAGGAGCCGTTGCAGTACAGCAGATGATCGAAGTGAAGGTGTTGGGCATCTGAGCAACGAACGCTTACGCCGCGGCTGTCGGCGGGGGGCGGGATGGCGAAGTCTCCGGGACCTGGCCGGTCCCGGAGGCTCATCCCTTGCTCCGCAGGCACTGCTCAACGAGCGCGGCCCTGACGGTGTCACGCTGCGGCGTGCTCCGCCACCGGGTCGAAGGGACTGGGGTAGGCGGCCATTTCCTCGAGTCGCCGGATGACGGTATGGGTATCGCCCAGGGCCCGGTGGCCGCCGCCCAGCTTCTGCCAGGTGTAGCTGCCGAAGTAGTCGTGCCAGTCGCCGTAGAAAATGGCGTACTGCTCCATCGCGCACTCCTCCCACTCCTGTGCGTCCAGCCAGGCCTGTGCGGCCGGATGCCGCCGGGCGCCGTACCGGGGCTGTTTGGTGAAGTCGACCGTGCCGCGGGCCTGGTGGTGAAGGTGGAGCTCCCACCCCAGCCGGCCGGTGTCGTACGCCCGGTTGTAGATCACGATCCGGCGCCCGGCGAGGGCCTCGGTGAGGCGGGGGAGGACCTCGGAGAAGGTGGGCGCGTCTTCGACCATGGCGTCCGTGATTTTGTGAATCGCCGTGGCCTCCGCCGGGATCGGCTCGCCGCCGGGGTTGATCAGCGTGTCGAGCAGCACCGTCCCGGACGCCGTGGTGACGGCGATCTCCACGATCCGCGACGTCGCGCTCAGGCCGGTCGTCTCGGTGTCCAGGATCGCGTAGGCATCCGGGTCGGCGAGGATCTTCTGCGCCCACGCGATGGTCGGCCCGAGGTCGCCCCACCGGGCCCGGTCCGCCAGCCGCTGCGCCTCGACGCGCTCGCGTTCGATCTCCTGGTCGCACGGGGTGCAGTGCCAGTCGGCAATCGCCTGCTCGCGCTCGCTTATCGCCGGCCACACCGTGAGCGGGTACAGCTGCACCAGGCACCGCCGGCACGAGCGCTCTACCAGCGACCGCGCCACCCGCCGTCCGCGCTCAAGGCGTTCGTCGCACGCCAGGCACATCCCGTCGCCCCAGCTCCTGGCGGGCGTCGGCGTCCGGAAGACGGTGCCGCAGTCCTGGCAAGTCCGGCTCCGCAGGTCGGCCCGGCGCCGGGCTTCCCTGTCCTCGCACACGCCGCACATCCCCCACACCGGAACGGGGAACACCTCGCCGCAGTCGGTGCAGGTGCGGCGCTGCTGCATCTGGCGGCGCTGCAGAGCCGACAGCGGCCGCATCTTCACCGCATGTTCTGGGTCCCACAGCGCGATCCGGGTCCCGTACCAGTGGACGTAGACGTACGCGGCTGGCTGCTGTCCCGCAGCGGGCTTGCGCCGCACCGCGCCCAGTTGGGCCTTGGTCCGCGGGTACGCCGGTGCCCTGCCGCTCGTGTACACCGGCACTCCCTTCACGAACTTCAGCGGCTCGCCCCGGGCTGCCCGGTCCGGGGCGACGTCGTCCTCCCGGTCCGCCGACGCGGTCAACACCTCGTTCACGAATTGCTTCCTTCGGCCTAGCGGCGACCAATCGCAATGGAACGTGACATAACGCATGAATTAGTGTCAAGTACCAAGAGAAGCAGGCAAGTTACGCGGATGCGCTTAGATACCCGCTCGCGTACGCGAGGGGAAAAGTCACCCGTCCGGGCGTCCGGCTGAGCCCTGGAGTCGCCAGGGCGTGGTCGGCAGCGTGGTCGCCCCGACCATGAGCCCGACCACGCCTCCCGCCGTACCGGGTCCAGCCCCGACCACGGCTGGTCAGCGAGGTGCGTCCCTGGCTGGCTGCTTCTCGTGTTGCCCCTCTTGGTGTCCTTCGTGGTGCTTCTCGTAGTGCCCTTCTTGGTGCCCCTCGTGTTGCTTCGGCTGGTTGGCCGTTGGCGTTCGGATACGCGGCTGACCAGGTCGACAAGGGGCGGGTACGTGCTGGTCGGGTGGCCGACTGCTTCGCTGCAGAGGGTCTGCGGGCGAAGGACAGACCCGTGCCGCGTCTGCGGCGGCCGCACGTCAGGTCGGCCGGTGCCCGGGCTCGGTCCAGCGCACTCGCCGGCCGGGTTCGTGGACGGGCCGCCACACGGGTCCGGAGGGGCCGTACTGGAGCAGGTCGGCCAACGGCGCCGCGAGGACGGGGACGTCGTACATGAAGCGGGACGGCGCCAGCAGCCCAACCCCGGCGCGCAGGGCGCGGATCCGGTTCTCGACACCGGCCGGGCCGGTGCCGTCCAGGACGAACAGAACGCGGGGGAAGAGCGGGTAGCGCCGCCGCCACTCCTCAGCCGCCGGTTCCTGGAAGGTCGGTCGGCGCCCCGGGACCACGGGCACATAGCGGTGGAGGCGTTCGTACGCGGTCAGCTTGGCGGCTAGGCGCTCCGGGCCCATAGTGGCCCGGTCGACTTCCACGAACGCCCGCAGCATGGACCCGGCGTCACCGCCGACGGGCCCGGTTCGGTAGTACAGGAGCGCGTCGGGGATGACCGCCTCGCCGCTCCCGACCGGATGGTGGACCTCAGGGATCCAGTCCAGCGGCTCGCACACATCGCCGCGGCGCCGGGCGTCCTCGAGGAAGACCAGCGCGGTCTCGGTCACCGTCAGCGTGTGGCCGGCCTTCAGCCGCACGGCGGTCGGATCGGACACCGTCCTGGACGGCCGGCGCCCACGCAGCTCGGGCCACTCACAAGCGAGCTGCACACCGTACGCGATCGGGAACCACACCCGGGTCCGCCCGGCCTGCGGCAAGGTGACGCGGTCGGCCAGCCGCAGTGCCCCCTCCACGTCGCCCAGGAGCGTGCGCCACGTCTTCTTCTGTTCCGGGGTGCCGTTGAGCAGTGGGGGAGTGCGCAGGAGTTTGCAGCGGGCGGCGAGTTGGGCGCCGCGGGGCCCGGTGAGCAGCGGTGAGTCCTCCACGTTGACGCCGGCCAGCACGAACGTCGCGGGTACTCGTTCCATCGGGGTCTTGACCTGGTCGGAGGTGTCGGCGCCGGGCCGGGTACGGGTGTTGAGCAGGTGCACGTCGTCGATGAACACCAACCGGGTGCCCCGCTCGTACAGGACGTGACACACGGCGTTGGTGATGGTGTGTTCGGTCATCCGGTCATGGACGGGAATTCCGGCGAACCGGGCGAGGACCTTGGCCAGGTTCCTGGGCGTGTAGGTGGGCGGGACGGAAGCGAACAGCACGGGCATGGAGCCCTCCAGGCCCGGCCGCCGGCGCCGTTCGCTCAGTTCGAAGGACCGACCGAGTTCCATGAGCGTGGTCGACTTTCCCGCCCCCGGTGGCCCGGACATGATCAGCCCGCGCCGGGCCGTGCTCGACTGCCGGTTGTTCACCAGCAGAGTCACCTTCAGCTCCGCCTTCGCCCGCTCCATGGAAGGCGTCTTGAGGGTGACGAACTCCGAGTGGTAATCCAGCAGCCTCGTACGGTCCCAGGACGGGTCGTCCACCGGAGGGGCGGTCACACGCAGACGGCAGACGTACTCCTGCCACCGGACGCAGTCCGTGACCGCGCCGGGAGTGACATCGCCGTCGGAGAAGTCGCCGCTCACGGCAGCAGTTACGGCAGCCACTGGTCCTCCTCAAGGTCCTGGTCACTGAGGATGAGAGACCCTCCCGGGACATGGCCGGCCTCCGGCCCGTCACCGACGACGGTCTCGTCATCGTCGTCCTCGTCCGGCAGGGTCTCGTCGTCGGGATCCGGCGCCGCGTACACACCGGGCAGCCCAAACGATGGGGCGAGCACGTCCAGCACGTTGATCTCGCCCTCGGGCACCGGCAAGGTCTCCGAGGCGCGGGACTTTGCCATCACCCGCCGCTCAACGGTGGACAGCTTCTCTTTGCCCGCGGCCCGCCTGAGGAAGGCGTCCAGGGCCAGGGCCAGTTCGGCCTCGTGTTCCTCACGCGAACCGGTGCGCTCGACCACCTTGCAGATGTGTTCCCAGACGTGGTGCGTGAACGGGAGGGCGATCGAGGTGGCATGGACCCACCCCACCTCACGGAACCCCTCTGGCAGCCGGACCCAGATCCGGACCGGGTCGTAGGGGTTGTAGTGCACCTCCCACAGGCCCTTTTGCGCCTGCACCCCGGAGTGCTGCCCGCGGTGTCCGTTGAGGCAGCTGCCGTCGTAGGTGCGGTAGTCGAACCGGATACCGGCATCGGTGATCGGCTGCCAGCGCACCGGCAGCAGCTCCATGAAGTCGTCCGCCGACAAAGGCACCGGCACGTATCCGGCGACGGGCAGCAGTGCTGCCCACATCTGGTTCGGGGTGAGAGCCTTCTCGGCATCAGCGGATGCCGAAGCCCCGCGTGCGGGCGGTGGTGCCAGTACACGAGGAACTCCTCCCACAATGCCTGGAGTTCGGCCACGGTCCACAGCGGCTCCTGCTCGACCTTGGAGCCGCGCTCACTCACGTTCGAACCGGTGTAGCCGGCAGCCACTGGCAGAACAGTGAATTGATCGAACCGAATGGCCTTTCCACATGGCCCTTGGCCGGTCCGTTGGCCGGAGGCACCGGCTGCAGTGAGACCCCCAGGCTCTCGCACGCGGCCCGGGTGGCCGCAGAGACGAACACCTTGCCCTGGTCGACCACGACCGTCTCGGGCACGATCACCGGACGGGCCGACGCGTCCTTCAGTCGCTCGTCGATGCCGGTCAGCCGCTCGTGCGGCACGACCGAGGAGGCCATCGACAGAGTCGCGGACCAGCCGGGCCGCATCACCATCGGCGACATCATCTGCGCCAGCAGCACCGCCACGTCCGTCAGCTTGCTACCCACCGGCCGCAGCACCCCCCACAGACCGCGCATGGCCACATCCACGGCGATGGTCAGCTCCAGCCGCCCCACTACCCCGTCGTCCAGGACCACCAGCACGTCCAGCGGCGAACTGTCCAGCATCACGATCTCCCCCGGACGCAGCGCCAGCGTCGGGGTGAACGGCGGGGCCGGACGGGCGGCGCGGGCACGCCGCTGCGCCACCGTCCCCTGCAACCCGAGGGATGCCTCCACCGTGTCGAGGAGCCTGTTGAACGTGGACTGCGGCGGCACCCCGACCGTCCGCAGGCCCGGCTCGCCGTGGTGGTCGTCCAGCCACCACTGCACCTCCCCGCGCATCCGCTTCTTCCACCCTCGCGACCGGGAGCGGGAAGCCTCGACAGGCAGCAGGGCGCGCAGTGCCTCGACCACCCGGGGATCGGCGCGGATCAGCCGCGCCGAGCTGCGACGCTTCTTGGCCAGCCCCCACACGCCGTCCGCGTGGTAGCGCGCACGCCACCTGCGCACCGTCGCCCGGCTCACGTCCGCCCAGCCCTGCGCGGCCAGTTCATCGGCCTTCGCCTGCTCCCGCTGGGCCAGCGTGGTGGACACGGGATCGTACTCAGGTCTCACCGACGCCGTGCCGTCCGGGGAGGGACACCCCGTCTCCACCTCACGGACGTGCCGCTCCAGTTCGAACGCACGCCACTGCTCGTCCTCGGACACCGTCGACAGCAGGCCCATCTGCGGTACCCGCAGACGCGACGGACCCCCTACCGGTTCGAACGACGCATCGCCGAGCAGCTCCGCCAGCCCGAACACCGCCAGCGTGTCCTGCCCGTCCTTCTTCTCCGTCCCGGAGAGCCAGATCCGCGCACCGGACACCGAGGATCCCTCGATACCCGCGACGGTCCACTCCCGGCCCCCGTAGCGCACGACGCTGCCGGGCCTGAGCAGGGGCCGGCTCACCGCCTGTCCTCCGCGCATGCCACCGCGACGGTCCGCTCGTGCAGCGGGCGTTCCAGCGGCACGCTCAGCACGCCCACCCAAAGTGCGTGGAACACCCACGGCCACACCGCGATCGGATCACCCAGCAGCCGCACCCCCTCCGCCAGCGCCGTCGGCTCCCGGAAACACTCGGCCACCTCCGGCAACCGGCCCCGCGCATACCGCGGATGCCGGTAGCCGGCAAGCCAGCGCACGTTGGCCTCCACCACCGGCTGCGGCGGTCCGACCAGACGGTAGTGCCAGCCTGCGGCGGCCGCAGCACCCTCCAGGTGGGCAGCCCGCCAAACCAGTCGCCGCCCCACCCTGAACCGGCTCGCGCAGTCCACCAGCAGTCCGCTGCCATCCGCCAGACGTGCCATCAGGTGCGGCGCGTGCGACACCTTCCTGCCACCCCGGCCGTGCCACGACAGCTCCACCGGCCGACAGGCCAGAGCCGTCACCACCGGATCGTGGTCCAGCATCATGAGCTGCGTGCGCATGGCTTTGAACCCATGGTGCACCAGGCACCTGTCGGTCGCGGACCAGTACCAGCCCGGAGCCGAGCGCCGCCCCTTGCAGACGGGGAACCGCCGTACCGGCAGGCACTCCTCCAGCCGCTGTTCTCCAGCCGTCTCCAGCCAGGGCGGATGAACCGTGCGGTCATGTGTGCCGGATCGGCGAAGCGACGGCCGATGCTCAGCGGTGGCGGGGGATCAGCCTGCTGGTGTGGTTCGAAAGACAGAGGGATCACGAATAACTCTCATGTATGCATGGAAATCAGGATGGAAGGCGCTGCTTGGAAGGCAGGGCAGGCGTTTGGACACACGCCGTGGAGATGCCAGTCGGCCCCGCGACGGCGAGCCGTGGCTCGCACGCCGCGCTCACACCAACAAGGCGCGCGGCTGCAAGAAGCGGAAGCGGAGCGGCTCCAGCGCCATCACCGATGGGAGCACTGTCGCCGCCCGGAACGCCGGGCAGGATTCCCGCCTGATCGCCTGCAGGCCGCGCCCAGCGGCCTTGACTCGCAGCGGTGTCTTCCTTCAGACGCATACCGGCCGCGGACTTTGGGGCAGGATCAGACACGATGAGCTCTGCGCACGGCATAGCACCGTTCGTGAGCGAGCTTGCGCGTCACCCGACGGGGCATGGCCGCCAAGGCATTCAGCTCTCGTGGAGTTCCTCGTCCTGGACCGGGTGCCCAGCAGATCCTGCCGCGCAACGGCCATCGGCATGAACGCTCACGGGAGGCAGGCAAGAGCCATTCCACTCGCTGCCCTTTGCGCTTATCGGCTGCCGTAGGGTCAGCTGGAGTAGCCGCAGTGGATCAAGGCAGGTTGCCAAAGAGGGTGTCCTGGACCGGGGGTGCGTTGCGCGGGCGGGGGAGCAGGCGGCGCTGGTCCTCCGGCGGCGGGGGCGTGTCGGCCGCACCGTCGGTCAGCGCGTACCGGCAAGCAGCGCGCAGGTCGGGCAGCTCGAGCTGTGAGCCCATGAAGCCCAGGAAGTCCGCGACGTTCCAGTCGATAAGGGCGCCCTGGCGGGACAGATACAGTCCCACGGATTCGATGGAGTAGCTGTCGCTGTAGTCCAGCAGAAGGTAGCCAGCGAGCTGGTAGAACTCAGCGCGGCCCATCCGCTCGGGGCGGATAGTGGCTTTACAGTCGATCAACTGGCCGCGGAGGATGAAGTCGGCGTCGGCTCCTCCTACATGGAGGCTGCCGTCGAAGACGGGCCCGCAGAGGCGCTGCGCGGCGGGCAGCTGCCGTAGGCCGTCGAAGGGGCCGGGATGTGCGGCCAACCTCATCTGCTGGCGGATGTCGTCGACGATGTAGGGCGGTACGGCATCGACGATTTCATCCAGCGTTGCACCTGGCCGGCTGGAGCCCAGACTGTTGCCGCGTATCCATCCCACGTGGCGGAAGATCGCTTCGAAGCTCGAGGCGACGTGGCACAGCCGCACCAGACGGTCCTCCGTCTCGGAGTCGCACGCCAGCGGCTGGCCTTCGCTGCTTTCGTACTGGTCCAGTTCCTTCAGTAACACCGCGCCCGCTGCCTGCACCGTGCTGATGACGTCAGGAGCCGGCCAGCCGTCGTCGTCGATAGCCGCCCGCACGATCCCTTCTTTGATCGGCTGGCCGGTGGACGCTCCGAGACTGATCCGCAGCCGGTGGTCGATCGTGTGACCCAGCATCCGGTACTCCGGTCGCTGCCCCATGCCGGCAGCGGGACCCACCGGCGCCGGATAACGGACCAGACGCCTGCGGTAGTCAGATAACAGATCATCGACGCCCGGCAGATGCTCGGTGAGGAACTGCGACATCGCTGACGTCGGTTCCTTGAGGGACGAGGTGAGACTCATAGGCGCATCCTGGCGCACCGTTCCGGCAGCACATGCAGCGTCTGGTTGCGGTACCGGGCGGTAGCCGAAACTTCACGCCATATCCGCCGCACCGGCCGAACCGACCCATTGTCAGACCCTGCCTCTACAGTGCCCCTCCCCTGTGCAAGGGCGCGAATCAGAGTTCCCACTCTTGCCCGTCAAAAGTGCGCTCTAACCTGCGCTGATGACATTTCGAACGCCAAGGCGAGGCGGAACATCCTGCCGGTGACCAGCAGCGAGCCGAACTTCCAGCCAGGGCCCGTCGACTAAAGGCAGACGGCGGACTGCCGCGTGCTACGCGCGTTGAATCCGGGCAACACATAGGAACAAATGACCGAAAAAATCTTGCCGAGTATGGATCCGCTCTAAGTTCGAAATGTGTTCGACGCGCCGTCTGCGGCAGGCACATCAGCCGCAGCACGTCTGACGACTGAACCTGGCCCTGCTCGAGTCGTGGTGCCTCCGCCGGCGGCCTCCGCGTGCATCAACTCGATCCGGTGCCCCGCACCGTCGACCGGAACCACCCGGCACCGACGGTGCTGCGGATCAGGGGCTTTTGCTTCGTCGCACGCAGCGATGTCATGACGGGTCAGCAACGGTTGCCGAGGTCAAGCCAACTGCCCTTGTGGTGAACCTAGTTGTCAGTGCCTCTTTCTACGCTGCTAAAAGCGCATCACATGGGGAGCGGATATGGCGGACGAGACGATGGTCGTGCAGGAGCTGTGGCCGCAGGTGCTGGAAGCAGTGAAGAAACGGCGGCGGTTCACCTGGATTTTGTTGAGTCAGAACGCGAACGTGTCCTTCTACGACGGGGCCACGCTGACACTGGCCTGGGTCAACCAGGGCGCGGTGGACAACTTCGTCAGTTCGGACTCCGCGCCCGTGCTCGAGGCGGTGCTTGAGGAAGTTCTCAGCCGTCCAGCCGCCGTTGAGTCGGTCCTCGAGCAAACACCACCTGCGCCCCTGTATTTCATGCCGGCAAGCACGGCGGTGCCAGCGCATGCACCTGCCGCCACTGCTGCCCTGCCGCCCCGGCCAGCCGCGTCAGCGGCATCCACCCTGCATCGCGTGCTGGGTCAAACGGCGTTCTTGATGTATGAGCAGGGCAATAGCGAGGCTGCTGCCCTGCTGGCGGATGTAGAAAACGTGGAACTGATACCGGGCAACCGCTCCGGGGGGCGGGCAGACGCCGTTCTCATCGTGTCGCCCTATCGCGTCCCCCAATTCACCGATGAGGTCCTCGCAGCCATTCAGCCGGTGTTCGTGCACGTGGCGGGACGGCATGGCCTGCAGGTCGATGGCGTCAGTGCCGCTCTTGCGCTTCCCGAGATCGGTGACGACTGGCGGCAAATCCTGCAGGCAAAGCTGGACAAGGGAGCAGCCTCCGAGCAGGCGTCCAAGACGCACGCCAAGGAAGCATCCTCCGCCGTCGGCCGGGAGGATCTCGTCAGGGGCCAGACGTCAGTATGTACCCGGTATGGCAAGACCACTGGTCGCCGATGCCGCCGCCCGGTCGCCGAATGGCCAGCCTACGATGACCTCCCTTCTCCTGTAGCCGCGTGCGCTGGCCACCTCACGCCTGAAGAAAGGGAAGCCCTCGAGCAGGCACGCAATCGGCGTGGAAAGGAAAACCGTGCCCGCTGGAAGGCAGAACTGGCTGCTCGCGAGGCCCACGACGGCGTGCTGGAACCTGCAGCGAACCCCTCCTTCGCGTCGCGGCCGTGCATCGGCCAGTGCACGTCGCAGGAACGTGCCTGGGGACACGACTCCGACGGGGCCTTGACGTCGTGCGCGAACTGCGACAGCTGGGTCTGCGTGAGCTGCGGGCAAGCGCAGGTCGAGGGAGTCTTAGAGTTTTGCGCTGACTGCTCGGAGCGCGAGTCACTATATGACCCGGAACCCGAGTGGGATCGAGAGTATGACGGTGAAGTCGATACCGGTCCAAACCCTCACGTCCGACTGACGGCCATGGTCAACGATCTCGTCAAAGCGACAGGTGCCACACATCGGGAAGTGAACGCACGCCTTAACCGCAGGATCGGAGTGATCAGCAGGGTCGGTGCCGATGAGCAGGTTATCCGCCGTGCAGCCAGTGCCGCCCGCGCATGGCTCGATCAACTCGATTCTTCCACCTGACCAGGACTGGCGGACCAGAGAACATCAGGCTTCCGCTTGGCCAGTAAGCCCTCCCGGCGAACCGGCGATATGTGGTTGCCTCGGGTCGCGGCCGTTGCCGAACCGCAGTTCGCGGGCAACTCCCCGGCTGCCAGCCGCTGTTGCCTGCGGGCCGCCGAAGTGCAGCCAAAGGCCGCAGCCGGTGCGGTCCGCAGGACGCCTGCGCTGCCTGGCAGCGGGCGGCCTGGGTCATGGTCCGGTATGCGCGTCCTCTGCTGGTTGGGTCGGCGAATCTGGCCATGCCATGCCAGCAAGAGTTTGACGCCCTTTCGTCTTCCGAACTACACTTCATGCCGAATCAGATATCTGATCAGGGATGAGGTAGGGGTGGAGTGCTGCTGACGACTGGACAGGCCGCGGAAGAGCTTGGCTGCGCGATCACCACGTTCCGCCGCCTCATCGCTGCCGGGCTGCTGCCGGGCCTGTCCCGCCGCGGCGTACGCGTCATGATCCCGCTTGAGGTCGTCCAGGCTCTGCAGACGCGGCGGCAGGCGCCGCTCGATCGACTGCCGGTCGAGGAGATCGCCGTCCTGCGGGTGGATGTGGCCCGGCGGATGGAGGGACCGGAACGCTCCTGGCTCGGCTTCGCTGCCGCCCTTCCGCCCGAGGATCTACTTAAGGCGCTGCGCGGCTGGTGGCGGTGCGACCCGGCGAGTGTCGCGGCCGGGGTAGTGCTGCCGGTCACGCTCGCGGGCTACGTGGTGGCTGTCCTGACTGGCCTTCAGCGGTGGGAGAAGAACTCCGAGGGCCGTCACGCCTTTCCTGACGCTCGTCTGGCTGGCTACGTCACCGACCTGGCCGCCCCGCACACATGCGTCACCTCCCAGATCGGAGGCGACCGGCAGTTTGCCGAACAGCTGCTGGGCGCGCGGCTGGTCTCCCACTCGGGCGGAACCCTCGCCTACGTTTCCACTCACGCCACCGTCGACTGAACCCGGCCCGGACAAGGAACGCCCGATGGACGCACAGAGCTACAGCACAGCGCTCGCCGATCTGCGCACCGTGCGGGACCAGATCAAGAGGACCCGGGCCGTACTGATGAAACAGGAAGCGGACCGCGACAAGCTGATCATCCAACTGGCCTCCTATGTGAAGGCGAAGGCGGAACGGATCGCCCCGGCGGCCGGACTGAGCGTGGCCGACATCGTCACCCTGGCCCCCACGTTGGCCCCCGACCGCCTCACCACGGCCGAGACCGGCCCGGCCCACTCCGAGCCGGACGTCCCAGCTGCTGACGGCACGAAGAGCTCACCCCACCCTCCCGCCCCTGCAGGAGCGGTGGCGCCCGCGATGGCCGCCGCCCCGCCGGCACCGCCCGCCGCTGTCCCGCCTCCCGCTGCTCCTGCCAAGGACCCTGCCCGCGCGAAGTCCGCAGCCCCGGACGCGCCGCGTGCCCTCCCGTCGATCCCCGAGGGGGCTGTGGGCAGTAGCTGGTTCACGCACACTCCGAACCTGCTTTCTACGCCGCCGAACTTCACCCAGCAGGCCCGGTCAACGGTCTTCCTGGACACGGACACGGGCGTGCTGGTGCACCGCAGTGAGACCTACCGCCTCGACCTGGCCGACACCTCGGTCGCCGCTATTCTGACCGCCGTCTTCCAGACCCTGCCCGAGGGCACGGAGCGCATCTACATCACCGCCGGTGACCCCTGGCACCGTGACGCCGACCGCTACCCCTACCTGAGGGATGCCGTCGCGGCCTGGCTGAACGCTCCCACGCCGGGCTGGCGCACCGACACCGGCCGCGGCAAGGACCGGATGGCCGGGCACTTCGTCCACGCCCGCCATCCCGTCGGCCGCTACCAGCGCGACAACGGCGAGGGCCACGTCGAAATCCGCTCGGTGGGGGAGTGGTTCGACACCGGGGGCGACGACCCGGCCACTGTCCGGGACGCGTTTGTGCTGCTGTGGCAGGCGCTGCGCCGCCACTGGACCGATGCCGTCGTCATGGGCTCCCCGTCGCAGACCGGCCGCGACCTGTGGACCCGCACCATCCCCACCCGCGGCCAGCACGCCGAAGGCTTTCCCGTCCTGTCCGAGGAACTGCGCGGCCTGCTGCACGCCACCGCCGGCCAGGGACGCAACGAACTCGTCCTCCCGCCCCGCGTGCCCGACCAACTGCCCCAACTCGTCGAGTACGACCGCACCTTCGCCTACGCCAAACACACCTGGAAATCCCCGGTCGGCACCCCCCGCCGGATCACCGCCGCCACCTTCGCCTCCTGGAGCGAGAAGGAACAGACCCGGGCCCTGTACGGCTGCGGCCACTGGCAGGTGCGGGCCACCGTCCCCGACACCTGGAACCACGTCGGCATCCTGCCCGCCCCCGCACCGGGCGACCGCGCCTGGCACTACCCGGCAACCCCGGGCACGACCTTCACCACCTGGGCCGGCGGCCCCGAAATCCACACCGCCCTGACCAACCCCCTCACCCCGTGGAAGATCGAAATCCTCGACGGCATCCTGTGGGAGGACGGCAAACCCCTCGACGACTGGGCCAAGAAACTCAAAGAGACCTGGACCAACCTCTCCGCCCAGGCCCACTTCCAGGGCGACGCCCAGCAGGCCCGCGCCGCCCACCTCGCCTCCCGCGCGGTACGCGCCATCCTCCTGTACGGCATCGGCTCCTTCGCCCAGCGCCCCCGCATGGTCACCGGCACCACCCCCCGCACCCTGGAACGCGACATCCCGCCGGACGCCGAAATCATCGGCTTCGACGACGAACAGATCACCTGGCAGAAACCCACCGGCTTCAGCCGCGACCCCAACGCCCACCCCGAATGGGCCGCCGCGATCTGGTCCGGCGCCCGCGCAGCCCTTCTCACCCAGCGCCACCGCGACGACAACACCTACGCCGGCGCCCTGCACACCGAACCGGGCAGCGTCGTCGCCTTCCGCACCGACGCCCTCTACCTCACCCAGCCGCAGGCTTGGCCGCATCACCATCAGCCCGGCGACTACCTCCTCAAGGGCCACCTCATCGGTCCCGTAGCCGCACCCACCACCGAGGCAGAACTCCTCGCCCTGCGGGACGCCGGACGCACCGCCCTCACCCCCAGCGCAGGAGAGGCCTGATGCCACCCCGCCCCCGCCGCAACCGCCCCACCGGGCAACGCGAATTGAACGAGGCCGCTCAGCTGGCCGACCAACTGCAGTCAGTCGGCTACACCAAGCGCGATATCGCCCGCATCATCAACCGTGACGCCTCCCTGGTGTCCCAGTTCTACACAAAGAACAAAGGCGCAGCTTTCGTCCCTGCCCTGCGCCAGGTCCTGGCCGCCGTCCAGACAGGCGGCATCACCGACCTCACCGACCTCGCCTCCATCGCAAGCCGACACATCACCCGCCGCACCACCACCTCCGGTGCCACAGCCCGGGTACGCAGCAAAGCTGTCCTGATCACCCCCACCGGCTCCGGCACCGGCCGCGTCGGAGCCCAGGCGATCGCCTCCGGCTCCTCCCGCCTGCGCCCCCTGATCGCCGAAGCCGTCCGCCACGGCCTGCGCCTGGCCTTCACCGTCCGCCTGGCCAAGACCGGCTACGTGCACCCCTCCGGCAGCCGCACCGACTCCCCCGGCATCCGCCGCGATGTCATCCAGCGCACCGATCACACCGAGGAGCGCTCCTACGGCTCCTCCCAGACCGGCGGGCACGACGCCGCCAGCTTCGCTCAACGCGTCGACGCCGCAGGCGGAGACGTCACCGCAGCCGTCCACCAATGGCTGGTAGAGACCGGCCGCATCCGCCCGGATGCGCACATCATCCACCTGGAAATCCGCACCTGGCGCCCGCGCTGACGTGTCAGGAGCGGGGGTTCGGCAAGACCTCGGGCGCCTGCATCCCGCTGTCACTGAGTGACCACGGCCCTGCGGCTGCCTGCTGGACAGCCGACTGCAGCGGCATGGAAATCACAGGCAGGGGCCCAAGGGCCTTCCCTGTTGCCCCTCTGCTCGGCACTGTCGCAGCCGCGCACTGCGGTATGCCGGAGCCCCGCGAGTGGGTCTTCGGCGCCAAGACCATCGGATTATGGGACAGAGGAGTGCGCCGGGCGGCGGATGTTCAGCTGGCCGGGGCCTCCGGCTGCGGCTCGGCCGCAAGGGGCTCGGGGGCGGCCGTGGCGGTATAGAAAACGGCCGAGCCTTGCTTGGTTCGGTGGAGGCGGCTCTTGGCCACGAGGTTTTCGAGGGTGGTGCGCACGACCTTGGTGTCGATGGTGCGCTCGGTGTGCGCCCTCCTGAGTGCCTCCGCGATCTCTGCCGCGGAACGGGGCTTGCTCTGGTCAGCCACATGCTGGTGGATGAGGTCGACCAGCGTGGGTCCAGTGGGTCCAGCCGTCTTCTTGTCCTCGGGCTGTGGCGCTGATGCCTTCTTTGCCGGCCGGCGTGTGCCGGATGCGGATGCCGTCTTCTTCCGGGGGGAGGGCACCGCGGCGCTGCTTGTGCTGGGCGGCTCGGGGGTTGCGGCCGGGACGCCGAGCGCCTGTTGCATGGTGACCAGCACGGTGTGGTCCTGCTGCAAGGTGGCCAACTGTTCCTGGAGCCCGGCGAGTTCGGCCGTGATGCGTTCCTGCTCCTTGACGTTGCGTTCGAGGTCGCTGGTCACCTGACTGATGTACTGCGAAGCCAACTCGGTGGCGTGAGCCGTACTTTCGGGCATCGTTCTCTCCTCGGTTGATGGCCGGGCTGAAGCGCCGGCGGGTGGCTGCGGCGAGTCAGGGAAGCGACTCCGGTCGCAGTGTGCCCCGGTGCGGCGATATTACGGGTGGGAAGCCTTGCTTTCCCTGTGTACAACGCCTGCTCTGTGCGTGCCGTTACCGGATGGGCGGCAACGGGCACCATGTCCCAGGCGTTGCCTTCGTGTGTGCGGGTAGTTCCCACAACACCTCGTCGGTGTCCCGGTTCTGGTGCCAGGCAGCCAGCGCCCGGACGGCGATAAGCCGGTCGAGCAGCTCGGCCGATTGCTGCCGCGAGTGCCCGCTCAGGCGGGTGAGTACATCCATGTCGAGGCTGCCTGTGGTGCGGTCGGTGGTGTGCGCGGCCAGGATGAGGGTGACGAGGTGCAGCGCGGGTGGTGAGGCCGAGGGCAGGTGCGATGGTGTGGGGTTCAAGGCCCAGTGGGCGGCGCGGCACCGCGCACGCCTGCCGGGGGCCTGGTCCAGGACGGTACCGTCGAGCAGTTGTACCTCCACCCTTGCTGACCTGAGGTCAGGGCATCGCAGCCAGGCTCCTTGGGCCAGTTCCTCCCAGACTTCCCTGCGCCCGTGCAGGCGCATGCCGCGCAGCAGGCCCGCACGCAGACGAGCGCGACCTCGGGTGTCGGCACGCAGCGTGCACTGGACGGCGAGCAGGCGGGCGGCGGGGGAGGTGAACTGAGGCAGTGCGGCGGCAAGATAGGTGAGCGTCTCCCGCACCCGTAGGCGTTCCTCGGCCCCGAGCCGGTGTCCAGCATGCGTAGGCGCTGGCGGGGTGGGGGAGCGCGGACTGCCGAGCTGTGTGTCGGGGACGACGGCGGTGTGGCTGGTCGCGGCGGCGCAGGCCGCGCAGGCGTCGGCGAGCCGCCAGGCGCGGCCGCCGCGGCCCAGGGTGAGGGCGAGCGGGACCGGGCCGGCGCAGCCGCGGTGACGCGGATGCCAGTGGCAGCCCTGGTCCCGGCACTGGCAGGTCCGCAGGTGCGAGGGCAGTACGTCCGCTCGGGCATGACGAGCCAGGTGTGTCAGCGCGGCGGACCGTGCGGAGGGGGCCGACAGGGGAGTGGCTGCCGCACAGCGGGGATGAGGGCAGGCCAGCAGCGGGCCGCCTGTCTGCGGACGCAGCTCCACAGTCCAGATGCGCCGCACTGCTGTATGCGTACGGGCAAGCCTCATCGGCTGGTCGTCCTCCCCTCTGTCCGTGCCGCGATGGTCGGTGCCCGGCCTTTGGAGGCCGGAACGGACGCACGGTAGTGCAGATCCCTGCACCGTGAACGTCACTCCCGTCTCGCCAGATAGTGCATAGGTCTGCACTGACAGGGCAGGGTCCTGCACCGTCGGATGGTGGTGTGACGATCTTGCCGCCCGATCCCGACCTCAACGCGCTGCGCGTCGAACTCGTGCGGCTGCGGGGCGAGCGCGGCTGGACCTTCGACGAACTCGCCGTTCGTAGCGGCCTGGCCCGCCGCACCCTCATCGACCTCGAACACGGCCGCACCACCGGCAGCGTCACCACCTGGCACGCCCTCGCCCACGCCTTCGACGTACCCGTCGAGCACCTGCTGGGCCCCCTCTGCGACGACCACACCCCGCCCGGCACGCAAGGCCGCTGACCTGCCGGTGCGCTCTGCGTGGCCCTCGCCGTAATTCACCCGAACCGGCGAGCAGGCATAGAACACGAGATCGTTGCCTCGGATGTCCGTTCGCTCGGACTGGGCCGGCCGGAGGACATACCGGCCGCCCCGGCACTCCTTGCCGCGTGTCGCCTGGCACGGTCACCGCCATGCGCCCCCACCCCCTGCCCGCGGACCGCCACTGGGACGGCAGCCCCCGCCACGTTCCCCTCCGCCGCGGTCTGCAGATCGCCCTGGCCAGCCCCAGCCGCCTGCTGCGCGCCGGTCAGAGCGGCCGCTGCCGACAGTGCGGCAACCGCATCGATCTCTACCAACGCACCGACCAGCGACCCATCGCCCTGCACCCCGCCGAACTGGCTGTCGCCGACGTCCCCGAATCTTCCCGCTGGCACATCGGCGGCGGCATCGCCCACCCGCACGGCGACGGCAGCGACTGGTGCCGCATCCCGCACGCCCTGCTCTGCCCCCGCCGCACCCTCACCTGCCGCACCGCCCCGGGCCTCGAAGCGATCCGACGCCAACTCGCTGTCGGCACCCGCCGCATGATCGACACCGGCGCCTTCACCCCCCAGCCCTGCCCCCAGGCTCCTGCGGCCGCGCCAACCGGCGAGGCCGGACAATCCACCCGCCCCGTCGTCCGGATCCTCCTCGTCCCTTACCTCGGCCACAGCCCCCTGGAAGACATCCGCTGCGTCGCCCAGACCCGCCAACGCCGCCGCTGCACCCACCCCGTCCTCGCCCCCGGCCACCTGGCAGGCCGCTGGAGACTCCTACCCACCGGGCCCTGCCAAGGCCAACTCACCCTCCCCGACACCACGATGGCCGTCTACGACCTCAGCCATTTGCCCTACGCACACCAACTGCGCTGGCGCGCCCAGCACTGCCCCACTCACGCGACGGGAACTGCTCCCGATCTCGCCCTGGCCGGATGGCAGGTCTTCGACCCGCTCCTGCACGCGGCACACATCCACACCCGACTGCCCCACCTTCAGACTCGCCGGCAGGGGAGGGGATGACGATGCCGCACCACGCCCTTGAAATCATGCTCACCCGCCCCTGGCCCAGGCCGAACTTCGCGATGCCGCCCGGGTACTGCCGCTCGCCGCCAACCACGACACCAGCCGCCTCATGGCCCTCGTCCACGCCAAGACCCCTCGCCAGGCCGCCCGCAGGCTGCGCCACCAGCTCGGGGCACGGCTGCCCATCGACGTGGTCACCACGCACTACCCCGACGCCGACCACAAGGTGCTCCTCAACGTCGCCTTCCCGGCCGCCGCCAACGCAGCCCTCAAGGCCGCCGCCCGCCGCGCGCACCAGAGTCCTGAACGCTTCGTACAAGGGGCCCTCCACCGCGCCCTGGCCGAGCACGCCGACCGGGAAGCCGACCGACTCGACCACGCCGTACGCCAACTCCTCACCAGCACCACCCCCGCGCACCTGCTCTCCGCCGTCGGACACGCCCTCACCCGCCCCTAAAAGGACCCCGCCCCATGAACCCCACCGACGAACAGACCGCAGCCGCCGACGCCTTCCACGCCGGCCAGCACCTGGCCCTGCAAGCCGGTGCCGGCACCGGAAAGACCACCACCCTCGCCCTCCTCGCCCACGCCACCCGGCGCCGCGGCCGCTACCTCGCCTTCAACCGGCCCGTCGCCCAACCGTCAGGCGCCCGCTTCCCGAACACCGTCCAGTGCAGGACCGCGCATGCCCTGGCGTACGGGGCCGTCGGCCACCGCTTCAGCGGTCGCCTGAACGCGCCGCGCCGTCCGGCCTGGCAGACCGGACGAGCCCTCGGCATCACCAAAGCCATCCGCATCGGCGACTGCGAGGTGACTCCAAAGGCCCTCTCTAACGCCACGCTGCGCACCGTCACCCGTTTCTGCCACACCGCGGACGAAGCCATCACCCGCCACCACGTGCCGCCACTGCGCGGCCTGGAACACGCCGCCCTGCACGCCGAACTCGCCGCCCACCTCGTGCCCTTCGCCCGCAAAGCCTGGACGGACCTGCAGCACCCGGACGATGGCGCGGTCCGCTTCGAGCACGACCACTACCTGAAGATCTGGGCCCTCACCCGGCCGCGCATCCAGACCGACTTCCTGCTGCTGGACGAGGCCCAGGACACCAACCCCGTCGTCGAACAGGTCTTCCTCAGCCAGCGCGACCACGCCCAGCTCGTCATGGTCGGCGACTCCGCCCAGGCCATCTACCACTGGCGCGGCGCCAAAGACGTCATGACCGGGTTCGACGGCACCCAGCTGACCCTGTCCCAGTCCTTCCGCTTCGGCCCCCTCCTCGCCGTGGAAGCCAACCGCTGGCTGCACCTGGCCGACGCCCCCCTCCGCCTGACCGGAACCCCCGACGTGCCCACCGAACTCGGCCCCCTCACCCGGCCCGACGCGGTGCTGTGCCGTACCAACGTCGGCGCCATGGCCCAGGTCATGGACCTGATGACCTCCGGATACCGCGTCGCGCTGGTCGAGGTGGGAGACAGCCTGCGCGCTCTGGCCCTGGTCGCCCGTGACCTGAAAGACGGCCGCCGCACCACCCACCCCGAACTGATCCTGTTCCCCTCCTGGGGCGACCTACAAGACTACGCCGCCCACGACCCGGCCGGCCGCGACCTGCAGCCCCTGGTCGACCTCGTCGGCACCCACGGCACCGACGCCATCCTCACCGCCGTCGCCCGGCTCGTGCCCGAGCAGCACGCCCAGGTGACCGTATCGACCGCGCACAAAGCCAAAGGCCGCGAATGGCCCAGTGTGAAGGTCGCGGACGATTTCACCCCGCCCAAGGACACCGACCAGCAGGACGCCGAAGGCCGGGCCGTACCCGGACCCATCGACGACGCAGACGCCCGGCTTGCCTACGTTGCTGTCACCCGCGCACGCTCCCGCCTCGACCTCGGAGGCCTGTCCTGGTTCCACGACCATCCACACGGATCGCTGCCGGAGCCGGGCGGGTGATCGCGGTGGGGGCGGGTCCGCAGAAGACGTACACGGTCCAACGGCAGCTGGCTGCGTGCAGTTGCCACTACCGGTATCTGAAGAGCGAGCCGTTGGAGGATCCGAAGTGCACGCCGGACGCGATCTCCCCGGCGGTCACGCAGGCGAATCTGAAGTCGACGATCTGCCGCAAGGGTGGCTACACCTCTGGTATCCGGCCCACTACGTCGGTCACCGGGAAGGAGAAGGAGCTGAATGCCGCCTCCTACGGCTTCACTGGTCGTATGGGTGATGCCGAGTACGACCACCTGGTATCCGGCGTCGTGGCTGTGTAGCGAGTCGCATCTCCTGTTGACAGCGCCAGCGTCATGTTGCTGACAAGCACCCGGCGCGCAGATGACCCCAGAGTTCCTAGCTCGGTCACCAGCCGTGAAGTGAGGATCGTGGCCCTGCTAGCGTGCCGCCGTGCCTTCGGAGATACCCCGGCTCGTTGACGAGCTTGTCGCGCAGATGAGGTCAAGTTCGGCTCGTGGCTACCGGCGGGCTCTGTCGCGGTTGGGAGACACCGCGCGTGCGGGAGGTTCCCCGGATTTGACCGCCGCGGTCGAGGCCCTTGCGCCGTGGCTGCCGGGTTTGGCGGGCGACTTCGCCAAGACGGCCGTCCTGGCGGGGGCGTGCGTCGAGTGGGGCGGTTCACCAATGGCGCTGGCCAACGTGCTGCCACAGCGCGCGGCGGAGGCGATGATGCTCAACGATCTGGTCCCGGGGTGCTGGGCCGAAGCGGCTCCCGGGCGGCCGGAGCAGGTGAGTGCCAGTACGAAGCAGCTGGTGCAGGCTCTTGTCACGCTGGCCAGATCGAAAGGGCATCCAGACACAGGGGACATGACCCGGATCGCCATGTCCTGGTTCGACATGGAGGACTGGCTCAAGGCGCTGATCACCGTCTTGGGGCACGGTCCCTTCCGGGCGGCGGTGCCCGCTGAGGTCAAGGCCGAGCTGCGGGAGTACGCCGCAGCGGTCGCCGACCGGTCGCAGCGTGCTGCCTGGGTCAGAGACTTGTCTAACGTCCTCGACGACGAGCCTCTGGTCGTCCTCAACCCCCGTGCGCGTAGGGGGTATGCCCTCACGATGAGCGGTGTCGGGGACAACTTTCAGCTGCACACCCTGCTCGCGGACCGGCTCATCGGCGACTCCGGCCAAGGCATGGTTCCAGGGGTGCGCCCCGACCGCTCGTGGGTCGAGGCAGCGACGGAGGCCGACCCGTACCTGGGCCCCGACAATCCGGCGCTCCGCCGTTTCCGCATTTTCGACGGCCATGGCGCCTACGTCCACCCGGAAGGGGTGCCCGCCGACATCGAACCGCTCGATGGCACCCGCGTGCTGGTACTGCACTCACCGAACGGAGACTATGGCATGGGCGTCGGCCGGGTCTTCCAGAACATGATCCCCACCCTCAACCTTGATCGGGTCCTGGGACCGGACGAGGCGCAGTTCTGGCTCACCCGCATCACCCCCGCCGTCGAGAACGACCTCATGGCCAGCTAGCCTCGCTGTTTCGCTTCGGGCGGCTGGGCTGGACTGATCGTGTTGGACGGGTGATTCCGGTTGCTGGCCTGCCAGCGGGCATCGCGGGGGCC
>NZ_JBEZLQ010000042.1:0-19379 GCF_040652235.1 Streptomyces sp. NPDC048277
CGCGTAGACGGCCACGCTCCCGATCCCGGCGTCCCGGCAGGCCCGGGCCACGCGGACAGCGATTTCGCCACGGTTGGCGATGAGCACCTTGCGCAGCATGTGGGTGAAACCTCCACGGTGTGTCAGCGGGGGGCCGCGGCGGTGGCGGCCAGGATGTCGTCGACTGTCCGGGCGATCTCCTCGACGGTTCCGGTGGTGTGGGCGGGCAGCCCAGGCGCGATCTTCCGGCACAGTCCGGCCAGCACCCGCCCGGGGCCGGTCTCGACGAACCGGTTCGCGCCCCGCTCCGCCATGGCGGTCACCGTCCCGGTCCACCGCACCGGCGCGGTGAGCTGGCCGCGCAGGGCCGCAACGATCTCCTCCGCACTCCCCACCGGCTCCGCCGTGACACTGGAGAGCACCGGGATCCTCGGCGAGCGGAAGGCGACCGAGGCGAGGGACTCGGCGAACTCGTCCTCGATGTCCCGCATCAGACTGCAGTGGAAGGGCGCCCCGACACGCAACGGCACCACGCGCCGGGCGCCCGCCGCCAGCGCGGCCTCCGATGCCTTCCGTACGGCCGTGACCTGGCCCGAGACGACGGTCTGGCCGGGCTCGTTGAGATGGGCGATCTCGACGACCTGCCCGCTCTCGGCTGCGGCGGCCGCACAGACCGCCTCGACTCGGGCCGGGTCCAGGCCCGCAAAGGCGGCCATCGCGCCCGGAGTCCGCCGATCGACGGCGCCCATGAGCCGGCCCCGCAGCGCCACGAGGCGCAACGCGTCGGTCCAGTCCAGGACGTCCGCCGCCACCAGGGCCGCGTACTCGCCGAGGCTGTGCCCGGCGACCAGGTCGGCGTCCACGTCGTGGGCCCGCAGGACATCGAGGACGATCAGGCTGGTGAGGAACACGGCGGGCTGGGTGACCGCGGTGTCCTGGAGTTGCTCGGCGGGCCCGCGCCAGCACAGCTCGGACAGCTTGAAGCCCACCACTTCGTCGGCAACGCGGTAGTGCGTGTCCGCGAAGTCAGGCGGCGGCCCAGAACGTCGAGCCCCATGCCGACCCGCTGGGATCCCTGGCCGGGAAAGACGAAAGCCGTCGATGCCATCTCACCTTGTCCTTCTCTGGTCGACGGTGGACACGCGCTCTGTTCAGGGCATGAGAAGGGCCCAGGTCCGGGGGACCTGGGCCGGGTGTGGCGCCGGTACGTCAACGGCCGACGGCGCCTGCCAGGATGTACCGTTTGCCGCCGATGCCGCGCACGCCGGGCATCGTGATGGCCTCCAGGCACTCCTTGGGGCGGCTGCTCTTCATGAACTCCTCGTGTGCCGCCTCGTCGACCCACTCGGCCCAGTTCAGTACGCGGGTGCCGTCGAGGCTCATGTGGAAGTGCGAGGCGACCAGGCCCGGGAAGGGGGTGCCCAGCGGGCCGTCCACGAGGTTGTCGATCGAGCGCCGCTGCCGGTCCCGGCCGTCCACGTCGAAGACGGGGGCGACCAGCGCCGTGGGGACGCTGCCCGGCTCCAGTACCCGGCCCCGGTAGAGCTTGTAGCGCACCGGCTCCGTGGTGTTCTCGTCGGGTTCGCCGAGCCCCCCGTCGCGCACGAACGCGCGGTAGGCGTCGTCGGAGGTCCACTGGGCGTACGTCAGCACGTTCTCGCCCTCGGTGCTGGTGAAGACGCTGACGGAAAGGAAGCCTTCGGGCAGAGGGCCGCTCCGGTACGGGGTCAGGATGCGCTCCACCTCCGTTCGCTGGAGTTCGGGAGTCCCGACGTACAACGGGGTGACCAGCGCGACTCCGGCGTCCGTGCGGGTGACGTCCGGGAACCGGGTGGGGGCAGCGGTCATGGGGTTGCTCCTTCTCACCAGAAAGCTGTGGTCACCAACCATCCTTGCAAAAGCGGGAGTTCGGTGGGCCAGGCGGTTCCTCTCGGCCACGTCTCAGGAGCCGATGGCGCGATACAGGTGGTAGCGGGTGAAGCCGATCGGGCGCACCCCCGGGGTGTCCGTGGCGAGCCGCAGCGACCGGTGCCGGGTGGCCCCTTCGAGGAACGCGACGTGTTCCTCGTCGCTCGTCCACTCGGCGAAGTTGATCACCCTGGTGCCGTCGCGGCTGACGTGGAAGTGCGAGGCGATCAGCCCGGTCTGCTCGTCGCGCGGCGACTTCTCGATGTTGTCCGTGACGGAGGAGACGATGTGCCGCTGCCGCCCGGGCCCGTCGACGTCGAAGCTGGCGATGACGATCGCGGCCGGCGGTCCGGCCTCGGGGGCCAGCAGCACACTGTGGTGCAGGCGGTACTCGACCGCCTCCACCGCGGCTGCGGCCCCGGACAGGCCCTGGACGAAAGGGCGGTGGCTCTCGGACCGGGCCCACTGGGCATAGGTCATCACGGTGAAGTGCTCGCTGCCGGTGCTCAGATAGCAAGAGAAGGAGAGGAGATCGTCGGGTTGGGAGGCCTTCTCCCAGGCGTCGGCGACCTCGTCGAGCACCGCCCGGCCCTGTTCCTCCCCCGTCACGTACCAGTGACTCATGAAGACGGCGGCCAGGTCCGCGCGGTCGATGTCGGGCGGAGTGGCCGGGTCGACCCGGGTGTCGGTCATGGGCGTCCTGCCTTTCGGGTTTCCGGTCTGTCGTGTTGGCCGTGCTCAGACAGCGGGCGCGCCGAAGTGGCGGCGCAGGGCCGCGTCGAGGTCGCCGTCCCCGGACACCCAGGCCACGTATCCGTCGGGGCGGACCAGTACGGCGCCGGCCTCGACCGTCTCGCCGGTCGGCGGGGTTTCGGCCAGGCGAGCGGGGCGGACGTCCACGCGGGGTGCCCACTTGCGGGCGGTGCGGCCGGGCCCGGGGTCGTCGGCCAGGGACAACAGCACTCCGCGGGCCGGATGCAGCAGCCGGGTGCTGCGGGTCTTCTCCCCGTCCTCCAGCACGAGTGGCACGTCCGGCAGCCGCCGCCCGAGCAGCGGATGAGCGCCGGGGCCGACGTCGTAGCGGATCTCCAGGCCGCTGACCAGCCCGGCGAGCAGCCTGGCCGCCTCCTCGCCCCGGAACACCTCGGTGAGCACCTCGCGCAGCGGCTGCGTCTCGGGCCCGCCGAGGAAGAGCAGGGCCTGGGCCCGGGTGTTGCGCAGCAGGGCGGCGCCGACCGGGTGGCGTTCGGCGTGGTACGTGTCGAGCAGCGTCCCGGGTGTCCGGCCGGTGACCACGGCGCCCAGCTTCCAGCCGAGGTTCACCGCGTCCTGGATGCTCACGTTCATTCCCTGACCGCCGGCCGGCAGGTGTACGTGCGCCGCGTCCCCGGCGAGCAGTACCCGGCCACGGCGGTACTCGGTGGCCTGCCGGGCCGCGTCCCCGAAGGAGCTGACCCACACCGGGGTGGCCGTGGAGATGTCGTCTCCGCTGACCCGCTTCCAGGCCTCCGCCACCTCGTCGAAGGACGGCGGCCCGGTGCGCCGCCGTGGCGCGCGGCCGTGTTCGGAGACCACGACCCGCACCATCCCGTCCCCGAGGGGCGCGGCCAGCAGCATGCCGCCCGGGCGGCGCTCTCCCGACCACTTCGGCGGCAGTTCGAGGTCCCGTACGTCGGCCAGCAACAACTCGGCGGTGGCGTCGATGCCGGGGAAGTCGAAGCCCCCGGCCCGTCGCACCACGCTCCGTCCGCCGTCGCACCCCACCAGATAGGGTGCTGTGACACGCAGCTCCCCGTCAGGTCCCTCCGCCTGTACCTCGACCCCGTCACCGGAGTCGGTGAACCCGGTCACCCGGCACCCTCGGCGGACATCGGCGCCGAGCTCCGCGGCCCATTCACCGAGTACGGCGACGGTACGGGCCTGGGAGACGCCGGTGACGCTCGCGTGCCGTCCGTCGCCGACCGAGAAGTCCACGGGTACGCTGCCGAAGTGGCCGCCGGGGGAGCGGTTGAGCTCGCCGAACCTCGGCAGCAGCCCACGCTGGTCGAACACTTCCAGGGTGCGCGCGGTGAATCCCATCCCCCGCGACTCCGCGGTGGGCCGGTCCTCCTGCTCCAGCACGACGACCCGCGCGCCGGCCAGCCGGAGCTCCGCGGCCAGCATCAGCCCGGCGGGCCCGGCCCCCGCCACGACGACGTCGGTGTCCCATGTCCGCAATGTGCTCTCACCCCTTGCTCTCGTGTCCGGCCGTGGAGTCGGTCTCCTCGGCGACGGTGATGGCGCCGGTCGGGCAGCAGTCCGCGATGGCGCGCAGCCGTTCCGGCCGTTCGCCCCGGCCTTGGTCCTCCGGGCCGCGGTCCTCCTGGGCGACGGCGATGCCGTCGTCGGCCAGCAGGAACAGGTCGTCGGCCATCGCCTCGCACAGCCCCGTTCCGAGGCACAACGTGCGGTCGATCCGGGCGACAGCCCTCATGACGGCCCGCGCAGACCGGTCGGGACGGTCACGTCCGGGTCCCCCTGCCGGGGGTCCCGGTCCGCGGTCTTGCCCGACACGGCGACAGGCAGGGCGACCAGACGGCGGATCGCCCAGTTGTCGATGTACCGCACGGTGTCCCGAGGCGCGTCGAGCCGCAGCTCCGGAAAGCGTTCGAACAGGGCCGGGATGGCGATTGCCCCCTCCAGACGGGCCAGCGCCGCGCCGAGGCAGTTGTGCAGCCCGTGCCCGAAGCCGACGTGCCGGTGACCCGTCCGCCGCAGGTCGAGCAGTTCCGGACGCTCGAACCGGCGGGGATCCCGGTTCGCCGCCAGCAGCCCGACGATCACCGGCGCGCCCGCCGGCAGAGTGGTCCCCGCCAGTTCCACCTCCTCGGTGGTGACCCGGAACAGGGCGGTGCTCAACGCGCCGTCGTAGCGCAGCAGTTCCTCCACCGCCGGCTCGGCCAGTTGCGGATCCGTACGCAGCAGGTCAGCCTGACCGGGGTGGTCGAGCAGGGAGAGCACGGCGTTGCCGATGAAGCCGCGCACGGTGTCGCTGCCGCCCATGATGACGGCCGCGACGATGCCGGTCAGCTCGTCCTCGGTCAGCTGGACACCGTCGTCGCCCTGGATCAGAGCGGAGGTCAGGTCGTCGTCAGGCCTGCCACGCTTCTCGGTGACCAGTTCGGCGGCGTACTCGCAGATCCGGCCGAAGCCCTCCGGAGCCTTGTGGATCAGTGCCGGGTCGGACGGGAACGCCGCGTTGAGCGCGCTGACCAGTTCCCGGTGCCGTTCGATCCGCATGCCGAGGATCTCGCCCAGGACACCGGCGGCCACCTCCCCGGCGTAGTCGTCCATCACGTCGAAGGTCTCGCGGCTCGCACAGTCGTCGAGGATCCGGCCGACCTGCTCCCGCACGGTCGTGCGCCACTGTTCCACCCGGCGGGTGGTGAACGCGCCCATCGCCCGCCGCCGGAGTCGGGTGTGGTACGGCGGGTCGACCACCGTGATTCCCCGCTCCAGGATGGTGCCCTCGGCGGCCACCAGACCGGCGGCGCGGAACTCGGTGTTGCCCCAGGTCCCGGCCTCGGTGCTGTAACGCTGGTCGGCCAGCACGGCCTTGACGTCGTCGTAGCGGGTCACGAGCCAGGTCCGTACGTCGCCCACGGGGAAGCGGAACTCATGAACGGGCGAGTTCTCCCTGAGCCAGGCCAGGGGCGTGTGCGGGTCCTGGTAGTACTCGGGGGAGAACAGAGCGGTGGGCGGCCCCACGGGGGCCGACGTCGGCAGCGTCATGGCTGGTCCTCTCTCCTGATGCGGATCTCGGGGTCAGAGCGCGTTCCAGACGGCGGCCGTGGGTGCGAAGAAGCCGCGCAGCGGGGGTGGGAACACCCCGGCATCGG
This sequence comes from Streptomyces sp. NPDC048277, assembly GCF_040652235.1. Classification (NCBI taxonomy): domain Bacteria; kingdom Bacillati; phylum Actinomycetota; class Actinomycetes; order Kitasatosporales; family Streptomycetaceae; genus Streptomyces; species Streptomyces sp. NPDC048277. The sequence goes on from NZ_JBEZLQ010000042.1 coordinate 5,766, forward strand.
CCGCCGTCTCCACCAGCCGACGGACATACCGGCCCAGCCGCTCCACGTCGGCGGGCGCCAGTGCCTCGTACGGCTGCCGGTCGAGACGGCCTGTCTCCGCTTCGACCTCGTCCCGTACGGCGACTCCGCCTGGGGTCAGCCTTCCTTGAACGTCCATCAGCCCGCGGTCGATGAGCCGCTCCCGTCCCGCCGACCATTCCGCCTCCGTCCAGCCGCGCATGGGCATGACGATCTCCTTGGCCATGCCGTGACTGCTCGCGCAGTCGATGACCAGTGAGTCCACGCCCACCAGCTCGAAGTGACCGAGGACGGAGATGTGGCCGTCGCCGCGGTACTCCCGCAGCATCGTCGCCGCGTGCCACAACGCCACATGGGGCCGGTCCGGCAGGTCGAGGGCCGAGTTCGCCGCGTACACGGGGCGTCCCGCGGGAGCGCATGCGGCGGCCGCCGCGGTCGCGAGCTTCGCCGCTTCCGCCAGCTCCGCCGACCATACGGTGTCGGTGCCGAGAAGCCGCTCCAGTGCGACGGCGACCGCTTCCTGGCGGGCCTGGATCGCGCGCGCGGGCGATATCAGCGTCCAGAGCGCCGGGATTCTCTCGGCGATGAGTCCGGGCGCGAAGGAGCTGAACACAGCGGTCACCACGGCGGGGTCCACCGTACCGAGCGGGGAGGCCCGTCCGGCCAGATACACACTCGAATGGTCGGTTATGCCGAATGGTGCGAGTTCGGTCGCCAAATCGGTCGTGAAGTAGGGGATCGAATGAAGAGCGTTCACTGCTTGCGCACAAGGCCGTGCACCTCTGCGAATGCTGTGCTGATCATCCATGAAGCCCTCGAAGGTGGGGTCGTGATCGGGCACGAAAAACCCGCCGGGCCGAACGCCGGCGGGCGGAGGAAGGAAAAGAAGACCCAAAAAAAGAAAGCCACCGCAATAAGTGCAGGTGGCTGAGCTTTTGCTGGGGGATGGGCAGACCGATGGCCCGCGAAGAGTGTGACAGTCGTCGGCGAGCGATGTCAACTCCCGTTCCCCTCGGGCCTATTGGTCTACACCATGATTGCCTCGTCGTGCGTGACGTGTCCCACGCGAGGTCGTGTTGACACGTGCTGAGCAGCTAGTACAACAATTGATGGTTGTAGCGACCAATGTCGGATCCGGGGGAGCAATGGCGCTCTTCGCCTGCCTTGGTTACGTCACGATTACCGCTGTATTGACGTCTGATGGCGTTGTTGTGGAGCGGTGCGCGCCGGGGTGTCTAGACGTTTTCCGGCCAGCCTGTGAGTGCTTACCGCAAACTAACGGATCATCCGTGATACAGGGATGCGAGGCCAGCAGTGCAAGAGCATAAAGATTGCTCGGAATCGTTAGCCGGGCGGTCCAGGAACCAGTGTCGTACGCCCAGGAATGAATCATCGCGCCGTTCGCTCGGAGAGAGCCTGCGTGTCAGGTTGAGTGATATTGGTGAGGTCTATCGGGAAAGCGAGGAAGAACTGACCGCGCTGGGCGGAAGGCCGATGGAGCGGATCAGCGGCACCCGCTCGGTGGGCATACGCCTCGACGAGAGAGTGCTGTCGCTGCGCTCGCAGATCGCCAGCCTGTTGACCTCCTGGGCGGGTCTCGTCGTCGCGGAGCGCCGGTCGGTGACCGCTCCCGGTGGGGAGGTCCCCGCTCTGCTCCGCTTTCTCGGCAATCACGTGCGGTGGCTGTCCGAACACCCGGCGGGGCCGGACCTGGACGTGGAACTGGCCGCACTCGCGGACACTTCCCGATCGCTGCTCGGTCCGAGGGTGCATCGGGTGTCCCTGGGGGGATGCTGCCACCCCGGCTGCACCGCGCCCCTGTTCGCATTGCTCTCCGGTACGGGAGAGACCGCCTTCTCCCGCGTGGGCTGCGACAGGGGTCACACGGTCCCGCCCGCGGAGTGGCTGCTGCTCTCCGGCAGGGTCCGCACGGCGTTGGGTGAGGGTGGACCGTGATGGCGAAGGAGGGTCGGCGGACAGTGCCCACCGAACTTGCCGCCCTGGCGGCGGGTGTGAGCCAGGCCACCATCCGCAAGTGGGCGAGCCGGGGAAAGATCACCCGCTACGGCAGTCCGCAGCGCGCCGAGTACGACTTGGATGAGCTGTACGAGATCCTCGCCCGTGCCCGCCGGGGGACGGGGTCCGGCCCCGCCTCCTGAACATGTCACCCCGTGTCGCCCTCCGCCGGCCGCTCACTTGTCCCGCCGTGACGGCGAGAACGCACTCTTCGTCTGGCGGTCCATGGTCCGCGACGTGTCGGGCGACCGCGTCGGCTCCGGGGCGGGCGTACCGCTCCAGGGAGCGGACGGAGGTGTGGCGGGAGCGGGCCGGCAGCGTCGGGGCAGAGGTGCCGTCCAAGGCGTCGTGCGTCAGGGCGCTGTGCCGGAGCCGGTGCGGTGGCCGGCTCTCCGGGACCTCGATGTCTTGGGGTGAGGCGAGAGGGTTGGCCGGCAGCCGAGTGTTCTCCTCGAAGATCTCTTCGGCCCGGCGGTAGGAGAGCCGGGCCCGGCCGGTCTCCGGGCACACGTCGAAGGCCGACGTTCCGGCGAGGGCCTCGCGGCCGGTGAGGAACAGCGGGCCGCGGGTGCGGCGGGCGGTGAGGCGCGGCAGGAGCTGGGCGGTGCCGGATTGCCGGTGGATCCACTGTGTTGCCCCGCCCTCGCCGGTGATCTTCCCGTGCTCGTGCTGCGGGTACAGGTCTTCTCTCGCGGGGCGACGTCCAGGCGCCACAGGCCGGCGATCTGCTTCTCGCCCGGCGGCGGGCTGACTGGTACGGAGCCGCCGGAGTCGATCGCCGTGCCCGCCCTCGTCCTCGCCCTGCTGGACGACTGCGCCCGGGAAATCCGCGGTCTGGTCGCCGTCGCCGCCGACCCGGAGGCCTCGCACGACGCCCGGCCGGCCGCCGCCTGCTGGCGAGTCGAGGCGGCCGTAGCGGCCCTGACCAGGGGGTCGGAGCACATCGCCGACCCGGCCGAGCCGCCCACCGAACCCGCCCTCGCCCATCTGCACGGCCTGGAACGCGCCCTGGCCGAACTCGGCGAACCCCTGCGCACCCCCTCGGGCTCCCCGCTGGTCGGCGCCTGAGACGCGCCGCCCCGGACGTCTTGGTCTAGACCGCCAACTGCTACCGTCGGCCCCGGGTCGACTCGTACTGACTCGTACCGACGCGCATCGGCTCGTATCGGCTCGTATCGAGACTCGTATCGAGAGGGGACAACGGTGGCAGACGGCGGCAGGCGGCGGAGGGCGTTCATCGGGTCGTTCACGGCGGCGGGCGGACCCGGGGTCGTCACGGCGGCGGTCCATCCGCACAGCGGCGCCCTGGCCCTCCTGGAGAGCGTCGACGGCGTCCCCGACCCGTCGTATCTGGCGCTCGCACCAGGCGGGCGCACCCTGTACGCGGTCAGCGAGACCGCCGACGGCGCGGTGGCCGCCTACCACGTCCACGACGACAAGCCACGGCTCGCCGGACCACCGGTCCCGGTCGACGCCAGCGGCCCCACCCACCTGGGCGTCCTCGACGGCCACGTCCTGACCGCCAACTACGGTTCCGGCAGCGTCACCGCCGTCCCCGTCCGCCCCGACGGCACCCTCGCCGGCACCCCCTCCGGGGTCCTCCAGCACACCGGCTCGGGCCCGCACGAACGGCGCCAGCGCGGCCCGCACGCCCACCAGGTGCAACCGGACCCCAGTGGCCGCTGGGCGGTCAGCGTCGACCTCGGCACCGACTCGGTCCGTGTCTGCACCTTGAGAGACGGCGCCCTCGCCGTCCACCGCGAGATCGCCCTGCGCCCCGGCTCCGGCCCCCGCCACCTGGCCTTCCACCCCGCCGGCCGGTACGCCTACGTGGTCAACGAACTCACCCCGACCGTCACGGTCTGCCGCTGGGAGGCGGGCACCGGCTCCCTGAGGCCGCTGAGCGAGACCCCGGTGCTCCCGGGCGCCCCCGCCGGCGACGCGTACCCCTCCGGCATCGCGGTGTCCCCCGACGGCCGCTTCGTCTGGACGGCGACCAGGGGAGAGGACGTCCTGACCACGTTCACGGTCGAGGAGGACCGCCTGCACCTGACGGCGACGGTGCCCTGCGGGGGCCACTGGCCGCGGGCGCTCACGGAGTCGGAAGGGTTTCTGTACGCGGCGAACGAACGCTCAGGGAACGTCACATGGTTCGCCATCGACCCGGAGACCGGCCTGCCGCGTTACGACGGCTCGGTGGAGGTCCCGGCGGCCTCCTGTGTGATCTTCGGCTGAAGAGCGCCCCGCAAGGGGCGCGGGGAACCGCGCGACCAGCCCCCACCGGCCCGCAGCCGAGAACGGTCCGCACCGCCCCGGAAAACAACCGACGGGGCCCTCCGGGAAAGGACCCCTCCGGCACGGCCCGACCCGCGTCAGCGAACCGGCGCCCCCTGCGGCTGCTGCGGAGCGATCCCGAGCGCCGTCGTGTACTTGGCCAGCGCCAGCTTCCCGATCGCCGGATACGGGCCCAGCGGCTCGGCGGTGGCGCAACCGGCCTCCTCGGCGGCCGCGGCCAGCAGGCCCGCGTCGATCTCCGGCCCTATCAGATACGGCGCCAGCGCCAGCTGCTGCGACCCCGACCCGCGCAGCTGGTCGGCGACGGACGCGATCGAGCCCTCCTGGTCCAGCGCGGCGGCCATCACCGGCACGGCGAGGCGCGCGGCGAGCAGCATGCCGGTGATGCCGGCGGCCTGGACGGCCTCCTCGCCGCCCACGGACGCGAGGATGATGCCGTCGGCGGCCGTCGCCACCGTGAACAGGCGCGCGCGGTCGGCACGGGCCAGCCCCGCCTCCGAGAGGCGCACGTGCAGGGCCTCGGCGAGCAGCGGGTGCGGGCCGAGGACGTCGGTCAGGTCGGCCGCGACCCGGCTCTCCATGACGGCCTGGCGGACCTGGCGCAGCAGCGCGCTGTCCGGGCCGGCCAGCAGCGGCACGACGACCGCGACCGGGCCGTCGGGCGCCTTGATGCCCTCGACACCGGCGGCGACGGCCTGCTCGTAGCGGGCGGTGCGCTCCTCGGCGGCACGGGCGAGCACGGACTGGAGGGTGGGGAACTCCGTGTCGTTCCCGTCCAGGTACCCGATGCGGGCGTCCAGGCCGGGCAGCTCGGAACGGGCGATGCTCACGACCTCCTCGGCGAGGCCGCGCGTGGCCGCGCTGGGCGTACCCGGCACCGCGAGGACGAGCGCGGGCGCGTCCTCGGGCGCCACCAGCGGCTCGGGGCGGCGGTGCCGTCCGGGCTGGCGGGGGCGCGGCATTCGTACAGGCAGGCCGGCGGGCCCAGTGGGGGAGCTCATGGCGCCGCATGTTACTGGCTATCTGGGCTCCCTTGTTCGGGGAGGGTGCAGGTGAGCGGTATCCGTCCGGTTTTGTCTGATGAGTTACGCATGATTCGGAGGTGATCCCATCATCTGTCGGACACTTCATGCCCCGATGGGATCAATCACCTTTTGTGTGCACCACGGAGAACATCCGTTCATCACCCGGCAGAGTGAGCCGCCCGATGACCAGGTCACTCGCGACGCGTACCGCTCCGCACAGCGGATCGCCCTCCGCCGGTACCTGCCGCGCCCGCGGCAGCAGGCCGGTCAACTCCTCCGCCAGGGGCACGAGAAGCGGGTCGCCCAGCTGGAACAGACCGCCGGTGAGAGCGACTCGGGGCTCACCGGCCGTGGGGCAGACCGCGGCGGCCGACTCGGCCATGTGCCGGGCCGCGGCACGCAGGATCCCGGCCGCGACCGGGTCGTGTGCGGCGCGGTCCGCGACCAGCGGGGCGAACGAGGCCAGTACGGCGGGCCGGTCCGTGCGCGGATAGAGCAGCCCGGGCAGCCCGGGCAGCGGCCCGAACCGCTCCTCGGCAGCCGCCCGCAGCGCGGCCGAGCCGCCGTCCCGCCCGTCGAAGGCGCGCAGCGCCGCCTCCAGCCCCGCCCGGCCGATCCAGGCCCCGCCGCCGCAGTCGCCCAGCAGATGCCCCCAGCCGTCCGCCCGCCGCCACCCGGTGAGATCGGTACCGATCGCGATCAGCCCGGTACCGGCGGCGACCACCGCGCCCGGACGCGGGCCCAGCGCGCCGACGTACGCCGTCACGGCGTCGGCGGCCAGCGCGACCGTCCGCACGCCGAGCTCGCGCGTCAGCGCGCCCGGCAGCTCGGCCCGCAGCGCGTCCCCGAGAGTGGCCAGCCCCGCCGCACCGACGACGACCGTAGCCACCCCGTCCAGCCCGTACTCGGCGATCAACGCCCGAGCCATGGGCAGGAGTTGCTCCAGCAGATGCCCGGGGTCGATGCCGCGCGCCCCCGTACGCACCGGCTCGCGGGACTCCCGTGGCCCCGAGGGAGCACGCCCCGGCACCCCTACGACGGCCCGCAGCCCTGAACCGCCGGAGTCGACGGCGAGAAAGCCGGGCCCGGAGCCTTCGGATCCGGTGGCGGGAGCCCCCGCGCCGCTCACGGCAGACGCCGGTCCGCCGGCACGGGCGAGGGATCAGGGTGCCGCGAACGAAGGAGTGGCTTGAACGCTGGATGGGACAAGCTCCCCCGCCTTCCTGGTGACCGGCTGCCTGATCCACTCGACTGTCCCGAGGGTCCCGACGATCTCGACGAGGACGAAGAGTAGCGGCTGAGGGACGGCTGCTGCGCGGAGGTGCGACTGCGTGTGCGGGGTGTCAGTCTGTGCCAGTAGAGTGACGCGCCGTGGCACCACGACCTTTGCATGAACTTGTTGAAGCGGGCTGGGCGAAGGCTCTTGAGCCTGTCGCCGAACGTATCGCGGCGATGGGGGACTTCCTCCGCGCCGAGATAGCGGCGGGCCGGACCTACCTTCCGTCCGGGGCGAATGTCCTGCGGGCCTTCCAACAGCCCTTCGACGACGTCCGCGTCCTGATCGTGGGCCAGGACCCCTACCCCACGCCGGGAATGGCCATCGGATTGAGCTTCGCGGTCTCGCCCGATGTGCGTTCGCTGCCGGGAAGCCTGGAGAACATCTTCCGGGAGATGCACTCCGACCTCGGGCTGCCCAGGCCGTCGAACGGCGATCTGACGCCGTGGACGCGGCAGGGCGTCCTGCTGCTCAACAGGGCGCTGACCACCGCCCCGCGCAGCCCGGGCGCCCACCGGGGCAAGGGCTGGGAGGAGGTCACCGAGCAGGCCATCCGGGCCCTTGCCGCACGCGGTAAGCCGCTGGTGTCGGTGCTGTGGGGGCGGGACGCGCGCAATCTCCGCCCGTTGCTCGGCCAGTTGCCGGCGATCGAGTCCGCGCATCCGTCTCCGATGTCGGCGGACCGTGGCTTCTTCGGCTCCCGCCCGTTCAGCCGGGCCAACGACCTGCTCGTCGAGCAGGGGGCACAGCCGGTGGACTGGCAACTGCCGTAGCGCGCAGGAGGACGACCGCCGGCCGATCAGCCGGCGGTCGTGCTGGAGCCGGTCGCGGGCCCCGTCGCGGTCGGCAGGGGCCGATGCGGCCCCTCAGTCGATCCCGGACCGTTCCACGCCTGCCACGATCCACCGCTGGAAGCACAGGAACACGGCCAGCAACGGCAGGATCGACACGGCCGCCGCGACGAACAGCTCGTGGAGCCTGACGACCTGGGACGTGGTGAAGGACGACAGCGCCACCTGCACCGTCCAGGCGCTGCGGTCCTGCCCGATCACCAGCGGCCACAGGAAGGAGTTCCACGCGCCGATGAACACGATCGTCCCGACGGCGGCGAAGACGGGCCGTGCGTTCGGCACGACGATCAGCCAGTACGTCCGCCAGTAGCCCAGCCCGTCGACCTGGGCCGCGTCCTCCAACTCCCTTGGAAAGCCCAGGAAGTGCTGCCGGAAGACGAAGCAGGCGAAGGCGGAGAACAGCGTCGGGACGATGAGCCCCCGACAGGTCGAGATCCAGCCCAGCGACGACACGAGCACGAAACCCGGGACGAAGGTGACGGCGGCCGGGACCGTCAGGGTGCCGAGGACGGCGTAGAAGACCTTGTTCGCGTGCCGGTAGGGGATGCGGGCCAGGCCGTACCCGGCGAGCGAGGCGAGCAGCAGGGTGCCGAGCGTCGTCGCGACGGCGATCAGCGCGGAGTTGAGCAGCGAGCGGGCGAAGGGGACGGAGGCGTCGTCGAAGAGCTCCGTCACGTTCCCCCACCTCAACTCCGAGGGGAAGAAGGTCCATTCGGGAGCCGTGATGTCCCGCTCGCTCGACAGCCCGTTGCGCACGAGGAGATAGAAGGGGATGAGGAAGAGCAGCGCCAGCGCGATCAGCAGGACCAGCCGCAGGGCGCGGCCGGCTCGTACCACCGAGTCCTCCATGGTCACGCCTCCCTCCTGCCCAGACCGAACCAGCGCGCCTGACCCACCGTCACCACCACGACGATCAGCGAGAGGATCACCGCACCCGCGCTGCCGAGCCCGAGGTTCTGCCCCTGGCCGAGGGCGATGTAGTAGAGGTAGACGAGCGGCGGACGGGCGTAGGGCGGGTAACCACGGGCGTCCGAGAGAAGGTTGTAGAACTCGTCGAAGGCCTGGAAGGCGTTGACGACGAGGAGCAGGACGACCGCGACCGACGTGGCCCGCAACTGGGGCAGCGTGATGTGCCGCAGCATCTGCCGGCCCGGCCGGGCGCCGTCGACCGCGGCGGCCTCGTACAGCCCGGGGTCGATCCGCTGCAGCCCGGCCAGGAAGAGGATCATGTAGAAGCCCGCCTGGAGCCACAGCCGTACCGTCACGATCACCAGCCAGTACCAGGGCGGATCGGTGGTCGACAGCCAGGCGACCGGATCGCCGCCGAACCAGCCGAGCACGGTGTTGGCGAGCCCGAACCGCACTCCGCTGAAGACCGACATCTTCCAGACGAGGGCGGCGACGACGTAACTGCACGCGGCCGGGAGGAAGAACACCGACCGGAAGAACGCCCGTGCCCGGCGTACCCGGTTGACCATCAGGGCGAGGGCCAGCGAGAACACGTACGTCGCGGGCACGATGAACGCCGTGAAGACCAGGAAGGTGCGCAGGCTGTCGACGAAGGCGTCGTCCGACAGCATGGCCGTGTAGTTGTCGAGGCCGACGAAGTCGGTGGGGGTGACGGTGTTGTGGGCGTCGAAGAGGCTGAGGGCGACGCTCCACAGCAGCGGGACGTAGGTGAACAGACCGAGCCCGAGGGTGAACGGGCCGACGAAGATCCAGAACCACAGCGTGCGGTTGCGCACCATGTGCCGGGCCGTCACGACTTCCTCTTCACCCGGTCGAGTTCGGCCGACACCGTGCGGACGACCGTCCGCAGCTCGCTCTCCGGGTTCGCCCCGTTCTTGATGATCCGGCTCAGCGCGTCCTGGTAGGCGGTCTGACTGGCCGGAGTCCACAACAACGGCTGGGCGTAACCGTGTTCGGTGGTGAGGCGGACGGCCTCGGCGGCTGCGCCCGACTTCAGCCGGTCGGCCTTCCTGGCCAGCGAGATGCGGGCGGGGATGTGAAAGCCGTAGGAGAGCGCGAAGTCCTCCTGGTAGTCGGTGCGTTCGACCCACAGCCACCTCACGAAGTCCTTGGCGGTGGCCTGATGCCGGCTGCGGGCGCTGACGGCGGCTCCGTACGCGCCGACGGGCACGGAGGGAGCGCCCGATCCGTCCTCGGGGAACGGCAGCACCCCGAAATCGTCGCCGAGTTCCTTCTGCACCTGGGGCAGCGCCCACAGGCCGGACCACTGCATGGCGGTCAGACCCTGGAGGAAGGCGGACGGGTCGGACCAGTCGGCGGGGGCGCCGAGGAGCAGGGACCTGTCGGCGTACAACTGGTGGAGCTTGGCGAGGGTGCGGGCGGCGGCCGGGTCGTCGAAGCCGACCTTGCCGTCGTCGGTGACGAGCTGAAGTCCGGCCGCGTACAGCGGAGTTCCGCCGACGACCCCGGCACCGCCGTCGTTGCCGAGGAAGAGCCCCTTGGTCTTCTTCGTGGTCAGCTTTCCGGCGGCGTCGACGAGTGCGTCGAGGGTGACCGGCGGCTGTACGCCGGCGTCGCTCAGCAGGCTCTTGCGGTAGTAGAGCAGCTGCGTGTCGATGACCTGCGGGATGCCCCAGATCTTCCCGTCGTACGTCTTCGGGGTGAGCACGGCGGGGTTGAAGTCGTCCTTGACGCCGTCGAGCAGGTCGCTGAGGTCGACGACCTGGCCGCCCTGGATCTGGTCGAGGGTGGGACTGCCCTCGAAGACGTCGGGGCCGGAGTCGGTGAGCAGCGCGGCGGCGGTCTGCTGGTCGTAGTTGCCGGGCCGCCACTCCACGCCGACCTTCGCCTGCCTGTACGCGGCGGCGTACCGTTCCACGGCCTGCTGGGTGCCCGTCTCCCCGTACTGGTGGTACCACTGCGACAGCTGCGGCCCCGCGCCGGCGTCATCGCCGCGCCCGGTGTCGGACCCGCAAGCGGTGAGCAGTCCGGCGCCCGCCCCCGCGGCGAGCAGTGCCCTGCGGCTGATGGTCATGGTGCGTGCTCCCTGACGGTTGTCGTTGCACGGCCCAACGATCAATCAGGCGGAGGGATTACGACGGGAGTGTTGCGGCAGTCCGTCCGGATCCGGGCCCGGCTACCGTGGTGGAACCGCGAGCAGCTCGCCGCCCGGCGGGGGAACCGCCCCCCCCACGTCGCCGAAGTCACCGTGTGAACCGTCCGAAGGAGCGCCGCCGATGACCGCACACCCCACCCTGCAAGCCGTACGGACCACCCCCGAAGGTCTTCTGTGGGAGCCCGGCGAGCGCTGGGTGCGCGGCCGCACGGGCGACATCACGGTCGTCGACAGCCGCCGTCCCGTCCTGGTCTGGGAGCCGGGCGTACCCGTCCCGCTGTACGCGTTCCCGCGCGCGGACGTCCGCCAGGACCTCCTGCGTCCGGCGAAGAACCCGCCGGTCGGCACCCACACCGGCTCGCGGATCTTCTACGACCTCGACCTCGGCGGCGAACTGCTGGAGAACGCCGCCTGGACCTTCCCGGCCGCGGACCTGGCGGACCACATCGCCTTCGAGTGGTTCCGGCGCAGCGGCAGGGGGCTCGACCACTGGTACGAGGAGGAGGAAGAGATCTTCGTCCACCCCCGTGACCCGCACAAACGGGTGGACGCGATCATGAGCAGCCGCCACGTCCAGGTCTCGGTCGACGGCACGATCGTCGCCGACACCCACCGCCCGGTCCTGCTCTTCGAGACCGGCCTGCCCACGCGCTACTACATCCCGCGCGAGGACGTCCGCCTCGACCTGCTGGAAGCGACCGAGCACCACTCCGGCTGCCCCTACAAGGGCACCGCCGAGTACTGGTCGTGGCGTGGCGATGCGGACGTGCCGCCGAACATCGTCTGGAGCTACCCGGACCCGCTGCCCGCGGTCGGCCCGGTCAAGGGCCTGCTCGCCTTCTACAACGAGGAGGTGGACATCACCGTCGACGGCGAACGTCTGGAGCGCCCGGTCACCCACTTCAGCCGGAAGCCCCCGTCGATGTGACCGCCCACGGCGCCGTGGCGCCGGACGCCGTGCGGATCCCCGGCTCAGGCGATCACCGCCGCGCGTACGCACAGGACGTCCGGCAGATGGGAGGCCAACTGGCGCCAGCTGTCGCCGTCGTCGGCCGAGGCGAACACCTCGCCGTTGCGGTTGCCGAAGTACACCCCGGCCGGGTCCGCGTCGTCCGTGCAGAGCGCGTCGCGCAGCACCGTGCCGTAGTGGTCCTCCGGCGGCAGCCCCGCCGACAGCGGATCCCAGGTCCGGCCCGCGTCCGCCGTACGGAAGACCCGGCAGCGGTGCTGGGCCGGCACCCGGTCCGCGTCGGCGTTGATCGGGAAGACGTACGCCGTCTCCGCGCGGTGCGGATGGGCGGCCGCCGCGAAGCCGAACGTGGACGGCAGGCCCGCGCCGATGTCGGTCCAGTGCGCTCCCGCGTCGTCGCTTCTGTACACCCCCCAGTGGTTCTGCAGATACAGCCGGTCCGGACTGCCCGCGTCCTGGGCGATCTTGTGCACGCACTGCCCGAACTCCGGGTTCGGATCCGGCAGGAACACCGCGGAGACACCGGAGTTGGAGGGTGCCCAGCTCGCGCCGCCGTCGGTGGTGCGGAACACCCCGGCCGTCGAGACGGCCACCGTCACCGCCTTGGCGTCGCGCTGGTCGGTGACGACCGTGTGCAGGCCCTCGCCCCCGCCGCCCGGCACCCACTGGTCGCGCGTGGGGTGCTCCCACAGCGGCCGGACCAGGTCGAAGCTCTCCCCGCGGTCCTCGGAGCGGTACAGCGCGGCCGGTTCCGTGCCCGCGTACACCACCTCCGGTTCCGCGGCGGCCGGGTGCAGCTGCCAGACCCGCTCCAGCGAGGCGCGGGTGTCCTGGGGGAACTTCACGGCGGGCCGCGCCGGTTCGGTCCAGGTACGGCCCAGGTCGTCGGAGTGGAACACCGAAGGCCCCCAGTGCGCGCTGTCGCCGCCCGCCAGCAACCGGGGCCGCTCGCCCCGGGTGTCGACGGCCACCGAGTAGATCGCCTGCGCGTTGAAGTAGGGACTCTCGTCGAACGCCCAGGTGCCACCTCGCCGCCGCCCGAGAAACAGCCCCTTCCGGGTCCCCACGGCGAGCAGTACTTCGGTCATGCCGATCACCTCCATGACGCCTTTGTCACAGCCAGCACTCAGATATCGGCCAGTCTGCACCTCACCACTGACAGCCACCTCAGGGATCGCGTCATCGCAGGTCACCGCCGTCGTGTCGACCGGTCGGACAAGTCGGGGGAACGCGTTCCGGAAGACGCCTGCGCGAGCGGGGCCAGTCGTGCGACCGTCGACTCGGAGTTCGCCGTGAGCAACGGGGCGGCATCTCCCGTATGGGAGGGCGGTCCGGGCTGTCCGTGCGCGCGTGAGGAGGATGCCTTTGAAGGCGTTCCGTGGTCCGAAGGTCTGGCTGTGGCGCTGGCAGCGCAATCCGCTGAAGCGCCGAGCCGACACGGTGGAGGCCTGGGTGCTGCTCGGTGCCTGGCTGTTCACCCTCCTGGCCGGGGTGCTCGCCGGGCTCGCCGCGGCCCGGTCGGTCGAGGACGGACTCGCCCGCGAGCGCGTCGAATGGCACCCCGTCGTGGCGCATGTCATGGACAAGGCCCCGGGGACGTCCGGACCGAAGGCCGAGGACTCCGGTGGCGAGCGGGTCTGGGCGAGGGTGGGCTGGACCGTCGCCGACGGCTCCGCGCACACCGGTCAGGCCCGGGTCGCGGCCGGCAGCAAGGTCGGCACCCCGGTCACCGTCTGGACCGACCCCCAGGGGCATCTCGTCACCCGGCCCGCCACCGCCTCCGAGGCCCACTTCCGGTCCGCGCTGATCGGCGGCCTGGTCGGGCTGAGCGCGGCCGCCGTCCCGTTCGTCGCCGGGCTCGTCGTGCGCGGCCGGCTGGAGCGGCGACGGATGGACCGCTGGGACGCGGAATGGGCCCGACTCGGACCACAGTGGGGCCGGATGACCGGCTGAGATCGCGCCCCGGGCCCGGGGCGATCAGCTGGGAGTGTAATCCGGGCGGATTGGCTGGGAGCGCGACCGGGCCGACCGGCTGGGAGCGTCGCCTGGTCGACCGGCTGAGATTGGCGTCCGAGTCG
>NZ_JBEZLQ010000042.1:19477-61268 GCF_040652235.1 Streptomyces sp. NPDC048277
CGGCCGGCTGGGAGGTCGTCCGGGCGGATCGGGTGAGATCGGCGTCCCGGCCGACCGGCTGGGAGCGTCGCCCGGTCGACCGGCTGAGGTTGTCCCCGGAGTCGGCCGGCTGGGAGGTCGTCCGGGCGGATCGGGTGAGATCGGCGTCCCGGCCGACCGGCTGGGAGCGTCGCCCGGTCGACCGGCTGAGGTTGTCCCCCGAGTCGGCCGGCTGGCAGGTCGTCCGGGCGGATCGGCGGGGAGCGCGGCCCGAGGCGATCGGCCGGGAGTGTCGTCCGAGCCGACCGGCTGAGGTTGTCCCCCCGGGCCGATCGATCTGCTGATTGCGTCGCCCGGGGCGACCAGTCACCGACTCGCCAGCGCCGCCTTACGGCAGTTGGCGAGCAGTTGCTCGTCCTGGGCGATGTCGTGGCTGCCGTAGCCGCCCGGCCGTGCCGTGTGCCGTCGGGCGGTGGCGAGTTCGGCCGTGACCAGATCGTGCAGCGGGGCGCCCGCCGGGCCCATCGTGGCCAGGCACTCGGCGATCGCGCCGCGTGTGTACGGGTTCTCCGCCCAGGCGGACCGGAACACCGGCAGCACGGGCTCGGGATCGCCCTCGATCCGCCACAACGCCTGTGCCGCAGCGGTCCGTTCCCCCGCCCGGCCGGATCCGGCCAGCCGGCGCAGCGCGGGCAGCGCGTCCCGCCCGGCGGTCCCCAGCCGCCCCAGCTGCTCCGCCGCCGTCCGGGCACTGCGGCTGCGGCCGAACGTCAACTCCCGCAGCAGCACGGGGAGTACGACGTCCACGTCACCCTCCGCCGACCACAGGGCCCCCGCGGCCGCGGCCGCGTGCCGGGTGTCCAGGAGCCGGCGCAGCACGGGCGCCGCCGCCCGCGCGGCCGCCCCCAGGACGTCGAGCGTCCGCACCGCCTGTCCGACGAGGGCGTCCCGGGCCCCGAGCCCGTCCGGTGCGCCGCGCAGCAGCCGCAGCACCTCCGGCACCGCCGCGGTGTCCGCCAGCGCGGTGAGCGCCGCCAGCAGCGGCGCGGCCAGTTCGGCGGCCTCGGGCGAGTCCAGCGGGACCTGGCCGAGCCGGTGCCGCAGCGCGGGCGCGAGCGGAGCGGCCGCCGGGCCCAGATGAACCACCTCGAAGCCCAGGCCGCCGGGCGCCACCGGCCTCGCCAGCAACTGGCCGAGGACCGGCACCGCACGCACGTCACCGCTTCTGGCCAGCCCCTTGAGCGGCCCGCCCAGCGAGGGTCTGCCGCGCTCCCAGGCGTGCACCCACAGGTCGGGCCGGGCGACCACCAGCGCGTGCAGCTCGTCGGCGGCAGGCGCGGCCAGCCCGAACAGCTCCGCGAGCACCGAGACGGCCGCGTCACGCAACTGATCCTCGTCACGGCCCAGTTGCGTGCCGATCAGGGTGACGGGCACGGTGAAGTCCGCCCGCCA
Source organism: Streptomyces sp. NPDC048277 (assembly GCF_040652235.1). Classification (NCBI taxonomy): domain Bacteria; kingdom Bacillati; phylum Actinomycetota; class Actinomycetes; order Kitasatosporales; family Streptomycetaceae; genus Streptomyces; species Streptomyces sp. NPDC048277. The sequence continues at coordinate 20,909 of NZ_JBEZLQ010000042.1, forward strand.
CTCACGGAACAACCCGGCCGACATCCGCACCGCGTTGCACCGGTCCATCGCGTCCGGGCTGCTCAACTGGCCCACGAGCAGGGCGATCCGGTCGGCCACCCGGTCGTCCAGCCCTCGGTGCAGGGTCCGCAGCAGATACGACCCTTCCTCGTCCGACGGCCGCAGCCGCCGTATCCGCCCGACGAGCGTGTCCGCCTCGGCCCGCTCCGGTCCCGCCGCACGCCGCTGGGACCGCTCCCTGAGCAGCCCGACCGCCGTCGGTACCAGATCGGCGGGCAGCCGTTCCGGCGCGCCGAGGGCCAGTTGACCCAGCGCCGCGAGCCGTGTCCCCGGGGCGTACGGCGGCTCGCTCTGCGCGGCCAGCAGCTCCACCGCCCCGGCCGCCTGCGCCGGACAGCTCCGTACGAACAGGCCGAGGGCCGCGGTCAGGGCCGCCAGCACCTGCTCGTCACGCTCGGCCGAGACCCGCCGGCGCAACACCTCCAGCACCCGCGCCGGTTCGCCGAGGAACCGGACCAGCGCCCCGGCCGCCGCCCGCCGCACCCCGGGGCACGCGTCCTCGGCCAGCGGCACGAACGCCTCGGCGCCCGCGCGCACGGCGGCCTGCGCCGGGGGACCGGCACTCTCCGCGCCGATGCTGATGAGCAGTTCGACTATGGCGCCCCGGTCCCGCACCTCCGCGCGGGACGCGAGCGCGAACAGGAACGGGACGCAGGCGAGCGTCGAGTCGTACACCTGCCCCTGGTGGTGCACCGAGCCGTACATCCCGTCGAGCGCGACCTCCCGTTCGGCCGCGTCCGCCGAGGCCAGTCCCCGCAGCAGACCGGGTACATCCTCCGCACTGCCGTACGCGTGCCGCAGCGAGGCCCAGTCGACCTCGTCGATCCCCGTGAACACGTTGTCCTCCCCAGGCGAGTACCACCTGTTCCGGAGTCTGCACCACGACACTGACAACGATGCGGAATCGGACGGCGACTGTGTGCGATCCGTCGGCGGTCACCGGCCACGGACACCTCGGGGAGGGATCAGTTCCCGCCAGGCAGCGCCCGCTCCAGGATCGGGTCGATCCCGGCTCCGGCGGGCAGCGTGCCGAACGCGTGCCCCCAGTCGCCGCCGAGCCGGGTGGCGCAGAAGGCGTCGGCGACCGCGGCGGGCGCGTACCGGACCAGCAGCGAGGCCTGGAGCGCCAGCGCCATCCGCTCGACCAGCCGCCGGGCGCCCACCTGGTCGGTTTCGGCCAGCTCGCTCTTCAGCCGGGTCACGGTGGCGTCCAGCCGGGCGTCCGCCCCGCGCGCGTGCGCGAGTTCGCCGAACAGGGCGTCGGCGGCACCGGGTTCCCGGGCGAGGGCCCGGAGCACGTCGAGCGCGTTGACGTTCCCGGAGCCCTCCCAGATCGACAGCAGAGGGGCCTCGCGGTAGTGGCGGGGCATCCCGGAGTCCTCGACATAACCGTTGCCGCCCAGGCACTCCAGGGCCTCCGCGGTGAAGGCCGGGCCGCGCTTGGTGACCCAGTACTTGCCGACGGCGGTGGCGATCCGCCGGAAGGCACGCTCCCGCTCGTCCCCGCGCACCGCGCGGTCGGCGGCCCCGGCGAGCCGCAGGGTGAGCGTGGTCGAGGCCTCCGACTCCAGCGCGAGATCGGCCAGCACGTTGCGCATCAGCGGCTGGTCGATCAGCCGGGCACCGAACGCGCTGCGGTGCCGCACATGATGACCTGCCTCGACGAGGGTCTTGCGCATCAGGGTCGCCGAGTTCATCACGCAGTCCAGCCGGGTGCAGTTGACCATCTCGATGATGGTCTTCACGCCCCGGCCCTCCGGACCGACCAGCCAGGCCACGGTCCCGTCGAACTCGGGCTCGGAGGACGCGTTCGACCGGTTGCCGAGCTTGTCCTTCAGCCGCTGGATGCGGAACGCGTTGCGGCTCCCGTCCGGCAGTACCCGGGGCACCAGGAAGCACGACAGCCCGCCCGGAGCCTGTGCCAGCACCAGGAAGACGTCACACATCGGAGCCGACGTGAACCACTTGTGCCCACGCAGGGTGTAGACACCCGGCTCGGCGGTGGGCATGGCGACGGTGGTGTTCGTCCGTACGTCCGAACCGCCCTGCTTCTCGGTCATCCCCATCCCGGCGAGCAGCCCGGGCTTCTCGGCCGGGACGCGCAGCCCCGGCTCGTACTCCCGGCTGGTCAGCAGCGGTTTGTACACCTTGGCCAGCTCGGGCTGGGCGCGGAGCGCGGGGACGGCGGCATACGTCATCGACGTAGGACAGCCATGGCCGGATTCGGTGTGTCCCCACACCAGTCCGCCCGCCGTGCGCGCGACATGCGCACCGAGCCTGTCGTCCGCCCAGGGCGCCCCCGCCAGCCCCTCGGCCACCGCCACCCGCATCAGGTGATGCCAGCTGGGATGGAAGTCGACCTCGTCGATCCGGTTGCCGTAGCGGTCGTGCGTCCGCAGCTCGGGCTCATGCCGATTGGCCAGCTCGCCCCACTCCTGCGCCTCCGCACTCCCGGCCCGCGCCCCGAGCCGCCGAATCCCCTCCTCGGCCCACCCGGCACCCTCCCGCCGCAGTCCTTCAAGAAGGGCCGGGTCGTCGGAGGCGTCGTAGGGGGCGAGCGGCGGCGCCTGATTGGTGACGTCGTGGGTGGCGTGCTGTGGATGCGGCTGCGGTTGCGAGAAGGTGGACTCCATGGTCCCCATGTTGCACCTTTCATGCGGGCGCAGCAATATTGCAATATCGGGCCGCCCGTACAGTACGTGACCATGCGCATGAACATGTCCGCCGAGCCCGCCGACGTCGACCTGCGGCCGCTGTCCGCCCGGTCGGTCGTGCTGAGCCTGCTGCTGGGCATGCATCCGCCGGAGCTGCCGGTGAAGGACCTGGTCCGGCTCGTGGAGCCCTTCGGGATCGGCGGCTCCACGCTCCGGGCCGCGCTGAGCCGTATGACGGCCTCCGGCGACCTCCGCCGCAGCGACGACGCCGTGTACGGCCTCAGCGACCGGCTGCTCGCCCGCCAGCACCGCCAGGACGAGGCGGTACGACCCCGCACGCGCGCGTGGCACGGCGACTGGGAGATGCTGGTCATCACGACCACGGGCCGCGGCCCCGCCGAACGGGCCGACCTGCGCACCCGCCTGACCGCCCTCCGGCTGGCCGAACTCCGTGAGGGCGTCTGGCTCCGCCCGGCGAACCTGACGAGGCCGCTCCCCGGCGACGTGCTGGAGATCGCCCAGTCCTACACGGCCCGCCCGGACCGCCCCGCACACGAACTCACCGCCGCCCTCTGGCCGTTGACCACATGGGCCGCCACCGCCCGCGCCCTCCTGGCCCGAGCGGCCGAATCCCCCCTGCCGGCCGACCGCTTCACGCTCTTCGCGGCGGCGGTACGCCACCTGCTGACCGACCCGGTCCTCCCGCCGGAACTCCTCCCGTCCGACTGGCCGGGCGACCGCCTGCGCGCGGCCTACGCGGACTACCGCAGGGAACTGGGCGAGCCGACGGCGGACGTGGACGGCTGACCCGTCGGTGCCCCGGCCAGGTCCCGCCGGCAGCCCGGGGCCCTATGCTCGTCCCCTGCCGTACGGGGCAGGAGGCCTACGTCCGCAGCGGGCAGGGGGGCTCATCATGCGGCCGGTCACTTCACCGCCGGTGTTCCGGCGCTTCGTCGGGGCCGTCGCGGTCGGCGTGGCCCTGGCCGCGACCTCAGGATGCACGGTTCCCGTCGATGCCGTTGCCGGCATCTCCGTGACCGCCGACGGCCACCTGCTCGGCGTCATGTCGGTGTGCGGACATCACATCGACGGCGCGACCCGCTACGTGGACAGTGACGACGCCGACAAGGAGGTGACGGTCGGTTCCTGGACCGCCGCGCGTCACCTCACGCCGGGCCTCGCCACCTGGACCCTCGATTCTCCTGCCGCCGGCTGGACCGCGACCAGATCTCTCGCCCCGCTCACCGCCGCGACCACGTACAGGTTCTACGGCTGGACCAAGGACAACTCGTGGTCGTCGGGCAGCGTCGCCTTCACTCTGGCCGACCGGAGCCGGCTCACCCCCGGAAAGGTCCGCTACGGCAGCGTCTCGGACAACGGCGACGAATCCGCGGTCACCGTCACCATGGCGGAGTTCAAGGCCAAGGCCTGTCAGGGAATGTAGTCGGACTGGCGCTAATCATTCCCATGCCCGTTCCGGTGCCTGCCGAATTGTTGCCGATATCGGCTCAACGAGTGTCTTTCCCCGGCCTGACCGGTGTGCTGCGGCCACGTTCCGAACCAGCCTTGTATCCCTTGATCGTTGCATGGGGTGACGAAAGGCTGGAGACGATGTTCGGGCGAAGGAAATTCCTCCTGACCGGTGCCATGGGGGGTGCGGCCATGCTTCCTCAGGGTGTTCTGGGAGCGCGGGCGTATGCGGCGGCGGCCCACGAGGCGGCGTGTCCGGGCGGCCCGGTCCCGCACACCCCTGTGCTGAAGAGGTATGTCGACCCGCTCCCCATGCCGTTGACGGCCGTCCCGAATCCTTCCGTCTACCCGGGTGCCGACTACTACGAGATCGCGATGCGGCAGGGCTCGTGGCGCTTCCACCGGGATCTCGGGCCGGCAACCGTGTGGGGGTACTGGGCCGACAACCCCCATGATCCGCACAGGCCGACCGGCATGGGCTATCTCGGGCCGACCATCAGTGTGACCACGGACCGCCCGACGGTCGTCAAGTACCGCAACGAGCTTCCGACCACCCACCTGTTCCAGTTCGTGATCGACGCCATCCGCGGCGGGTGCGACGAGCTCACCCCGACCCCGCCGCCTCCGTACAAACCCGTGCAGCCCTTTCCCGCGAACGTCAACGTGTGGAACGTCGTACACCAGCACGGCGGTTACACGGCACCGCAGTCCGACGGCACGCCCATGCAGTCGTTCAGTCCGGACGGCGTCCATGCCGCGCACTACACCACCCTGGACCCGGGCCGGACCAAACCCAACGAAGCGATCTACGCCTACACCAACCACGACCGTTCGTGCATGCTCTGGTACCACGATCACGCCATGGGGATGACCAGCCTCAACGTCTATGCGGGCCTTGCCGGTCTCTGGCGCATCGGTGACCCCGCCGACGAGCGGCTCGGGCTGCCGCGAGGCGAGTTCGAGGTCCCCCTCATCCTGCAGGACCGGACCTTCAACCCGGACGGCTCGCTCGCCTACTCCATGACCCTGAGGGAGGGCGAGGACACTCCGGTCGTCAACGGGAAGGCGTACCCCTTCCTGGCCGTCGAGCGGCGACGCTACCGGCTGCGCCTTCTCAACGCCTCGAACGAGCGGTTCTGGCGGCTGAGGTTCGAGACCGTGCCGAGGGATGCGGTACCGGAGGCCCAACTGCCGTTCTGGCTGATCGGTACCGACAGCGGCTTCCGTACCCCGTTGCAGATGCTGAACTTCCTGATCTCGCCGGCCGAGCGGTACGACCTGGTCATCGACTTCAGCCAGGTGCCCCTGGGCACGAAGGTCAGACTGGTGAACTACCATGCGCCGGTCCACTACCCCGGTATGCCGGGCGAGGGACCGGAGATCCGGGAAATCATGGAGTTCCAGGTCACCAAGGCACTGTCCGGAGGCGGGGACAGGTCGAGGCCGCCCAAGGACCTCAGGCTGCCGACGGTCGCACCCGTCAGGCCGAAACCGCACACCCGTCGGCGGCAGTGGGTCGTGTACCAGCACAAGCTGTTCAGGACCATGACGTTCAACGCGGTGCCGTTCGAGGCACCGACGCAGGACTTCATCGTGGAGGGCTCGACCGAGATCTGGGAGTACATCAATCCCAACCACGACGCCCATCCCATGCACGTCCACCTGGTCAACTTCCAGGTGCTGGAGAGGCAGCCGATCGACGCGGCCGCCTACCAGGCCGCTTACGAGAAGTGGATCGACGGCGGCCGCAAACCGAAGGACCTGCCGGTGCTGGAGAAATACTTCACCGGCCCACCGGTCCCGCCGGACCCGGACGAGGTGCGGTCCAGCAAGGACACGTTCAAGTCCTATCCGGAGACGGTGACCCGAATCATCATTCAGGAATTCACACCGCCGACGGCCACGATCGCGTCGATTCCGGGCAGCGGCGCCACGCTCCCGGCGACGTACATCCACCACTGCCACATTCTCGAACACGAGGACGACGACCTGATGCGCCCGTGGACGATCGTCGGCCACGGCGACCAAGGCGGCGGCCACGGCCACGGCCACTGACGGACCGGCCGACCCACGTGTGCCGACACGACGACGCGACGGGCCGCACCATCCGCAGGCCCGGGCGTACGCTGGGACCGTGACCGGTGCCGAGCGCGTGATCCTGTCCAGCCGGGGCGATTTCACCTGGGTCACCCTGAACCATCCCGAGCGCAGGAATGCCCTCAGCTGGGACCTGCTCCAACAGCTGCGGAAATCCCTGACGGACGTGGCCGACTCCCCCGCGCGCGGGATCGTGCTGGCGGCGCAGGGGCCGGTGTTCAGTTCCGGGCACGACTTCGCGGACGTGCTGGCCCTGGACCTGCAGGGCACGTGCGAGCTGCTGGAGCTGTGCACCGATGTGATGCGGCTGGTCGAGTCCGTTCCCCAGGTGGTGGTGGCCCGGGTGCAGGGGCTGGCCACGGCCGCCGGGTGCCAGCTGGTGGCGTCCTGCGACCTGGCCGTGGCCGCGGAGTCCGCCGGGTTCGCGCTGCCCGGCGGCAAGGGGGGCTGGTTCTGCCACACCCCCGCCGTGCCGGTGGCCCGGTCCATCGGGCGCAAGCGGCTGATGGAGATGGCCTTGACCGGCGACGTGATCGACGCCCGCACCGCACTGGAGTGGGGGCTGGTCAACCGCGTGGTACCGGACGGCGAGCTGGACGAGGCGGTCGAGGAACTCCTCGCGCGGGCCACCCGTGGCAGCGCGGCCAGCAAGGCCCTGGGCAAACGCACCCTGTATGCGCAACTGGACCGCCCGGAGGCGGACGCCTACGCCATCGCCCGCGAGGTCATGGCCGACTCCTCGCAGACCCCGCAGGCCCGCGAGGGGATCGCGTCCTTCCTGGAAAAGCGCCCGCCCGTGTGGCCCGGGTAGCGCAGCCAGCGGGCGGCCGCCGTTCTGAAGTCATCCCAGAAGTCATCCCAAGCGGGCCCGGAGGTGACGCACAAGGACGGTGGCCGAGGCCGGAGCGGCCTTGACGAAGCCCAGAAACGGGCCGAAATCCCGAGTGGCCGCGAAGCCGGTGAAGTAGAGACCGGGAACGGATGCCTGGAAGTTCTCGTCAAGCAGGGGGAAGCCCTCACGGGTTGCGATCCGGTCGAGGAGGCCGGCGAGATAGGGGACACGTCCCAGATCAGGTGCGTACCCGGTGGCGAACACGACCTGATCGACCGTCAGGGATTCGGTACTGGACAACGTCACCCGCACCGCTGCGCCCCCCTCGCCGCCGTGCGCGTCGACGACTTCCGCGTCCGGCCGGACGCGGACCACTCCGGGGTTCAGCCGGGCGGGCAGCCAGGGTTCCAGCGTCCCCCGACCGGCCTGCCAGCACCGGGTGACGATCGCCTTCTGCTCCACAGCCGTCAGCCGACGCCACCAGCCCGCCGTCTGCACGGTCGCTTCGACGTAGTCGTCGAAGAACTTCCAGCTCACTGCCTCGAAGCGGGGAACGGGGTGGCGGTGGACGATGTCGACGCGGCCTGCGCCGTGTTCGGCCAGCAACGCCGCCCATTCGTACGCACTCTGCCGGCCGCCCACGATCAGGACCCGCCGGTCCGCCAAGGCGTCGAAGCGGACCAGGTCACCGCTGTGAGCTGCCCGCGCTTCCGGCACACCGGCCGCCCAGCCGGGCACCCGCTGGAAATACCCCACGCCTGGAGCGGCGACCACGGCCCGGGCGCGGATGCGTCCCCCGCCGGTGAGTACCGCATCGAACCCTCCGTCGCGCTGCGTGATGTCCAGCACGTGTTCGCGCCGGACGGGCACGTGCTTGGCATGCCGAAACCACTCGGCGTAGTCGCGAAAGAGGGCGAGGGGGATCGGGACGGCCTCGTCGCGGCTGAGGCCTCGTTCCCGCAGGTAGGCCTCGAAGGTGTGCACGCCTGCCGCGTCCAGGTGCCAGTCCGTCCCCGAGCGCAGCAGCATCCCCTCAGGCATGCGTTCATGCCAAAAGGCCATCGGCCGTCCGACCACCTGCGTATCCATGCCGCGCTCGCGGGCCAGGGCGGCGGCCGACAGTGCGAACGGCCCGGCACCGACGATGAGCACATCGGTGGAGAGGGCGTCACCCATATCGGGCTCCTTTCCGGCCCGCGGAAGGCGGAGCCTGGGCGAACCAGGACACCACGGTGCCGCCAGGCCCGAGGCCGGGCCGGGCCCGGCAGAGCCCGCGGGCGGGGCCGGCCGGATCCGGTCCCTGTCCACATTCCACCGCACACATCCCGTACGGGCATCACGAAGCTGCGGGGCCGCCGCCCGCCAAGGAGGACGGCCCCGCAGCCCCGGCTCACTTGTAAGTGATGTCCGAGCCGGAGTACTTGCAGTACGTCCCGTCCGCGCCCGAGCCGTTCGTCGGAGGCTCCGCCCCCGTGTTGTTGCCGATGTACTTCTGGCACGGCACGATCTTCTTGCCGCTGTCCCCGACGATCGTGATCTTCTTCAGCGTCGCGCTGTCGCCGTAGTTGGTGTTGATCCCCACCAGCGCGCTGCCTTTGTACGTCGCCTCGATGGTGTTGAGGTTGATCGTGCGCTTGTACTGCGTCTTGCAGTTGCCGCACGAGCGGACCAGCTTGCCGAAGGTCTGCACCGCGAAGTTGGACACGTTGAGCGTGCCGGCACCGTTGAACTGGAACACCTTGTCGCTGGCTTCCTTCGCGCCGCCGCCCGAGACGGTGTACACGTTGGACGACGAGGAGCCCTTGAACGTCGCCGCGTCCTCGCCGACGTCCTCCCACCACACGTTCTGCAGGGTGCAGCTGCCCTCGCAGTGGATGCCGTCCGCGGCGGGGGCGCCGATGATGACGTTCTTCAGGACCGTGCCGGCCGCCAGGTCCAGGATCGGGTCCTGGTCCTCGCTCTGGCCGCCGGTACCCAGGTCGCCGCTGCCGTACAGGCGCAGCATCCCGTAGTCCTTGGTGCCCGAGAGCTTGATGGTCGCGGTGACGGCCTGGCTGCCACTGGCCGTCGGCCAGGTCGCGGCGTTCGCCTGGGCTCCATTAGTCATGATCATGCCAAACGAGAGCCCGGGGGCGGCCAGTCCGCCCGTCAGTGCGCGCGCACTGGTTCGTACTCGTGAAGTCATGTCCCGTATGCCTTCTTTCGAGTGGGGGGTCCTTCGGCGTGCATGTGACGAACGGAAACGCGAACAGAATTCATCAACATGAACGCTCTGTGCGTGCACCTGCCCGAACAGGCCCACCTCTGCACCGCTCGGTCAGAGTGCTGAACGGAACGTAGAGTGCAAGCGCTTTCTAGTCAACGCCTCACGCAGACATCGGTCCAGCCGCCAAAGTCCCGTGGGAGCGCTTCCATGGCAGCCGTGTCCATGCCACGATGCCCCTCGGAGTTCCCCGTACGACGCCGCACCGAGCCGCGATCAGCAAGGGAGAACGACGTGCCCCCCACGCCCGGCGCCACCCTGAACGCACCGCGAACCAGGCCCCGTTCGGCCCTCTCGGCCCTGTTGAGGGCGCTGCTGTTGCTGCCGCTGCTCGCGGTCTCGGCCGTCTTCGCGCCCGCGGCCTCGGCGCGCACCGCCGACGCCGTCCCCACGGCCACCCTCGCCGAGGTCACCGGCTTCGGGGCGAACCCCAGCAACCTGCGGATGTACGTGTACGTGCCGAACAGCGTCACCGCGCACCCGGCCGTCGTCGTCGCCGTGCACTGGTGCGGCGGCGACGCCTCCGCGATGTACTCCGGCACCGAGTGGGCCACGCTGGCCGAGCAGTACGGCTTCGTCGTCGTGTATCCGTCGGTGACCCGCGCCGGCAAGTGCTTCGACGTGTCGTCGCCGCAGGCGCTGAGCCGGGGCGGTGGCAGCGACCCCGTCGGCATCAGGTCCATGGTCGACTGGGTGACCGCCGCCTACTCCGCCGACACCGGTCGGATCTTCGTCACCGGCATCTCCTCCGGCGCCATGATGACCGACGTCCTGCTCGGCGACTACCCGGACGTGTTCGCGGCGGGCGCCGCCTTCTCCGGCGTTCCGTTCGGCTGCTTCGCGACCACCGACGGTTCCGAGTGGAACAGCGCCTGCTCCGGCGGCACCATCACCCGCACCGCGCAGGAATGGGGTGACGCGGTCCGCGCGGCCTACCCCGGTTACACCGGTCCGAGGCCCCGCATGCAACTCTGGCACGGCACCGAGGACACCACCCTCGCCTACGCGAACTTCGGCGAGGAGATCAAGCAGTGGACGAACGTGCTCGGGGTGAGTCAGGCGCCGGCCGCCACCGACAGCCCCGTCAGTGGCTGGACCCGCACCTGCTACGGCGCCACCGGTGACCACGCCCCCGTCGAGGCGATCAGCCTCCAGGGCGTCGGCCACAACCTCTACTCCTACGGCATGGCCGCCCGCGCCCTCACCTTCTTCGGCCTCGACAGCGGTGGCACCGCGCCCCAACCACCGGCCGGCGCCTGCAAGGTGACGGTCACCACCAACGCCTGGAACACCGGCCTGACCGCCTCCGTGACCGTCACCAACACCGGTACGACGACGGTCGACGGCTGGCGGCTCGGGTTCGTCCTGCCCGACGGGCAGACCATCACCAACGGCTGGAACGCCACCTACAGCCCCGCCTCCGGGTCGGTGACGGCCACCAACGCGTCGTACAACGCCACGATCGCGCCCGCCGCGAGCGTCGGCATCGGCTACCAGGCGACCCACACCGGCAACAGCGCGGCCCCCACCGCGTACACGCTCAACGGCACCACCTGCACGGTCAGTTGACGGCGGCGGCGCCCGCGCCGCCGCTCGCCCGTCCCCGCCAGGAAGGCCCCCGTGAAGCAACAGCCCGGCAGAACGCCGCTCGTCACGCTCCTCAGCACCTGTGTCCTCGCCCTCGCCCTGGTCGTGACCGCCACGGCGCTCACCGCGCTGGTCCGCGGTCCCCGGCAGGTCGCCGCCGACCCGGACCGGGGCAGCCACTGGGTGAACACCTGGACCGGAATGCCCCAGCTCACCGAGGCCGGCAATCTGCCGCCCGCGCCCTTCACGGGGGACAAGTCGGTCCTGGCCGACACCACCCTGCGCCAGACCGTCCGCGTGACCACGGGCGGCCACCGGCTCCGGCTGCGCTTCTCCAACGCCTACGGCGACACCCCGCTGCCGCTCACCTCGGTGACCGTGGCGCTTCCGGAGGACGGACGGGCGGGCGTCAGCGCGATCGTCCCCGGCAGCCTGCGGCCGGTCACGTTCTCCGGGCGGGCCGCGGCCGTCGTGCCCGTCGGCGCCCAAGTCGTCTCCGATCCCGTGGAGTTCGAGCTGAGCCCCGGCGCGAACCTCACCGTCACGGCGTACACCGCGCAGGGCCAGCCCGATCTGGCGCTCACCTCGCACCCGGGCTCGCGCACCACGTCGTACCTCCTCAACGGCGACCACACCCAGGACCCGGACCTCACGGGCGCGGCCCATGTCGACCACTGGTACCTGCTGAGCGACGTCGAGGTGCGGGCCCCGGCCGCGACGCGGGCCGTGGCCGTGCTCGGTGACTCCCTCACCGACGGGCGGGGTTCCACGACCAACGGCAACGACCGCTGGCCCGACCAGTTCTTCGACCGTCTGCAGTCCCGCCCCGCCACCTCGGACATCGCGGTCCTCAACCAGGCGGCCGGCGGCAACCGCGTCCTCAACGACGGCCTCGGCCCCAACGTCCTGGCCCGCCTCGACCGTGACGTCCTCTCCCGCAGCGGAGTCTCCTGGCTGATCGTCTTCGAGGGCGTCAACGACATCGGCACCGCGGCGGCCACCCCGGAGGCCCAACGCGCCGTGGCCGACGACCTGATCGCCGCCTACCAGCAGATCGTGGTCCGCGCCCACGCCCAGGGCATCCGTGTCTACGGCGCCACCCTGCTGCCCTTCGGCGGCAACGCGTACGACGACGGGGCGGGCGTGCGGGAGGCGGCCCGGCAGCGGGTCAACGCCTGGATCCGCGGCCATGGTCACTTCGACGCGGTGATCGACTTCGATCGGGTGGTACGCGATCCGGCGGATCCTAGCCGCTTGCGGGCCGACCTCCAGGTGGGGGACTGGCTGCACCTCAACCCGACCGGTTACGGGGCCCTGGCGGGGGCGGTCCCGGCCGGACTGTTCGCCCGCGGATGACAGCGCGGGGATCCACGGTCAGAGGTCGAGGACGACCTCGTCGGCCGGTTCGCTGCAACACACCAGGACGCTGCCGGCTTCGGGGAGTTCGAGAGGCGGGGTGGTGTAGGTGACGTCGCCCGACACGAGGTGGGTGACACAGGTGTGGCAGACGCCGGTACGGCAGGACCAGCGGGTGGGGATGTCGCACGCCTCGGCCAGGTCGAGGAGTGAGGCGTGCGCCGCCGACCACGCGGTCGTGACACCGCTGCGGGCGAAGGTGACGAGGGGGCCGGTGCCCGCGGGGCCGGGGGGCTGGTGCGGGCGGCGCGCCGAAGTGGGCGATGTGACACCGGGGTTGAGGGCGGGGAGGGCACTGAACCGTTCCGTGTGGATCCGCTCGGGGCGCAGCCCCTGATCGCGCAGGAAGCCGCCGAGGTCGTCCATGAAGGCGGTCGGTCCGCAGAGGTAGGCGTCCGCGTCGGCGGGGATGCCCAGTGCGGCGAGTGACGGGGCGCTCGGGCGGCCCTGCGTGATGTGGGGCTCGTCGGGGCGCGGGGCCCCGGCGGTGTAGTAGATGTGCTCGTGGGCGTGCGGGAGCCGGGCCAGCAGGGCGTGGCTCTCGGCCGCGAAGGCGTGCTGGGCGCGGTCGTGGGCGGTGTGGATCCACCAGACGGGGCGTGGGTCCCGTACGGCGGCGAGTCGGTGGAGCATGGCGAGCAGGGGAGTGGCGCCGATCCCCGCGGAGGCGAGGACGACCGGGCGGGTCCCCGGTTCGAGTACGAACGTTCCGCGCGGACTGGCGGTGTCCACGAGGTCCCCGGGGCGGAGCGTGGCATGGATGTAGCCGCTGACCTTTCCGTGCGGCTCCCGTTTGACGCTGATGCGGTAGTTGTCGGCGGTGGGCGCGGAGGACAGGGAGTAACTGCGCACCGCGGGGTCGGTGTCGCCGACGGCGAGGCGGAGGGAGAGGTACTGGCCCGGGCGGGCCTCGGGCAGGGGGCTGCCGTCGGTGGTGGCGAGGTAGACCGAGGACACGGCGGGGGTCTCGGGGACGACACGGGCGACGCGCAAGGGCTTGAAGCCCGGCCATCCGGGTTCCGGTCCGGGCCGCTCGGCGGCGGCGAGTTCCCGGAAGGACTGCTGCCAACCGGGGCTGAGGGCAGGGATGTTCAGCGCCCTGCGCAGCTGTGCGGGGTCGCGGCCGGGCAGGTAGAGGAGCGCGTCGGTGTCGGCGACGCTGAGTTCCTCCGGGCCCCTGCGGGTGCGGACGATCTCGTCGCCGGCCTGGACGTGTCCCTCGGCGATGACGCGCAGGTAGAACCCGGGGCGGTGGTGGGCGACGAGCAGGGCGGCCATGGTGGGCTCGCCCAGCCGCATGCCGACTCGGTAGCAGGTCACCCGGGGCTGGGTGACTTCGAACTCGGCTTCGCCGATGCGGTACCGGTCGCCGATGCACACCTCCTCGTCGGGCATGCCGTCGACCGTGAAGTTCTCCCCGAAGATCCCGAAGCCCAGGTCGTCGCGGCCGAGCTCCTTCTGCCAGTACCGGTAGGACTCCACCTGGTAGACGAGGACGGCACGGATCTCGCCGCCGTGCCCGGCCAGGTCTCCCTGGCCGTCTCCGTCGACGTTCAGCCGCCGCACCATCCGGGGGCCCCGGACGGGAGCCTTCCAGGCTCCGGTGCGGACGGTCCGCCCCTGCCAGGAGACGTCCTTGGGCATCCCCACGTTGACGGAAAGCAGCGTGGCCATCGCGGACCTCCTGCGGGGTGGCCGGCCGGGGCGGCCACCCATGGCGCTGTGATCTGTGCCTCCGCGCCGATGCTAGTTCGTCCTCCGGTACCACCGCGATTCGGTGATCAAGAAAGCCTCGGTGTATCGGCCGAGAATCCGGGCCACGGCCACGGCCGCGGGACGGGCCGCCGCCCGGGAGGTCCGGGCGGCCTGGGCGGCGGCACGTGGGTGAAGGGCTGGGCGACCGTCCGCGGACCCGGAGTCCGTCGCGGGGGCGGAGCCCGCCGGTGAGCCGTTCGTGCACGTCGACCCGGAGAACGGCAGGGGCGCGACCGTCGTGCCGGTGCCCGCGCCGACGGGGGCTGCCCAGGGTGAACGTCCGGGCGGGGGACGGGCCGGGCGGCCGTACCGCCGTGGAGGAGTGAGCCGGTCAGTCGGCCGCGGCGTCGCGGGTGCGCTGGTAGTGGCGCCGTGCCTTCATCCGGTTGCCGCAGACGGCCATCGAACACCAGCGGGCCTTGTTGGTCTTGCTGCGGTCGATGAGGAACAGCCGGCACTCCGGATTGGCGCACGGCCGCAGCCGGCCCGCCATCGTCTCCTGCAGCGCGCTCCAGGCCAGGACGGCCTCCACCGCCATCCGGCGCTCCACGGGCGCCTCCAGCTCCCATGCCACCCCCGCGGACGACACCTGTGGGTGTGAGGTCACGCCCGCGAGGAGCGGGGCCAGCGAGGCGGCGGGCCGACCGCCGCTCACCACGTCCTGCAGGAGATCGCGTGCGTCGACGAGGTACCGCTGCTCCTCCGCGCCGCCGCTCCCCCCGTGGGCCCGCTGCCAGGACCTCGCCGCTTCCGGATCGGCCAGCCGGTCCTGGACGACGCCGTTGACCACCGGAGTGGTGTTGAGGAGCTCCAGCAGCGCGTCCTGCTGCTCCCGGCCGGTCACCATCGCCGCCTCCTAACCCGATCGATCTAGTTGACAGGTTACAGGACGGTTCGCCCGGACGGGGAGTCCGAGGCGGGCTGACCTAGGCGGTCTCCGCCGTCTTCACGGTCCGGGCCGAACCCGCCCGCCAGGGAAGGTGGTTGAAGAGCAGGTTCAGTACGATCGCCGTCAGGCAGCCCGCGCTGATGCCGCTGTTCATCACCGTCTGGAACCAGTCAGGGAACTTCGCGTAGACGGTCGGCACACCCACCGGCAGCACACCGATCGCCACCGAGACGGCCACCACCGTCAGGTTGTCGTTGCCCTTGAAGTCGACGGTCGCGAGCGTGCGCAGGCCGCTCGCCGCGACCGTCCCGAACATCACCAGACCCGCGCCGCCCAGCACCGGCGCCGGAATCGCCGCCACCACCGCGCCCAGCTTGGGCAGCAGTCCGAGCAGCACCAGAATCCCGCCGGCCGCCGCGACCACCCAGCGGCTGCGCACCCGGGTCATGCCGACCAGGCCCACGTTCTGGGCGAACGCCGTGTACGGGAAGGTGTTGAAGACTCCGCCCAGGACGGTCGAGAGGCCGTCGGCGCGCAGGCCGTCGGAGAGGGAGCGCGGCTCGACCCTGCGACCGGTCATCTCGCCGACCGCGATCAGGTCGCCGGTGGTCTCGGTCATGGTCACCAGGGCCACCACCAGCATGGAGACGATCGCCGACACCTTGAACGTCGGCGTCCCGAAGTGGAACGGCGTGCTGATGCCCAGCCAGTCCGCGTCCCCGACCCCGCTGAAGTCCGTGAACCCGAACGGCACCGCCGCCGCCAGGCCCACCGCGATGCCGATCAGAACCGCGATCCGGGCGAGGTAGACGGGCGCGAACCGCTGCACGCCGAGCACCGCCGCAAGCACGAAGGCCGCCAGCGCCAGGTTCTTCGGCTCCCCGAAGTCCTTCGAACCGGCGCCGCCCGCCGCCCAGTTGCCCGCGACCGGCAGCAGCGAGACACCGATGATCAGGATCACCGTGCCGGTGACCAGAGGCGGGAAGAAGTGCAGCAGCTTGCCGAAGACGGGGGCCAGGAGCATGATCGCCAGGCCCGCGACGATCACCGAACCGTAGATCGCGGGCAGTCCGCCGCCCGTCGTACCGATGAGGACCATCGGCGACACCGCGGCGAACGTACAGCCCTGCATGATCGGCAGCCGGACGCCGAACCGCCAGAAGCCGACGCACTGGATCAGCGTCGCGATACCGCACACCAGCAGGTCGGCGGTGATCAGATACGCCAGGTCGGCGGGGGACAGCTTCAGCGCGCCGCCCACGATCAGCGGGACGGCGACGGCGCCCGCGTACATCGCGAGCACGTGCTGCAACCCGAAGGCCGCCA
Organism: Streptomyces sp. NPDC048277; assembly: GCF_040652235.1. Taxonomy (NCBI): domain Bacteria; kingdom Bacillati; phylum Actinomycetota; class Actinomycetes; order Kitasatosporales; family Streptomycetaceae; genus Streptomyces; species Streptomyces sp. NPDC048277. Next base: position 37,258 of record NZ_JBEZLQ010000042.1, read on the forward strand.
ACTGCCGTACGGGCGGGACCTCGTCGACGGGATGGACGGGGGCGGTGGTCGTGGCCATGGGGACTCCAGAGCGGGGACGACATCCGGACAGCACGAGACCGTAAGCGGCTTGAACAGTTTGTTGATTTCCGTGGTGTTGCCGATAGGTGTCATGCCCACCTGGTCGCCGACGACTCCGCTACGACACCGTCCGCGCCGCCTCCAGCAGGGAGTCCCAGTCGGCCAGCTTGACCACGCTGCGGCCGAGCCGGGCGCCCAGTGCCGCCTCGGCCCGCTCGATCGCCTGCCACCCCGACCACTCGACCGGCTCGATGCCCGTCGAGCGCAGCGCGGCGACCGGTTCCCGAGGCACCTCCCTGCGCAGCAGCAGGGGCGCGTCCTCCAGGAGGGAGGCCACCGTCTCCTTGGCGTCCGGCCGGTTGGTGCCGATGACGCCGGTCGGGCCCCGTTTGATCCAGCCGGCCACATAGTCGCCGGGCGGGCCGAAACAGCCGTGCAGGACCCGGCCGGCCTCATGGGGCACGGTCCCGGTCTCCTCGTCGAACGGCAACCCGTCCAGCGGCACTCCCCGGTAGCCCACCGAACGCAGCACCAACTGCGCCTCGACGGTCTCGTACTGCCCGGTGCCCCGCACCCGGCCGCGCGCGTCGAGCTCCGTGCGCTCGAAGAGCACCGCGCCCACCCGCCCGCCGTCGGCGAGGAGTTCGACCGGGCGCAGGAAGAAACGCAGCCAGATGCTGCGCTCCGCACCCCGCCCGCCGGTCCCGCCCCAGCCGCGCAGCACCTCCACGTTGCGCCGCTGGGCGGCGGGCAGCGCGGACGGGTCGGCGCAGGCCGGGTCGAGCGCCAACTCGTCCGGATCCACCAGGACTTCGGTACCCGGCAGCCCGCCCAGCTCGCGCAGCTCCTTGGTGGTGAAGCGGGCTTGGGACGGGCCGCGCCGGCCCACCACGTGGACATCTCTTATCCGGCTCGCCGCGAGCTCGGTCAGGGCCGCCTGCGGCATGTCGGTCGGGCTCAGCTCGGCCACGCCCCGTGCCAGCATCCGGGCCACGTCGACCGCCACATTGCCCACGCCGATGACCACCGCGGCGCGGGCGTCGCGCACGAACCCGGTGTCGACCGCGTCCGGATGCGCGCTGTACCAGGACACGAACTCGGTCGCCGACCAGCTGCCGGGCAACTCCTCGCCCGGAATGCCGAGGCGCCGGTCACCGGCGGCGCCCACGCAGTACACCACCGCGTGGTACAGCTTCCGCAGCCGGTCCACGGGGAGTTCGCCCGGGCCGCCGCCGACCCGGACCCCGCCGAGGAACCGCACCCGCTCGTGCTCCAGGACCGTGCGCAGATTCCCCTGCAGCGACTTGATCTTCTCGTGGTCCGGGGCCACTCCGTACCGCACCAGTCCGTACGGGCACGGCAACCGGTCCAGGACGTCCACGCACACCGTGGGATCGAGCTGGACGAGGTTCTGGGCGGTGTAGCACCCGCTCGGCCCGGAGCCGACGACGGCGACACGCAACACGGGGGAACTCCTTGCCCGAGGGGCTGGTGGCTCCAGCATCCCACCGGCCCGGCCGTGTCGACAGGGGCCGCAGGGGTGACGCGGACACGTGTCTGTCAAGTGCGGAGTGTGATCATACGGTTACGTTACGTGCGACTTGGGGGTCGCGGGGTGCGGGTTCTCTGACGCCGCATCACACGCGCCGCCGACTACGGCTGTTCGGACTCGGTCCGGTCCTCGGTGGCGAAGAAGCGGGACAGGTCCCGGGGCTCGGTCGCCGGCGCGGACTCCGGGGGCACACCCAGCTCCCAGTCGAGCCCGTAGCGCTCGAACAGCTCCGCCCGCAGCACCGGGACCGGCATCGGCACTCCCGGCACCAGCGCCGCGTACACCGCGCCCATCAGCAGGGCGCGCAGCATCGGATAGTCGGCCGTCACGTCCTGCGAGCCGTACCTGGCGACGGTGTCGCCGAGCAGCTCGGACAGCCGGCGCTGCTCGGGGCACTGCACGAAACCCTCCGCCTGGAGCAGGCCCGCCATGTGCTGGCGCATCAGCACCGGCCGTTCGCGGGCCAGGCCCAGGATCGCGTCGATGGCCCGGGCCAGCCGCTCCCGGCCGTCCTCGGTGTGCGGCTCGTGCTCCAGCGCCTCCTCCAGCGTGCTCCACATCAGCCGGTGCACGGCGGACTGCACCAGCTGGCGCTTGCCCGGGAAGTAGTACGACACCAGTCCGCGCGCGGAACCCGCCCGGTCGGCGATGGCGCCCAGGGTGGTGGCTTCAAAACCGTGCTCGTCGACCAGCTCGACCGCGGCCTGGAGAAGCCGTTCCCGGGAACGCCTGCGCAACTCTTCATTGACCGAGGCGCTGCGCGGGGACATCCTGGAACTCCTGCGTTGACTGGCTGCCAGCCAACTATAATCGACGCAGCGGGCACCGCCCTGCGCGGGGCCTGTTCAGGGCTGCCGTCCGTCCGGGGCGACACGGGGGAGCGTCTCGGGCGGACGGCGCGACACCTCAGGCCTGGGTGGGCGTGGCCGGTCGGCGGGCCGCGCCCACCAGGCCGAGGACCGGCAGCAGCGCGTCGGGCCGTTCGGTCACCGGCAGGTGGTCCACGAAGTGCACCCGGCAGCCGAGTGCCGCCGCGCCGCCGTCGGCGGGCCTGCTGTCCCCCACCATCACCGTCTCCGCGGGGTCCGCCCCGAGCGCCTCCAGGGCGACCGTGAAGAGCCGCGGATCCGGCTTCTGGACACCGTGCTCGTACGACAGGACGTACGCGTCCACGTACGCGTCGAGCCCGTGCTCCCGGAAGACCGGGCGCAGATCCCAGCCGATGTTGCTCACCACACCGACCCCGATCCCGTGCGCGCGCAGCGAGCGCAGTACCCCGGCGGCGTCCGGGTACGGCGTCCAGGCCGCCGGGGCCATGTGCCGCTCGTACAGCGCGTCGTGCAGCGCCGGGTCCGGCAGCGGCACCCGCCGGGACAGACCGGTGTACGCGGCCCGGTGCAGCTCCGCGCTCTCGTCCCGCACCGCCCACACCCCGGCCAGCTCCTCGGGCAGCTCGACCGGGTTCGCCCCGCCGGGCTGCGCCCCGGCCGCCTCCAGCGCCCCCGCGGTCTCGGTCAACTCCCCCTCCGGGAGCCTCACCTGGGCTTCGGTGAGCACCGCCCGCAGCCAGGATTCGGTGGACTCGATACGGAAGAGGGTCCCGGAGAAGTCGAAGAGAACGGCAGTCATACGCCGGACTCTACCCACGCTCGAAGCCGGCCTGATCTACGGGTGCGGGTGTCCCCGGCCGCCCCGCTCCCACTCGTACGCCAGCACCGCCAGCGCCACCACCAGGGCGCCGAGCAGCCAGCCGCCGAGCACGTCCGAGGGCCAGTGGACGCCGAGCCACACCCGGGTCAGGCCGACGCCGACGACCGAGACCCCGGCCGCGGCCACGGCCGTCCGCCACAGCACGCGGCCGGTGCCGCAGCGGTGCAGCAGCCACAGCAGCAGGCCGCAGACCACGGTCGCCGTCATGGCGTGCCCGGAGGGGAAGGCGGCGTAGCCGGCGGAGTCGACCGGGTCGGGCCAGACCGGACGGGGGCGGCCGACGGCCACCTTCAGGGACTGCTGGGCGACCGTGCCCAGCGCACAGGTCAGGCCCAGCCACAGGGCGGTCCGCCACGCCGAGTGCCGCCACACCAGCCATACCGCGACCGCCGCGCACAGCAGGCGCATGGTCAGCGGGTCCCAGACCCAGTCCGTCAGGATGCGCAGCACCTGGGTGGTGTGGTGGTCCGCCACGGCCCAGCGATGGGTGGTGTCGGCGATGTCCTCGTCCAGGGTGACCAGGGGAGGCCACTCGCCGGCGACGAGGGCGAGCAGCAGCGCCGAGGACAGGGCGAGGACGGCGGTCGCGAGGAGCGGGGCAGGGCGGTCGTCGGGTGGGGGGCGCATGGCGTGATCTTTGCCGAATCATTGCCCGGAGGGCAATTCCCCTGCTGGATACGGCTTTACCCGAGCGCGCGCAGACCCGGTACGAGCGCCACCAGCACCGGGATCACCGGAACCAGGGTGGCGGTCGCGGTCAGGCGCAGCCGGTGCCGTGCGGGGAGTCGGTCCGGGGCGGTGAGCAACCGGTGGACGCGTTGCGGGACATGGGCGTGCGGGGTCGGGCCTGGGCCGAACACGCCCCGGTCCTCGTTGAGTTCGACCAGGGCGAGGGCGGTGGTGAGGCGGCCGTGGCGCCGGGAGGCCATGTCGTCGGCGGCCAGTTCCACCAGCCGGTGCATCTCGTCGCGGAACGCGGCGAACACCGGGATCTGCGGGAACCCGCCCGCCAGCGCGGCCGAGCAGTGCAGCAGCCAGTCGTGCCGGGCCTGCGCGTGCCCCTGCTCGTGCGCGAGGACCGCGTCCAGCTGGGGCCCCTTCAGACGGCGCAACGCGGCCGTGGTGACCACGAGTCGGGGCGCGGACCCGGGCAGCCACCAGGCGTCGGGCCGCTCGCCCTCAAGGACGACGAGCCGGCCGTTCCCCGGTTCCTCGCCGGGCAACAGCGGTGCGCGGACCAGGAGTTCGTCCCGTCGCCGGCGCCGTCCGACCCGGGCGCGCCGGACCTCGCGGACCAGCATCGCCCCGCTCCACAGCCCGGCGCAGGCCAGGGTCACCGCGGTCGCCGCCGCCCATGGCCCGGTCGTACCGAGCGCGTACCCGTCCACCACCCCGCGCGGGGCGGTCGCGAACACATGCCCGCGCACCGCCAGCCAGGCCGCCGCCGCGCTCAGGGTCATCGACAGCGCACAGCACAGCAGTACGGTCGCCACCACGCACTGCCACACCCACAGGGCGACCACCGGCTCCCGGTCCGTCCAGTCGGCCCGGCCGAGCAACCGGGGGCCGATCACGGCGGTCAGGGCGCCGAGCAGCAACAGTGCCACAGGGACCATCATGGCCAGCACCCTATGAGCGGGTGACCGCTCAGGGGTACAGCCCATTGCGCCAAAGTGACGCAGGCAACGTTTGTGCCGCGAGTGCCGTCACTTGCTCACAGCGCCAGCAGCATCGCCACCATGCCGATCCCCATCGACAGCCTGCACGCCCGCGCCAGTTCGGGCCGGTCGCCCCATCTGGCCGCCCCCGTACCGGCCGTGACCGCGGTCGGAACCAGCCGCGCGCCGGACAGCAGGACATAGCCGGTGAAGTAGACCAGCAGCACCCCGGTCACCAGCGGCACCCCGGCGCCGCCGCCGTGGTGGTGGGTGCCGGGCGAGGCGGCCATCACCACCGCCATGTAGACCATCGCCGCGGTCCCCACCAGGTGGTGCAGATGGTGCGGGCTGCTGCGGGCGCCCCACAGGGCGCGCAGCGCGGCCGCGCCGAACACGGCCGCGTAGAGCGGCCACGTCCACGCCGGCGGTGTGAAGGCGGTCGCGGGCACGGCCATCGCGGCCATGCCGAACCCCATCAGCGCCTCGCCGCCCGCGGCGCGCCGCTGTTCCTCGACGCTGCTGCGCATCCGCAGCAGACAGTAGGCCCCGGTCGCCGCGCACAGCGCGACCAGCAGCCAGCCGGGCGAAGTCGGTCCGTGCACGCGCACCTCCCCGCTCGACGTCGTAGTCGCATCGATGGATGCGATGCCCGGGCCGTACGGCGCGCACGCGAGCGCAAGGATGTACACGGGGAGCACTCGCCGGAGCACAGCCTGTGAGCAGGGCCGTTCGAGATTGTTTTACGAGTAAAACACATGCTAAATTGATGGGTATGAGCACCGCGACCCGTCCACTTCCCCTCACCGGGGTGCTGCGCCTCGGCCGGCCCTCCGACATCTGGTTCAAGCCCGCGCTCAGCGTGGTCGCCGCGGTGGCCCCGCCCAACCTGGCCCTGCTGGCCCTCGGCCGCCTCGACCTGGCGATGTACACGATGGCCGGATCGCTGTGCGCGCTCTACGGCCACAACCGCCCCTACCCGGCCCGCGCCCGCGCCCTCTTCCGGGTCGTCCTCGGCATGGTCGGCGGCCTGGCCGTCGCCCTGGTCGCCGCGTCCCTCACCACCGACGCGGTCGTCCTGGTCACGGTCGGCGCGCTCATGGCCGCCGTGCAGAAGGTGCTGTGCGACGCCTCCCGCATCGGCCCGCCCGGGAACGTCGTCCTCACCTTCATCAGCTCCGCCTCCCTGTTCGCCCCCCAGACCCTCGGCCAGGTCCCCGGCCATGTCGGACTGGCCCTCGCGGCGGGCGCCTGGGCCTGGCTGGTCGGCATGGCACCCGGACTGCTGCGCCCGCACGGCCCCGAACGCCGGGCCACCGCCCACGCCCTGAACGCGGCTGCCGCCTACGCCGAGACCCGCGGCACCGGCGACCCGCACGCGAAGGCCCGTGCCGCGGGCGCCGCCGTACAGGCCGCCTGGCAGTCCCTGCTCGCCACCGGCGCCCGCACCGACCGCACCCGCCGCGCCCTCGAACACCTCGTCGTCCGCGCCGAGGTCGCCCTCGCCGCCCCCGCCGACGCCGACCCCGAGCGGCTGCGCGGCTGGGCCCGCGACCTGCGCGGCACCGGACGCGTCCCGCGGGTGGCCGGCGCCGACGACGAACTCCTCGGCGTCGACGCCGAACTCGCCGTACCCTTGCGCCCGTTGTGGCACCGGCTCGGCCCGCTCGCCCCCCTCGCCGCCCGCACCGCGCTGGGCTGCGCCCTCGCCGGATACGCCTCCCTGGCCCTCGGCGTCGGACGGCCCTACTGGGCGCTGGTCACCGCCGCCTCCCTCTACCAGGCCAACGTCACCCTCACCTGGAGCCGGGGCGTCCAGCGCGTCGTCGGCAACCTCCTCGGCGTCCTCGTCTTCGCCGCCGTCGTACCGCTCGCCCATCTGCACCCGGCCGCCCTGGTGCTGTGCTGCCTCGCCTTCAACTTCGGCGCCGAGGCGCTGATCGGCCGCAACTACTGGCTCGGCAGCGTCTGCGTCACCCCGATGGCCCTGCTCATCACCGAGTTCGCCCGCACCCAGGACGCCGGGCAGCTGATCACCGAGCGGATCGTGGACACCCTGGTCGGCGCCCTCGTCGGCTTCGTCACCGCCGTCCTCGTCACCAACCGCCGGGCCGGCGACCGGATCGAACACGCCCTGACCTCCGTCGAACGCGCCCGCGAACAGGCCGCCCGCGTGCTCGCCGAGCCGCACCCGGCCCCGCGCGCCCTGGAATCCGCCCGGCGCACCCTCTCCGCCGCCCTGGCCGAACTGCGCGCCACGGCCGACGCCGCGTCCGGCGAGTGGTGGCAACGCGCGCTGCCCCAGGAGCGGGTCGTGCTCGCCGAGCAGTCCGGACACCGTACGCTCGCCGCGACGGTACGACGCCAGGGGCCGCACTCCTGGGACCACGCGAGGACAACGGAGGACGTACGGCCATGACGGCGACCAACGGACGACCGGCGGCCGGGAGCGACGCGGGTAGAGGCGCGGACTGGGGGACGGACAAAGACAAGGACACGGGCAGGGACGACACGGTCGCCGCAGTCGTCCGGCAGTGGCGGGACGTCCACCCCGAGCTGGACACCGGGCCCATGGAGGTGATCGGCCGGATCAACCGCTGCGCCGCCCTGCTCCAGCAGGCCGAGGACGCCCCGCTGCGCCGGGCTGGCCTCAGCCGCCCCGAGTTCGACCTGCTCGGCGCGCTGCGCCGCACCGGTCATGAACTGACCCCGAGCGAACTCGCCAAGGAGACCTTCTCCTCCGGTGCCGCCGTCACCAAGCGCCTCAAGCAGCTCACCGAGCGGGGCCTGGTCGAACGGCGCGGCGACGCCCGCGACCGGCGCGTCGCCCACCTCCGCCTCACCGACGCGGGCCGCGACCTCGTCGACGGCATTCTGCCCGAGCAACTCGCCTACGAGACGGCCGTGTTGTCCGTGCTCGCCCCGCAGGGGCAGGGCGAACTGGCGGGTCTGCTGGCCGAGCTGCTGGGCCGGCTGGAGGGCAGGATGGGCGCGCTGCGGGCCTGAGGCGCCGGCGCGGTGAGTCCGCTCAGCCCTCCTCGGCCGCTCTGAAGACGCCGAACGCCGCACCCTGCGGGTCGGTGAGTACGGCGATACGCGGGCCGTCCGGCACGGTCATCGGCCCCGCCCGCACGGCACCGCCGGCGGCCACGGCCGCCTGTGCCGTCGCATCGACGTCTTCGACCGCGAAGTACGGCAGCCAGTGCGCAGGCACCTCGGCCGGGTACCGGTCGCCCATGTCGGCCATGCCGCCGAACTCCTGCCCGCCGACGGTGAACTCCGTGTACCACTCGGAGCCCTCGGTGCTCCAGCCGAAGATCGTGGTGTAGAAGGTCCTGGCCCGGGAGGTGTCCCGGGTCGCCAGCTCCACCCAGCCCAGCGCACCGGGCGCGTTGAGCAGCCCGGCGCCCGGGAAGTCCCGCGCCTCCCACAACTGGAAGGCCGCGCCGGTGGGGTCGAGGGCGACCGAGAAGCGGCCCACGTCGAAGATGTCCATCGGGCCGACGGCCACCGTCCCGCCGGCCTCCTCCACCAGCCGCGCGGTCGCGTCCGCGTCCGTCACCGCGAACGACACGTTCCACGCGACCGGTTGGGACTCCTGGTACCGCGGGGTGATCGCCGCGACCGCCGCGTCCCCGATGTGCGCCACGGTGTAGCCGCCCGCCTCCTGCCGGGGGTCCGTCTCCGGACGCCAGCCGAACAGCTCCGCGTAGAACCGCTTGGCCCCTTCCAGGTCGTCGGTCCCCAGCTCCGTCCAGCAGGGCCCACCCGTCACCGGCTTGTCGAACTTCATGGCCACTCCTCGCGAGGGATCTCTCCTTCGAACGCTAGACCCCGCCACTGACAGCGGCCATCGGGAGACCCGCGAGGCCGGATCGCGGGCCTGCACGGCCGGATTCCCGAGGGCGTGCCGGATCCCTGGCCGGTTGTGCCAGACCCCTTCCTCCGGGGGCGCGCCGGGTCGCGGGCCCCTCACAGCGCCGGGTCCTCACGAGTTGTGCCGGATCCCCGGGCGGCCGTGGCGGATCCCCGGGCGGTGGTGCCGGATCCCCGCCGGTCGTGCCGGGTCCCCGCCGGTCGTGCCGGGACCCCCGCCTGCAACGCCGGATCTCCGGCCTGCAACGCCGGGTCTCCGGCCCGTGGCGCTAGATCCCCGGCCGGTACCGCAGGGGATGATCGGCGGGCACCTCCACCAGCACGATCCTGGTGCCGTCCGGATCGGCGATCCACATCTCGACCAGCCCCCACGGCTCCTTCACCGGCGGACGCACGATCTCGACGCCCTTCGCCGCGAGCTCCTCGTGCGCCGCCGTGACATCCGCGACCTGCAGCCACAGCTGTACGGCCGGCGAGGCGGGCGTGTCCGAGCGTCCGGAGACCTCCAGGAAACCGCCGCCGAGGAAGTAGACCGTGCCGCGCTCCGGGCCCGTACCGAACTCGCGGTAGACGGCGAGGCCGAGCTGTCCGCCGTAGAAGGCGCGGGAGCGCTCGGCGTCGGTGGGGTGGAGAAGGGTCCGGCTGCTCAGTACGTGCACCATGCAACCGGAGCGTAGTGCCAGGCGGCTCCGCGGACGGGCACCCGGAACCGGGAGCCGGACCGCGGCGTTAGGCTCGTCCCCGGCTCAGCAGTGCCCGAGATCGGAGAACCCGCCCATGGAGAACGCCGCCACCGGACTCACCTTCCGGGACGCCACCGACGCCGACGTGGACGTGCTCGTCGCGCTGGTCGAGTCGGCGTACCGGGGCGAGGCCAGCCGGGTCGGCTGGACCACCGAGGCGGACATCCTGGACGGGCAGCGGACCGACCCGGACGGCGTCCTCGAAGTGATCAAGGCGCCGGACAGCAGGCTGCTGACCGTCGAGCGGGACGGCCGGGTCGTCGCCTGCTGTCAGCTCGAACACCGTGGCGCTCACGCCTACTTCGGCATGTTCGCGGTCAGCCCCGCCCTCCAGGGCGCGGGCCTCGGCAAGGTCGTCATCACCGAGGCGGAGCGCCGGGTGAGGGAGGACTGGGGCGTCACCGAGATGCACATGACCGTGATCTCGGTACGGGACGACCTGATCGCCTGGTACGAGCGGCGCGGTTACCGCCGTACGGGAAGGACGACGCCGTTCCCGTACGGCGACGAGCGCTTCGGCATCCCGCTGCGCACCGGCCTGCGGTTCGAGCTGCTGGTCAAGCCGCTGGTGTGACGGTCGTACCTCCGGTCAGGCGGTGAAGCGGGCGGTGCGTTTGATCTCCGGGTAGTCGGTCGTCGCGCCGTCCAGCTGGAGCGCGCGCACCAGCCGCAGGTGGTCCTGGGTGTTCACCACCCAGCCGATGATCCGCAGGTCGGCCTTGCGGGCGTGCTCGACGACCTCCAGGGTCAGCCGCCGGATGTTGAGACAGAGGGTCGCCGCCCCGACCTCCTGGGCGCGCTCGACCACGTCGGTGTCGTAGCGGCTCGCGATCAGCGCGGTGCGCACGCCGGGCACCAGCCGGGCGATCTCGGCGACGGCCTCGTCGTGGAACGAGGACACCTCCACCCGGGACACCAGGTCCCGCCGCAGCATGACCTCGGCCAGCGCGCGGGCCGCCGCCACGTCCTTGATCTCGGCCTGGAGGGGTGCCTTCACCGCGTCCAGGACTTCCTCGAACACCGGCACCCGTTCCCCGCGGCCCGCGTCCAGGGTGCGCAGCTCCTCCAGGGTCTTCTCGGCGATCGGGCCGGTGCCGTCGGTCGTGCGGTCCACCTCCGTGTCGTGCATGACGACCAGGGCGCCGTCCTTGCTGAGGTGCAGATCGAGTTCGATCAGATCGAGGCCGGCCTGCTGGGCGGCGACGAAGGAACGGAGGGTGTTCTCGGGCTCGACGCCCATGACTCCGCGGTGACCGATGGTCTGGAAGTTCAAGATTCAACTCGCTTCCGTCGACGGCGGCGGTGGGGGCACACGCGCGGACCGTGCGACGGACGTCGCTGTCCACGCGGCTGGGCGCAGCCTAATGGCCGCCCGCCGCGATGAACCCCTGCGTACACGGGGGATTGGTGCGCCGGGCGCGCGGTGTCTGGCCCGTGCCCCTGACGGCGGTCACCCGGGGGTGGGCGAGTCCCGCCGTGTATTGACCGGCCGGATCCATGCGGTCCGGGGATCTGACGACTCATCACCGGCGGTAGTGGATGTGAGCGCATTCACGGTTTCGCACAGGAAAAAGCGCGGTGAAGAAGGGGTGCCGCAGGATAATTTCCTGAGGTCCCCCTTGCTGGGAGAAAGCCCGTATGCATACGGTGTCCTTACGGAAGCTTCTCCCGTGGAGGATGGGTCATGACGGAAATTCTTGTGCAGGTGGGTTCGGAGGAGCTGGTTCCTCCCGTGACCAGGGTGGTCGAGCACCCTGCATGGCCCGTGCTCAAGGATGCCGTGGAGCGGATCCGGCCATGGCAGTCCAAGGACGGTTCGATCGACTTCGACGCCGAGGACGCCCCCGCGCGCGCCGACGCCGAGCGGGCCGCGGACGCCGTGATCGGTGCCGTCGAGGAGCTGTCCCCGCTGCTCGCGCACGACGCCGACTACCACCGGGCGCTGGTGACCGACCTGCGGCGCTGGGTCGACGGCGGCTTCCGGGTCCCCGACTTCCTCGACTCGCTGCTGGCCTTCCAGCCCGCGGCGGGCCGCGCGGACGGCCTCCAGCACCTGGTCGTCTTCCCGATGTACACGCAGAACGGCAACCCGGACCGCAACCTGGAGGCGGTCGTGCTGCGCATGGTCTGGCCGGACTGGCTGGCCGAACTGGAGCGCACCCGCTACGACAACCCGCTGTTCTGCGGCATCAAGTTCGAGGACTTCACGGCCGGGTACGACACCAACTCCGCCGTCCTCTTCCCGGAGACCATCGCCGTACGCGAGGCGCCGGAACGATTCTCCTGGGGTGGCATCTTCTGCGACCGCGAGGCCGCCCGCTTTCGCCGGGTCACCGACGCGGCCGTCGGCATCCTGGGTCTGAACCTGCCCGAGGACATCGCCGCGATGGTCCACGACCAGAAGCGCTGCGAGGAGGCCTTCGTGCTGTGGGACATGGTCCACGACCGCACCCACAGCCACGGCGACCTGCCGTTCGACCCGTTCATGATCAAGCAGCGCCAGCCGTTCTGGATGTACGGCCTGGAGGAGCTGCGCTGCGACCTCACCGCCTTCAAGGAGGCCGTGAAGCTGGCCGCCGACGGCGTCCCGCAGGCCCGTGACGTGCAGTACGCCGTGCTCTTCGACCGCATGTTCCGCTTCCCGGTCACCGGCGACCGCGTCCGCAACTACGACGGGCTCGGCGGCCAGCTGCTCTTCGCCTACCTGCACAAGCACGACGTGGTCCGCTGGACCGACAACAAGCTCGCCATCGACTGGGAGCGGGCCCCGCAGGTCACCAACCAGCTCTGCGCCGAGATCGAGAAGCTCTACAAGGACGGCATCGACCGCCCGAAGCTCGTCCACTGGTTCGCCGGCTACGAGCTGGTCGCCACCTATCTCGCCCCGCACCCGGGCTCCAGGTGGGCCAAGGGCCCGGACGCCCTGGACCTGACCCTCCCGCCGCGCAAGCTCGTGGACGACGTGCTTCCGGACGAGTTTCCGCTCAGCATGTTCTACGAGGCCCTGTCCAAGAAACTGAAGAACGTGATCGCCGAGACCAAGGGCATCACGGCGGACAGCGCCGAGCCGGTCGCCGCGTGAGCGACCGGCACGGGAACACGGCTCAAGAGGTTCAAGAGGGGAACGACATGGTGGGCAACGGGGCTCTCAGCGGTGCGGTGATCGCGGTGGCCGGCGCGGGCGGACCCGCGGGGCGTGCGACGCTGATGCGGCTGGCCGAGGCCGGCGCGACCGTGGTCGGGGCGGACAACGACCCGCAGCGCCTGTCGGAGGCCGTCGACGCGGCCCGCTACGCGTCCGGCGGCGCGAGCGTCACGGGTGACACGGTGGATCTGCTCGATCTCCAGTCCACCCGGGACTGGGCCACCCACATCGAGAAGGACTTCGGCCGCGTCGACGGTCTCGTCCACCTCGTCGGCGGCTGGCGCGGCAGCGAGACCTTCACCAAGACCAGTCTGGACGACTGGGACTTCCTGGAACTGCTGCTCGTCAAGACCGTGCAGCACACCTCCCTGGCCTTCCACGAGGCGCTGCAGCGCAGCGAGCGCGGCCGGTACGTCCTGATCAGCGCCGCCGCCGCGAGCAGGCCCACCGCGGGCAACGCCGCGTACGCCGCGGGCAAGGCCGCCGCCGAGGCGTGGACGCTCGCCCTGGCCGACTACTTCCGCAAGGCCGGGGGCCCCGAGGGCCCGACCTCCGCCGCTGCCATCCTGGTGGTGAAGGCGTTGGTCCACGACGCGATGCGCGCCGAGCGGCCCAACGCGAAGTTCGCGGGCTTCACGGACGTCAAGGACCTGGCCCAGGCCATCGAGGGCGTCTGGAGCAAGTCCGCCGCCGAAGTGAACGGAAACCGTCTGTGGCTGACCGAGAAGCCGTGAACCCTCCCAGGACCGACGCGCGTCGCCACCACGATCCGCAGGTCCGCGGTTTCGCCAGTGACAACTACGCCGGGGCCCACCCCGAGGTGCTCGCCGCCCTGACCCTGGCCAACGGCGGCCACCAGGTGGCCTACGGCGAGGACGAGTACACCGAGAACCTCCAGCGGATCATCCGCAGCCACTTCGGGGCGAGCGCGGAGGCCTTCCCGGTCTTCAACGGCACCGGCGCCAACGTCGTCGCGCTCCAGGCGGTCACCGACCGCTGGGGCGCGGTGATCTGCGCCGAGAGCGCGCACATCAACGTCGACGAGGGCGGCGCCCCCGAGCGCATGGGCGGCCTCAAGCTGCTCACCGTGCCCACGCCCGACGGCAAGCTCACCCCGGAGCTGATCGACCGGCAGGCGTACGGCTGGGACGACGAGCACCGCGCGATGCCGCAGGTGGTGTCCATCACCCAGAGCACCGAGCTCGGCACCCTGTACACGCCGGACGAGATCCGCGCGATCTGCGAGCACGCCCACGCGCACGGCATGAAGGTGCACCTGGACGGCTCCCGGATAGCCAACGCGGCGGCCTCCCTGAACGTCCCGATGCGCACCTTCACCAACGCCGTCGGCGTCGACATCCTCTCCCTGGGCGGTACCAAGAACGGCGCCGTCTTCGGCGAGGCGGTCGTGGTGATCAACCAGGACGCCGTCAGCCACATGAAACACCTGCGCAAGCTGTCCATGCAGCTGGCCTCCAAGATGCGCTTCGTGTCGGTGCAGCTGGAGGCCCTGCTCGCCAAGGACCTGTGGCTGCGCAACGCCCGGCACGCCAACGAGATGGCCCAGCGGCTCGCCGAGGGCGTCCGTGCCGTGCACGGCGTGGAGATCCTCTACCCGGTGCAGGCCAACGGCGTCTTCGCGCGCCTCCCGCACGACGTGAGCGTGCGCCTGCAGAAGCGCTTCCGGTTCTACTTCTGGGACGAGGCCGCCGGAGACGTGCGCTGGATGTGCGCCTTCGACACGACCGAGGAGGACGTGGACACGTTCGTCGCGGCACTCAAGGAGGAGATGGCGCGGTAGTCCCACGCGATGCATAGATATGCGGTCACCTGAAAAGTCATTGACGCTCGGGTGATCGCATTCCTATGCTCTGCGGACATGGAGCTGATCCAGAACACCACCGACCTGTCCGCGTATCTGGCCGCGGACGAGGTCATCGACCATCACCGTCCCGTGGTCCGGGAGACGGCCGCCCGGCTGGCCGCAGGGGTCGCGGACTCGTATGCCTATGCACAGGCCGCGTATGAATTCGTGCGGGACGCGATCCCGCACTCCGTCGACGCCGACGACCCGCGCGTCACCTGGCGCGCTTCGGACGTACTGGAGCAGCGCACCGGCATCTGTCATGCCAAGGCCCACGCCCTCGCCGCCCTGCTGCGGGCCGAGGACATCCCCACCGCCCTGTGCTACCAACGGCTGGCCCACGACGACGGCGGCGGCGGCGGTCATGTGGTGCACGGCCTGGTCTGTTAACTGCACCAACTGGGGTTCCCGTTCGGTTCGTGGGCCCTGAGTTCTGATCATGTGACGGTGCATGAGACTCCTTCGCTTCATCGAGATCTGATTGACGGGCGGGTACGGCTGCCCCGGGTCGGTGCTGTGGTCGCGGGTACGACGCCGTCGCTGCCGTGGCTGGTGGTGGACGCCGCCGGCCGTGAGATCGAACCGGTCAGCGTCTACCTGCGGGACCGGATGCTCGGCGACGCCAGTACGGCGACCTGCCGGAGCTACGGCTACGACCTGCTGCGCTGGCACCGGGTGCTCTGGGCCCTGGACGTGGGATGGGAGCAGGTCACCGAGGCGGAGACCGCGGCCCTGGTCGGCTGGCTGAGGCACGCCCGTAACCCGCAGCGCGAACGGCGGCGCCCCGGCAGCCACCCGGCCGGGTCCGTGAACCCCAAGACGGGCAAGCCCACCCTGCGGGCCGGATACGTGCCGTCGACGATCGCCCACAACCTGACCGTGGTCCACGGCTTCTACGCCTTCCACCAGCCCTTCGGCCGTGGGCCGGTGGCCAACCCGGTCCCGGAGAGCGCGGCCCGCCGCGCCGCGCTGGCCCACCGCTCGCCGCTTGAGGTCCGCCAGCAGCACCGGCGGGCCCGGCTGCGGCCGAAGGTGGCCGTCCGGCATCCGCGGTCCATCCCCGACGACCAGTGGAACGAGCTGTTCACGCAGATGAAGTGCGCCCGGGATCAGGCCCTGCTGTCGAACTACCTGGCTTCCGCCTCCCGGGCGTCCGAGTTGCTGGGGGTCGGTCTCGGAGACATCGAGTGGACCAAGGGTCAGCTCTGGGTGATCTCCAAGGGCACCCGGGCCCGGCAGCCGGTCCCGACCTCTCCGGAAGGACTGGCATACCTGGCCGCCTACCTGGAAGAGGATGGGCTGCCGCCCGATGGGATGCCCATCTGGCGCACCCGCAGGGGTGAGTCCCGGCCGCTGACCTACTGGGCGGCCCGCCGTGTCTTCCAGCGGGCCTGCGAGGTCCTCGGGGCGAACTGGACCCTGCACGACCTGCGCCACACCGCCGCGAAACGGATGGCCAGGGACCCGGAGCTGAAGCTGCACGAAGTACAGACGATCTTGCGCCACGCGCATATCAGCACTACCGAGCTCTACACGGCCGTCGGACTGGACGACCTGCTGGACAAGCTCGTGGCCTACTACGCCCGGCCGGTTCAGCCGGTGTCGTGGCCGACCCAGTACGCCGCGGACGACATCGAGGCGGTGTTTGGTGCCGGGCAGTAAGGTCGGAAACAGCATGCGGATCAAGGGCCCGACGACCAACCGGGTCCGTCGCCACGAAGCCGAAGAGCCCGGCCGCGACGGCATCTACACGCCGACCGCGATCCTCCCGGCTCCACCCCCGGCGCCGTCCCGGCCGCCCCGCTCGCTGGGTGACTTCAGCACGGCGCCGGCAGAGGACATCGCCAACGTCACGGCCGATCACTTCTCCCAGTCCGAGGACCTGAAGTCGGGCCTTCCTCGGTCACCTCGCCACCTTTCCCGGGGACACGTGGCAGGAGCGGTGGGAAGCCTCCGGCCATGACGAGGGACGGCCGGTCGGGGATGCCGCCGGTGGCAACAGAATCCTGCGCACGAAGCTGAACTGCGCGACCGGCCAGGCGTTCGCCCTGCGGCTGGTGCGTCCCACCCTGCTGGGCTTCCGCTGCAACCGCTTCTTCCACTACTCGCCCTGGTTCCGCGGCGTCGCCCAGGACCCCTTGCTGGAAGAGTTCTGCCGACGGGCCGACCAGCTGCCCATGAGCCAGTCCCGCCGCACCCGCACCAAGTTCGACGTCTGCTGCGCGCTGACCGTCTTCGGCATCGACCTGAAGGACCTGACCCCCGAGGGCCTGCTGCACTACGCCGTCGAGTCCTACAGGCACGAGCTGGCCGGGGACAAGACCAGCTTCGCGGGAACCCTGGCCTGGCCGATCCTCCACGAGATGGGCCACTTCCCGGCGTCCGCACCCCGCAGCCTGCGCGGCGCCGTCACCCGCGGGCAGGTCTCCGTCGAGGAAGCCGTCGACCGCCACCAGCTCCGCAACCGTGAGATGAGGGACCTGCTGGTCGAGTACATCCGCCGCCGCTCGGCGGGCCTGGACTACTCCACCCTGCGGCAGCTGACGAGACTTCTGGTCAGGACCTTCTGGAAGCAGATCGAGAAGATCAACCCCGGGCAGAAGGACCTGAAGCTGTCGGAGGAGACATTCACGCAGTGGAAGGAATGGCTGATGGTCCTGTCTGACGGCAAGCCACGGCTTGACGTCGACGGGCCGATGATGGCGGTCCGCGCGCTCTACCTCGACCTGCAAAGCTGGGCCGCCGCCGAGCCTGAACGCTGGGCAAAGTGGGTCGCTCCCTGCCCGATCCGCGACGCCGACCTGCGATGGTTCCAGGTCCGGCGGCGACGGCTGCAAGAACGCATGGCCAACCGCACCCGCGACCGCCAGCCCCTTCTGCCGATCCTCTCCCAGCACGTCAACGACCGATGGCACCGCCTGCGGACCCTGCTGGACGCCGCACTCACGGTCGAGAACGGTGAGGAGTTCACCGCCGAGGGCGTCACCTGGCTCCGCGTCTCTTCCAAGGACCAGCGGCACAACCGCCCGCCGGTCCGGGCGGTCAACCGCGCCACCGGTGAACTGGTACACGTCTCCAAGGACGAGGGCGTCACCTTCTGGCAGTGGGCCATCGTCGAGACCCTGCGGCTGGCAGGCCTGCGGGCCGAGGAACTGACCGAGCTGACGCATCTCAGCGTCCGGCAGTACCAACGGCCCAACGGCGAAGTCGTGGCCCTGCTCGTCGTCACCCCGTCCAAGAGCGACCGCGAACGGATCATCCCCATGTCCGCCGAGCTCTTCCACGTCGTCGCTCAGGTCATCCGCCGGCACCGCAACGAGCACGGCACCGTCCCGGTCTGCGTCCGCTACGACAGCCACGAAAGGACCTGGAGCGAACCCATGCCCTACCTGTTCCAGAACTTCCACGGCGGCACCCAGCGCGGCATGTCCGGCACAACCGTCTGGCGCCTGATCGGGCGGGCCTGCGACGACCTCGCCCTCACCCACCCGCAGTTCAAGGACATCAGGTTCGCGCCCCACGACTTCCGCAGGCTCTTCGCCACCGAACTGGTCAACAACGGCCTGCCGATCCACATCGGCGCGGCCCTGCTCGGCCATCTCGATATCCGAACCACCCGCGGTTACGTCGCGGTCTTCGACGAGGACGTGATCAGCAACTACCACCAGTTCCTCGCCCGGCGCCGGGCCGAACGGCCGAAGGAGGAATACCGGGACCCCACCCCGGAGGAGTGGACCGACTTCCAGGAGCACTTCGACAAACGCCGCATCGAACTCGGCTCCTGCGGCCGCCCCTACGGAACCCCCTGCGCACACGAGCACGCCTGCATCCGCTGCCCGATGCTCAGCGTCAACCCCAAGATGCTGCCCCGCCTCGGCGAGATCGAGGAGGACCTCCTGGCCCGCCGCAAGCGGGCCGTCACCGAGGGCTGGCAGGGCGAGATCGAAGGACTCGACTTGACCCTGACCTTCCTCCGCAGCAAGCGCCAGCAGACGATGCGCTTCGAGAGAGTCGGCCCTGTTTCCCTGGGCATCCCCGAGTTCCCCGAGCAGTCCGCCGCATCCCGGCACCAAGGAGAAGGTTGACAAACAAGGTTGACCCTCACATAGGCCGACAAGCTCTCTGGAATATGGATGCATGGCTGTGTTCAGGCCCGGATGATGGACGTCATGCAAACGCTCAGTACCCGGACGCTCGCCCGAATGATCAAGATCGGCAAGGGGCTCGGCCAGTCCGACATCTTCGATCTGCTCATGGAAGCGAACCTCTGGTCCAGGGGCATCGACAAGGACGACTACCGGCAGGAGATCCTGCGGACCGCTCTGAACGATGCCCGTGACAGGGCCGTCGAGGAAGACGATGCAAAGGCTCACCAGGCACTCCTCGACTTCGCCCGAGTCCTCGTGGAGTTTGACCTCCGCGACCACCAGCGGAGCCTGGTCGGCGACCTCGCCGAAGCTCTCCGGAGCGATGGCTACGAACTCGTCGACCAGGTGGCGGAGGACGACTTCGACCCCTTCGAATTCCGCCACAAGGTGAAGATCCTGCCGTTCGACGCCAGTCAGGCACCCCTCCCGGAAGAGATGACCGCGCTTGAACACGAGTTGTCCGTCCGGGGATACGCCCAGGCCCTCGGCCACTACCAGGCAGCACGCAAGCACTTCTCGGAGCAGGACCACGCGTCGTCCAACGGGCAGCTTCGGACGGCATTCGAAGATCTGATCGTCAACTTGGCGATCGACCACACCGGCTACCAGGACCTCGGGCGGGCCAACCAGGGTGGCATCGCGATCAAGAACCTCTACGTCCAGGGCGGCCCCGGCCCTGCGGTCACCGGCAAGCCGCTGCCTCACAAGGACGGAGGCACCATGATCCAGGGCCTGTGGGACATCTCGCATCTGCGCGGCTCTCACCCGGGGCTCTCCGATGCCCAGGAAGCCCGCACCCGGATGCAGCTCCTGACGGGCGCCATGCTCTTCCTCCTCTGGCACTTCCCCGTCTGATCGAATCCCGGCCGACGGCATGGAGGAGTGAGCATGGTCCGCATCCCGGATCGTGATCGGCGGCCACTCCTCCTCCCCGATCGAATCCTTCGGCCTCATCAGACGCGCACACCGTTAGTGCAGAGAAGGTCGCCGTCCGTTTCAACGGCGCCTGGCACCGGCAGGACCCCCGCGGCAACAAACCCGGTGTCGACGCCCGCTTCTCCCTCGACGGCGAGCGGCTGGCCTTCGTCCCCGATCCGGAGTCCAGTGAGATGGACTATCCAGTCCTGTACGCTGAACCTCATCCGGTCGTGCTCGGCGTGTTGAAATCGGCGCCCGACCGTCCGTATCTCTGGAAGACGCTCCCCACCGCACTCTGAGGCAGACAGATGACTCTCACGCTCACCGTGTCCGACGAGGTGCGCGCCCTCGTCCCCGGCTTCACGCACGTCGCGATCGAGGCCCACGGACTGCTCAACGGCCCCAGCACCGAGGAGAGTTCTGCCCTCCTCGACGACGCCGCCCGCCGTCTCGCCGTACGCCTCGACGGGCGCGCACCGCACGAGGACCCGCACATGGTGGCCTGGCGTGCGGCCTACACGGCCTTCGGCTCCAAGCCGTCCCGCACCCGCAACTCGGCCGAGGCACTGGCCAAGCGGGCCCTCGCGGACGGCGGCCTGCCCCGTATCAACCTGCTCGTCGACCTCTACAACGCCATCAGCGTCGCCCACCTGATCCCGGTCGGCGGCGAGGACCTCGGCCTCATCCAGGGCGGGATGCGCCTGGTCCGGGCCACGGGCGAAGAGGACTTCGTGACCGCCGCCGGCGGCGAGGAGGTCGTCGAGCACCCCGACGCCGGTGAGATCGTCTGGTGCGACGGCGCCGGCGTCACCTGCCGCCGCTGGAACTGGCGCCAGGGCCCCCGCACCCGCCTCACCGAGCAGTCGACCTCGGCCATCTTCCTGCTGGAGAGCCTCGCCCCCATGCCGGTGGCCGAGGTGGAGGCGGCGGGCGCCGAACTCGCCGAACTGCTGGAGAAGTTCAGCCCGGGCGCACACATCGACGTACGTCCCGCGCAGTCCGCCACCTGAGCCGTTCATGGCCGCCGGACGAAGTCAGGGAGTTCCAGGCAGTCGTGGGTGAACGCGGCCCGACGCCGGCAGGCGGCCAGGAATGCGTCCGAGAGGCGAGCGACGCGTGCAGTACGGCCCGGCTGCCGTCGTGGCGGCGGAAGTCCGCCACCGGAGCTCGGGCCCCAGGGGCCCGCGCGCCGTCAGATCGCCTCGGCGGCCTTCAGCTGCTCCGGAGTGGGGGCCGTGCCGCCCAGGTGGGCCGGGAGCCACCAGCCGTCGGTCGTGTCCTTCGGGCGGGCCGGGTAGGAGCGCTGGGCGGTGTCCAGGAGGTCCTGCACGCGCTCGCGCAGGCGGCGGGTGATGGCGCCCGCGTACTGGTCGCGGGGGGCCTCGACCGGCTCGCCGACCCGGATGGTGATGGGGAGGTGGTTGCGCTTGAAGTTGCGCGGCTGGCCCTTGGTCCAGAGCCGCTGGGTGCCCCACAGGGCCATCGGGATCAGCGGGACGCCGGCCTCCTGGGCCAGGCGTGCCGCGCCCGACTTGAAGCTCTTCAGCGTGAACGACTGCGAGATCGTGGCCTCGGGGAAGACGCCGACGATTTCACCCGACTTCAACGAGGCCAGCGCGTGCTGGTACGCCGCCTCGCCCTGCTTGCGGTCCACCGGGATGTGCTTCATCCCGCGCATCAGCGGACCGGAGATCCGGTGCCGGAACACCGACTCCTTCGCCATGAACCGCACCAGACGCTTCTGCGGCAGCGCCGCCAGGCCGTCGAAGACGAAGTCCAGGTAACTGATGTGATTGCTCACCAGCACGGCGCCGCCCGAACGGGGGATGTTCTCCGACCCCTGGCAGTCGATCTTGAGGTCCCAGACCTTGAACAGTGTCCTGGCGAAACCGACGACGGGACGGTAGACCAACTCGGCCATGGGCTGGGTGGACCCTTTCTGCTCTGCCTGGGAAAGGGGCTCCCGGCGGGAAAGTTACGCAGCCGTAGGTTTACGGCGTCTCGCAGATCGTGCCCGAAGAACGGACGGGGAGCCAGCCCTGGTGCCCCGGTGTGGCGAGATCCTCGTCACGTCGCCCCATGATCCACCTCGGATTTTTAACCCGCCTTTACTCTGGCCGTACCCCCGATCGCCGGACGAGCAGGAACATCTCACAGCCCAGGCAGTACCCGAACGCCGCGTTCAGGAAGGCCGCCGCGAGCGCGAGTCCGGTCGCGGCGAGGCCCAACCAGCCCGGGCCGAGGCCGAATCCGACCAGGCCGAGGCCCGTGAAGACCAGTCCCACGGCCTGGGCGAACCGCGGTGGCTCCGGCGGCTCGAACTCCGTCGGGGGAGCGAGGCGGGGCCGTACCGCGGTCCGGAAGGCCCAG
This sequence comes from Streptomyces sp. NPDC048277, assembly GCF_040652235.1. Taxonomy (NCBI): domain Bacteria; kingdom Bacillati; phylum Actinomycetota; class Actinomycetes; order Kitasatosporales; family Streptomycetaceae; genus Streptomyces; species Streptomyces sp. NPDC048277. The sequence continues at coordinate 59,299 of NZ_JBEZLQ010000042.1, forward strand.
CCGTACGGCGAACGGCTCACACCCCCGGCGGCGCCGATCGCGAACACGAGTGTCTGCCAGGCGAGGATCCAGGGGCTCCGGGTGATGAGTGCGGCGGCCAGTACGGCCGTCGTCACGGCCGCCGCGAACCGCGGCCCACGTGCGTCGATGTCCATGAACCAAGGATTCCGCCCCGAAGGCCGGCAGGGGAGCCGGGAATCTTTGCAGTCTCGTGAACGCTGGTCCCGGTGGCGAGCGGTCTCGTGAATGCTTGGTCCGGTGACGACCGGACTGGTGGTGTGCGTGGCGGTGCTCGCGGCGGCGAGCGTCTACGGAGTGCTGCACAAGCGGCGGAGCGGGAGGGTAAGGGTGCGCGGGCGGGACGACGGCAAGCGGCTCGGGGCGGCCGAACTCGGCGGCGAACTGGGCGAACGGGCCACTCTGGTGCAGTTCTCCAGCGCCTTCTGCGCCCCCTGCCGGGCCACCCGCCGGGTGCTCGACGAGGTCGCCGGGATGGTCCCCGGGGTCACCCACGTCGAGATCGACGCCGAGGCCCACCTGGACCTCGTACGCGAACTGGAGATCCTCAAGACGCCCACCGTGCTGGTGCTCGACGCGGACGGCCGCGTGGTGCGCCGGGCCACCGGACAGCCGCGCAGGGCGGACGTCATCGCGGCCCTGGGAGAGGCGGTTTGACGGCTGTGTCGTTGACGGTGAGGCATCTCCCATATGTCGGAACGTACTTGACTGGGCGCACCACCTATCGTCAACCTGACCGTATGCCTCCGGAACTCCTTCTCTTCGCGCGGGTCCACGTCGACCTGGCCCGCCATGCGAGCGCGCGCTGTCCGGGCTGTTGAGCAGCCACGGACCCGAACGACGCCTCCCGCAGAAGGACAACTCCATGACGGCCACGCCCGACCTCGGCACCCCTCAGCTCGCCTCCCCCGACCTGCTCCGCTCCGCCTTCCGGCGGCACGCGGCCGGCGTCGCGGTGATCACCGCGACCGGTGCCGACGGCCCGGTCGGCTTCACCGCCACCTCTCTGACCTCCGTCTCCGCCGAGCCCCCGATGCTCTCGTTCGGCGTAGGCGTGGGCGCCTCCAGCTGGCCCGCGATATCGACCGCCGAGCACATCGGCGTCCACATCCTCGGCGAGCACCAGCAGGAGCTCGCGGCCACCTTCGCGCGCAGCGGCGCCGACCGGTTCGCGGCGCCCACCGACTGGCGCGAGGGCCACGCGGGCGTCCCGGTCCTCGACGACGTGCTGGTCTGGCTGGTGTGCCGGGTCGTCGCGCGCGTCCCGGCCGGTGACCATCGCATCGTGCTGGCCGAAGTGGTTGTCGGCGACCCGTCCGGCACAGGCCGGCCGCTCCTCTATCACCAGGGTGGGTTCAGCGGATTGCGGGATTGATCACGCGTCCCTCGTTCTGCGAACGCGTCGAGTTCCGGTTACGCTGCGTTGCGAAGGTCACAGTTCAAAGCGCTTGCTTAGCGGGGATGAACTGGGTGTACTGACGAGTAATATTTCGTTCGGAGCGCGCGGCCGCCCCGACCGGGATGAGCCGCTTGAGGCGCCTATGCTGCCTGCAAGAGGCAGCCCAGAAAAGACGATGCAGTAGGAGAGCCGGCGTGAGCCTGAGGATCGTTGTCACTGTGAAGTACGTGCCCGACGCCACTGGCGACCGGCACTTCGCCGATGACCTGACCGTCGACCGTGACGACGTGGACGGTCTGCTCTCCGAACTGGACGAGTACGCGGTCGAGCAGGCGCTGCAGATTTCCGAGAACTCGGACGACGACGTCGAGGTCACCGTGCTGACGGTGGGTCCGGAGGACGCCAAGGACGCGCTGCGCAAGGCGCTGTCGATGGGTGCGGACAAGGCCATCCATGTCGAGGACGACGACCTGCACGGCACGGACGCGATCGGTACCTCGCTGGTTCTGGCGAAGGCGATCGAGAAGGCCGGTTTCGACCTGGTGGTCTCCGG
>NZ_JBEZLQ010000043.1:0-59072 GCF_040652235.1 Streptomyces sp. NPDC048277
CTGCGAACTCGGCCTCCCATGCCGCTCATTGTCGGGAATGTGATCGACACCGAACGGCTCGACCTTCGTGACCGCGCTGCCGTACACCGGCGCCGAGGCATCGTGGGACATGGCGTGCTCCTGGGGACGGAAAAGGAGACTGCTTCGGTGGGGTGTGGGGGCTGTGGGGTTGTGGGGGTTGTGGGGGCTTGTCGGCCTACTGGAACGCCGGTACGACTTCCTTGATGAACAGCTCCAGCGACCGGCGCTTCTCCTCGTGCGACAGGCTGGTGTCGATCCAGAAGCTGTACTCGTCGACACCGAGCTCCTGGTAGGCGCGCAGCCGCTCGATCACCTCGGCGGGCGTGCCGATCATCGCCGTCTTGTGCAGCGACTCCGGCGTGAACTCCGGGCGGCCCTCGAACTTCGACTCGGGGCTGGGGTCGAGGAAACCGTTGCGCGGGGTCACCTGGTTGCCGAACCAGGCGTCGAAGGTGCGGTAGAACCGGTTGATCGCCTCCGCGGCCGGGCGCCACCCCTCGGGCTCGTCGGCGGAGTGGACGTGCGTGTGCCGCAGGACCATCAGCTCCGGGCGCGCCACCTCGGGGTGGTTGGCCACCGCGGTGTCGAACTTCCGCTTCAGGTCGACCACTTCCTCGTCCCCCTTCATCAGCGGGGTGACCATGACGTTGCAGCCCTGGGCGACGGCGAAGTCGTGGGAGTCGGGGTCGCGGGCGGCTATCCACATGGGCGGGGTGGGCTTCTGCACCGGCTTGGGCACACTGGTCGACGTCGGGAACTGCCAGATCTCGCCGTCGTGGGCGTAGTCGCCCTGCCACAACGCCCTTACGGCGGGCACGAGTTCGCGCAGGTGCTTGCCGCCGTCCCGGGCCGACAGCCCGCCCGCCAGCCGGTCGAACTCGAACTGGTAGGCGCCGCGGGCGAGTCCCACCTCCATCCGGCCGTTGCTGATGACGTCGAGCAGCGCGCACTCACCGGCGGCCCGGATCGGGTTCCAGAACGGGGCGACGATGGTCCCCGCGCCGAGCCGGATGGTCGTGGTCCGCGCGGCCAGGTAGGAGAGGAGCGGGATGGGGCTGGGCGAGATGGTGTACTCCATCGAGTGGTGCTCGCCGATCCACACGGTGCCGAAGCCGCCGGCCTCGGCCATCAGGGTCAGCTCGGTGAGGTTCTCGAAGAGCTCGCGGTGGCCGACCTCCTCGTCCCAGCGCTCCATGTGCACGAACAACGAAAACCTCATGACTGCTCCTCGTCTTGCGGGCCGGCCGCGTCCATCTCGGTGAGGGTGATGTCCCCGGTGGCCCAGTGGGACCGGGGTACCTCGTGGACGACGACACGGATGTACTCGGGCTTGGTGTTCGTGGTGCGCAGGACCGCGGCGTGCACTTCGTGCAGCAGGGCCCGGATCTGTTCCGGGGTGCGGCCCTCGGCGAGGGTGATGTCGACCTGTGGCATGTCGGCTCCGGTCAGCTCCGCATGGTGAACGGGTCGGCCACCGGTTCCTCGCTGGTGTTGATCCACACGCTCTTGAGGCGGGTGTACTCCTTGACGGTCTCGGTGCCGTGCTCGACGCCGACACCGCTGGTCTTGAAGCCCTGCCGCGGGGACATGGGGGACATGGCCCGGTAGGTGTTGACCCAGATGGTCCCGGCGTCGAGCCGTGCCGCCATCCGGTGCGCGCGGGCGAGGTTGGTCGTCCAGACGCCGGCCGCGAGTCCGTAGTCGGTGTCGTTGGCCAGCCGGACGACCTCCTCCTCGGTGTCGAACGGCATGACGGCCAGCACGGGTCCGAAGATCTCCTCGCGGACGACCCGCATGCCGTTGTCGACGTCCACGAGGATGGTGGGCTCGTAGAAGTAGCCGCCGAGCCCGCCGTCGGTGGGGTGCCCGCCGGTCAGCACCCGGGCGCCTTCGCTGCGTCCGAGATCGACGTAGCCGGCCACCTTGTCGCGCTGGTCGGCGAAGGCCAGCGGGCCGAGCTCGGTCGCCGCGTCGAGCGGGTCGCCGATGCGGATGGTCCTGGCGCGTTCGGCGACCCGTTCGAGCAGCTCGTCGTAGACCGACCGGTGCGCGAAGACCCGGCTGCCCGCGATGCAGGTCTGTCCGGCGGCGGCGAAGATGCCGGCCACGACGCCCATCGCCGCGTTCGCGATGTCGGCGTCCTCGAACACGATGTTGGGTGACTTGCCGCCGAGTTCGAGCGTGGAGCCGATGAACCGGCTCGCGGTCGCCGCGGCGATCCGGGCGCCGGTGGCGGTGGAGCCGGTGAAGGAGATCTTCGCCAGGTCGCGGTGGTCGACCAGGGCCTGTCCCGCCTCGGCCCCGAACCCGGTGACGACGTTGACCGCGCCCGGCGGGAACCCGGCCTCCAGGGCCAGCTCGGCGAGCCTGACGACGGTCGCCGAGGTGTACTCGGAGGGCTTGATCACGACGGTGTTGCCGGCGCAGAGGGCCGGGGCGAGCTTGCTGCTGGTCAGCGTCAGCGGGGAGTTCCAGGGGGTGATCGCCCCTACGACGCCCAGCGGCTCGCGGGCCGTGTAGTTCAGCACCCGGCGGTCGGAGGTGGGGATGAAGTCGCCGTGGATCTTGTCGGCGAGGCCCGCGTAGTAGTGGTAGTACTCCGGCAGGGTGGCCAGCTGTCCGCGCATCTCGCGCAGCAGCTTGCCGTTGTCCAGGGTCTCCATCCTGGCCAGGTCCTCGGCGTTCTCGGCGATCAGCTCACCGAGGCGGCGCAGCAGGTGGCCGCGGCGCGTCTGGCTGAGGTCGCGCCAGCGCGGGTCCTCGAAGGCGTTCTTCGCGGCGGTGACGGCCCGGTCGATGTCGGTCGCGTCGCCGCGCGCGGCCCGGTAGAGGACGTCGCGGGTGGCCGGGTTGGTGCTCTCGAAGTACTCGCCGGACGCGGGCTCCACCGGTGCCCCGCCGATGAAGTGCTGCAGTGTGGTGAGGTCAGACATGTGAACACTCTCCGAGGAAGGCGGTGAGGGAGTCGACCAGCGCCCGGGGGCGCTCGACGGGCAGCATGTGACGCGCTTCGGGGACGATCACCGCACGGCAGTCGGGAAGGGCCGCGGCGAGCCGCCGGGTCATCTCGGGGGTGGAGCCCGGATCGTTCTCACCCGTCACCGCCAGGGCGGGTACGGCGATACGGCCGAGGTCCGGTCCGAGGTCGGTGTCCGCCGTGGCGAACACGCGGTAGCAGCCGAGGAAGGAGCCGAGGTCGTTGGCGCGCAGTGTCGCCTCGGTGCGGGCCACCCGGTCGGGGGCGACGCCCGTGCCGTCGTACCACCGCTTCAGGGACGCGGCCGTGCTGGCCGTGAAGTCGGCTTCCGCGGTGCGCAGCCGGTCGAGGACGGAGGCCCGCTCCGCTGCCGTGCGCCGGCAGACCGAGCTGACCGAGGTCAGGGTGGCCACCTGCCCGGGCCGGTGCAGTGCCAGGTACTGCGCGACCAGCGCGCCCAGGGAGAAGCCGACCAGATGCGCGCCGACCGGGATCTCACCGGCCACCCCGTCGGCCAGGTCCCCGAGCGTCACCGCGTCGCTCACGGGCGGGCGGGTGCCGTGGCCCGGCAGGTCGGGGGTGAGCACGGTGAAGCGGTCGGCCAGGAGCGCGGCGGTGGGCTCCCACATGGTGTGGTCGAGTCCGACGCCGTGCAGCAGGACCACGGTCGGCTTGCTCATGGCGCACCTACTGTTCGGTCGTGAGCGGCGCCAGGCGCTGCTGGGGGCGGCCCTGAGCGGCGGCGGCGAGCGCGATGACGATCTCGTGCGGGTGCGGGGCGTCGCTGATGCGGACCTCGAAGCTCTGGTGGTGCGAGCGGATCGTGGCGTCGGTGATGTGCTTCAGCGGGATGTCGAAGACCACACCGGCGGGGCCGCGCTTCTCGACCGCCGGCAGCAGGGTGGTGGCGTTGGCGGCCTTGCGGAAGTGGTCGCCGAACCTGAGGGTGTGGATCAGCGCCGAACCGTGCTCGATCTCGCCGTCCAGACCGACGATGGCGGCCTTGCCGTACGCCTCGGCGGGTTCGCCGAGGGCGTCGAGGACGGCCGGGGCCAGCAGCGCGCCGAGGTCGGAGGCGTTCGCCTCGATGCCGGGGCCGAGATCCTCGACGAAGCCCTGACCGGCCCAGGGGTTGTCGATCACCGCGGCGACGACGGCGATCCGGGCGGGGCGGCCGAGTTCCCGGCCGCCCTCGGCGTGGATCTCCTCGACGACGGTCACGATCCTGCGGACGCTCATGAGGAAACAACCTCCAGGGTGTGGGTGGTGACGACGGGGTCGGTCAGCCGGTCCCCGATCCGGGGATGCGGGCGCGGCCCCGTCGACGCGGCCGCGATGACGACGATCTCGTCCGCGCGCGGTCCGTCGGAGACGCGGGCGCTGACGGTCTGGTAGTGACTGCGTGTCGCGGCATGGGTCTTGTGCCAGAGAGGGATGACCAGCGACTCTCCGGCCTCGGCACGTGTGTCGGCGAAGCAGATGATCGACTCGCCCTGGAGGAACTCCCGCACCAGGTTGCCGAAGTACGGGGTGTGGATCAGTGCCCCGGCGTGCTCGATCTCCCCCGCCGTGCCGACGATGGCGGCCTTGCCGAACGACTCGATCTCGTCCACGCCGCCCAGCGACGTGATGAGCCGGTCGGTCAGCAGCTTCGCGAGTACCGGTGCGATACGGGCCTGCTCCGGGGTCAGGTCGGCCGACGGACCGGAGCCCAGCCATGGATTCCGGATGACCGCGGCGACACTCGCTCGCCACGCGGGTCGCGCGGGCGTCTCACCCGCCTCGGTCAGGACGACGTCCCGGTAGAGCACGAGCTTTCGGAGACCGATGCTCTCGTCAGAGTGTTCCAGGCTCTCTTGCATGGCACAGGACGATAGGCACGCCCTCGCAAACGGGTCAAGGGGTCGCGCCCGGATGTCCTTCACGCGCCCGCCTGACCGACCGCCCGATGTTCACAGACCACACTTGAACTGTGCTTTCCGGCGATCTCAGGAGGTGGGGACGCAAGCCGGCACGGCCGGGGTCTTGACGCTCCCCCTGCCGCATGCCTTACTGCTTCTTGTATGCCAGAGCAGGCCGGGTTCAGCCGTGTGGACGCCGCGCAGCCGCCGGGGAACGGCGGCGGAACCACCATTCACGGTACGGCCGATGGCGTACCGGACGGAGAAGCGCAGGATTCCGCTTCTGTTTCCCCACCCCCGGCAAGATCCGCCGACCGCTCCAGAATCCCGTCACCGTGGAAGGGGAAGAGATGCCGAACACCGACGCCCGCAGGGAACGGATCGAGAAGGTGTGGGCCGAGGCCTGGGGGCAGGGCGAGGTCGACGCGCTCGACGCGCTGCTGAGCCCGGCGTACCTGCGCCACGGGACGGACCCGCAGCCGCAGGGCCGGGACGCCTTCAAGGCGGCGATCGTCTCCACCCGTGCGGCGTTCCCGGACCTGGCCACCGTCATCGACGACATCGTGATCGAGGGTGACAGGGCCGCGATCCGCTGGCACAGCAGGGGAACGCATGTGAATTCCTTCCTCGGTGTCCCGCCCACCAAGCGGAGCGTCGACATCAGCGGCGCCACCTTCGCCCGCTTCGAGGCGGACCGGATCGTCGAGGAGCACGTCACGTGGGACCCCCGTGCCCTGCTCGCGGCGCTGGGCATCATCAGCGTGGGACAGGACTGACGGTCGGCGTGGGACAGGCCCGACGATCAAGACGACAAGGAGCACCCTCATGACCGCGCTTGCCTCCGCCCCCGACCTCGACGTGATGAAGCGGGTGAACCGGCAGTTCGTCACCGGCGTCACGGTCGTGACCGCGATGGACGGAGAGACCCCCAGGGGGCTGGCCGTCAACGCGTTCTCGAGCATCTCGCTCGATCCGCCCACGGTGATGGTGTGCGTGCAGCACACCTCCTCCACCCATGACTGTCTGTTCCGGGCGGATCACCTCGCGATCAACATCCTCTCCACCGACCAGCTCGACGTCGTCGGCACGTTCGCGGCCAAGTCCGACGACAAGTTCAGGGACCTGGACTGGGAGAGCGGACCGTACGGCAGCCCGCTGATCGCCCGCAGCAGCGCGCAGATGGAGGTGCGGATCCGCGAACGGCTGCGGGCCAGTACCCACACCGTTTTCATCTGCCGCGTGGTGCACGCCGCGGTCACCGAGCTCTCTCCCATGGTCTACAGCGCGGGCAGGTTCTTCGACGGCGGGGCACTCACGCCCCTGGGCTGATCCGGCGGGCGGCGGAGAGGGAGGAGCACTCGGTGAATCGCGCGCAGAGCGAACCGAAGCGGGGGTCCCCCGGGCCGAAGGCCGGGGGGACATCGATGCAGGCCACGGTGATCGTCGAAATGCGCAGGCGCATCATCGACGGTGACGTCGAGCCCGGCGCCTCCCTCTCGGAGACGGTCCTCGCGGACGAGTTCGGGGTGAGCCGTACACCGGTGCGCGAGGCCCTCAAGCAGCTGCAGACCGAAGGGCTCGTCGAGATCCGGCCCCGGGTCGGGACGTTCGTGACCATCCCCTCCCGCCGGGAGATCACGGAACTCTTCGAGATGAAGGAACTCATCGAGGGCGCGGCCGCCCGCCTGCTCGCGCAGCGCGGCCGCGTCCCGGAGATCGACGCCCTCGAACGGAACCTGCGGGAGGCCGATGCCGCGGTGGAGCGGGACGACCGGGAGCGTTACGCGGCGCTGGTCCGGGAGTTCCACGACCTGCTCCTGGCCGGCTCCGACAACAGCAAGCTGCAGGCCCACTACCGGATCCTGATGAACCAGCTCGCGTACTCCCGGCTGGTGAACACCTCGCTGAGCCGGCCGGGCCGCGCCACCCAGTCCGACCGTGAGCACCACCTCGTCCTGGAACTGATCCTGGAGAAGGACGGCGACAGCGCCGAGCGCGTCATGCGGGAGCACGTCAGGGCCAGCCGGCGCGCCCTGCTCGCGGGCCTGTCCGTCGGCGGCGAGCGCGAGGACGCTAGGTGAGCCCCGGGGCGGGCGAGGGGAGGTCGGCGGACCGGACCGGGAGCGTGCTCAGCTCGATGCCGAAGCACCGCTTGTATATCTCGATCAGCTCCGCTTCGGTCTCGATGTCCCGTACGGTCTCGCTGCCGTCTTCCTCGCTGGTGAACCGGGTGCCCAGCAGGGAGTACTTGCCGGTCTCGGTGGGCTGCATGCAGACCGGCTTCTTCTTGAAGGGCGACTTCGGGGAGGTGTGGTACCACCACATCATGGCCTCGCCGTAGTCCTCGTCACGGGCCCTGCTCTCCATGCGGTACAGCGTCCGGCCGTCGACCGAGACGTCGACGTCCCCCTCTTCGGCCGGGGTCAGCAGGTACGTTCCGTGCGGATCGTCCTGCGGTGTACGCAGGTCCAGGCGGAGCGGCCGCCTGCTGTTGTACCCGTGGCCGACGTCGACCAGCCAGGGGACCGGGGAACCCGGTGTTCGCACGCGCAGCGCCATATGGCCGGTCCGTTTGTCGAAGGCCGTGTCCCGGTGGATGCGTCCCCAGATGATCTCCACCTCGTAGCCGAGGGCCCTGAGCAGCAGACCGAACGCGGAGTTCAGCTCGAAGCAGGATCCGCCCCGGTGGTGGTCCACGACTTTTCTGACCGCGTCCATCGAGTGGCCGACCGGCTCGCCGGTGTAGAAGGCGATCATCTCGAACGGGACGGACAGGACGTGCCGCTCCTGGAGGTGGCCGAGGCCGTGTGCGTCCTCGGTGCCGTGCACCGCCTCCGCCCTGGTGGCCCTGCACCTCGTCGACCGGCCGAGATCCGCCGACCTGGTCGAGGCCGGCGTCGGCTGGCTGCTGAGCGCGCGGAACGCCGACGGCGGCTGGGCCACCATCGCCGGGCGCCCGAGCGACTTCGCGGCCACCTCGGCCGCCATGGCCGCGCTGCACCTGATCGCGCCGCAGGAGTCGGAGGACGTCGTACGGACCGGTTTCGAGGTGCTCGAACGCTGGGGCGGGGTGGCCGGCTACCCGGACACGGCCATCACCCAGATGGCCGGCCTGGCGTTCTCCCTCGCCGGCCTGTACGACGCCGCGGACATCCCCCGGATGCCGACCGAGATGCTCCTCCTGCCCGGCTCGCTCCGCCGCCGGGTGCTGTCCTTCCTGACCGTGCCCTTCGCCGCCCATGCGTTGTTGCAGGCGAAGCAGCGCCCGGGCAACGCCCTCACGCGCGCGATCGACCGGGTCACCCGGCCGACGGCGCTGCGCCTCCTCACGGAGATCACCGAGCAGGAGGGCGGTGTCGGATCGTTCGGCGCCGACCCGTGGCTGTCCGCGCTGGTCTGCACGGCGCTCTCGATCAACGGGGTCCGGCCCGACCTGGTGGCCGCCACGGTCGACTACCTCCGGCTGACCGTGCAACCCGACGGTTCCTGGCAGACGCTGCACGGGATGCAGGTCGAGAAGGTCGAGGTGACCGGCCCCGCCTATGTCGCCTCGGCACTCGGCGCGGCCGGCCTCGCCACCGATCCACGGCTGAGCCGCGCCCGTTCCTGGCTGGGCGACTTCCAGCAGCGGAAGGGCTTTCCGGCCTACGACTGCCCGCCCGGCGGCTGGACCTGGTCCGGCGCGCAGGGCTGGCCGAACGTGCTGGACTCGCTCGCGGTGCTCAAGGCACTCGCCCAGGACGAGAAGGACACCGCCGCGGCGCAGCGGCTGCGGACCGGCGTCGACTGGCTGCTCGAACGGCAGGACCGGCGGGGCTCGTGGAGCACGTTCGTCCGCAACAGCCTGCTCCCCGCCGACGGCCCGTGCCCGTTCAGCACGGCCGAGGCAGCACTGCTCCTGCTCGACCTGAACGACGGCCGTGGCGACCCGCGCGCGGACCGCGCGATCCGGTGGCTGCTGCGGCACCCCAACCCCGACGGGTCCTACTCCGCGACCTGGCACCGCGGCGGTGTGGCCGCCACGGCGGTGGCCTGGCGGGCGTTCTCCCGTGCCGGTCTGGCCGGCCACCCGGTGGCCGCGAGGGCACGGGACTGGCTGCTGAACGCCCAGCAGCCGGACGGCTCCTGGGGCACACCGGAGGAGACCGGGTGGGCGCTGCGCGCGCTGGTCGGCACGGGTGCCGAGGACGCCACCCGGCGCGCGGTCTCCTGGCTGGTGGAGAACCAGCGCGCCGACGGCAGCTGGCGCCCCGGCGAGACCGGCGTCTACATCCGTGACCATGTGCACTACCCCGACCACATGATCGCGCAGGGCCTCGTCCTGGAAGCGCTGGTCGCCTACCGCGACGAGGAACGCCGATGACCTACGACGCGGTGGTGTGCGGCGCCGGGGTGGGCGGCCTGCTGTGCGCCCACGCCCTGGGGGCGCGCGGTCTGCGGGTTCTGCTGCTGGAGAAGCTGACCCGGCCGGTCCCGCTGGCCAAGGGCGAGGTGTTCCAGCCGAGTTCGCTGACCGTCCTGCGCGAGCTGGGCCTCCTGCCCCGGCTCGTCGAACGGGGCGCGGTGGAGCTGAGCCGCCTGGTGGTGCACGACGCCGGCGGCGGGCCGCTGCTGGCGTTCGACTACTCCGGCCTGGAGGCGCACGACAGATCGCTGCTCGCGTTGGACTACGGCGAGATCCTGGACGTGTTCGGCGAGGCGCTGCCGAAGACGGTGACCTGCCGTCGCGGCGCCACGGTCACCGAGTTGCTGCGCGACCCGGCCGGGCGGGTCAGCGGCGTGGGCTTCACGGCGGGCGGACACCAGGAGACCGCGCACGCGCCCCTGGTGGTCGCCGCGGACGGAGTCTCCTCCCGGCTGCGCAGACTCGCCGGGATCTCCGCCCGGCCGGTCAGGTACGGCCACCGTCTGCTGTCGTTCGAGCTGTCGGGAGTGGAGCGTCCGGCACCCGAGGTGTCCGCGTACATGACCCCGGGGGGCCTGCGCCTCTTCTACCCGCTGCCCGGCGACAGGGCCAGGCTGTACGTCCAGGTGGCCCCGGAGTCGCTGCGCCGGATGAGCCGTGCGGAGCCGGACGCGTGGGACGAGTGGTGTTCCGCCGTCTGCGCGGAGGCCGCCGCGCTGGCTCCGCTGCGACAGCGGCTGCGGGACTGCGCCGGCACCCGGCAGGTGCACACGTTGTGGCGGTTCAGCGCGGCTCGTCTGACGGTGCCCGGGATGGCGCTGGTGGGTGAGTCGGCGCACTCCGTGCATCCGATGGCCGCGCAGGGCATGAACACCGCGATCGCGGATGCGGGCACGCTCGCCGGCCAGTTCGCGGACGGGCCGCTCACGCCGGACGCCGTGGACGACGCGCTCGCCCGGTACGAGGCGCAGCGCAGCGGATGGATCCGGCACATCGACCTGATGAGCCACGACGCAACCACACTGGTCACCAGCACGTCGAGGGCCGGGCGGGCGTTCGGGCGGCATGTGCTGCGCAGGATGGGCGGCAGTCCCCGGCTGCGGCACATCGCCACCCACAACCTGGCCGGCTACGGCATGCGGCCCTTCACCGTCCGCGACCGGCTGCACCAGCTCGGCCTCCCCGACCTGCGGCCGGCTTCCCCGGCGCCCTGACTCCGCCACCGGCAGCCCGGCGGGCAGGGCCCTCGTTCCTCACAGCGGGCTCTGCCCCGAGGCCACGTCGCCGAGCACGTCCTTCAGCTCGTCGAACAGGCGGAACAGGTCGCGACCAGGGGCGATGTGGAGTTCGTCCAGCTGCCAGGCGGCGAACGCGACGAGCGGGTGCGCGGTGAGTGCCTCGACGTCGGCGAGTGCCGGGTCGCGGAGCCGGAAGCGGAGGCGGACGAAGCAGTGGGTCAGCCGGGTGACGTTCTCCCGGCCGCCGACGGCCCGCAGGATCGCCGCCGCGGCCCGGTCGTCGCTAGGTGCCGGCATGGGTGTCCTCCGCCGTGTCGTTCCGCGCGGTCAGCCGGCTGACGTGGAGGGCGAGATAGAGGATCTCCTCCCGGCCGACGTTCCAGGCGAACATCTCCTCCATCTTGTGCGCCAGGCGTTCGGCGGTGGCGTACTGGAGCGGCTTGGCCAGTCTGACCGCCTCGCCGATCTCGTCGCCGGCCTCCGGGGTCTGCTTGCCGTCCCGGGCGCGCAGGAAGAGGTAGCGCAGGTGGGTGACGAAGCGCGCCGCGGCCAGGGAGTGCCGGTCGATCTCGACGCCGAAGTCCTCGCCGATCGTCTCCAGGGCGACCCTGAGCCACTGCGTCATCTGCATGGTCGCCGCGATGCCGCCGGAGCCGATCTGGGCGTTGACGAAGTGCAGGGCGAGGGGCAGTGCCTCGTCCTCGTCCATGCGGACGCCGAGCCGCCGTTCGATGATGTCCAGGGCCGCCCTGCCCGTGGCGGCCTCGGCCGGGTACAGGTTCTCGATCTCCCACTTGAGCGGGTACTCGATCTGCGCTCCGGCGCGGGCGCGGGCGAGTGCGAGGTGGACGTGGTCGGCCAGGGGCAGCAGGACGTGTTCGCTGATGGTCCCGCCGAGCCGGGCCCGGGCGGCGGCCACGACCTCCTCCATCACCTCTATCTCGTGGAGGGGGATCTCGGCGGCCAGGGCGGCGAGCCGTTCGGCGGGCATGGCCTGCGGGACGAAGTGACGCTCGATCCGGTCGGCGTCCACACAGTCCCCCGGCTTGACCTGGAAACCGAGCCCTCGCCCCATGAGAACGGTCTCGGCGCCCTGCTCGTCGACGCCGAGGACGACGTTGTTGTTGAACACCTTCTTGACGCGCATCGTTGCGTGAGTCCTATCTGGCCGCGCCCGGGAAGGAGAAGAGTAGTCCCCTTCCCGAAGCGCGGCCCTGGGTGCTGCCGGGGTCACGGTCTCCCGTCGCCCCGCCGCAGGCTTGCGCCGTTGCTGCGGATGACGTCGGCGTACCAGTCGAAGGACTTCTTCCGGTGGCGGGCGAGGGTGCCGCCGCCGTCGTCGTCACGGTCGACGTAGACGAACCCGTAGCGCTTGCTCATCTGGGCGGTGCTCGCGCTGACGAGGTCGATGCAGCCCCACGGGGTGTAGCCGAGGACGTCGACGCCGTCGGCGATCGCCTCCGCGACCTGGACCAGGTGGTCGTTGAGGTAGGCGATGCGGTAGTCGTCGTTCACCGTGGGCCGGCCGTCGACCTCGACCAGCTCGTCCTTGGCGCCCAGGCCGTTCTCGACGATGAACAGCGGCTTCTGCCAGCGGTCCCAGAACTGGTTCAGCACGATCCGCAGGCCGACCGGGTCGATCTGCCAGCCCCACTCGCTGGCCTGCAGCGTGGGGTTCCGCACGCCGCCGATGATGTTGCCCTCCCCCGTCTGCCGCTGGTCGGGGTCGGCGGTCTCGCAGATGCTCATGTAGTAGCTGAACGACACGAAGTCGACGGTGTTCCTGAGGATCTCGCGGTCCTCGTCGGTGATGTCGAGCTCGATGCCGTGCTCGCGCATGTGCCGCAGCGCGTGGCCCGGGTAGGCGCCGCGTACGTGCACGTCGCCGAACATCAGGTTGGCGTGGTCGGCCTCCAGTACGGCGAGGACGTCGGACGGGTCGGGCGTGAGCGGGTAGACGGGGATCGCGAGCACCATGCAGCCCACCTGGACGCCCGGCACCGTCTCGTGGGCGATCCGGGTGGCCAGGGCGCTGGCCACGAGCTGGTGGTGGATCGCCTGGAACAGCTCCTGGCGGGGCAGCTCCTCCCTCGGTGTGAGGATCGCGCCACCGATGATCGGGAAGTGCAGGAGCGAGTTGATCTCGTTGAAGGTGAGCCAGTACTTGACGCGATGGCCGTAGCGGTCGAACAGGACGCGGACATAGCGCTCGTAGAAGCCGATCAGCTCGCGGCTCGCCCAGCCGTTGTACTTCTCCGCGAGGGCCAGGGGCGTCTCGTAGTGGGAGATGGTGACCAGCGGCTGGATCCCGTGCTTCTCCAGCTCGTCCAGGACGCGGTCGTAGAAGGCCAGTCCCGCCTCGTTGGGGACCTCGTCGTCGCCGTTCGGGAAGATCCGGCTCCAGGCGATGGAGAAGCGGAAGACCTTGAAGCCCATCTCGGCGAAGAGCGCGATGTCGTCCGCGTAGCGGTGGTAGAAGTCGATGCCCTCCAGCTTGAGGTTGTCGGGCGTGGGAGCGGCCGTCCGCGGAGCCATGAGGCCCTTGGGCAGGACGTCCTGGATGGAGACGCCCTTGCCGTCGGCGTCGTGGGCTCCCTCGATCTGGTTGGCGGCCGTCGCGCCGCCCCAGAGGAAGGTCTCGGGGAAGGGCTGGGAGGTGGGGCCTGTCATGTGTCTGTCTCCGGGAGTGAGGGGGGTCAGCCGATCAGGTCGAGGGCGGCGTGCCGGGGCCCGACGTCACCGGTGGCGGTCGGCACCACGGCGGAGTGGCTGCCGGGGTCGGTCACGATCAGCACGGTCATCGGGTCGTAGCCCGCGTCGGTGATGACCTTCAGGTCGACGTCGGTGAGCAGGTCGCCCGCCGCGACCCGACCACCCTGGGCGACCGCGGGGGTGAAGCCCCGGCCCTTGAGCTCGACGGTGTTCAGTCCGATGTGCACGAGCACTTCCACACCGGTGTCGCTGCGGATGCCGAACGCGTGCGGCATGACGCTGACGAGGGTGCCGCCGATGGGCGCGTAGACCTTGCCCTCGGAGGGGATCACGGCCAGGCCGGACCCCATCGCGCCGGAGGCGAACACCTTGTCGGGGACCTCGGACAGCGGGACGACCTTGCCGGCGACGGGAACCGTGAGCGTCGCGACCGCGGTGTCCGGCGCGACCGCGGTGTCACCGGCGCCGTCGCCGGCCTTGCCGTCCGCGGCCTTGCCGTCCGCGGTCGCCGTGGGCAGGTCCTTGAACCCCGCGACGAAGGTCAGCCCGAACGCGATGGCGATGCCGACGCCGCAGCCGATCAGCTGGAGGGCGAAGTTGCCGAAGCCCAGGGTCGAGGCGAGGGTGAGGGCGCCGGGCACGACGAAGCCGTCCGCTCCCGAGCCGCCCGCCGCCGCGATCGCGCCGCCCACGGCACCGCCGATGATCGCGAAGACGAAGGGGCGCTTGAGTCGCAGGGTGACACCGTAGATCGCCGGCTCGGTGATGCCCGCGACGAAGGCGGAGAGGCTGGCCGGACCGGCCACGGCCTTGAGGTCCTGGTCCCGCGTCCTGAGGAAGACGGCGAAGGTGGCGGCGCCCTGGGCGAGGATCGCGGGGAACAGCGAGCCGGTCATGACCGAGTGGCCGTTGGTCGTGAGTTCCTGGGTGATGACCGGGACGAAGGCCCAGTGCAGACCGAAGATGACCAGCACCTGCCACAGACCGCCGAACACCCCGCCCGCGGCCCAGGGCGCCACGTCCCAGAGGTTCTTGATCGCGGAGGCGACCGCGTCGCCGACCTGGCTCGACACCGGGCCGATGGCCAGGAAGACGACGGGGACGACGAGCGCGAGGGTGACCAGGGGGACGGTGAAGTTGCGGATGACGGTCGGCAGCACCCGCTCCAGCAGACGCTCGACGTGCGACTGGAAGTACACGGCCAGGATGGTCGGGATGACGGCGGACAGATAGCTGGCCATGACGACCGGGATGCCCAGGAAGGTCAGGTGTCCGCCCGCCTGGTCGAACGCCTGCAGCGTCACGCTGGTGCCGTTCTTGCCCGGCATGACGGGGATGGTGGCGGAGTAGATGAGCGCGCCGGCGATCGCGACCGAGGTGAACTGGTTCGCCTTGAAGCGCTTGGCGGCGGTGATGGCCAGCAGCACGGGCAGGAACTGGAACACGGCGTCGGCCGCCGCGAACCAGATGGCGTACGTCGACGTGCCCTGGAAGCCGGGGCTGATCTTCACGGCGACGGCGAGGAACGCCTTGAGCAGTCCGACGGCCGCGAGCGTCCACAGGAACGGGGTGAAGATGCTGGTGACGAGGTCCATCGCCCGGGGCAGGAAGCCGCCGGCGGCGGTGCCGCCGTCGCGTTCCTCCACGCCCTGCGCGACGACCGCCTGATAGACGTTGCCGACGGTGTTGCCGATGACGACCTGGAACTGGCCGCCGGCCTCGACGACGGCGATGACACCGCGCGTCGACTCGACGGCCTCCTTGTCCGCCTTGGAACGGTCGTCCAGGACGAAACGCAGCCGCGTCGCACAGTGGGCGACGGATCTGACGTTCTCCTTGCCGCCGATGCCCCGCAGGACGTCCTCGGCGATCGTCTCGTACTTGCTCTGTGTTGCCACGGCTCCTCCTCGAGCCCCGCTGCACCGGACCGGCCGACCGAGTCCGTACGAACAACGACACGGTTCGTACAAACAAAAAGACCCAAGCCGTGATCCTGAATGCCGTCCCGGAAACGCCGGAGTACACCGACGGAACACGGAAGAACAACGGATCTCAGCTTGGGTCTTGCCTGCGGTCCAGTAACAATCCCAGCTTTGGTAGGGCACCGGGGGGCGCCTTGGGGCGAGACAGTAGACGCCGAATTTTTCCGTGTCCAGACATCGGGCAAGACCATTTTCCGCCGGATCGGGCGGTGGAACGCGGGACGGAACATGTGGCGTTCGTCCCGTTGACGCCGACCCGCCCGGACGTTACGGTGCGGTTCACGGATTGTTACCGGTGTGAGCCGGGCAAGACCTGGGACGAGCTGTCGTACGGCAGCCGCGCCCGGGTCTTTTTTTGTGCCTGTACACCTGCGGGTGCGGTCGGACGGCAGCGAGGGATGGCGAATGCGAACGGGCGAAATCCGCTGGGGGATCCTCGGCGCGGGCAAGATCGCGCGCGTCTTCGCCGCCGGTCTCGGGGCCGCCGGACTGCGGGTGTCGGCGGTGGCGGCACGCGACCCGGACCGTGCGGCACGGTTCGCACGGGAGACGGGGATCGCCGTCTCCCACGGGTCGTACGAGGCGCTCGTCCACGACCCGGAGGTGGACGTCGTCTACGTCGCCACCCCGCAGCCGTTCCACGCGGACCAGGCGGTCCTCGCGATCGAGGCGGGCAAGGCGGTGCTCGTCGAGAAGTCGTTCACCGACGACGCGCCCTCGGCACAGCGGGTCGTGGACGCGGCCCGCCGCCGCTCGGTGTTCGCGATGGAAGCCATGTGGACCCGCTTCCTGCCCACGTTCGGCGAGATCCGCGCCGAACTCGCGCGCGGCACGATCGGCGAGCTCAGAGGCGTGGTCACCCACCACTTCCAGAAGCTGGACGACTCCCCGGCCGGCCGCCACTACGACCCGGCGCTCGGCGGCGGCGCGGTCGCCGACCTCGGGGTGTACGGCATCTCGCTCGCCTTCCACCTGCTGGGCGCACCGCACGAGATCGTCGCCGAGGGCGGCGCGACGGCGGCCGGTGTCGACACGAGCGCCTCGGTGCTGATGCGGCACGGTCAGGAACGCACCTCCACCACCCTCACCGCCATGGACACCCCCGGTCCGAACGGCGCCGCGATCATCGGCACCGACGGCTGGATCGAGATCGACCCCTACTGGTTCGCGTCCTCGGGCTTCACCGTGTACGACGCGGGCCGCCCGGGCCGCCCCGTACGGCGGTTCGACCCGCCGGCCGTGGCCGGGCGCGGGATGCACTTCCAGGCCCTTGAGGTCGAACGACGGCTGCGCGAAGGCGCGTTGGAGAGTCCGCTGATGCCCCTGGACGAGAGTGTCGCCGTGCTGAGAGCCCTGGACGAGATACGCGCCCGGGTGATCACCGGCGGCGCGTCCCGCCCCGAGCCGGTCGGCCCGCGGTCATGAGGCTCCATCTGGTACGGCACGCCCGCACCGAGTACAACGCCGCCGGCCGTCTGCAGGGCTGGTGCGACTCACCGCTGATCGCGGAGGGCCTGCCCCAACTGCGCGCGACCGCCGCCCACTTGGCCGGCGTCGAGCTGACGGGTGCCTGGGCGAGCCCTTCCGGGCGGACGATGACCACCGCGCGGGAGATCCTGCGCCACCACGACGGGCTGCGCCTGCGTGCGGACGACGCACTGCGGGAGTACTCGTTCGGCAAGTGGGAGGCGCGCCCCGAACCGGAACTGTACGGCCGGACCGCACCACGCGCCTTCTTTGCGGATGTGATGTCCGGAGCACATCCCGGGCTGCCCGGCGGCGAATCGGCCGACGCCTTTCTCGGCCGGGTGACCGACGTGTTCGCCCGGATCGGACGAGCCCACCCGGAGGGTGACGTCCTCGTCGTCAGCCACGGCGTCACCCTGTACGCCTACCTGACGCTCGTCGGATATTCCGGCGCACCGGCGCTGGCCAATTGCAGTGTGACGACCGTCGAGATCACCGGGACCGGCGCCGTGGTCGTCGAGGCGGGATTCGTGCCCCCGATTACCGCCCGGTCCGCGGCGACCTGAAAAAACCGATTCCGATCCCCGGGGTTTTCACCCAACCGCGTCGCGAATCGAGCGGCGCATGCGAAACGAGAGACAAAAGGAGTCAGGAATGCCGGAGCGACACGCCACCGTCATGTGTTCCCAGGGCCTGCACGCCCGGCCGGCGGCTGCCTTCGCCCGGGCGGCCGCGGCGACCGACCACCGCATCACCATCCGGAAGACGGACGGGAACCCGGTGTCCGCGAACAGCATGCTCATGCTCATGAGCCTGGGACTCAAGGAAGGCGAAGCCGTCATCCTCGCGTCCGACGACGAGACGGCCGGGCCCTCGCTCGACCGTCTCGTCGCCCTGCTGGCCACCGAGCTCGACGAGCAGTGAGCCCGGCCGTCATGAGCACCGTGACCACGCCCCGGACCGTGTCCGGCGTCGGCGTCGGCCGTTCCGCCGCGCTCGCCCCGCTCGCCCTGGTCCGGCCCGCGCCCGTCGTCCCCCCGGGAGAATCCCGGCTCACCGATCCTTCGGAGCGCGCCGCGGCGATCACCACCGCGCTGACGGCACTGGCGGAGGTGGCCGCCGAGTTCGCCGAGCGGGCCGCCACCGCACCTGGCGCACTGGGCGAGGTACTGGGCGCGACCGCCGGCATGGCGGCCGACCCCGAACTCGCCGCGATGGTGAGGGCCCGCGTCGAGAACGGACAGGGCCCGGCCGCCGCCGTGGACGACGCCGTCACCGAGGTCGTCGCGATGCTCACCGCCGCCGGCGGCCTGCTCACCGAGCGGTCGACGGACCTGAGGAGCGTGCGCGACCACGCGGTCGCCCGGATCCTCGGGCTGCCCGCCCCGGGACTGCCCGAGCTCCGGGAGCGGTCCGTGGTCTGCGCCGTCGACCTCTCCCCCGCCGACACCGCCGCACTCGACCTGGCGCACGTGGCCGCCCTGGTCACCGAGTCGGGCGGACCCACCGGGCATACGGCGATCATCGCGCGCCAGCTCGGCATCCCCTGCGTCGTCCGGGCCACCGGGGCGGCCCGGATCCCCGAGGGGACCCTCGTCGCCGTGGACGCCGCGACCGGAACCGTCACCGCGCATCCCGACCGAGCCTTGGTCGAGGCGATCCACCGCCGGGCGGAGACCGAACGCGTACTCGCCGAGGACACCGCACCGGGCGCGACGGCGGACGGCCACCGGGTGCCGCTGCTCGCCAACGTCGGCACCCCGCACGAGATCGAGCAGCTCGCCCCCGCCACGGCCGAGGGCATCGGGCTGTTCCGTACGGAAGTGCTCTTCCTGGACGCCGCGACCGCACCCTCGCGCGACCGGCAGGCCGCGCAGTACGCCCGCGCCCTCGCGGCGACGGACGGTGCCAGGACGGTGATCCGCACCCTCGACGCCGGCGCCGACAAACCCCTCGCGTTCGCCGCGCACGAGGACGAGGACAACCCGGCGCTGGGCGTGCGCGGTTACCGGCTCGTCCGTACCCAGCCCCAGCTGCTGGAGGAACAGCTCGCCGCCCTCGGCGCGGCCGCCCGCGCGCGGGAGCCGCAGGACCGGGCCGACCTGTGGGTGATGGCACCGATGATCTCCACGCCTGCTGAAGCCCGCACCTTCGCCCGCCTCGCCCGTGCCCACGGCATCGGGACCGTCGGCGTGATGATCGAGGTCCCGGCCGCCGCGCTCCAGGCGGCGGCGATCCTCGCCGAGGTCGACTTCGTCTCCGTCGGCACCAACGACCTCGCCCAGTACACGATGGCCACGGACCGCCTCCGCGGCGAACTCGCGGACCTGCTCGACCCCTGGCAGCCCGCCGTGCTCACCCTCGTCGCCGGCACCGCCCGGGCGGGAACGGCCGCGGGCAAGCCCGTCGGGGTGTGCGGCGAGTCGGCGTCGGACCCGCTGATGGCGCTGGCCCTGACCGGCCTGGGCGTCACCAGCCTCTCCATGTCCCCGCCGGCCCTCCCCGCCGTACGCCACGCACTGCGCCACCACACCCTCGCGCAGTGCCGGACCATCGCCGGAGCAGCGCTCTCCGCACCGAACGCCGACGAGGCCAGAAAGGCCGCACGCGCCCACGCCGACACCCAGGTGGTGACCCGGCTCGCCCTCTGAGACTCGGCGTGCCCGAACTCCCGTCACCGAGTGCCCCTCCGCAGCACATCCGTCACCGGCTCGCGGACCGGAGCGGCGCGGTGTGCCGCTCTCCGACCGGGAGTCGCAGGGTGACACGGAGTCCGGCCGGGCCGGCGACCCACCGGGCGGTCGCCCGCGCGTGCGCGCGCGGGCTGGCTCCCCCGCTGCGGCGATCCACAAACCGGCCTTGCCTCGTCTTTTCACTCCTGTGAACCGGAGTTGGCCGAAGGGCGTCGGACGTTTCGGCGCCCTCGCTCCATGGAGCGAGGGGAAACGGCGTCAACCGGCCAGCCGGGCAGGTGTGTTGCGTGGCCGGACGTCCGGTGGACCGGTCAATCTCAGCCGCAACACAGCTGTTCACAGGCCTGCGGCCGACCGTCGGCGCCGCGGTGGGTGTACGCCGGGCGGGCGGCCGGAAAGCCGCCTTGTGGCCGCGGGCGGCACGTCGCAATACTCGTCGACGTTCCAGTCCTGGCATGGTCACGCCAGCAAATCAGGCTGGTTCCCATGCCCTCACCGACCCCTCCGGCCCCGCCTGCCGAGCAGACGGGGCACCCCCCTCAGGAGGCTCCACACGTGACGAACCGTCCGACACCCACCGCCCGCCTCACCCTCGCGGGCACGGCCGCGGCGGCCCTCGCCGCCACCGCCGTCCTGCTGCCCGGCGCCGGAGCGGCCACCGCCGCACCCGCCCAGGTGGCCCACCAGGCCAAGGCCGCGGCGAACCTCGCCGCCCAGCTCGGGAACCGCGCCGCCGGCTCCTACTACGACGCCGCCTCCCGGCGACTCGTGGTCGACATCACCGACGCCTCGGCGGCCCCGCAGGTCCGCGCCACCGGCGCCGTACCGAAGGTCGTGCGCTACTCCACCCCCCAACTGCGCACAGCCATAGCGGACTTGGCAAAGCAGGCCCGGATCGCCGGCACCGCGTGGGCGATCGACCCCCGGCAGGACAAGGTCGTGGTCACCGCGGACCCCACGGTCACCGGGGCGAAGCGCTCCCGGCTCGACGCCGCGGTCGAGGCGCTCGGCGGCAGAGCCGTCCTGCGCCACACGGCCTCGCCCTTCAAGCTGAAGATCGCCGGAGGCGACGCCATCTGGGGCAGCTCGGTGCGCTGCTCCCTCGGCTTCAACGTCACCGTGAACGGTGCGCCCTACTTCCTCACCGCCGGCCACTGCGGCAACGCCTCCTCGACCTGGTCCGACACCCAGGACGGCTCCGAGGTCGGCCAGACCGTCGACTCCCAGTTCCCCGGCACCGACTACGCCCTCGTGCAGTACGACGACTCCGGTTCGTCCCCCGCCAGCGAGGTCGACCTGTACGACGGCAGCACCCAGCAGATCACCGGGGCCGCCGACGCCTACGTCGGCGAGTCGGTCCAGCGCAGCGGCAGCACCAGCGGCCTGCACAGCGGCTCGGTCACCGGCCTGGACGCCACCGTGAACTACTCGGAGGGCTCGGTCTCCGGCCTGATCGACACGAGCGTGTGCGCCGAGGCCGGCGACAGCGGCGGCGCCCTCTTCGACGGCAGCTCGGCGATCGGACTGACCTCGGGCGGCAGCGGTGACTGCAGTTCGGGCGGCGAGACGTTCTTCCAGCCGGTGACGGCGGCACTGAGCGCGGAGGGGGCGACGATCCCGTAGGCCACCGGAACCGCCCAGGGCGGCCGCTCACTTCGGTGAGCGACCGCCCGCCGTCCAACTGCCGCTTCAGCGCAGGGATTCAGGGTGCCGACGACAACTTGTTACCCGGGCGTAGCAGATGTCCATCCGTCCCCCCTAAGCTCTGCGCGACCGCCGAGCACCATGAAGGGATCTGGCATGCTCATGATCCGCCGTAGAATCCGGGCCGCACTTCTGACGGCCTCGGCCCTGCTGCTCGGTGCGGTGGCGATGCCCGCCGCACACGCCGACGACGTCGGCGGGCAGACACTGGCCGGGGTCTCCGGCACGGGCATCCACAACACGTACGACGACGGGTCCACGTACACCTACCTGGCCGACGCCCTGGACACCGGCACCTCCCTGGTCGAACTCGACACCTGGCACAACGTGTTCACCGGCAAGTGGAACGTGAGCCACAGCAACCCGCTGGGCAGCAGCAACAACTGCGTGCAGGCGAGCACGGCCGCCGACCTCTACACCGGCGACCGCAACCAGAACCTCGACAGCTGCCTCGACGACATCCGGATCTGGCTCCAGGCCCACCCCACGAGCCACCCGGTCATGGTCAAGATCGAGATGAAGAACGGGTTCTACAGCACGCTCGGCATGACGCCGACCACGTTCGACACCTACGTCAAGGCGCACCTCGGCAGCGTCCTCTACACGCCCGCCGACCTGCTCACCAAGAGCGACGGCTCGCAGTACGCGGACCTCGACACCGCCGCGAAGGCGAACAACTGGGCGAGCTACGGCTCGCTCGCGGGCCACGCGATCGTGGAGATCATCCCCGGCACCTTCGAGCAGGCCGTCAGCTCCGCCTCCTCGTGGTCGGACGTGGTCTACGCCCAGCACCTCAAGGACCTCGCCGCCGCGGGGACCATCAGCCAGGCCGCGGTCTTCCCGAGCGTCCTCGGCGCCCAGGCCGTCGACCCGCGCACCCGCTACAGCGACACCACGCTGCGCCCCTGGTTCGTGGTGTTCGACGCGGACGCGGGCGCCTGGGTCGGCGACGGCAACACCGAGTGGTACAACACCAACCACTATCTGACGGTCGTCACCGACGCCTACGACGTCTCGCCCGCGCTGAGCTCCTCCGCACCGTCCCTGGCCGACGCCCAGGCCCGGGTCGCCCTGCTCGCCGCCGACGGGGCCTCGTACATCTCCTCGGACTGGATCACCGCCCCGGCCGACGGCGTCCTCAGCGACGTACTGCTCCGTGGCTGACACCCGCCGCCCGCACGCGCTCCTGCGTGTCCTCACCACGGGTGCCGCGGCCCTCGCGCTCGCCGTGTCCGGCCAACTGGCCGGCGCGGCGGGGGCGGTGGCCGCGGCCGACCCGGTGTCGCTGGTCAACCCGTACATCGGCACCGGCGGCAACGGCGACTTCAGCGCCGGGAACACCTTCCCGGGCGCCGACGTGCCGCACGGCATGCTCCAGTGGTCGCCCGACACCTCGTCACGCCCCAAGGGCGGCGGCTACGACTACGCCGACTCGGCCGTCTCGGGCTTCAGCCTCACCCATGTCTCCGGCGTCGGCTGCGACGCGGCCGGGGACCTGCCGATCCTGCCCGTGGTCGGTTCGCTCGGCTCGGACCCCGCCTCGACGACCGAGTCCTTCACGCACTCCGCCGAGACGGCCTCGCCCGGCTCCTACTCCGTCGGCCTGGGCAACAGCACCGGCGTCGCGCTGACCACCAGCACGCATGCCGGCATCGGCCAGTTCACCTTCCCGTCCTCCACCCGGGCGAGCCTGCTCCTCAAGGTGCAGGACACCCAGACGCCGTACGCCTCCTCGACGCTCGGCCTGTCCGGCGGCGACACGGTGACCGGGTCGATCACCAGCACCGGGTTCTGCGAGGACACCACCCCGATCACGCTCTACTACGCGATCACCTTCGACCATCCCTTCACCGCGACCGGCACCTTCACCGGCGGCGAGTACCTGACGTTCGACACCACGAGCAGCAGGACGGTGGAGGCCCGGGTCGGCATCTCCTACACCTCCGTGGCGGAGGCCGCGGCCAACCGGGACGCCGAGGTGACCGGCAAGACCTTCGCGGCCGTCAAGTCGGCGGCGTCGGCGTGGAGCACCGAGCTGTCGAAGATCGCCGTCACCGGCGGCACCTCGGACCAGCAGAACGTCTTCTACACCGCGCTCTACCACGCCTCGCTCTTCCCGTCCGTCATCAGCGACGCGGACGGCTCCTACCGGGGCTTCGACAACGCGGTGCACACGGTGGGCAGCGGCCACGCGGCGCAGTACGCCGACTTCTCCACCTGGGACACCTACCGCTCACAGGCCCAACTCACCGCGCTGCTCGACCCGTCGGCCGCGTCCGACATGGCACAGTCGGTGGTCGACGACTACCAGCAGGGCGGCACACTGACCAAGTGGGGCATGGAGACCGCCGAGACGCACATCATGGTGGGCGACTCCGCCGTACCGCTGCTCGCCGCCTACTACGCCTTCGGCGCACGGAACTTCGACACGTCGACGGCCCTCGCCGCCATGGTCAAGGAACAGACGACGAACACCGACGTCACCCCCGGCGTGACCTACCTCGACTCCTTCGGCTACCTGCCCACCAACTCGCTCTACGGCTGCTGCCACGAGTACGCCACGACGTCCACCCAACTCGAGTACGACACCGACGACTTCGCGCTCTCGGCGTTCGCGGGCGCGCTCGGTGACACCACCACGCAGAAGAAGTTCCAGGACCGGGCGCAGGACTGGGAGAACATCTACAACCCGTCCTCCGGCTACATCCAGCCCCGGCACTCCAACGGCCGCTGGATGGACGGCTTCAACGCCAAGCTGATCACCGGCACCTCGTCCAACGACTTCGCCGAGGGCGACGCCTTCACCTACACGCCGATGATCCCCTTCAACCTCGCCAAGCTGGCGTCGCTGGAGGGCGGCACCTCGTCCCTGGCGTCGTACCTGGACAGCGTGCTCGGCGGCTACCAGGGCCTGGGCAGTGTCATCGGCACCCAGTCCAACATGGGCAACGAGCCCAGTACCGGGCTGCCTTGGGAGTACGACTGGGTGGGACAGCCGTACAAGACGCAGTCCACCGTGCGGGCGGTCCAGGACCAGCTGTGGACCGACACGGCGGGCGGACTGCCCGGCAACGACGACCTCGGCGAGATGAGCGCCTGGTACGTGTGGTCCGCCCTCGGCCTCTACCCGGAGATCCCGGGCACCGCCGACCTGGCCATCGGCAGCCCCATGTTCACCTCGGCGGTGGTCACGACCGGCGGACACACGCTCACGGTCGACGCCCCGGCGGCGGCGGACGGTTCGCCGTACGTCCAGTCGCTGAGCCTCAACGGCGGCTCCTGGAACAAGGCGTACGTACCGGCCTCGTACCTCAGCGGCTCCGCGGAGCTGGACTTCACCCTCTCCTCCTCCGCCAACACCTCGTGGGCGGCGGCCGGTTCCGCCGCTCCGCCGTCCTACGACGGCACCCCGGGGACCGGAGTGGCGCAGCCCAGCGGCACGCTCACCGAGACCGCCACCGGCAAGTGTGCCGACGACGCCGGCGCGGGCACCTCGAACGGCACCGCCATCCAGATCTACACCTGCAACGGCACCGACGCGCAGACCTGGAAGGCCGTCCCCGACGGCACTCTCCAGGTGCTCACCGACTGCATGGACGTGACGGACGGCGCGACCGCCTCCGGCACGAAGGTCCAACTGCACACCTGCAACGGCACCCAGGCCGAGCAGTGGCAGGCGAATGCGTCCGGCGAGATCGTCAACCCGGTCTCCGGACTCTGCCTCACCGACACGAGCAACGGTGCCACCGACAAGACCCAGTTGACCATCGCCACCTGCACGGGCGGCGTCGGCCAGCGCTGGACGGTTCCGTCCTCCGGGTAAGGCAAGTTGAAGAAGGGCCCAAGAAACACCCGGCGAGGTGTCAGCGGTTCCGGTGTTGTGCTGCGATGGCCGACGTCGGAACCGCTGCCGCTTCGGCCGAAAGGTTTGTCATGGCCACATCCTTAAGGCGCCGTGCCCTGCTCACCCCGGGAGCCGCCGCGCTGTCGGCCCTGGCCCTCGCCCTCCTCCCCGGCTCGGGCGCATCCGGTACGACCCCGGCCGCGTCGGCGGCTTCCACCCGCACCGTACGCTCCCCGCAGGAGATCCTCGGCGAGCAACCGCAGGCCCTCAACCCGGTGTTCAGCAGCCCGGTGAGCACCGGCGAGTGCCGCAAGCAGATCAGCCGGGGCTGCTATTCGCCCGTCCAGTACGACAAGGCGTACGACCTGTCGCCCCTGTACGCCGAGGGCATCACCGGCAAGGGCCGCACGATCGTCATCACGGACTCCTTCGGCTCCCCGACCATCCAGCACGACCTGGAGGTCTTCGACAGGCAGTGGGGCCTGCCCGACACCCAGGTGGACGTCCTCAAGTGGGGCGACGTGCCCGCCTTCGACCACACCGACCCGGACCAGAACGGCTGGGCCGACGAGACCACCCTCGACGTCGAGGCCGCCCACGCGGTGGCGCCCGGCGCGCGCATCGTCCTCGTCGAGACCGGCGTCTCCGAGACCGAGGGCCCGGTCGGCATCCCCGAGATGCAGAGCGCCATCGCCCACCTCGTGAACGAGGGCGAGGGCGACGTCGTCTCCATGAGCTGGGCCACCAGCGAGGCACGCTTCCCCGGCTTCGACCTCGGCGACTACACCAGCCTCACCACCCTGCGCTACGGCTTCTCGGCAGCGGCCCGCCACGGCGTCACCCTCACCGCCAGCTCCGGTGACGGCGGCGGCCACGCAGGCCGCGTCGACGCGGCCTGGCCCGCCGGCGACCCCCTGGTCACCGCCGTCGGCGGCACCGAGCTCTACCTGGACGACGCGGGCAACCGCCTGAAGCCGGACGCGGCCTGGTCGGGCAGCGGCGGCGACCACTCCAAGGTCTTCTCCCGCCCGGCGTACCAGGACCCGGTCCGTTCCGTCGTCGGGGAGCACCGCGGCACCCCCGACATCAGCATGGCGGCCTCCCCGGACGGCGCCCTGTGGCTGTACTCCAGCTATGACCCGACCCGCACCGGCTGGACCGCCGGCGGCAACGGCACCAGCGAGTCGTCACCGCTGTTCGCGGGCGTCGTCGCCCTCGCCGACCAGCTCGCGGGCCACCGCCTCGGCCAGGTCGACCGCCTGCTGTACCGGCTCTACGGCCGCCCGGACACCGGCCTGGTGGATGTCACCACCGGCAACACGGGAGCCAACGGCTTCGCCGCGGGCCCTGGTTACGACCAGGCGACGGGTCTCGGCACGGTCGACGCGACGAAGCTCGTCCACGCGCTGGCCGAACGACGCTGACGATTCCGGGCCCTGCGAGCCGTACACCACGTCCGGGGACGTGACCCGTCGCCCCAGAGCACAGATGGCTCTGGCCACGAAACGGGCCACCCGGCTAGCGGTCGATGAGCCAGCGGGCGCCTTCGAACAAAAGCGCACCAAGCATGACGACGATCGGAATGACGAGAACCAACTCCAGGTAGCCGCGAGACGGCACCTCGACCACTTCGCCGCCGGCCTCCCCCACACTGATGGTCCGTGCCGCGTCGATTTCCTCGCGGATGCGCCCGGCTCTTCCAGCAGCGGGCCAACCGTTGAACGCTTCAAGCGACAGCGGCTCGTCCCGGCCTTCGATCCGGATACGGAATCGTGTATGTGGCGGAGAAATTCCTGACAATGAGCCCATCGCGCTCGCTGCGCACTCCCGGTCGCAGATGACTCAAGGCGTACAGCACCAGCAGCGAATAGGTTCCGGCCAAAGCCGATACCTTGAAGAAGGTCAGATCGGAGCTGTGCCAGAGAGTCCACGCTTCGAAGAGGGCGAAGACCTGTCTGTCCCGCCACCGCTTCACAACCAACCGCCTTCCGCCCCCTTACTCCTGCCTGCACGCAAGCGCGCCCCTCGGGCGAAAGCATGGTCAACAATCCAATCTCATTCGGGCGGAAGGGATGTGGAGCTGCTTCTCCAGCTGTGGCCGGTGCTGCGCAGACTTGTCGAGGCCCGGCGGCCCGTCAACCGCCGGTCGAGAAGCCTCGGCGCCGTCCGACGTCTCTCAGCGAGCCGCGGTCCGCAGGTCCGAGAGCAGAGCATCGAGGATCGACTCCTCCTCGACACGTAATCCGTGCTCGGTCATCGCGGCGGCCAAGCCCGGATCCCACGGTGTCGCGGCGGCCGTGCCCGTGAGGTACTGCGGCTCGCTCACCCCCGCCGCGGCCGCCCGGTAGTCGGCGGCTTCGTACCGCCAGGGGCGCCATGGGGCCACTCGCCCGAGGGCGGTGGCGATGCGCACCCCTCCCCAGTCGAAGTCCGCGTGGTGCAGGAGTACCGCTCCGCGCGCGGAGAGGCCGCGCAGCAGGGTGAGCGCCGCCGCCGAGGGCTGTCCCTGGAGGCACACCATGGGCGGGCATGCCGGGCCGAGGGTGTCGGCGGCGGCGGACAGGACGGCCGGGTTCTCGCACACGTGGACGTCTCCGGTCGCCGTCATGATCCCGTTCGCGGTCCGGCGGGTGAGGGAACGCAGGGTCAGGACCGCGGGTTCGCCCTCGTCGGCCATCCAGTCGAGGGCGGGTGTACCGCGCAGGTTGAGGGTGAGGGCAGTGGATGACACGTCGTCCTTGAGCAGTCCGGCCGAAGCCCAGGCCTCGCGTCGCCACTCGGCACCGGCTCCGTCGGGGAAGCCGGTGAGCGCACGGATCCCCGAGAGCACGAGCGTGGCGAGCGGGGTTCCTTCGTCCAGGGCATGGGCGCCGGTCAGCCTCAGTGCCGCGAACGCCGCCCGTGACATCGGGGGATCGGCCGGCAGTGCGCGCAGTGCCCGTACGGCGGCGGTGACGAGGGGGCCGGCGGCTTCGGGGGTGCGGGCAAGCCGCCGTACGAGACCGTCCTCGCGGATCCGACCGGCCCAGTCGGCCAGTTCGGCGTTCACGGCGGCGAGCGGGGCCAGTGCCTCCTCCCACGCCCCGGCGAGTCTGTCCCGGATCTCCGCACGCGGTACGACCGGACCGGTGAGGGCGACCACGGCGGTCTCCAGGCCGTCGGGGCTGACGCCGGAGCGGCGCAGGACCTCGTCCACCGTGTCGAGGCGTACGGTCAGGGACCGTCCGGCGCTCGGAGGGCGTCCCAGCAGTCGCTCGGCGGCTCGGCGTTGGAGGTCGTCCGGGCCTGCCAGGGTGACCGTCCCGGTGAGGGGCCGTCCGGCCGTCATCCGCTGCCTGACGCGCTCCAGGAGCCAGGCCAGTCCCGGGTCCCCGAGCAGCCGTCCGAGCCGTTCGCCGTCGACCTTCGCCTCGGTCGCCGAGGGGTTCACGTCCACGGGGTGCCCGGTTCCACCGAAGCGCGGAAGGCGTCGAGCGCACCTGCTTCATGGGCAGGGCCGGGAGATGGGGCAGGAACCGGTGCCGGGCCCGCGGTCGTGCCGGGCTCGGGGCCGCGTCGGCGTTCGCCGCCGTCCCACTCCCAGCGCGTCACGAGTACGGCGTCGATGTCGTCGACCCGGGACAGCTGGGCGATGGCGATGCCGGGGACCTGTGGGTAGCAGGCCCACTCGCGTTCGCTGGTCATGACGACGTCGAGATCGAAGGCGCGCAACAGGCCCAGGCACTTGGCGCGGGAGTCGTCGTCGACTCCGGCGAACGCCTCGTCGAGGGTGACCAGGCGCGGGGCGTGGGCGCCGCCCGCGCTCGCGTAGTGGGAGGAGGCGGCGGCGAACAGGGGGACGGACGCGGCGAGGACGCGTTCACCGCCGGAGGCGGGGCCGGTGGCCGGTACCCATCTGCCGTGCTGGTGGCGTTCGACGCCGAACTCGTGCCAGGCGCGGTAGTCGAGGGCGGCGGTGAGGTCCTCCTGCCAGCTGCCGGTACGGTCGTCGGCCTGCCGGCGGGCGATCTGCTCCTGGAGGAAGGCGCCGACGGCGGCCCGGTCCTCGGGTGACCAGGCGTCGGCGGACTGACGCAGCCGGTCCCGGGCCTGGGCCAGCCCCTGCGGGGCGCGGCGGGAGGCGCGCCAGACCAGGCGCAGCTTCATCCCCGTGGACGTCGGGCGCTCCTCCAGCTCCCTGTTCATGGCACGTACTTGGCGTTCGGCCGAGCCGATCAGTTCCTGAAGGGTGCCGGCGACCTCGGTGATCAGGTGGGTCTGCAGGATCTCGCGTTCGTGCGCGGACAGGATGCGGGTCAGTTCGGCGACCTCGGTGGCAAGGGCTTCGGCGAGTTCGGGTACGGCGCGTTCGCGGCCCTGGTAGACGATGTCGACACGCATGCCGTCCTCGCCGGGGCGGGCCGTGGCGGTGTGGCCGTGCCGGGACAACGCGTCCTGGAGCCGACCGAGTTCCTCGCTGAGATAGCGCTGGATGCGTTCCCAGGCCGCGTCGGAGTCCTCGGTCGTGGCGAGGCGGGACTCGATGGCGCGGGCGAGGGTCACGGCGGGGGTGGCCGCCCAGGGTCCGCCGTCCTCGTCCGGTACGGGCAGGTCGGGAAGGGCCACGGCGAGCAGTCCGGTCGCCGTGAACCGCTGGAGCGCGGCGACGGCCCGTTCGCGGGCGGCGGTGGCGTCGGTGACGTCCTCGACGAGCCGCTCGATGCGCCCCTCGGCATGGCCGGCCCGCCGGTCGGCGGCCTGGTTGTCCTCCTGGGCACGCTGCTGTTCGCGCTCGCAGGCGCGTGCGGCTTCCCCGGTCTCCTCCAGCAGCCGCTGGAGTTCGGCGACGGCCGCTCCGACGGTCGAACGGAGGGTGCGCAGGTGTTCGTCGGCGGCCGCGGCGAGGCGGGCCGCCTCCGTGGCGCGTTCGGCGAGCTCTGCGGCGAGCCGCTCAGCACGGTCGGTCTCGGTGTGTTCCCCGTCGACCGCCTGCTCGGCGTCCGCTCGCTCGCGCGAGGCGGGCCAGAGCGCGGCGAGGTGCACGGCGTGGTCGGCGAGCGCGTGCCGCACGGCCGCCAGACCGTCCCGTCCGGCGGGGAGGTTCAGGTCGGCTGCCGTGTCGCCGAGTTCGTTCACCGTGCGGTCGGCTTCGGTGGCCGCGCGGGACAGTTCGGCGGCCCGCTCCCGCTGCCGGGTACGGGCCCGGTGGACGGCTTCGGCCGCCGCGCCGAGCCGGGCGTGGGCGCGGCGCAGGTCGTCCTCACCGGGTACGGCGGCGAGTTCGGCGTCCAGGACGGTGCGCCGTTCGGACACCGCCCGTAGCCCCTCGACGAGTTGCTCCCGTTCGGCCTCCATGGCCGCCTGCTCGATGCGCAGTTCGGCAATCCGGTTCCTGCGGTCCTGTTCCCGGGCCTTCTCCCCCACGTACTGGGCGCTGTCCTTGGCCCAGCCGCCGGTGAGTGCGCCGACCCGGAACCGGCCGTCGGCACAGACCCAGGTACGGCTGTCACCGTCCTGGCCCGCGTCCACCAGCGCGATGGCGGCCAGCAGGCGCTGGACGGTCTCCTCGCCGACGGCCGCGGCCCCGGCGTCGGTGTGGTCGACGGCCGGGCACAGCGCGCGGTCGAGTCCGTTGCCGGTGGGCAGGTCGAGGGGGTCGAGAAGGACGTCGTGGCCGTGCGCCGACATCGCCGTGCCGTCCGGCCGCACCCAGGCATCGAGGAGCCCGGAGGCCTCCAACGCCGCCTCCAGGCCGGCCTGTTGCGCCTTCGTCACATGCGGGCGGAAGTCGATGAGACGCCACAGCGGGGCGCCGAGGGCGCGGGTGCGGACGTCGGCGGTGCGGGTGTGCGGGGCGGCGGGTCCGCGCTGTCCGCCGGTTTCCAGAGCGGCCAGTTCCTCGGCGCCCCGGCGCAGACGTTCGGCGGTGGCCTTCTCCGACTGGGCCAAGGTGGCGGCCCGGTCGGCCAGTCGGCCACCGAGGACGCCATATGCGGCGGTGGCGGCGAGCCGGGCCGGATGAGGTCCGTCCAGGGTGCCCGTCCAGCCCTGCACGGCGTCGAGCAGCCCCGGCAGCCCATCGACGCGCAGTTCCACGAACTCAGACAGCCTCTCCCGGACGGCCGCGACCAGGGCGTGTCCGGCCTCCGCAACCGCCTCCTCCGCCTCGGCCAGCTGTACCGCGCCGCGCCCGGCCTCCTCGTCGGCCTCGTCGGCGCGCAGCCGGGCGGTCCTGCGGGCCTCCGCCGCGCGTTCGGCCGCCGTCACCAGGGTCTCCACATGGTCCACGGCCCGCCGTCTGCTCGCCATGGCCTCGTCGGCGGCCCGGCGCAGGGCCGGGGCGGGAGCTCCGGAGGTCCGGGGTACGTCGATGCGGGCCGCCGCCGCGCTGTCGGCGACCCTGCCTTCGATGTCGTCCAGGGCTTCCCGGGCGGCGGTCAGCCGGTTCGTGGCGGTGGCGAGCCGGCCGAGGGCCCGGGTGTGCGCTGCGGCGGCCTGCTGCCGGTCCGCCTCGGAGCGGACGGTGTCCCCGGCCGTGCGGGAGGCGTCGGCCGCCGCCCGGTCGAGGGCGCGGGCGTCGCGCATCTCGGGCCCGGACCGCAGTGCCGCGTCCTGGGCACCGATGCGGGCCGCCCGCTCGGCGAGCGCCGCCGCGCGCTCCTGTGCCTCGGTCCGGTCGGTGACGGCCTGGTCGTGGTCGGCCTGTGCCCTGACGAGTTCCCGCTGGAGGTGTTCGTAGCGGGCGTGTTCGGCGCGGGGCAGGCGGGCGCGGCGGCGGGCGGCGATGCGGGCGTAGCGCCGGTAGTGGTCGAGGAACGCCGATGACGCCTGCTGGGCCTCGCGGGCCGCCCGCAGTTCCTCCTTCTCCTCGTCCAGTGACCGGAACGCCTCCGCCGCGTCGGCGACCACCGCCTGGTCCATCGGCGGCAGCGCCTCCGTCAACGCCCGTGACAACGCTGCCTCGTTGGGTCGCTTGGACAGCTGGGGCTGGCGCAGCTGGATGAGCAGGTCGACGAGTGCGCCGTAGCGCCGCTCCCCCAGCCCGAACAGGGCCTCGTCGACCGCGCGGCGGTAGGCCTTGGCGGTGTCGTGGACCATGCCGTGGCCGCCGATGGCCTCGGCGAGCCGGTCCCGGGACAGGGCGGTGCCGGTGGCGTCGAGCAGGTCGAGTCCGGCGGCGATCCGCTGCGTGGTGACGGCGAACCAGTGGCGGGCGATACCGCGTCCGGCGACGGCCTTCAGGCCGCACAGCAGGGTGCGGAAGTGGGCCTCGCCGGTGGTGTCGTCGAGCCGGCCGAACTCGATCCAGGTGTAGCCGAGACGTTCCGGGTGGGGGTGTTCGCCGCCCAGGAGGAGGTTCCACTCCATGCGCTTGCCGGGGTCGCCGTCGGGCTCGACGCGGCGCGCGGAGAGGTCGCCGTCGAGCAGGAACGGCAGGGTGAGGGCGAGCACCTTCGACTTGCCGGTGCCGTTGTTGCCGCGCAGCAGCAGTCGGCCGTCGCGGAACCAGAACTCCTCGACGTCGTAGTGGAACAGGTCGACGAGCCCGATCCGCAGGGGCCGCCACCGGCCGGGCGCGGGGGCGGGCAGCACGAACGCCGGGGACTCGGTCCGTACGGTCTGTGCGGGCGGGGCGGTCACGGCGCGGGTCACCTTTCGTCGCCGGTGGTGGTGATGACGGCGTCGCCGACCGCGTACCGCGCGAGGGCGGGGCGGGGCGCGACGCCTCGCGGGGTGTCCTCGGCGAGCCCGAGGGCCTGGAGCTTGGTCAGGGCCTGGGCCACGAGCGCGGGTTCGGCTCCCGGCTCGCGGGCCGTCTTCGACCAGAAGTTGCCGTGTTCCACCGCGAGTTCGCGCACGTGCGCGGCCAGCTCGGCGACCGTGACGGGCCGGTCGGCCCGGGCCAGGTGCTGGGCGAGGAGCAGGGTGATGTGGCCGTGGGTGCCCTGTTCCGGCATGCGTACGTCGGTCAGGTCGTCCAGGGGGTCGACCATGGCGATGCCTTCGGCCCGCACCTCCGCGACCAGGCCGGTCAGATCGGTGATCCGGGCGGTGATGAAGCCGCGTTGCCGGGTGAGATAGGCGAGTTGGTCGTCGGTGAGGTCGTCGTAGTAGAGCACGGGGTCGTCGAGGAGGCGGCGGGTCAGTGTCCAGCGGATGGTGCGGAAGCGCAGTTCGTCGCTGTCGAGGGCGGTCCGCGCCGTCATCTCCGTCAGGCGTCCCGCGAAGTCCTCGGCCTCGATCAGGGAGGGGCCGCGCAGGGCGGCGGGCATTCCCGCGAGGACGCGTCGGCGTACGTCGTACAGCACGTCACCGGAGCCGCTGACATAGGCCTCCTCGTCACCGGCGACCCGCCGCAGCACCCCGAGCCGGAGCAGCAGGCGTACGACGGCGGCGAGGTCGAGGCGTTCGTCGCGCCGCTCCAGGGTGAACTCGATTCCGGCGGCGAGGAGTTCGGGGTCGGCGGCGGCCAGGACGACCTGTTCGGCGAGGCGGCCGAGGGCGACCTGGGCCTCGCCGCGCTCCAGGGCGGCGAGGGTCAGGCAGAGCAGGACGTAGCGGCGGCGGGTGAAGGGCAGGGCGGTGCGGGCCGCCTCGCGGGCGGGGTGGGTGGCGTCGGTGAGGGTGCCGGGTGTCTTGCGCAGCCGGGCCGCGTCGGCGTCGGTGCGCAGCGTCCAGCCGACGTTGCGTTCGAACCAGTCGCGCAGCGCGGTGGCGTGCCGGCGCACCAGCCGGAACTCGTCGGCGTACGGCCCGTCGGCGGTCAGCAGCGGCTCCTTCAGCAACGCGCGTGCGGCACGCTGGAGTTCGGCCTCGCGCTGGCCTTCGAGGACCTCGGCCAGAGGGCCGGAGTGGCCGGAGGGGCTGGTCATCCGTCTTCCCCCGTCTCCCCGGTTGCGGTGAGGTCGACGATGTCGATCAGGTGGTCGGGGCCGCTGAACACCCCGTCGGGGGTGTGCACTTCGGCCGTCGTGCCGTCGTCGAGCGCGGTCAGCCGTATCTCCATCGAACCGTCCGAACTGGTCGCCGTGGTGGTGGTCATGCCGGGCCGCCAGGTGGCGAGGGCGTCGCCGAGCAGGCGCAGGAACAACTGGAAGGCGACGGGGTCGAGTTCTCCCAGCCGGGACAGCCGTACCGGCCCGCCCGTCGCGAGCCGGTCGCGGGCCCGCCCGGCCTCCGCCGTCTGCCGGGCGGCGAGTTCGGCGAGCCGCCGTTTCGCCTCACCCCGGTCGGCGACCCGGCGCGGCTTGCCCCGGCGTTCATAGCTTCCGGTACGGCGCAGCTGGGGGCTGATCCGCAGGGGACGCGCCTTGCCCCAAGGCGTGGCGGCAGGCTCCGGGGCGGCGGCGCGTTCGGCGAGGGTGTCGGCGTCGACGGTGAGGTGCCGGGACGAGTGCAGTCCGAAGGCCACCCGCCACAGCCGGTGCCGCGTCTCGTCGTCCGGCGCCTGGGCGAACCAGCGGGCCAGCGTGCGGAAGTCGGCGGAGCGGTCCGAGCGCCCGGCCCGCCGCTCGTTCAACTGCCGTACGACGGAAAGAAGTTGTGGAATCGCGCCGAGGGCACGCCCGCGCAGCAGCCGGGCCTGCGACTCCCGCTCCTCCTCCGACACGAACCACTGGGCGAGCCCGGACCAGCGCGCCGCCCACCTCTCGTACGCCACCGCTTCCGCCCTCTTGGCCTCCTCGGGAGCGGCGTCGGCGGCCTCCCGCCCTGCGGCGAGGGCCAGCAGCGGTTCCACCCTGCCCTGTTCCTCCAGTTCGCCGATGAGCAGGGCGATCCGCCCGCCGAGCGTGATCAGATCCTGGATGAACCGCTCCAGGTACTGGATCAGCCTGTCCTTGTAGGCGAGGAACGCCTCGACCTCGATGTCGTGCAGGTCGATGGTGCGCTGCAACGACCCCATGAAGGCATGCGCGTTGTCAGCGAGGTCGGTGAAGCGAGCCGTGAGGACGGACAGCGCGATATGCGCCTTGGCCGGGTCCGGCTCGTCCTCCTGGGCGATCACCAGCAGCGCCCGCAGCTGCGTGACGATGTCGTGCAGCGCGACCGCCTGGAGTTCCCCGCGCCGACCGAGCGTCGCGTCGTACGTCCCGAGCGCCGCCTCGGCCGCCTCACCGGCCCGGGTGAGCTGGTAGATGAACCGCCTGCGGTAGAAGTCCTCGACGGCTGTCACCCGCGCATGGTCGGGATCTGCCCGCAGGTTCCCCCAACCGACCAGACTGTCCAGCGCCTTCACCACCGACTCGACATCGCCGGGCCGTGCGTCCGCGTCCAGCGCCGCGAACACGTCCTCCGGCCGCAGATGCACCGCGAACCGCTCCTTGGCGGCGAGGAACGCTCGCATCACCCGACGGTAGAGGGCGGAGTTGGGCGCGGTGAGGTGCGCGAACGGGCTGTAGTCGGGCGAGGTCATCGTGGGTCCATTGTTCCCGACCTCCGCCCTCGCCGGTGCGTGATGTCCGGATTTCGTCTCACACCAAGGGTGTGGCCGCGCACTCCGCCCACACCGTCTTGCCCGGCCCGTCGGACCGCGCGTGCCAGCCCCAGCGGGACGCCAGCCCCGCGACGATGACCAGCCCCCGGCCCCCGGTGTCCTCGGGGTCCGCCGCGCACAGCGCCTCCGGGCGGGGCGGCGTGCGTTCGACGCGGGTGTCGGTGACCTCGATCCGGACCACCGCGGCGGCCGGTCCGGTCACGTACAGGCGCAGGTGGAAGTCCCGGCCGGAGACGTGCCCGTGCCGCACCGCGTTGGCGGTCAGCTCGCCGACGACCAGCGCGATCGACTCGTGCGGGCCACCGCCGTACGGGATCCCCCAGGTGTCCAGCCGGTGGGCGGCCAGCCTGCGGGCGAGCCGGGCGCCGCGCGGAGTGGAGGTGAAGCGCATCTCGAAGGCGCTGCCGGGTTTGTTCGTCATGCCGACAACGGTGTCCTCGGTCGCGTAGCGTGACCAGTGGTGACGCACTGACGCGGGCCGGTTGTACGCGCGGTGGCGGTACGAGTACGAGCGGCGCGGCGTGACGCCGTCCCGGAGGCGGGCGTTGGGGCAGGGAGGCGGTAGGGGTGACCGAGGTTACGGAAGAAGAGGGCACCGCGGGCCAGGCGGCGGACGCCTCGGGCCGGGGCGTGGTCGCCGCGTTCGGCCAGACCATGAAGACGCTGCGGCTGCGGGCGGGCCTGGAACGCGAGGAGTTGGGACGGCGGATCGGCTACTCGGCGTCCACGGTCGCGTCGTTCGAGCAGGGCCGGCGGATCCCGTCCCCCAGGACCATCGACAAGGCGGACGAGGTGCTGGGGGCGGAGGGGCTGCTCACGGTGTGGAAGGAGCAGGTGGAGAGGGCGCAGTATCCGGTGTTCTTCCAGGGGATGGCGAAATTGGAGAAGGAGGCCATCGAGCTGCTCGCGTACGACACCCTCATGGTCAAAGGCCTGCTCCAGAGCGAGGAGTACATGAGGGCTGTACTCGCGATGCGACGACCGCCTCTGGATCAGGAGACCATCGAGCAGCGGGTTACGGCGCGCCTGGCCCGGCAGGACATCTTCGACCGCCAGCCCACACCGCTGCTGAGCTTCGTGATGGACGAGTCAGTACTGCGGCGTCCGCTCGGCGGAAAGGACGTACTGCGAGGCCAGTTGGAGCATCTGCTTCTCATCGGTCAGAAGCGCAACGTCGAGATTCAGGTCATGCCCCTCGACTGTGAGGAAAGCGCGGGCGTGGACGGGCCGTTCACAGTCGTCACGCGGGACGACGGCAAGAAGTTCGCGTACACCGAGGCACAGGGAGCCAGCACCCTTCAGACCGATCCGCAACAGACGGCTCTCGCCGCCGCCCGCTATGGGATCATCCGATCACAGGCTCTCACGCCGCGAGAGTCCCTGGAGTTCATCGAAGGGTTGCTGGGATCGCTATGAACAACTCCGGTCTCGTTTGGTTCAAGAGCAGCTACAGCGGAGCCGAGGGCGGCGACTGTGTAGAGGTCGCGGCCGACCCCGGAGTCGTGCACATCCGTGACTCCAAGGCCGTGGCCGGACCCGTCATACATGTGTCCCGGGACGCCTGGGCGGGGTTCGTCAGGCGACGCCGTTAGACCGGCAGGTACGGGCTCGGCCTGCCGTACCAGCTGATGCGCAGGGCGTCGCGGGCCCGGGTCGCCGCGACGAACAGCAGGGAACGGGCCTTGAGTTCCTCGCGGGCGAGTCGCTGCGGGTCCGTGTCGCGGTAGCGCTGGACGACCGAGGCACGGGGGATGACGCCGTCGCGGGCGCCGACGATGGCGAGCCGCTGGTATTCGAGGCCCTTGAAGCGGTGCATGGTGCCGACGTGGATGTCGCCGTCTCCCTTCGCGCCGCCCTTGGTGAGTTCGGCGACGGTGAGGCCGGCCTGGGTCGCCAGGTGGTACATGACCTGATTGACGGCCTCGCGGTCGGCGACGCAGACCGCGATGGTGCCGCGCGGGTCGCGGGGTGCGCCGTCGGCGCCGCCGGTGGCGAGCTCCTCCCGCCAGGCTCGGAGCGTGGTGCCGAGCTTGGCGAGTTCGTCGTCCCATGAGTCGCAGGGGACGAGTTCGGGGGCCGGGCCGCGCAGGACCGAGCGGTAGCCGTCGAGGTTGTCGGTACCGTCGTCGAGGTCGTCGAAGGTGATCCCGCCGTTCTTGGGGTTCACCACCTGCATGGCACGGTTCAGGATCTCGCGGGTGGTGCGGTAGCTGAGGGTGAGGCGGGCCGCGCGGCCCCGGATGTGGACGCCGACGGTCCCCAGGGTGACCTGCTGGTCGTAGATGCGCTGGTGGGTGTCGCCGGCGATGAACATGTCGTCGTCGCCGGAGGCGACCATGGCACGGAGCATCTTCCGGTGGGCGGGGCGGAGGTCCTGTGCCTCGTCGACGACGACGTGCTGGTAGCGGTGGGCCAGGTAGTACATGCCGGAGCTGTCGTCGCGGTGCTTGAGATCCAGGCCGCCGACTTCGTCCTTGTACTTTCGTCTCTGCGGGGGCAGATCGCCTGTTCATGGTCCCGGCCGAGACCGGCGGCGACGGGGCACGACGCGGTATCTCCGTCCGTCGTGACAGCCGCGTCGGTCATCTCGGGGTGCCGTCACCCTCCGTCCGACGTCGGTCGCGGCGCTCCCTCTGGGCGACCGGATCGGCCAGCGGCATGGCCGCCACCAGTGCCTGGGTGTACGGATGCGTGGGCTCGGTGGCGATCCGCTCGGCCGGTCCCTCCTCGACCACCTGTCCACGCCGCATGACGACCGTGCGGTCGGACATGCAGCGGACCACGTCGAGGTTGTGGGCGATGAACAGGTAGCTGATCCCGAAACGCACCTGCAAGTCGCGCAGCAGGCGCAGGATCTGGGCCTGGATCGAGACGTCCAGTGCGCTCGTCGGCTCGTCGCAGATCACCAGGCGCGGGGAGACGACCAGAGCCCGCGCGATGGCGATCCGCTGCCGCTGCCCGCCGGAGAACGAGCCGGGATAGCGGTCGGCGGCGTCGGCGGGCAGACCGACCAGTTCGAGGATGTTCTGGATCTTCGCCCTCCGGGTGACCCGGTCACCGCGTCCGGACGCCAGCAGCGGTTCGGTGAGCGTGCTGCCGACCGTACGCGTCGGGTTGAGCGAGCTGTACGGGTCCTGGAACACGTACTGGATGTGCCGAGCCAGCCGGCGGCGGTCACTGCGGGCGACCCGGGTGATGTCGCGTCCGTCGAAGGTGATCCGGCCCCCGCAGGGCTCGGCCAGCCCGACGAGGGAACGGGCGAGCGTCGACTTGCCGGAGCCGGACTCGCCGACCACGCCCACCGTCTCGCCCGGGGCGATCGTCAGGCTGACCCCGTCCACGGCGGCGCGGCCGGTGTCCCGGGGCCGCCTGCGGTAGCTGACCCGAAGGTCCTCGACCGCCAGCAGCGGTGCCGCGGTGCGGGCTCTGGCCGTGCCGGCCGCGGTGTGCTGCGCTGTCACTTGTCGGCTCCTTCGTGACGGAATTCGTCGATCATGTGGGTCGGGGCCGACGCGAGCAGGGTCCGCGTGTACGCGTGCTGGGGGTCGGCGTACAGCTGGAGCACCGGGCCCTGCTCGACGATCTCCCCGTCCCTCAGCACGGCGGCCCGGTCGCACAGGTCCGCGACCACGCCCCAGTCGTGCGTGATCAGGAGCAGGGCCATGCCGGTCTCCGCCTGGATGCCGCGCAGCAGGTCGAGGATCTCGGCCTGGACCGTGACATCGAGGGCCGTCGTCGGCTCGTCGGCGATCAGCAGCCGAGGACGGCAGGCCAGGGCACGGGCGATGGCCACGCGCTGGGCCATGCCGCCGGACAGCTCGTGCGGATACCGGCGGGCCACCGCCTCCGGGTCTTCGAGTCTGACCTGGTCGAACAGGGCGATCGCCGCCTCACGAGCCTGCGCCGCCGTCAGACCGCGGTGCCGGCGCAGGGCTTCCGCGACCAGGTGGCCGACCCGCCAGGAGGGGTCGAGGGAGGCGTGCGGCTCCTGGGACACGTAGCCCATCCGCAGCCGGGACCGCTGCGCCGGGGCGAAGTGGGCGATGCCGGTGATGTCCTGTCCCGCGAGGCCGACACGGCCCGCCTCGATCTCGCCGCCGACGAGGATGCCCATGACGGCCCGGGCGATGGCGGTCTTGCCGCTGCCGGACTCGCCGACCAGCCCCAGCGTCTCCCCGGCACGCAGGGCGAGGTTC
The DNA here is from genome assembly GCF_040652235.1 of Streptomyces sp. NPDC048277. Classification (NCBI taxonomy): domain Bacteria; kingdom Bacillati; phylum Actinomycetota; class Actinomycetes; order Kitasatosporales; family Streptomycetaceae; genus Streptomyces; species Streptomyces sp. NPDC048277. Next base: position 39,615 of record NZ_JBEZLQ010000043.1, read on the forward strand.
ACCCCGTGCACCACCGTGCGGTGTCCTTCGGCGGAGGGGTATCGGATGCTCAGGTCCTCGACGCGCAGGACCGTGTCGTCGTCGGTGGTGTCGGACGGGGCCGCGGCGGGTCGGCGGTCGACCACCACGCGGGGTGGCGGGACGGGGCGCGTGGTGCCGCTCCACCGCTCGGTGACGAGGTCACGGAGCCCGTCGCCCGCGAGTCCGCAGGCGATGACCGTGAGTCCGATCGCGGCGCCCGAGAACAGCACCAGCCACGGGCTGGAGCCCATGATCTGGGCGCCGTCGCCGATCATCAGGCCCCACGAGGGGTTCGGCGGCTGGGTGCCGAAGCCGAGATAGGCGATGCCGGTGGACAGCAGGAGCGCCATGCCGGTGAGCAGGGCGCCCTGGACGAGGACCACACCGCCGATCCGCGGCAGGACATGTCGCCACATGATCCGCCAGGAGGAGAGGCCCGCGACCCTGGCCGCGTCGATGAACGCCTCGCGGCGCACGTCGAGAGTGGCCGCCCGCACCACACGCAGGAACGGCGCGCAGAGCATCAGGCCCATGGCGATCATCGCGTAGTGCACATGGCTGCCGAAGATGGCCAGGACCACCAGCAGGACGACCATGCCGGGCATGGCCATGACGACGTCGTCCGCCGCGATCACCGCGCGGTCCACCCTGCCGCCGACGAACCCGGCCAGCACTCCCAGGGGTATGCCGACCGCGAGGGCCACTGTGACGGCCTCGGCCGTGTAGAGGAGCGAGGGACGGGCGCCCCAGACGAGGCGGCTCAGGGTGTCGCGGCCCGTCTGGTCGGTGCCGAGCGGGTGCGCCCAGCCGGGGCCCAGCCGGGCGTCGGCCAGCTCGCCCTCGGTCGGGGACGGCAGGTGCAGCCACGGGGCGGCGAGGGCGAGCGCCACGAGCAGGACGAGGAAGGCGAGGGAGGCCAGCGCCACCCGCTTGCGGGCGAGACGGCGCGGCAGGCCGGCGAGGGCGTTCATGAGACGTTCCGGAGCTTGGGGTTGATGAGGGCGAACACCACGTCGACCAGCAGGTTCGCGAGCACGACGAGCGCGCAGAAGTAGACGGCCGCGCCGACGATCAGCGGCAGATCGTGGTCCAGGGCGGCGCGCACCACGGTCGAGCCCAGTCCTGGCAGCGCGAAGACGTTCTCGACGATGACGGTGCCGCCGAGTACGGCGACGAACTGGGTGCCTCCGACCGCCACCACGGGAATGGCGGCGTTGCGCAGTACGTGCAGGAACAGCAGACGCCGCAGCGGAAGGCCGTCGGCGCGCAGGGCGCGGATGTACTCCTGCCGCAGAACGCCGTCCACACTCTCCCGGGTCTGTTTGGCGACGGCGGCGACACCGCCGACCGCCACCGCGACCACCGGCAGCACCAGACTGCGCAGCCAGCCCAGCGGTGAGTCGGCGAAGGCGACGAAGCCGGTGGCGGGCAGCCAGTGCAGGCGCACGCCGAAGTACTCGCCCAGGACCAGGGCGACCCAGAACGACGGCAGGGCCAGTCCGGTGAGCGCGACGAGGTCGATGAGCCGGGCGACCACACCGCCCCGCAGGGCGGCCAGGGTTCCGGCGGCGACCCCGACGGTCATGGTCACCAGGACCGCGCCGACCGTCAGGGGAAGGGTGACGCTGAGGTCGGCGTTCAGGGTGGAGGCGACGGACTGCGGTGCGATCAGCGAACTGCCCAGGTCACCGCGCAGGGCGTGGCCGGCCCAGGAGGCGTACTGCGCCCACAGCGGCCGGTCGAGGCCCAACTGGGAACGCAGCGCCGTGATCTGCTGGGCGGTCGCGGTGTTGCCGAGGATGCTGCGGGCGGGATCACTGGGGATCAGGGCGACCAGCACGAAGGTCAGCGCCGACACCACGAACAGCAGTGCGAACCCTACGACGAGTCTCCTGATGACGAGTTGACGGATAGTCATGTCCGTTGACCTCGGGGTTACTTGGCGGCGAAGGCGTAGGAGGCGGCGGGGCCGATCACGGTCGGCTGGGGAGTGACGTAGGACGTGGCGGGAAGGGTGACGTCCGTGCTGACCAGGTCGACGTTGGTACGGGTGACGATGGGCAGGCCGACGGCCGAGTCGGTGAGGTAGGTGTTGAGTTTCACCAGTGCCGCCTGGATCGCGGACGTTCCGGAGGCCGTGGCGGCGGCGTTCAGGAGCCGCATGGCCGTGGGGTCGGCGGTGGCGGAGGGGTTGAGCAACGACTTCGGTGACACGATGGACTGGGTGGCGGTGGAGTACAGGTCGACGGAGGCGAGATTGAACAGCGCCGCGTCGTACGTGCCCGAGGCGAGCTTGGACTGGAGCTGGGGGAACGTACCGGTGTTGACGTCCAGTTCGACCTTGACGCCGATCTTGGCGAGCTGGCTCCTGAGGACCTGCCCCAGCGATCCGCCGGGGTCGGCGGTCTGGTCGGTCAGCAGCTTGAGCGTGAAGCCGTCGGCGTATCCCGCGGAGCTGAGCAGCTGCTTGGCCTTGGCGGTGTCGTACGGGTAGGTGTTGTCGAGACCGGCGCTGTAGCCGGCGAGGCCGCGCGGGGTGAACTGGTCCTGGGCGACGGCGAGTCCACCGTAGAAGTCCTTGACGATGGTGTTCCGGTCGATCGCGTAGGAGAGCGCCTGGCGGACGGCCTTGGACTTCAGGGGGCCGGACCTGGTGTCGAGGAACTGGGTGACCATCCAGGTCGTGTTGCCCTTGAGCTGCTGGAAGCCGTTCGCGGCGGCGACGCCGGTCTGGCCGAGGGAGATCTGGGTGGCGTCCTGGATCTGGCCGGACTTGAGGGCGTTCAGGCGGGCGGTGTCGGTGGCGTACGTCCGGATCTGGATCTTCTTGTAGCGGATCGCGGACTGGTTGAAGTAGGTCTTGCCGGCCGCGAAGGTGTAGACGGATCCGGCCCGGGTGGCCGAGGCGTCGAGGGTGTACTGGCCGACGCCGTCGGTGGAGGTCTCCAGACTCTTCGGGCTCGCCAGGCCCTTGGGGCCGATGATCAGTCCGATGCCCCAGAACTGGGTCAGGGAGTCCACGGCGTTGGGGAAGCCCGACTTGTAGCTGATGCGGACGGTGTGCTGTCCGACCGCCGTGACGGCGGAGATCGGGCCCGCCGCGGCGAGGTTGGAGTTCGGGGTCTTCAGGAAGTAGTCGATGGAGTTCTTCACGGCCTGCGCGGTGAGCGGTGTGCCGTCCGTGAACTTCGCGTCCGAGCGCAGCGTCAGCTCGAAGGTGCGGTTGCCGCTGCCGACGTAGCCCCACTTGGTGGCCAGGTCCGGTACGTAGGAGCCGTCGTTCGCCCGGTAGATCAGCGGGTCGTAGGCGTACACCAGGGTGGGGCTGATGGGGCTGAGGACCGGGTTGAGGCTCGGCAACGACATCTGAAGGCCGATGGCGAGGGTGTCGCCGCCCCCCGCACTGCCGGTGGAGCCGCCGCTTCCGCAGGCGGCGGTGGCGGAGATCAGCAGCGCCACGCCGGCGACGGCGGCGGCCCGGCGGGTTCGGTTCATGTGGGCTCCCTGGACGTGCGTACCGCCGGCAGGCTGGCCGTGGCGGTTCGACCAGGAGTGGAACAGCTCCCGCAAGGGGTGGGAATACGGCCGGATGATCGATCTGGGCGATCTCTGGTATCGCCGGGGCTGTTGGTGCCTGTGCGAGCGTCTTCGGACAAGCCTGAATTGCCTGTTCGGAGGCATCGCACGGGGCGTACACGACATAGCTGGTTTGTCAACTCATGTCGCATAAAAGCCATATGTCCACAAGGGTTGACGACCCCTTACATCGAGGCGGCCGATGACTGATCCCGTGATGTCACTTTTCGCGCATATCGGAAATCTCCAACAGTCCGTCCGATCCCTCGGATCCCCACGCGCGATGCCGCAGCCTCTTGGCCCGGCCGACGGGGCCCGCCCAGACTGCTCGCACCGACACACCAGCGCCGATCAGGAGGCTCACCCGTGCAACCAAGCACATCCGCAGACGTCGTCGTCATCGGCGGCGGCGGCGCAGGGCCGGTCGCCGCCGTCGCGGCCCAGGACAGCGGTGCGGGCCGCGTGCTCCTGCTGGAGGAGCGCGCCAAGCTCGGCGGCAACGCCGTCTTCGCCACCGGACTGTGGGCCTGCGAGACCCGCCAGCAGCGCGACGCCATCGTCGACGTGTCGGCCGACGAGGTGTTCCGCACCGCGATGGCATGGCACCACCACGAACGGGTCGACCCGCGCATCCTGCGCGCGGTCATCAACAGGTCGGGGCAGACCATCGCCTGGCTGACGGAGAAGACCGGCATCGACTTCGTCATCAGCGTCGAGTACAAGATGTCCTACGACCACGCCCCGACCTGGCATGTACCGGCCCGGCTCGAAGAACACGGCGGGCACACGCTGCTCAAGTTCAGCCAGATCGTCCGCGCCCTGGGAGAGACGTTCCAGTCCCGTGGCGGAGAGGTGTGGACCGGCGCCAAGGCGGTCGCCCTGCGCACCGACGAGGACGGCGCGGTCACCGGCGTGGTGGTCGAACGCGACGGCCGGGAGGAAGTCGTCGAGACCCGTGCGGTCGTGCTCGCCACCGGCGGCTTCCACGGCGACCCGGAACTCATGCGGAAGTACTTCTACTTCTACGACGAGACGCTGGCCGGCTTCCGTATTCCGATGAACGGCGACGGCATCAAGATGGCCGCGAAGGCCGGGGTCCGACTGGAACCGCACGCCACGCTGATCAAGGAGACCTGCTCCAGCAGCGAGCGGCCCAACGAGTACAGCCTCGGCCCCGCCACCCGTCAGCCCGACACCGTCTGGGTCAACCGGCTGGGCCGTCGCTTCAGCGACGAGGCCGTGGCGATCCACCTCCAGACCGGGGCCAACCCCCTGCTGCGCCAGCCCGGCATGACCGGCTTCGCCCTCTACGACGACGCCATGATCCGCGATGTCGACGACAACGGCTGGCTGCTGCCCCGCGCCCCGCTGCGCCCCCCGCACCTGCGCAAGCACGTGGACAGCGCCGCCGCCGTGGGCGACTGGGCGGTCACCGCGCACTCGTGGGCGGAGGTCGCCGCCTGGATCGGCGCACCGGCCGAGGCGCTGGAGAAGACCGTCGCCGACTACAACGAGCACTGCGCCCGCGGCTACGACGCGGAGTTCGTCAAGGACCGCCGCTATCTGCGCGCCCTGGTGGAGCCGCCGTTCCACGCGATCCGGTTCGGTCCGATGATGATCGACACCGTCGGCCCGGTCCGGGTGGACGAGGAGATGCACGCCCTCGGCGAGGACTTCGGCCCGGTACCCGGTCTGTATGTGTCCGGCTCGATGGCCTCCGGCTGGCAAGGCGCCGACTACTGCGGTCAGCACCTGTTCGGCATGGCCCTCGGCTTCGCCGTGAACTCCGGCCGGATCGCGGGCGAGCAGGCGGGCCGGTACGCCGAGGAGGCCAGGCCATGACCGGCGGGACACACACCGAAGCGCGTGCCGAAGCACAGCACGACACCGCCGACGTCGTCGTCCTCGGTACCGGCTGCGCCGGGCTCGCGGCGGCCGTCAGCGCCGCCGAGGCGGGCGCCCGGGTCCTCGTCCTGGAGAAGACCGGGCGGATCGGCGGAGCCATCCACGGCGGCGCGGGACTCTTCGCCGTCGAGACGCGCATGCAGCGCGACCGGCAGATCGCGCTCACCCGCGACGAGGCGTTCCACCGGATGATGGAACACACGCAGTGGCGCAGCGACGCCCGGCTGGCCTCCGCGTACGTCGCACAGTCCGCCGACACCATCGACTGGATGGCGGGGCTGGGCGTCGAGTTCAGCGACGTGGTCGCCTACTACCTCGGCGCCCAGCCGACCTGGCACTACCGGGAGCCGGACAGCCCCGAGATCACCGGTGTGCTGGCCCAGCGCGCCCGCGAGCTCGGCGTGCGCATCCGCACCGGGTGCCGGGCGCGGGATCTGGTGACCGACGCGGCCGGCGCCGTGGTCGGCGTGACCGCCACCGCGGCGGACGGTCCCCTGCGCGTGGACACCGGTGCGGTCGTGGTGGCCACCGGCGGCTTCGGCGGCTCCCCTCGGCTGATCGAACAGCACACCGGCTACCGGCACGGCACCGACCTGTTCTCCTTCTCGCACCCCGAACTGACCGGCGACGGCATCGCGTTGGCCCTCGCGGCCGGTGCCGCGCCCAGCCCGACCATGATGGAGACGTACGTCTGCCTTCCGGAGCCGTACTGGGGTCCGGGCGGAACCCCGCCCGAACTCGGCTCGTTCCGCCAGCCCAACCTCATGGTCAACGGCCTTGGCCAGCGCTTCATGGACGAGTCGGTCATGCGGCACCCGGGCTACGCGGCCAACGCGGTCGGCAGGCAGCCCGGCGGGCACGGCCTGATGATCCTCACCGCGGAGATCAACGCTCACTACGAGCGCGAGGGCTGGGACTTCCTGATGTCGAAGCTCCCGCTCACCGGACCCCCGGACTTTGACACCTCGGTGTCGAAGGCCGTCACCGAAGGCTTCCCGCACATTCTGCGCGCCGAGTCGGTGACGGAACTGGCGGACCGCGCGGGCCTGGAACCCGCCGCCCTGCGCCGCACGGTGGACGAGTACAACCACGCGTGCCGCACCGGGCGGGACACCCTCATGCACAAACCCGCCCGTTACCTGCGGCCCGTCGAGGACGGCCAGGTCCTCTACGCCGCCCGGTTCTCCGTGGGCGGCTACGGCAGCCTCGGCGGCTTCGCCGTGGACGACCTCTGCCGTGCCGTCGACGCGCGGGGAGTCCCGGTACCCGGCCTCTTCGGGGCCGGCCGCGATGTCAACGACCTGTACGGCGGCACCTATCCGTTCGTCATGTCGGGCAACAGCACGTCCTTCAGCTACAACTCCGGCCGCATCGCGGGCCGTTCCGCCGCACAGACCGTGCCGGCTCGCGGCCGCTGAGCGCCGTACCCCCAGAACCGAAAGGCTTCCGATGTCAGTTGAGACAGTTTCCAGCCGGGCCAAGGCCATGACCGTGGAGCAGCGGCTCGCCCGGATGGAGGCCACCCACGAGATCCAGAACCTGATGGGCCGCTACTCCTTCCTCCACTCCGCGAACATGCACCAGGAGTGCCTCGACCTGTTCGCGATGGACACCCCCGACGTGCGGGCCGAGATGATGTGGGGCGTCTACGAGGGCCCCGAGGGCATCAAGCGCTGCTACCCCGGCTTCCATGTCTGGGCCGACGGCGACCCCACCGGCAAGATGCACATGCACGCGCTGACCACCCCGGTCATCGAGGTGGCCGACGACCTGCGGACCGCCCGCGGGGTCTGGGTCTCCCCGGGCCACGAGACCGGCCCCAGCTTCCACAAGCTGGACGACCCCACACCGGTCGCCAACTGGGCCTGGTGCAAGTACGCCTGCGACTTCATCCTCGAGAACGGCGAGTGGAAGATCTGGCACCTGCACGTCTACGGCATCTTCATGTGCTCGTTCGAGAAGAGCTGGGCCGAGGAGCCGGACGACATGAACCCCGACGACATGCCGCCGCTGCCCACGGAGTACGCGCCGGACCGTCCGCCGACGACCCACTGGAACTACAGCCCCGACCGGGTCTACGCCAACGAACCGGCCCCGCCCGCGCCGTACGCGGAGTTCGGCCAGGTCACCGACGCCTACTGACCCCCGTACCCCGCCCCTCTTCCCACCGTGCTCCGGTTCCCCGCCGCGCCAGGCGGGGCACCGGTCCCCATCCGCCGCACGTGGTGCGGAGTTCAGGAGGAGCGCCGTGACGGCGCAGACGACACAACTGGACCGGGTGGTGGTCCGGTTCGCCGGCGACTCCGGCGACGGCATGCAACTCACCGGCGACCGCTTCACCTCGGCGACCGCCCTGTTCGGCAACGATCTCGCGACACTGCCGAACTACCCGGCCGAGATCCGGGCCCCCAGGGGAACGGTCCCCGGTGTCTCCTCGTTCCAGGTGCACTTCGCCGACCACGACATCCTCACCCCGGGCGACCGGCCGGACGTGCTGGTGGCGATGAACCCCGCCGCGCTCAAGGCCAACCTCGCGGACCTCGCGCCGGGCGCCGTGATCGTCGTCAACACCGACGAGTTCACCCGCCGCAACCTGGCCAGGGCCGGATACGGGAACTCGCCCCTGGACGACGGAAGCCTGGACGCCTTCCGGGTCCATCAGGTCGCCATGGGAACGCTGACCCACGGTGCCCTCGCCGGGTCCGGGATGTCCCGCAAGGACACCGACCGGGCGAAGAACATGTTCGCGCTCGGCCTGCTGTCCTGGATGTACCACCGTCCCACCGAGGGCACCGAGCGCTTCCTGCGCGACCGGTTCGCCTCCCGTCCGGACCTGGCCGAGGCCAACGCGCGGGCGCTGCAAGCCGGTTGGAACTACGGCGAGACCACCGAGGCGTTCGCGGGCACGTACGAGATCGCCCCCGCCCCGCTCCCGCCCGGCACCTACCGGCAGATCACCGGCAACACCGCGCTCGCCTACGGCCTCATCGCCGCGGCCCGCCGGGCGGAACTGCCGCTGCTGCTCGGCAGCTATCCGATCACGCCGGCCTCGGACATCCTGCACGAGCTGTCCCGGCACAAGGAGTTCGACGTACTGACCTTCCAGGCGGAGGACGAGATCGCCGGGATCGGCGCCGCCCTCGGCGCGGCGTTCGGCGGCGCCCTGGGCGTGACCTCCACGTCCGGTCCGGGGCTCGCGCTCAAGAGCGAGACCATCGGCCTCGCGGTGATGATCGAGCTGCCGCTCGTCGTCGTGGACGTACAGCGCGGCGGCCCCTCCACGGGGTTGCCCACCAAGACCGAGCAGGCCGACCTGCTCCAGGCCATGTACGGCCGCAACGGCGAGGCCCCCGTCCCGGTGCTGGCCCCGCGCTCTCCGGCCGACTGTTTCGACACCGCGCTGGAGGCGGCACGGATCGCGCTCACCTACCGCACTCCTGTACTGCTGCTGTCGGACGGTTCGCTGGCCAACGGCTCCGAACCCTGGCGGATCCCGGATGCGGACCAACTCCCCGACCTGCGCCAGCGGTTCGCCACCGAACCCAACGCCACGGACGGCTCGGGCGCCTTCTGGCCCTATCTGCGCGATCCCGGCACACTCGCCCGCCCGTGGGCCGTTCCGGGCACGCCGGGCCTGGAACACCGCGTCGGCGGCCTGGAGAAGGCCGACGGCAGCGGTGACATCTCCTACGACCCGGCCAACCACGAGCGCATGGTCCGGCTCCGCCGCGCCAAGGTGGACGGCGTCGCCGTACCCGCCCTGGAGGTGGACGACCCCTCCGGGGACGCCCGGGTACTGGTCCTGGGCTGGGGCTCGACCTACGGCCCGATCGGCGCCGCCTGCCGCCGGATCCGGGCACGCGGCCGGTCCGTCGCCCAGGCCCACCTACGGCACCTCAACCCGCTGCCCGGCAACACGGACGCCGTGCTGAGCCGCTACGAGCGGGTGGTCGTACCGGAGCTGAACCTCGGCCAACTGGCGCCGCTGCTGCGCGCCTTCGGCGCGGCGCATGTCCACTCGGTGACCAAGGTGTCCGGAGTCCCCTTCGGCGCCGCCGAACTCGCCGACACGATCCACGACTTGCTCACCGCCCCGGCCGCCGGGACCACCCGCACGCCACAGACAGCCGTACAGAGGACCGCCCCATGACCGCCATCGACCTCGACCCGCCCACCCTGCGCGGACCGGACGGCGTACCGACCGACGACCACGGCCGGACCGCCGCCTCGTACCGGTCGGACCAGGAGGTCCGGTGGTGCCCCGGATGCGGCGACTACGCCGTGCTGGCCGCCGTCCAGTCCTTCCTGCCCCGCCTCGGGCTGCGCCGCGAGAACATCGTCTTCGTCTCCGGCATCGGCTGCTCCTCCCGCTTCCCCTACTACCTGAACACCTACGGGATGCACTCCATCCACGGCAGGGCGCCCGCCATCGCCACCGGGCTGGCGCTCACCCGGCCCGACCTGTCGGTCTGGGTCGTCACGGGCGACGGCGACGCGCTGTCGATCGGCGGCAACCACCTGATCCACGCCCTGCGCCGGAACGTCAACCTCAAGATCCTGCTCTTCAACAACCGCGTCTACGGCCTGACCAAGGGGCAGTACTCGCCGACCTCCGAGCCCGGAACGGTCACCAAGTCGACCCCGATGGGTTCGGTCGACCACCCCTTCAACCCGGTCTCGCTGGCGCTCGGGGCCGAGGCGACCTTCGTCGCGCGGGCACTGGACTCCGACCGCAGGGGCCTCACCGAGGTGCTGAGCGCGGCGGCCGAGCACCGGGGATCGGCACTGGTGGAGATCTACCAGGACTGCCCCGTCTTCAACGACGGCGCCTTCGACCTGCTCAAACGGGACACCGCGGATCCCACGCGCCCGCCGGCCGTCATCCCGCTGCGCCACGGCGAGCCGCTGTGCTTCGGGCCCGACGGCGCACACCGGGTGATCCGCGACCCCGAGAGCGGCGCGCTGCGGGTCGTGGCACCCGGGGCCGGCTTCGAGACCTCCCGCACGGTCGTCCACGACACCGAGACGGCCGACCCCACCCACGCCTTCTCACTGTCCCGGCTCGGCGGACCGGCCACCCGCCACACACCCGTGGGCGTCTTCCGCGCCGTCCGACGTCCGACCTACGACGACCTGGCCCGAGGCCAGCTCGAAACGGCCCGCCAGGCCCGGCCGGCCGACCTCACCGCACTGCTCCACGGCTCCGAGACGTGGACCGTCAGCCCCGCAGTCAGCTCAGCCACCGGAGAATCCCGATGACCTACGTGATCGCCCAGCCCTGTGTGGACGTCAAGGACAAGGCCTGCGTCGAGGAGTGCCCCGTCGACTGCATCTACGAGGGGGAGCGGATGCTCTACATCCACCCTGAGGACTGCGTCGACTGCGGTGCCTGCGAACCGGTCTGCCCGGTCGAGGCGATCTTCTACGAGGCCGACGTCCCCGACGGCTGGGCCGCCTACACCGACGCCAACGCGTCCGTCTTCGGCGAACTGGGGTCACCGGGCGGGGCGACCGCCGCGGGACCGCTGCCCGCCGACGCGCCCGTGGTCGCCGCACATCAGTGAAGGAGTACCGCTCATGAACACCCCCGGACGCCTCCAGGGCAAGGTCGCTCTCATCACCGGGACCGGCGGCGGCATGGGCCGCGCCGCGGCGATCCTCTTCGCCCGGGAAGGCGCCAAGGTCGTCGGCTGCGACCTGAACGCGGCCGCCAACGCCGAGACCGAGGAACTGGCCCGCACGGCGGGCGGCGAGATGACCGCCCTCGGCCCGGTCGACCTCGGCGACCCCGACGCCGCGCGAGCCTGGGTGAACGAGGCCGCGACCCGCTACGGAGGCGTGGACGTCCTCTACAACAACGCCTCCGCGATCCGGATGGCACCCATCGATCAACTCTCCGTGGACGACTGGCAGTTCACCCTCCGCAACGAACTCGACCAGGTCTTCTACGTCACCCGCGCGGCCTGGCCCCACCTGATCGCGAACGGCGGCGGATCCGTCATCAACGTGGGTTCCATCGCCGCCGTCCGCGGGGTGGAGTTCGTCGCCCAGAACGCCCACGCCGCCGCCAAGGCCGGCTGCATGGCACTCACCCTCCAACTCGTCGCCGAGGGCGGCAAGTACAACATCCGGGCCAACTCCGTGATCCCGGGCCCGGTTGTCACGCCGGCCACCGCCCCGCTGTTCACCAGTGAGAACCCGCCCGAGGCCTTCCGGAGGCTGACCCTCGACCGGATCCCCATGGGACGCCTCGGGCAGCCCGAGGACGTTGCCAAGGCCGCGCTCTTCCTCGCCTCGGACGACGCCGAGTGGATCTCCGGGGCCAGCATCCTGGTCGACGGCGGACTCTCCACCCTCGGCTGACAGCACACCGTCCAGGATTCAACCGACCTGACCACGACAGGAATGACATGAATCGCGGATTGCCCACCGGACGACGCAAGCGCCGGATCGCCCTGCTCCCGGCGATGGCCGTACTGGCCGTCTCGGGCGTGGCCTGGAGTGCTCCAGCGGCCTGGGCCGACACCGTCGACCCGACCGCGTGCAGCGCACCCGGGCCCGGCGGCGGTACCGGCACGATCACCGGCACCGCCGCGTACACCCTGGACGGGGGTACGCGGACACTCTCCGACGCACTGTTCACCGCCACCGACGACAACGAGACCGCGGTCCTGGTCAAGAACGCGGGCACCCTCCGCCTCCGGCGTCCGACGGTGGTCACGAGCGGCAACACCGAGTCGGCGGACGACAGCAGCTTCTACGGCCTCAACGCCGCCGTACGGGTCACCGGCGCGGGCAGCGCCATCGGTGTCCGAGGCGGCAGCATCACCACGACCGGATCGGGCGCCAACGCCCTGCACGCCGACTACGACGGGTCGGTCACCATGAGCGGCGGCCGCATCGACGTCTCCGGGCAGTTCGCGCACCCGGTCCTGGTCAGCCACAACGGCAGCGCGGTGCTGCGCAATGTGGACATGGTCTCCACGGCCTGCCACGGTTCCGCCGTGGCGACCGACCAGGGCGACGGCACGATCGAGGTCCACGGCGGCCGGCTGCTGGCCACCGGCAAGTACTCGACCGTCCTCTACGCGACCGGCACCATCAAGGCCTACCGGGTCCACGGTGTCGCGCGGGCGGACAACGCCGTGGTGATGGCCGGGACCACCACCACCGTGCTCGCCGACCACAGCGACCTCACGGGCGCCGAGGAGGGCGTCATGGGCTTCGCCATGGGCACCAGCAGCAACACACTGACCATCCGTGGCGGTTCACTCACCGCGCAGGGCGGCCCGGTATTCGACTTCAGCGGCGGCTCGACCGTCATCGACGTCTCCGACGGAGCCAGACTCCGCTCGGCCACGGACGAGTTGGCGACGGTGTCCGGCGGCGGCACGGTGGAGCTCGACGCCTCCCACACCCAGCTCAACGGCACCATCAGCGGAGCCGCGCTCGCGCTGAGCGACGGCGCGACCTGGTCCTCGCCCACCACCTCGACGCTGACCTCCGTCACGGGACTGCGCATCCGGGGCGACCAGGCACGCGGCATCACCAGCGCCCACAGCATCACCTACGACGCCTCACTCACCGCCAACGCCTACCTGGACGGCAAAACCTACAAGCTCACCGGAGGAGGCACACTCACCCCCTCATCCTGATGAGCAGGCCTTTCCGCCGCTCCCGCCAGTGGCGTCGCCGAACACGTCGGGGCCGGGCTACGTCGGTCGGCGGGGGGGCCGACTGCTGCGCTTGTCGAACGGTTGGCGCCGGAAGACCTGCGGGAGTTGCTCCAGCGGGTGGTGCCGCCAGCTCCGGAACGCCCACAGGGCCGAGGGCATGCCGCTGGACTGCGGTTTCACGCATCTGTCGACGGTATGCCGGTGTTCGAGCCATCAGCCTGCCGTTCCCCCGACGGTGGCGCCGGAACGCTTACAAAGTCCTGACCAGGTGCGCGGATCCCGGGATGCCCGCCGAGGAGCGTGCCATTCTCGTTCTGCTCGTCTGCGAACAGATGGGCGGCTCCGTGGTGTTGGGAAGCGGCTGCCACGGCAGGGGAGCCCCGGACGGCCCGGGGCTCCCCTTCCCCTCCGGGGAGGGCAGCCCGCGGCCGGCCCGACGGTCAGTACAGGCTCGGGGCAGCCGGCGTCCCAGGTGGTGCGCTGATTGCCGTAGGCGGGGATGCCGCCGAGGTCCTTCAGCGCACGGACCAGGCGGTTCGAGGGTCTGGCCGACCGACTTGGCGCTCACCCGACGACGACCCGTCGCGGCGCGTGACCGGCGCCGGTCACGGCCGTCCTGGATCCAGCGGCGGCACGGGCGAACGGCAAGCCCGGCCGGGACGACGACGCCTCTTGGTCCATGTCGGCGCCGACGCCACCGACGCTCGGGTCCCGGGTCAAGGCCACCAGTTCACCGCACCGCACCGGTTCCGACCATCGTGTCCCGGCTCGCTTGAGCGAGATCTCGTCCCGCGCTGCTCAACTGCTGCGGTACGCAAGCATCGTGCTGGTACGGGTCGATCACGCCGCGTCTGGTGGATGCCCCGCGGCCACGGCGCACGGTCCAGGACGGGGCTGTGCGCCGTTCCGTGTCGTCCGTCAGCCGATCGTGTCGGTCAGGCCGGTGGACAGGTACGTCGCCCGGCGCTGGTCCTTCTCAGTCCTCCACGGCTCGGTGAGTTCCAGGAGGGTGCCGGTCTTCGGGGCGATGATCACCTTGGTGGTGCCGACGCCCCCGTGGTAGGCCAGCTCCGTCCCGGTGCGCCCGGCGCTGTCCTTGACGGTGCCGACGACGGTCACACCCTTCAGTTCGGCCAGCGCCCGGAACAGGCCGCTGCGCAGTCGCGGGCCGGCGGGGGCGTTGGCGAGGAGGGTGGTCGCCTGCACGAAGCCGAGCGTTCCCGCGTCCTCGTCCTGATCGGCGGAGGCCTTGGTCGTGGTCTCGATCTGCCGCAGAAGCAACGCCGGGTTCGTGGTCAGCCTGTCCAGACCGTTCCAGTCGTAGGTCTCCGACCCGAGCCTCCAGCCGGGAAACCGTGTCTTGCGGGGGGTCTTGCCGGAGATGACGTAGGTGGCGTCCATGGAACGCGTGATGTACGACTCGGCGGAATCGGTTCGGACCTTCCAGTACCTCCCCGAGCCGGCCGACTGCGTGGCGGCGACCTCGGCGACGTTGTTGAGGAAAACCGACGCGGACTGCGGCTGCGCCCCGTGCCGGGTACCCGCTCCCGTGTTCACGCCCATCACCGTGACGCCGGCCGCGACCGCGGCCAACGCCAGGACGGCGAGGACGCGACGGCGCTTACGCAACGGCGTCACCACGGCGTCCTTCCGTACCTCCTCCCGCTGGGCCTGGCCCATGTCCTCCCGCACGGCTTCCTCGACTGCCGCCAGCGACCGGGCCAGCACCTGCGCCGACGGGGGCTCGACCCGGCCCGCCGCCTGCAGCGCCTTGGCGCCCGGGAAGTCCATCAGTGCCTGCCGCTCGATCACGCCCGTCTCCTCCATGTCGTGTGTACTCATGTCAGGTCTCCTGTCACGGCAGGGCGCCGGCTCGCCAGGCGGGCCGGCGCGAGCCGTTCGCGCAACCGGCCCCGGGCCCGGTGCAGCCGCGAACGGGCCGTCCCCGCCGGGATGCCCACAGCGGCGGCCGCCTCGGCCGGCGTGAGCTGCTCCCAGCTGACGAGGAGCATCACCTCCCGCTCTTCTGCGGGCAGTTCGGCCAGCGCGCCGCGCAGTGCGGGCGCCAGCGCCGCCGCGTCCAGCCGCTGGTCCACCGCCTGCCACGGGTCGGTGACCTGTTCCCCCGGCGGGCCCTCTGTCCGCGCCGCCCGCCGCACGGTGCCGGCGAGGACGTTGCGGGCCACCCCGAACAGCCAGCCTCGCGCCGATCCGCGCGAGGCGTCGAACGTGTGCCGCGCGGCGAACGCCTGCAGCCAGGCCTCGGCCAGCAGATCGTCCGCCGCGCCGGGCATCCGCCGCGCGAAGTAGCCGTGCAGGGCGACCGAGTACCTTTCGACCAGGGGCGTGAACGCCGCCGGATCCGCGGCGGACATGGACAGTTGGGTGTCACTGTCACGATCGCCGTACGCGTCGTGCTCCGATTCCACGGAAGCTCCGTCTCCGACCGCCGGACGACGGTCTCACCCCGTACTTGTCACACCACGCCGGTTGCGTTCGCGCCCCGCCGCTACAAGGGCGGCACCACACGGCCCCTCGATGACGTCGAGGCAGCGGCCAACTGTCACTGACGGTCACAACTAGCTTGCCGTGGTCGACGACATGGCAGCGTGGATGACTGGCGCCGGCTGGGGCTCAGGCAATCCGGGGCCCCAGCCGTGCCATTCGCGTGCCGGATCCTGCGGGGAACCACGAGGAAGAGTGGGAACCTGCCTTGAGTGCTCCTGACGCCCCATCAGAAAGGGCGTCAAATGAGCGTCAAGATACCTCGGATAGCATCATTTCAGCGTCAAGATATCGCCCGTAACGCCCACACCGCACATAGCGCACACCACCCGAACCCGCAGGTCAGGCGCCCTTCCCAGCCGGTTCAAGAATCGCCACGCACTCCACATGATGCGTCATCGGGAAGATGTGCGACCTGGGCCGCTCCAGAGAACATGCAGGTCAGAGGCGGTTTTCCAGCCCGCTCCAGGCTCCGCGAAAACTCCGTGCGTCATACGTGCGTCACCGCCACAGACGTGCGCCAGGGACACCAGGACCACCACCACAGCCCCGTCCGCAGCGTACTCGGCGGCAACCCAAGCCGCCCATGGCGGTGCGAATCGCGGGCTCCACGCCCACAAGCCCCTCGGAATCGACAGTCCGACGCAAGAAGCCCCCTGACCGGCAGGGACCAGATCAGGGGGCGTACGGAAGGGCAGGGGCACAGACGCAGAGAGATGCGGCAGGCGACTCGCCCGCCACAGGGGAGGAGTCACCACGATCCCCCCCCACCCGATTGCGCGTCGACCCCGCCCCCTCTACCCATGCGATGCCTCGGCCCCTCCGGCCGAGGATCCCCGGCAACCACTTCGCTATCGCAATGTGCCGCAGCGCTGCGGCACCTCGACGAACGGCGCTCCCGCTGCCTGACCCACGCCCGCCGCGCGGCGCTCCTGCCGCGGCACGCGCACATCGACGAGGCGCTCGTGGAGGTACACCCCTTCGTCAGGCTGTACCGCCGTCTCGGCTCGGCACCGGCGGACACCGCCGAACGTGAACTCCGTTCTCTTCTTGGACCGTTGCGGCGCTCACCGTCGGCACAGGCGGCCCTGGAAGAACTCGACGGCTGTCCTGTGGAGCACTGCCCAGCGCCTCGGGAGCGGGCGTTCCCGGCACAGCGGGTGCGGGAACCGGCCCCACCCGTCCCCCTTCCCGGTCGTGAAACCGGCCTGCAGCCCTTCCCGATGCTCTCCGTGACGGGTTCGCTCCGGACGGTCGCGGCTCAGTACCGTGAGCCGTCCGCGCCGCCGCACCCCCTGCCCGCGGACCGGGGCGGGTTCGTGTCCGGGCTGCATGCGAACGGACTGCTCGCCCCGGCGGCACGGCTCGCCACCGCCCCGCCCGCCGACCCCGAGCTCGACCCCGACGGTGTCTCTTTCACTGTGGTGACCGGTTTCCTGGTGCTGGACGAGGACGGCACCCCGTGTCCGGGGCCGTCCCTGGAGGCGTGGCGGGAGCGGGACGCGGGCGAACTCGCGGGGCTCACGGTGCGTGCCCTGGTGGAGTGGTGTGACCGGCTGGGCGCGGACCCCGATATCGGGGAGGAGTTCGACGACGAGATCCTCGGCGACCTGGTGACGCTCTGCACCGCAGCGGGCGAGACCCGCTCGGTGGCCCGGGACGCGGCCGTGTCGGCCGAGTGCGCGGTGCCGCCGGGGCGTCGTTCGCCGCTCCGGTGCGTGAGCGCGACGACACGGCGGGCCCGCACGAGCCGGGTCAGGAGGCCGAGCGGGCAGAACCGGAGGAGCCGGACGGGTCGGCCTCGTCGTACCGCCTGCCGTCACCGCCCGAACTGGAACGCCTCCTATAGGGCTGGGCACGTTGGACGAGAACGACGTGGCGGAACTGGAGCCGGAGGCGCATCGGCCGGCGGCCCGACTGGACGCCCTGGCCGGGGCCGGTGTGGTGTGGCGCAGCGGTGACGCCTACGGGCTGACACCGCTCGCCGCGGTGGTACTGCGCGAGGCGCTGCTGCTGGCGCACGGCGGCGGCTGGCCACCGCGCGCGGCGCACCCGGGACCGGACGGGGGCAGGGACGATGCTGGTGACGGGGAACCGGGACCGTAGTGGACGCCGTCGACCGTCGCGGAGCGCTTCCCCACCCTGGAGGCGGTTTCGGCGCTGGACGCCGAGCGGCTGGTCGCCGCCGCGTGGCACTGGGAGGCGGCCACGGACCGCCGGGTGCTGCGCGCGTGGGTGGCGGCCGGTGACGGTCCGGACGCGCGCCGGCCGCCCGCACCCTGCCGGACGCCCCGGTCGGTCCGGTCGCCGAGTACGTCGGTAAACCGATGCTCGGTGCCTGGGCGGCCGAGGCGCTGCGCGCGGAGGGGCAGCCGGTCGAGGCGGACGCAGTACCCCGTTCCTCCCGCCTGCTGTGACAGCTCGACCGGCTGCACGCGCTGGCGGTGCACCAGATCTTCGCCTCCGACAGTGCGCAATCGCCGGCCACGCCGTCTCCAGCGCGACCGCCCCGGCCCTCGGGAAGGCCGGGACAGCTCCCGCATCGCGACCCGCACCACCTCGCGGGCCGCCATAATGGGTTCATGCCCTCCAGTCCGCATCACCCCGCGCCAGCACCGAGGTACCTGTCGGGCGCGGTCGCCGAGGATCTCGCGCTGTACCGGGAGAAGTTCCGGCGGCGTCTGCCGCAGTCGCTGGACGAGTTGCACGGCCCGGCCCAGGGGGTCGTGGAGCTGCCGCTGCACATCGCCTGGTCCGGGATGACCTCATACGACCTGGACAAGCCACGCCAGCGCATGGGCCTGTACCGCACTGTCCTGCACGAGGGCCTGCGCGACGACCTGCCCCGCTATCTCAACGAGGACCTGCTCCTCCGGCTGTGGCCGGTGCTGCGCACCCTCCTCGGCCGTACCGTGCGCACCGTATGGGAAGACGCCTTCCCGCAGCTCGCCTCCCGCACCCGGGCAGCCGCGTGACGGACATGCCGGAGCTGCACACGCGGCTCCTGGCCGATGTGATCTCCCTCGGCTCCCCGTATCCGCTGGTTCTCACCGGCGGGTATGCAGTACGGGCGCACCATCTCGTCAACCGCCCGAGTCAGGACCTCGATGTCGCGACCGAGAACCCGGCCCCCATGGCCGACATCGCCGCCGCACTCCGCACCGGCCTGGAGACCCGCGGCTGGAAGGTGCACGCCCTGGAGACCGCCCCGCTGTCCGCCCGCTTCACCGTGACCGACCCGGTCACCGGGCAGGACTGCGAAGTCGACATCCTCAAGGAGATCTTCTGGCGGCCGGTCACCCAGAGCCCGTACGGACCCGTCCTCGCGGAGGAGGACGTGATCGGCACCAAGGTCCGCGCGCTCGCCGACCGCGGAGCGCCCCGCGATCTGATCGACGTGTTCGCGGCCTCCCGTCGCTGGTCCAATGCCGAGCTTGAGGAGTTCGGCCGCCGCCACGCCCGTGGCCGCTTCGAGCGCGAAGACCTGCAGGCGAACCTCACCGGCGCCGACTGGACCGACGACGAAGCCTTCGCCGCTTACGGCCTGGACGATGCCACCATCACCGCTCTTCGAACCTGGGCCGTGGAGTGGGCCGACGACCTCGCAGCCCGGCTCCTCGAAGAGCCCGGTGATCCGGACATCGACTGATCGTGCCGCACGTGCACGCCCTCCCACAAGCACGGGGGGGTGCCCCTATGGGTTTCGTCAACCCGCAGGGGTGGGTTGGGGGTCGTAGAAGGTGCCGTCGCGGAGCATGGCGAAGAGGACGTCTGC
>NZ_JBEZLQ010000044.1:0-55907 GCF_040652235.1 Streptomyces sp. NPDC048277
CGGGACACTCGCAATGGCTTCGACACCATGCGAACTACCAGAGGTCCCGCCCTCTTGACAGGGCGCACACATCCTTAACGCACTGGCGTTGCACTTCGTGGGACGCGATCGCCGCCCACTCGACGATGCCCAGGTCGCGGCCGTGGAAGCGGCGTTGGTGCGGGGCGCACGGGTTCGAGGCCGATCTGTGGACCCTGGAACGGGTGGGTGTGGTGGTGGAGCGGCTGACCAGGGTGCAGCTGGCGCGGGCGTCGGTGTGGCGGCTGCTGACCGGGCGGCTGGGCTGGAGCCTGCAACGCCCCCAGCGCCGGGCCGTCGAGCGGGACGACGCCGAGATCGCCCGGTGGATCGCCCACGAGTGGCCCCGCATCAAAAAGGGGCGGTGAAGAAACGTGCCTGGATCGTCCTCTTCGACGAATCGGGCGTGTCCCTGCTGCCCCAGATACGCCGCACCTACGCGCCCCACGGCCGCACTCCCACCCTGCGGCACCGGCTGAACTGGAAACGAGCCGGGATGGCCGCCGCACTGGGCTACCACGCCGCCGACCGTGAACGCGGACCGCGGCTGTGCTTCCACCTCAAACCGGGCAGCTACGACACCACTTCCCTGATCGAAGTGCTCGAACAGATCAAGAACTTCTACGCCGGTGAGCCAGTGGTACTGGTCTAGGACGGACTGTCCGCCCCTGGAACCGGGGCATGCAGGCCTGGGCGGGCGAACAGGACTGGCTAGAGCTGGAGCGGCTGCCGGCCTATGCACCCGAACTCAACCCCGTGGAAGTGCTGTGGTCGGCCATCAAAACACGCGAGCTCGCCAACCTTGCCAAAGACCACCTCGCCGACGTCGCCGACGCAGCCGAACGCGGCATCCACCGAGTCTGCTCCAACGAACAACTCCCGTGGTCCTTCCTCACCCACACCCGCCTAACAATCCATCCCCAAACACCACACGGGGGACGCCTCAGATTCCGCTTACCGTTCCCTTGACGTCAGTGGTCGGCATACCTGAGCCCAATCTGGTCCCGTGCGGTGTCGAGCGTGCGCATGATCGCAAGGGTTTCGTCCAGCGGCATGATGTCGCTCTCCGTCTTCCCGGCCAGCAGCCGCTCCTGCACATGCCGTGCCTGGTGGTGCAGGCCGCCGCCGGCCGTGCTGTTGTCGTCGTCGCGAGCGGCGGGCAGGCTCAGGCGCTCGGTCGTACTACGCACCTGAATGGTCAGCTCGTCCGGGCAGTGCATCATAAACGGCAGCTCGATGTGGCCCTCGGTGCCGGTGATCCGGGCCGTGCAGCCCAGCGTCGCCCGCAAGGAACACTGGGCGAGTGCGACCGCGCCGTTGCCGTTTCCGGAGAGGATAGCGGTGTGTTCGTCGACGCCGGTCGCGCCTAGCTTGCTGTACGCCGTGATCCTCTCGGGCGTGCCGAGCACCATGCTGGCCAGCGATATGGGGTAGACCCCCAGGTCGAGCAGGGCGCCCCCGCCGAGGGCGCGGTTGAATAGGCGGTGTGTCGGGTTCGCGGGGAGCCGGAAGCCGAAATCGGCTTCCACGGACTGGACCTCGCCGATGGCGCTCTCGGCGAGCAGCTCTCTGACCTTGACGTAGGCCGGGAGGAAGCGGCTCCACATCGCCTCCATCAGGAACAACCTGCGTTCCCTGGCCACCGCGATCATCTCGGCGGCTTGCACGGCATCCAGTGCGAACGCCTTCTCGCACAGCACAGGGCGCCCGGCGTTCAGGAACAGCAAGGTGTGCTCGTGATGGTGCGAGTGGGGTGAGGCGACGTAGACGATGTCGACGCTGTCGTCGACGGCCAGATCCTCGTAGGAGGCATGCCGGTGAGCCGGTGCGATACCGTACTTCTCGCCGAACTCGTCAGCCGTCTTCCGACTGCGGGAGCCGACAGCGACCAGGTGTGCGTCCCGCAGACGGCCCAGGGCGTCGGCGAACCCTTTGGCGATGGTGCCCGTGCCTGCGATGCCCCAGCGGAACGACATGAGAACTCCTTGGTTTCGTGGTGGTGGAGAACGGCAGCGGGATGCGCTTGGCGCACGCGCGGCGCTGGGATCAGTTGCCCTGGGGTGGGCGTGGTTGGACGAGTCCGCACCGGTAGGCGATAACGACCAGCTGGGCTCGGTCTCGGATGTGCAGTTTGGTCATGGCGCGCTGGTTGTGGCTGCGTGCGGTCACCAGGCTGACTACCAGCTGGTTGGCGATGTCGCCTTCCCCGCAAGGCTGCTTGATGTCAGCTTCGCTCGTCTGCATCAGCTGGGGCGATCGGCACAACTTCGAAGGGCCCGAGTGGAATTGATTTGCCTGCGACCAGGACGTCGGTCGCGGTCGGGCTCTGGTTGATGAGGGTGGCTCCGTCGGCGGTGCGGATCGCTTCGACCACGTCCGGCAGGCCGGGCAACACCGGCTCGACGCTGGCCAGCGCGAGCGCATGGGCGAGCATGAGGTCAGCCCCCGTGCGATCCGGGAAGACCGTGGAATGGAGGGAGGCCCCGGCACCGAAGTGGTTCTCCACAAGTGCGGGATCGCCCTGGGACGTGGAGGACAAAACGGTGCCCGTCGATATGACGAACTCTTCGCGCAGCGTGTCGATCGAAAAGCGGGTCGCGTCGAGCGTCGCGCCGATGCCGTCCTCGGCGAGTACCCCGTCGAAGTCCACAGGATGGCCGCCGAACACGTCCCGCATGCGGGTGGCGAAGCCACCCGGGAGGAATCTGTCGTTCTGGTCGACGATGTCCGTGAAGGCCGTCGTCAAGAGCACCCCGCCTCCTTCTACGAACTGCCGTAGGTTCGCGGCGGATTCGTCGGTGAGCAAGTAGAGAGAGGGGGCAACGACGAGCCGGTAGACGCTCAGATCATGGGCGGGATGCACGATGTCGGTCTGAACGTGGGCGCGATGCAGCGCCTCGTACCAGGTCCGCATGGTGTTCATGTAGTCGATACGGGCGGGGTGGTCGGGAAGCTCGATTGCCCACCAGTTCTCCCAGTCGAGAACGAGGGCGGCATCCGCCACGGGCGGCTGGCCCACTTCGGGAAGGGCCGTCAACCGCTGACCGAGCAGCTCGATCTCCTTCCATGTCCGTGTATCGCATCCCGCGTGCGGGAGCATCGCGGAGTGAAACTTTTCAGACCCGGACGTGGATTGCCGCCACTGAAAGAACATGATTCCGCCTGCCCCTCGTGCGACCGCCTGTTCACTAAGCGCGGCCATCTGCCTCGGAGCCTTCTGCTTGTTGCTCGGCCTCCATTGGACGGCGTTGGTTGCCTGTTCCATCAGGATCCACGGCGTGCGCGGCTTCAGGGAGCGCATCAGGTCCCGGGCGAAAGCCGCTTCGCGGAACGCTTCCGGGTCACGCGGGTCCGGATAGCTATCGTCGGCGACAAGGTCCACCTCGCGGGCCCACCGCCAGTAGTCCATGGGCGGGAAGGTGCCCATGAAGTTCGTCGTGATCGGCTGCAGCGCGCCGGTCGCACGAATGGTGTCACGTTCCATCATGAACAGAGCAAGCACCGCGTCCGAGGTGAACCGTCGAAAGTCCAGGACGGAGGCCGGGTTCTGGCTATTGGGCGCTCGCCGCGGCACCCGAACCTGCTCGAACGAACGGTATATCTGCGACCAGAATGCCGTGTTCCAGGCGTGGTTGAGACAGTCTATGGATCCGTAGCGGCGTTCCAGCCACTCCCGGAACGCCCGCTCGGCGTGGTCGGAGTAGTCGTAGGGGACATGGCAGGCGTATTCGTTGTTGACATGCCACATCTGAACCGCGGCATGCTGCCCGTACCGTTCGGCGAGGCGCTGGGCGAGATCCTTCGCGAGGCGCCGGTACTGCGGTGAGGTCGGCGAGTAGTGCTGTCGGCCGCCTTGGTGCAGTACCACGCCGTCCGCGGTGACGGGGAGGATGTCCGGGTACCGTTCGATCGCCCACGGCGGAGGTGAGGCGGTGGCCGTGGCCAGATTCACGCCGATTCCGCCGTCGCCGAGCATGTCGATGATCCGGTCCAGCCAGCCGAAGTCGAACACGCCCTCGTCGGGCTGTATTCGGGACCACGAGAAGACGCCGAGGCTGACCAAGTTGACCCCGGCACGCTGCATGAGCTTGATGTCGTCAGACCAGACTTCTTCAGGCCACTGTTCCGGGTTGTAGTCGCCGCCGTAGTACACAACACTCCTCGCCGCAGGTGGCTTGACCGTCGAGCACTTACCGTAGAACGATACACATACTCGCGGATCCGATCGTGGGCGTCCAGAGGCTGGCGCCCACGATCTCTCGCGTCGACCTTGGCTCCGGCGCACATCCTTGAGGTAGTGGAAGTGCATCATCGTGACAACCTTGCGGGACAGGAGCGCCGTCAGGAAGTCGGTAAGTTCGGCACGGCCGTGAAACGGCGTCCGCTTTACGAAGCCGGCGCTCATGAGCGCGTCGGCTGGTACGACTAAAGGACTCGAATGACGGCATGTCAGTTCGTGGTGGCGCGGCCCAGGGCCTATGGAAGCTGGACTCCGGACCAAGCATCGACTTCGCACTGTCTGTCGGCATTGTTCCCTGCGGTCACGACTGTGCCGTTGGCACGCAGGCCAAGGGTGTGCGTAGAACCGGCCGCCACAGCAACAATGTCGCGCCAATCGCTGACTTCGCACTGTCCATAGCTGTTGTCTCCAGCGGCGAGGACCCGCCCGGACGCTGTGACTCCGACGGTGTGGTAGCTGCCCGCGTCGAGCGCCACCACGTCCTCCCACTCATCGACCGCGCACGCCCCGGTTGCCCGGTGCCCTGTCGCTACTGCCTTCCCATCGGCTCTGAGACCGACAGTATGCAGATACCCGGCCGAAATGGCGGCAAGGTCACGCCACCCTTCAACGGCACACTGCCCTCGCCGGCTGTTCCCCGCGGCCAGTGCGGAACGGTCCGACCCGATGCCGACCGAGTGCCAGTCACCACACGAGACGACGATCACCTCGCGCCAGGACTGCACGTCGCACTGTCCTTCTGAACTCCGGCCAACTGCTAGCACGCGACCATTCACGAGCAGCCCGAGCGTGCGGCGCCAGCCCGCAGCCACGGCCGTGACGCCTCGCCACCCGGCGACATCACATTGCCCATCCCCATTCCACCCCGTTGCCAGCACCGTGCCGTCCGACCGGAGTCCCACCGTATGAGACCTGCCCGTGTTCCTCGCGGTATGGACGTTGCCAGCTGCCACCGCGACGACGTCGTCCCATCGCTCGACACGACATTCAGCGGCTGCGGTATCGCCCACGGCGAGAACGGTTCCATCCCAGCGCCGCCCGACCGAATGACGCCTTCCGGCCGCCAGCGCCGACGAGTTAGCGAGCATTCCTCCTCCTTTAGCTTGGCGCGAGTCCGCGACATGGGATGGATCCCACCCTACGTTGGCCCGGAATCAAAGCAGCGTCCTCAGCCGTCGCCAGCAGATGACGGCACAACCGAGTGTGATGAAAGCCTGGTGGTTGTCGTCGCGGATCTCCCAGCGGATGCGTAGGCGGCGGAACCAGTGCAGTGGTGCGATGGCGCTCTCCACAACCCAGCGGTGTGCGCCGAGTCCGGAGCCGTGTTCGGTGCCGCGCCGGGCGACATGCGGGGTGATTTCGAACCGTCGGACCTGGTCACGGTAGATCTCGTGGTCGTAGCCGCGGTCTGCGTAGAGGTGCTTGTGTGCCGGCCGCCCGCAATTCGGCCAGCAGCATCTCGTGCAGGCGCTGTCAGACCCCGGCCTCGTTCCACTCCCGCAGTCGCCTCCAGCAGGTCATCCCGGAGCCGAAGCCAAGTTCCTGCGGGAGGTAGCGCCAGGGGATGCCGGTGTAGAGCACGAACAATATGCCGCCGGAAGCGCCGCTCAATCAGCTCCCTGCTGCGTCGCACGGCACCTGCCGAAGCACGGGCGGAAGGCCCGCGCCTGCACTTCGGAGACCTGGTCTTCTGCCCGGCGTCACTGACCGTGGAACGGGGTGGGAAGCCGCTCGGGCTGACCACGACCGAGCTGAAGCTACTGAGCGAGTTCGCCGCCGCACCAGGGACCGTGCCCTCCCGCCACCTGCTCCTGGAGCGAATGCGGGACTACGCCTGGTCCGGCGACACCCGAGTGGTAGACGTCCACGTGCAGCGACTGCGCGCCAAGATCGGCCGGGCGCGGATCGAGACGGTACGCGGCTTCGGCTACAAGCTGCGCGCATGAGGACACCCGCCTTGAACGTGGGAGCGAAGGCCGCGCTGGCCGTCGCAGCGGCCACCCTGTGCGTTGCGGGCGCGATCGGTGTACTGGTGCACCGGATCACCGCCGCCGACCAGCCGGCCACCGCCCGCGACGGCCTGGACCAGCAGTTGCTCGGTGCCGCCGACGACCACGCCGCCGGACGCAGGACGCCGGCCCGCGTCGACCCACCCGATCTGCCCGCTCCGGTGGCACGGGCGGTGCGGGGCGGAGTCCGCGTGACGTACTTGCAGTCGACGGTACGCAGGCGGTGCTGTGGGCGGCGACCCAGGTCTCAGGCCGGAAAGTACTCGTGATCTCCCGTTCGTACGCCCCCGAGGAACAGTCCCTCACCACGCTCGACGGGACCCTGCTTACCACCGGCGCGGCCACCACCACGGTGTGTCCCTGGGAGGACTGCTGCTGGGAGTACGGATGGGCCGCCGGGCCACGGTCACCGGGCGTACGGCGAAACGCATCGCCGACGGTGACCTCGATGCCCGGGTCCGCCCGCACGGCAGGGACGAGATCGCCCGGCTCGCCACCTCCATCAACGCAATGGCGGACGCCCTCGGCGCCCGGTTGGAGGCCGAGCACCGGGTGACCGCCGGCATCGCCCACGAACTGCGCACCCCGGTCGCGGGCATGGTGACCGCGGTCGGACTGCTGCCACCGGGCCAGGCCTCGGACCTGGTGACGGGCAGCAACCACAAAATGCGCGGGCTGGTGGAGGACGTGCTGGAAGTGGCCCGGATGGACGCCCAGGTGGCGGTGGTGGACACCGAGGAGCGTGAAGTGAGCGCGATGGCACGGCGGGCGGTCGCCGGGCTCGACGGCGTCGAAGTCCAGGTCGTCGCGGACGCAGTCGTGACGACCGACCCCCGCCGCGTGGAACGCATCCTGAACAACCCGGTCGCCAACGCAGTGCGGCGCGGCGCCCCGCCCGTGGAGCTGGAGGTGGACGGACCGGTCGTCCGGGTCCGCGACCATGGCCCCAGTTACCCAGCCGACCTGCTCGCCCTGCTGCACACCTCCGGCCCTCAGCGGTTCCGCACGACCTCGCTCACCGGCGGCACCGGCCTGGGCCTGAGCATTGCCGCCGGGCAGGCCCGACTGCTGCACGCCCGTCTGGCCTTCCGCAACCACCCGCAAGGGCGCCGAGTCGGAACTGCGGCTGCCCACGGAGTGACACGGCTGCCCGGGGCGGTCCTCACCCGACATGCCACCCCACCTGGCGCTGTGCGTCGGTCCGAGTGACGAGCCGCGCGGAGCGGACCGTGGGCCGATCACTCAGCCGCCGGGGGCGGAGCGGACCGGCTCGTCGACCAGGCGCCGGGCCGTCGTGATGTCGGTGACGAGCGCGGTGATCCAACGCCCGCGTATCGCCGCACGTACGGCCGTGTACTTGCGCTCACCGCCGGCGACGGCGATGCGTCGCGGGACCATACGCAGTTGGTCGACGGAGATGCCGATCGTCCGCTCGCCGAGCCCGGCGTCGACGTGGACGCCGTTCTCGTCGAAGAACCGCTGGCAGATGTCCCCCACCGCGCCCAGGGCCCGCAGCCGGGCGATCTCCTCGTCGGCCACCGCGTTGCCGCTCAGCTGGAGCAGGGGTGACGGCTGAAGGCTGCCGATGCCGACCAGCACTGCGCTGAGTTGCTGCCAGGCCTGGCTGACTTCCAGCACCGCCGGATCGCGCAGCAGGGAGAGCCGGGCTTCCGCGGACCCGACGAGCCCCGGCGCGCGGACGAAGAGAGGGGTACCGCCGGTGAGCTCGGCGAGCCGGGCGGTGAGTCGTGTCGCCTGCACCTGACTGTGCGGATCGCCGATGCCACCCATGAGCTGGACGACCTGGGCGGCGCCCGGTGCCCTGGCGGGCTGCATCGCCTCGACGGCGGCGAGCAGTGTCTCGCTCCAGGTCGACACGCCGATCAGGTCGCCGGGTCGGAACGCGGTCTCCAGATAGCTCGCGGCCGCCGAGCCGAGCGCGCGCAGCAGCGTGCGTGGATGCTCCGGCACCTCGTCCCCGTCCAGGACGACGACATCCGTCAGCTGGTAGCGCTCCGCGAGGGCGTCCTCCAGGTCGCTGTGGATGCCCGGCGGCGCGACCACGATGGTCCGGATCACGCCCAGGTCCGTCGCGGAGCGGAGCAGCCGGGAGACGCCGGCCTGGGACAAGCCCAGCACGCCGGCGATCTCGGACTGCCGCATACCCCGCTCGTGGTACATGCGGGCCACTCGCACAATCAGCCGCAGCCTGTCGACGGATTCGCTGCTGGTGAGGTCAGAACGTTGGGACACACCACGAACCCTACTGATCCCCGACGGCCGCGGTGCAGTGCTCATGACGGTCTCGCCGTTCCCTGGGGAGCCGCCGTGGCCGTCCGGGTCCGTGCCACGGCTTCGTGCCAGGCGTCCAGACGGTGGGCGCGCTCGTCCGACGACCACTCGGGGCGGTAGACGTCCTCCTTCCTCGCCAGTTCGCTCAGGTGCTCCTTCGTGAACATCCCGAGGGAGCATCCGGCGAGATGCGCCGCGCCCAGCGCGGACATGTCGCGGGCACGCGGGCGGCGCAGTACCCGGCCCGAGACGTCCGCCTGCAGTTGCATGAGGGTCCGGTTGTCGCTGGGGCCGCCGTCGGCGAGCAGGGTGGTGATGGGCGCGCCCGGAGCGTCGAGCCCGGCCACGACGTCCTCCACCTGGAAGGCGATCGATTCCAGGGCGGCCCTGGCGAGTTCGGGCAGGCCTGCCGCGAAGGTGAGTCCGGAGATGAGGCCGGTGGCCTCGTTGTCCCACCAGGGCGCTCCGAGGCCGCCGAACGCCGGAACGAGGTGGACGCCTCCGGAGTCCGGGGCGGCCCGTGCGGCGAGTTCGGCCTCGCCGGTGCCGAGCAGTCCGGCGAGCCAGCGCAGGGTGGCACCGGAGGAACGGATGTTGCCCTCCAGGGCGTAGGCCGGTGAGCCGTCGTCCCAGGCGACGGTCAGACAGAGCGGCGACTGCGCGGCCGCGGCCGGAGAGGTGATCAGGCCCATGACGGAGGAGCCTGTTCCGTACGTGACCTTGACGCTGCCCGGTGCGAGGACGCCATGGCCGAACAGCGCGGCATGCGAGTCGCCGAGCACGGCGCCGACCGGGGTGCCGTCCGGCAGCGCCGACAGACCCCGCAGGGCGGGAAAGGGCCCGGTCGAGGGGATGATCCGGGGCAGGGTCTCACTCGGTACGCCGAAGACGCCGAGGAGCCCTCCGTCCCAGTCCCGGGTGCGTACGTCGAGAAGCTGGGTGCGGGAGGCGTTGCCCACCTCGATGACGTGCGCGGCCTGGCCGCTCAGTCGCCACAGCAGCCAGGAGTCGACGGTGCCGAGACAGAGCTCGCCGCGTCGGGCCCGGGTGCGGTCCGGGTCGTAGGTGTCCAGGAGCCACTGCGCCTTGAGGGCACTGAACATCGGGTCCAGGGGCAGGCCGGTGATCGTGCGCACGGCCGGTCCCAGCCCTTCGGCGAGCAGTTCGGCGCAGGCGGAGGCGGTGCGCCGGTCCTGCCAGCCGAGGACCGGGCCGAGCGGTTGCCCGCCGGATCGTTCCCAGAGCAGGCACGACTCCCGTTGACTGGACACGCCGACGGCGGCCACCCGACGAGGGTCGTGGCCGATCAGACATGTCTCGATGGCCCGTGTCACGCTCTGCCAGATCTCTTCGGCGGACTGCTCCACCCAGCCGGGGCGCGGGTGTGCGGTGGAGAGCGGCGCGGAGGCTGAGCCCACGACGGAGCCGGCATCGTCGATCAGCAGGGCCTTGGTCGCGGAGGTGCCCTGGTCGACGGCGAGGAGCAGAGGGGCGGCCGTCATGATGCCGAGGATGGCAGACGAGCCAGTTCGCGTGCCGCGCTGTGGATGCCGTCGGCGGTCAGTCCGAAGTGCTCCAGCAGTCCCTCGGCGCTGCCGGTCGGCGCGAAACCGGTCACACCGAGCAGGCGCAACGGGACGGGACAGTGCCGACCGGTGAGCGAGGCGACGGCCGCGCCCAGGCCGCCGCTGACGGTGGCCTCCTCCACGGTGACGACGGCCCGGGTCTCGGCGGCCGCCCGCAGGATCGCGGTCTCGTCGAGCGGGTCGACGAACGGCGTGTTCAGGACGCGGGCGGAGATGCCATCGGCGGCCAGCCGGTCGGCGGCGATCAGGGCGCGCGGGACCATGGTGCCGACGGCCACCACAGTGACGTCGTGCCCCTCCCTCAGGGTCACCGCGTGCCCCGGGGAGAAGGGGGCGTCGGCGGGGACGACGTCGGGCACCTTGAAGCGGGGGATGCGCAGATAGCTGGGGCCGTCGTGGGAGTGGGCCCAGCGGATGGCGGCACGGGTCTGGGCGCGGTCGGTGGGAACGACCACGGGCAGCTCCGCGATGGCGCGCAGCCAGGACAGGTCCTCCACGGAGTGGTGCGTCGGGCCGAGTTCGCCGTAGGCCATGCCGGGGCTCTGGCCACAGAGGACCACCTTGTGCCCGCTGTAGGCACAGTCGGCCTTGATCTGCTCCAGGGCACGGCCGGTCAGGAAGGGGCCGGCCGCCGAGACGAACGGGACGAGGCCCGCGTTGGCGAGACCGGCTCCGACGCCCACCATGTTCTGCTCGGCGATGCCGACGTTGATCAGCCGGTCGGGGAACTCGGCCCGGAAGGCGCCGAGGTTGCTGGAGCCCACGGAGTCGTTGCACACGACGACGACGCGGTCGTCCTCGCGGGCGAGCGCGATGAGCTCCTCCGCGAACACCTGCCGGCAGTCGTACGTCGTAGCCTGGGCCAGGGGGTTCGTGATGGTCTCGGTCATCGGGTCAGCTCCTCGACGGCGGCTCGTACCTGGTCCGGATCCGGCACCTTGTGGTGCCATTCGGCGC
The DNA here is from genome assembly GCF_040652235.1 of Streptomyces sp. NPDC048277. Classification (NCBI taxonomy): domain Bacteria; kingdom Bacillati; phylum Actinomycetota; class Actinomycetes; order Kitasatosporales; family Streptomycetaceae; genus Streptomyces; species Streptomyces sp. NPDC048277. The sequence goes on from NZ_JBEZLQ010000044.1 coordinate 11,103, forward strand.
GGTCCTCGATGAACGACACGCCCTTGCCCTTCACCGTGTGGGCGATGACGGCGACGGGCCGCCCGGTCGTGGACGGTTCGAAGGCGGCGAGCAGGGCGGCATGGTCGTGGCCGTCCGCCTCACGCACCTCCCAGCCGAAAGCGGCCCACTTGTCGGCCAACGGGTCGAGGCCGACGGTCTCCTCGGTGCGGGCGCCCTGCTGCAGCCGGTTGCGGTCGACGACGGCGTACAGCCGGACCAGCCGCTGGTGTCCGGCGGTCATCGCCGCCTCCCAGTTGCTGCCCTCCTGCAGCTCCCCGTCCCCGAGGACGACCACGGTTCGGCTGCCGTCATCACGCAGCCGGGCGCCGAGAGCGCAGCCCACCGCCACGGGGAGGCCATGGCCGAGGGGCCCGGTGTTGGTCTCCACGCCGGGCACCTTGCGGCGGTTGGGGTGGCCGTTCAGGGCGGACAACTCGGCCGTGAACGTGGCGAGCTCCGACTGCGGGAAGTAGCCGCAGTGGGCGAGTGTGGCGTAGAGGGCGGCCGCGGAATGGCCTTTGCTGAGGATGAAGCGGTCACGTCTGAGGGCGTCCGGCTGCTCCGGATCGACGTCGAGGACGGCGCCGAAGAGTGTGACGAGGATGTCGGTGACAGAGAAGTCGCCGCCGATGTGTCCCATGCCGGCCCGGTCGATCATTTCGAGGACCTTGAGGCGGATGTCCGTCGACATGGCACGGAGTCGCTCAAGTGCCTTCTCGGGAGGTTCGGAGTGGACGGAGCGCCGTAGCTCGCGATAACCCGCCGCAGCGGCGAGATCAGCGGTCAACATACGAATATCCATTCAGTCGTCGATATTTATCTAGAGCCAGATACTGAAGCGCCGCCGCCATGTCGTCAACCCTCAAATATGGAACCCTTGACACCAGCCACGACCCGGCCTAGCGTCCATCGGTGGAAAAAATCAGCATCTGAATAAATATCCAGGAGGTTGTCAATGACTTCACACTCGGCCCCGGCGGGCCGCACCTTCACCGGCGGCATGTGGACGTTCGGCCGGATCATCGACCGCTATGCCACCGACGGATACGGGCCCACCGTGTCCACCCTGCGGACCATCGAGCTGGCCGCGGCCTCGGGACAGCTGGTCGGCCTGGACCTGAACTACCCCTTCGACGAGGGCGTCACGGTGGAGGAGGTGGCGAAGTCACTCACGGCGCACGGACTGACCGCCGTCAACATCACACCGGTGATCTACGACCGTGGCTTCCGCAGCGGCTCGTTCACCAGTGCCGACCCCGCCGTCCGCCGCCGCGCCGTCGAACTCGCCCACGAGTCGGTCGAGGTGGCCGGCCGCCTCGATGCCCGCTACGTGAAGTTCTGGCCCGGCCAGGACGGCTACGACTACCCCTTCCAGGTCGACTACGCCGAGCTGCGCCGCCACGCGATCGAGGGCATCCGTGACGTCGCCCAGAACTTCCCCGACGTCACGTTCGCCATCGAGTACAAGCTCAAGGAGCCCCGTAACCGCCTCTTCTGGTCGACGGCGGCCGCCAGCCTGCTCGCCATCGAGCAGATGGGCGTGGACAACGTCGGCCTGGTCGTGGACTTCGGGCACTCCCTGTTCGCCAAGGAGAACCCCGCCGAAGCCCTCACGCTCGCCCACTCGATGGGCCGGCTCGTCGACATCGAACTCGACGACAACTACCGCGAATGGGACGACGACCTGACCGCCGGCGCCCTCCACCTCGTGGAAACCCTGGAGTTCCTGCACGTCGTCCGGCAGATCGGCTGGCAGGACCCGCTGAAGCTGGACCTCTTTCCCTACCGCGAGGACCCGGGCGACGCCGTCCGGGAATCCGTCGCGACCCTGCGGGCCCTGGAGGACAAGGCGGCCCTGCTTCCTCTGGAGGAACTGCGTGCGGCGCAGGCCGCCCACGACGCCATGGCTGTACAGCGCATCGTGCGCACGGCATTGCTCGGCTGAAATCCTCGTACCACCCGGCCCGGTGGGTTCACCCCCTGGGCCTTCAGTACACTTCCGCGTTCCCCAGTCATCCGTCACGCCCTACGGCCCTGAAACCGTCCTTGGTGAGATCCTGCGCGACAAGCAGGTCGAAGCCGTAGTGCGCAGGCATCTGCCCCGGCTCGACGACGAGTTGATGCTCGTCCAGTTCAAGCATTGCAAACTGGGGCAGGTGGCGGGCTGCATCGAGGAGCCGCGAACCGATCCCGAGGCCCAGGCCGCTCTCTTCGCGGAGCCAGCAACCGCCCCTCCCGGACGGCTTCCGAACCCTTGCCACTGCCGAGGCACAGCTTGCCCCGGCCCTCGACTACGAATCCGCGGACGTGCCGATCGGCAGCGCCTGTTGTTACGGCAGGAAACCGCCACGTGGTGGCGTACGTTCGAGTTGGAAGTGCACGGACCCGACCACGGCCGACATTATGCTCCGGGCCGAGTTCCGCCGTGGAGACCGGACGCTGACCGCGTACGGCTCTTACGGCGGGGAAGGTACCCGGCGCATCCGGCTCATGCCCGACGATGAGGGTACCCGGACCTTCCGCACGACGAACAACACCCGATCCCTGGACGCGGTCACCGGTACCTTCCGGTAGGGCCCGGCGGGCTAGGACGACCACGGGCCGGTACACGTCCACACACAGAGTTCCACTTCCAGCACGCCGACGGCGCCCGCCATTTCCCCGTGGGCACCACCGCTTACGCGTGGACGCACCAGGGCGACGAGTTGGAGGAGCAGACCCTGCGGACTCTGGAGCGGAGCCCCTTCAACAGGGTCCGGACCTACGAGGGGGACTTCACGCTGCCCCTGCCCGGCCAGCCGTGCATCGCCGTCCTCCTTCGGGCACGGGAGAACTGACCGGCGCGGTGACAGGCCCGACTCTTCCGGTGAACCTGTCCCTTCGGCCGGATTCGAGGCTCTCGCGGCGCCGTGCAGGTCGGTGCCGCGTCCGCCTTGTTGGAGCTCGCGATCACCCGCATCCCGTCGATGTCCAGGGTCACCGAGCCACCGCCGGGAGGTGGCCACTGCGCCGTCGGGGGCTTCCCACTCACGGGCACTGTCTTCGGGGGATCCTGAGGCTTGCGGATACTCGTCGTCGCCGTCAACATCCAGGCCTTGGTCGAGGCCGTGGTCTTCCTGGAGAAGGCGGTAGTGGACCTCCCGGCCGCCCTGGAGGGCCTTCGCGGAGGCCTTCCCGGTTCGACCGTCCTGAGCCGCAAGATGGACAGCATGCTGAACCGGGAGTTCACTCCTGGTTTCCGTATCGACTTGTATCACAAGGGCCTGGGCATCGTCACCGACACAGCCCGTGACATCGGTGCGGTCCTCCCGACCGGCGCCCTGGTCACCCAACTCCTTGCATCGTGCCAGGCGCACAGGTATAGCGGCCTGGATCACTCGGCGCTGCTGCGGGGGCGAGCGGCTGTCCGGCACCAAGGCCGACGCGCCCCACCGATCCACCGGAACGCGGACAACGCATCCGCCGGGACGGTCCGTGTGGGGCCTGCTCCGAGCGAGGGCGTGCGATGGGATGGTTCTCACCTGCGGCGCTGAGTGGTTGAGAACCTCGCCGGTGTCGGCCGCACCGACGCCGACAGCAGCGGTGCTTTCCCCTGGTGGCCGTGGAGTGTGTCCGTCCGGGACATGCCGTGACAGGCGTCAGGAACCGCCATCACCGTGATAGCGGAAATCCGCGAAGCGGACAACGCCTTCCTCGGCGAAGATACCCGTGACGCGACCGGTGAAAGGCACCGCCGCCTCGACGGACCAGAAGCGGCCGTCGAGTTCGGCGAGCCGCGTCTCCGCGCCTGCGTCGTCCACGACCACGAGCCGGATACTGTCGCCGCCCCCGGCCCACGGTGTTCCGCCGGCCGGCGGCGGAAAATCCGTCTCGATCCGGAGAACGACCTCCCCGCTCCCCACCTCGACGCTCCACGAACGGTCGATCGACGGCATGGTGGCCCGCGCCGTGACCCGGGTACCGCCTCCGGGCGACACCCTCTCCGCGACGAGGGCGACGGTGAACCGCTCGTCGTATCGCAGGCCGAGACCGCCCCTGCCGTCGGAAGGGTCGATCCGGGTCTCGAAGCGGCTCTTCAGATGGCGCTGGCGCCGGCCGACGAAGTCGGGCCGGAACGTCTCCAGGCCACCGTGGACGGCTCGGATCGTCAGGTGTCCCGATCGTTCGCCGACCGTCGCCACCTCGGTGGGGGTGCGCCCCACCGCGAGCCAGCCAGGGTCCGCCAGGGCACCGGCGTCCGCGAAGTCGAAGTGTTCGTCCAGCGACTCCGGACGCGGGTTGAGCTCGACGGGAGCCGGCTGGGGCCAGCCGTCGACCCACTCCACGGGGGTGACGAACGTTTCCCGCCCGAGTGGGGTGAAGCCGCCAGCGGTCCGGGTCCCGAGGAGCACCAGTACGTCCCGTCCGTCCGGGCCGCGGACCAGGTCGGCATGTCCGGTGCGTTGGACCGGGCCGCTCGTGCCCGCGACACGCAGGAGGGGATTCCCCGGTGCGCCCTCAAACGGCCCCTCGATCGAAGGGCCCCGTGCCACGCTCACGGCATGGCCGTGCCCGGTGCCGCCCTCCGCGATGACCAGGTACCAGTGGCTGTCGCGGTGGTACAGGTGCGGGCCCTCGGGTGCGATCAGCCCGGTGCCGGACCAGAGGGAGCGCGGTTCCTCCAGGAGTTTCCCCGTCGCGAGATCCGCCCGGGCCTGGAGGATCCGGTCGTGGACCCAGGGCTCCGTGTCCGACATCTGCAGATTGCTGTAGGTGACGTACGCCGTACCGTCCTCGTCCCAGGCGAGATCCGGGTCGATACCGACGACGCCGTCGATCGAGACGCCGTCGCTCCAGGGACCGGTGGGGTCGTCCGCTGTGAACACGACGCAGCCGCGCGGACTGGACGTGATGGTGACGATGACGTGGAAACGGCCGTCGTGATGGCGCAGGGTCGGCGCCCAGACACCCGCTCCCGAGGGTGTTTCGGCGAGGCCGGCCTGTGCTTCGCGGGTGATGACGTTCCCGATGTGTTCCCAGGTGACGAAGTCGGTGCTGCGGTAGACCGGGAGGCCCGGCAGGTACTCGAACGACGAGGTGACCGCGTAGTAGGTGTCGTCGACGAGGACGCAGCTCGGGTCGGGATTGAAGCCCGGGATCAGGGGGTTGGGGAGTGCGGTGGACTCGTTCGGTGGTGTCATGCGTGGTGTCCCTCGATTCAGCAGTCGGCGGCGCGGTGGCGGTCATGGGGTTCGGTCTGCGGCGGCCCGGCCTTTCCACAGGTTGCTTCGCCGTGCTTCTCGTCGCCCGACGGCGCGTCGGGCCGCCCGCGGAGACCCGGCCGACGCTCGCAGACCAGAGCCGCGAGCACGGCGAGCCCGCACGCCATCACGACGGGGGCACGGGCGCCAAGGACCGAGATCAGCACTCCGCCGAGCGCGGATCCGAGCACGTTGCCGACGGCGAACATGCTGCCCATCCAGCCGAAGGCCTCGGCGGCTGAGCCGGCTGGTGCCCGCGCCGACAGCCGGGCGAAGAGCGCGGACATCACGGGAGCGACGGTCGTCCCCCAGAAGAAGAGAAGAACGGTCAGCACGCCGGGTCCGGGTGCCAGCGGAAGTACGGCGAGTCCTGCGGCCAGAAACAGCATCAGATGTCTGAGGCGGGCAGGGCGGCGGCTGCTCGCGCCGTGGACCAACCCGCCGACGAGGGACCCGAGACTGCCGACCGCGAGCACGAATCCCGACTCCGACGACGCGTGCCGCCCGCTGACCATGGCGACCACACCGATGACCTGCCCGGCGAGCGCCACGGTCAGCAGGACCCCGGTCACCAGCAGACGCAGGACACCCGGTGCCTGAAGCAGCCGGCCACTCGTGGAGCGGGCTTCGGGGGCACGGCCGGCTTCCACATTGCCGTCGTAGGTGTAGGCGAGGGTTCCGGCGAGCACGAACCCCGCGCACGCACCCATGGCGAGGCGCGGTCCGCCGAACACGGCGCACGTCGACACCATCACCGGCCCGGCGATGAAGATCACTTCCTGCGCGGTCGCTTCGAGTGCGAAGAAGGTCCGCCGCTGCTCGGGTCGGACGAGTGTCGGCAGCGCGGCTCGGACCGCCGCGGTCAGCGGAGGGGTGCACAGTCCGCTGAGCAGGGCCAGGGCGACCAGCAGCACGGGGCGCGGGGGCACGACGGTCAGCGCCCCCATGACCAGGGCGTAGAGCACGGCGGTGACCGCGAGTACCGGGCGCCGGCCATGGGTGTCGGCCAGCCTGCTGAGCAGCGGCCCGGCGACGAAGGTACCGATCACGGCGGCGGCCGAGACCACGCTGTACACCGCGTACGACGAGTGGCGGGTCGTGAGCATCATCAGCGCCAGCCCCGTCATGCCCTGGTGAAAGCGGCCGATGACCGAGGTGGCGAGCAGCCAGGAGACCGAGGGCGTGCGCAGCAGCTTTCGATAGGTGGTCCCGGACACGGTCACGTACCCGCGGCCCGGTTGGGGACAAGCCGGTCAGACATGCTCGGCCACTGCCTCGGAGAGGAAAGAACGCTGCGCACTCGCCAGCACCCGCTTCTCGCCGACGAGTTCGAAGGACCCCTTGACGCGTCGGTCGTCGGCGTCGAAGCCCAGGAAGAAGTCGACCTTCGCGGGTTCGACGGTGAACTCCCGTGCCAGGTCGGTGTATCCGAGTTGCGCAGCGGCGAGTTCAAACGTGACTCGGCGGACCTCTCCCGCCGCCAGCGCTACCCGGCAGAAGCCGGCCAACTGCTGGGCGGGCCGGGTGACTCCCGAGGTGTTGACCCGTACGTAGAGCTGGACGACGGTCGCGCCTCCGGACGCACCCGTGTTGGTGACGGTCGTAGCGATGCGGACCGACCCCTGGGTGCCGGTCTCGGGGTCGCAGGCGAGGTCGCCGAGGGTGAAGTCGGTGTAGCTCAGGCCGTGTCCGAACGTGTAGAGAGGCGTGCCCGGCATGTCCAGGTAGAGCTCGGAGGTACCCGGTGGGATCGGGTTGCGGTAGCCGGTGCCGGACTTCTGGTGGTGGTACACCGGGATCTGCCCGGTGTGCCGGGGGATGCTGTACGGCAGTCTGCCGCTCGGGTTGACGGCGCCGAAGAGGACCTCGGCGACCGCCTTCAGGCCGAACGGGCCGCCGTACGGCGCCACGACGATCGCCGCGGCGCCCCGGACCACCTCGGGCAGGGTGTAGGCGCGCCCCTGGAAGAGCACGACGACATACGGCTTTCCGGTGGCCGCGACCGCCTCGGCGAGCCGGGACTGCGCCTCGGGCAGGGCGATGTCGGCGCTGTCGCTGCCCTCGCCCTCGGTGCGTTCGCCGTTGAACCAGAGGCTCGCCCCGCCGAGCGCGAGGACGACCACGTCACTGCGCGCGGCGATGTCGGCGACGCGTTCTGCCGCGCTCTCGCCCAGTTCACGGGTGAGTGTGCTCCCTGGCTCGGTCAGCACGGTGCCGGCGAACTCGGCGATCTCCTCGTGCAGCGGGCGTGCCCCATAGCGCTCGCGGGCGAAGGTGTCGGAGTCTTCGGACGTGAAGATGGCCTTGTTCCAGGCGGTCTGGGGCGTCTCGCCGCCGACCATGTTCATGGCCTCGCCGAGATCGACGGCCTTGACCGCGTCCCGCCACGACGGATAGGCGTACGTCGGGAACTGCAGCCAGGCCGCGTCCGCGTGCGGCCCGATCACACCGACCGTCAGGCCCTGCCGGCCCAGCGGCAGGATGCCGTCGTTCTCGACGAGCACGACCGCACGACGGGCGAGTTCGGCGGAGAGCTCCCTGCCTTCCCCGGCGATCGCGGCCACGTCGATGTGCTCCTGCGGGTACGGGTTCTCGAACAGGCCGAGGTCGAACTTGGCGCGCAGCACCCGCCGCACGCAGGCATCGACCGCGCCCTCGTCGAGGCGGCCGGAGCGCACCTCGTCAACGAGGGCCTCGCCGTACGCGAACGGGACCGGCAGTTCGACGTCCAGGCCTGCGGCGATCGCCAGGCGCGCCGCCTCGCCGGGTGTGGTCGCGGCGCGCTGGCGAGTGACGACCTGCTTCACCGTGTCGTAGTCGGAGGAGACGAAGCCCTCGAAGCCGAGGGTGTCGCGCAGCAGGTCGGTGAGGACCTCCCGGGAGATACCGGCCGGGACGCCGTCGACATCGCCGTAGGAGTTCATCACGGACCTGAGGCCGGCGAGCTGGATGGCGGCTTCGAAGGGGTAGGCGAACAAATCGCGGGTGCGCCGGTCGCCGCCCTCGTAGGCGGAGAGGTTGACGCCTCCGGAGGCCATCCCGTAGCCGAGGAAGTGCTTGGCCGTGGCGATAACGCCGTCCCCCAGGCTCTCGCCCTGCAGTCCCAGCGTGTACGCGACGGAGAACGCCGCGCACAGGTAGGGGTCCTCGCCATAGGTCTCGTGTACCCGGCCCCAGCGCGGGTCCAGCGCGACGTCCATGACCGGGGAGAGTGCCTGGCCGTAGCCGAGGCGGCGCATCTGGCGACGGATCAGGTCGGCCATGTCGCGGACGAGCTCGGGGCTGAAGCCGGCAGCAAGGCCGATGGCGGTCGGGAACACCATGTGGCCGCCGACCATGAGGCCGTTGAGCGCCTCCTGGTGGATGAGCGCGGGGATACCGAGGCGGGTGCGCGTGACGTACTGGCGCTGGATCGCGCCCGTCATGCGGGCGATGTGGTTCGGGTCGTCGGCCGACAGCGCGGGGATGTGCCCTGGTGGTGCCTTCAGGATCTCCTCTGCTCCGGGGGCCTCGACGCCGTCGGCATCGATCAGTTTCCAGGGCCAAACGGCGGTGAGCTGGGCGCACTTCTCCTCAATGGTCATCTCCTCCAGGAGCAGCGCAACGCGGGTGTCGGCAGGCAGGCGGACGTCGCGGTGGCGGTGAGGCTGCGTTGTAGACATGGTCTGGCCCGTGCTCTCCGTCTGTAGGTCTGGGCGCGGTTCAGCGGACATGGCCGGCCAGGATCTCGGCGAACCGCTTCCGGAACGCGACGGCAGCCGGCGAGGGGAACTCGGGCGGCGCGACGGCGTGCGCGAGGCCGGACACCTCGTCGTCGAGACGACTGGCGCAGAGGACGGCGACCTGTTCCTCACCACCCGGGGCAATGCCTGTCTCGACAGCCGCGTCGACGATGGCGGTCCAGAGCTCCGGGTTGTCGAACAGGTCGCGCACCGTGGCCACGGGCCGTGCGCTGGTGCCCGCCGCGACTGGGTCGGGGATCTCGAAGACATGCTCGCCGTGGCCCACCGTCTCGGTCCCGTCGACGCCCGGCAGCCGGACGTGGGCCGTGGTTCCGACGGGTACGACGACGTTCACTCGCATCGTGCCGTCCACGCGTTCCCAGGCCACCTGGGCCTCCCCGTACGGGGTGAGGTGGCGGGCCGAGGCGGAGGTGAGCGCGGTGGGCGGTTCGGGGGCGATGGCGATCTCGCGGTAGCCGGGGGCGGCCGGGGCAAGCCCCGCGACCTTGCGGTGCAGCCAGTCGGCGACGGCGCCGAGCGCGTAGTGGTTGAACGAGGTCATCTCGCCCGAGTTGATGCTGCCGTCCGGCAGCATGCTGTCCCAGCGCTCCCAGATCGTGGTCGCCCCCATGGTCACCGGGTACAGCCAGGACGGACACGCGGTCTGCAGCAGCAGACGGTGAGCCACGTCGGCGTGTCCGGTGGAGGTGAGTGCGTCGGTCACCAGCGGGGTGCCGACGAAGCCGGTGGCGATGCGGAATCCGGACGTGCGGACGAGGTCGGCCAGGCGCCGGCCCGCCTCCTGCCGCTGTTCCTCTTCCGGCAGCAGGGCCCACTCGATCGCCAGGGCATACACGGTCTGGGCGTCGGAGTGGACCCGGCCCGCGGGGGTGACATAGGCGTGGGCGAAGGCCGCGCGGACCTCCGCAGCCAGGGAGCCGTAGCGCTCGGCGTCCTTGTCGAGGCCGAGCAGACGGGACGCCTCGGCGACGATCTCGGCCGAGCGGGCGAAGTGCGCGGTGGCGATCACGTCGGGGTCGGCCTTGGCCCGGGCCGGGTACTCGGGCGGGGCGGTCGGGTCCAGCCAGTCGCCGAACTGGAAGCTGCCCGTCCACAGTCGGTCGGGACCGGCGAGCTCGGCCAGCCGGTCGACCCAGCGGCGCATGCCGGGCAGCTGACGCCCGAGCAGGCCGCGGTCGGCGTAGCGCTGGTAGAGGACCCAGGGCACCATGGTCACGGCGTCGCCCCAGGCCGCCGCGGTCGGGGACGAGGTCCGCAGCACGTCCGGCACGACGAACGGCACCGCGCCGTCCGGCTCCTGCTCGGCGGCGAGGTCGGCGAGCCAGGAGTCGAGGAAGCCGGCGGAGTCGAACAGGAAGGACGCGGTCGGCGCGAAGACCTGGATGTCGCCGGTCCAGCCGAGGCGTTCATCGCGCTGCGGGCAGTCGGTGGGCACCTCGACGAAGTTGCCGCGCATCGACCACACCACGTTCACGTGGAACCGGTTGAGCAGTTCGTGCGAGGAGTCGAACCATCCGGTCCGGGTCAGGTCGGATCCGATCACGACCAGTTCGACGTCCTTGGCAGCCAGGTCCGGAACGCCGGTGACCTCCGCGTACCGGAAACCGTGGAAGGTCAGGGTGGGTTCGAGGACCTCCTCGCCGGTGCCCGCGACGAGGTAGCTGTCCCTCGCCTCGGCCGAGCGCAGCGGGCGGGTGCCCAGCTCGTCGTCCTCCAGGACCTCGGCGTGGCGGACGACCACCTCGGTGCCGGGCGCGAGGTCGCGCACGCGCAGCCGTACCCAGCCGACCGCGACCTGGCCGAAGTCGACGAGAGTCCGGCCGGACGGTGCGGTCCACACCCGCTCGGCCGGCACAACCGAGGTCTGCCTGACGGGTGGGCTCGACGGAGCGACGAGGACGGAGAGGTCGGTGTCGACGGCCTCGGTCGTGCCCGTCGCCGCCGTCCCCGCGGCGCCGCGCCTGCGCAGGTCGGTGCGCTGGCCGTCGTACAGGTCGTCGGCGAGGATCTCGCTCTCGCGGGCGGTCCAGGTGCCGTCCGAGGCGAGCCGGTGCACGGTGCCGTCGGCGGTGGTGACCTCCAGCTGGGCGAGCACCGCCAAGCGGTCGCCGTAGAAGGCCCGCGCGTGGTGGAAGCCGACCCGGCCGCGGTACCAGCCGTTGCCGAGGAGGACGTCCAGTTCGTTGCGGCCGGCGCGGACCAGGTCGGTGACGTCGTACGTCTGGTAGGCGAGCCGGTGCTGGTAGGAGGTCCAGCCGGGGGTCAGGTGGAGGTCTCCGACCCGGTGCCCGTTGAGCGTGGCGACGTAGAGGCCGTGGGCGGTGACGTAGAGGCGGGCGCGGACGACTCGGCCGGGGACGTCGAGGGTGCCGGTGAGGAGCGGTGCGGGCTGGTGGGGGCCACCGATACCGACGGGGGCGGTGAAGGCCGCGCTCCAGTCGGCGGGATCGAGCAAGCCCGCCTCCACGACGGCCTGTTCACTCCACGCGCTCCAGTCCTCGCCGTGCTCGCCCTTGTGCGCGACCCGTACGCGTACCGCGGCCGACTCGCGGGAAGCGAGCGGTGCGGCCGGCCAGGGGACGAGGACCTGGTCGACGCCGTCCCCGCGGTGGCGCTCGGCGGCGCCGCCGTCCCGGACGATCTCGATCTCGTAGGCGGTCTGCTCGTATCCCGCGTCGGCGTACGGGACCAGCCAGCTGAGCCGGGGTCGTGGGGTGTCCACGCCGAGCAGTGCGGCGCCCGCCGGGTGGTGCTCGAAGCGGGGGATGCCGGGGGCTGCTGCCACGACCATGCGAGTCTCCAGGTTCTCAAGGACTTGGTGACCGGTCCGGGCCGGCCGCAACAGGGGCGTGTAACGTTCTACACCCTGAGAAGGTTAAGAACCCATGTCAACCTGCGTCAAGACTCCGGCACCCCTCAGGAGCCGGCCGGGGCCATGGCCGTGTTCCGGTTCACCACGCGGGGCACGATGACGTAGTGGACGGACTTGCCGCGCCCCTCGATGCGCTCCAGGAGCAGCCGGGTACTGACCGAGCCGGTGAGTTCGCCGGACTGGTCGACCGTGGTCAGCGAGACGCGGCTGATGCGGGCGGCGAGGATGTCGTCGTAGCCGACGACCGTCAGGTCCTCCGGCACGGCGAGCCCCTTCTCCTCCGCGGCCCGCAGCACCCCGAGGGCGGCGATGTCGGCGCCGGCGAAGATCGCGGTCGGGGGCTGCCGCCGCGCCAGCAACTCGGTCGCCGCGTCGTACCCGCCGGCCTCCGTGTACGAGGTGACGACGACGTCCGGCTCCAGGCCATGGCGCCGCATGGCCTCCTCGTAGCCGCGCCGACGGGCGGTGTGCGAGAGCACGTACGGCTCCTGGAAGGGACCGTCGGGCATGCCGGTGTGGGCGATATGGCGGTGGCCGAGTTCCACGAGGCGGTCCACCATGAGCGCGGCGCCCAGCCGGTCGTCGTTGGTCACGGTGTCCATGTGGTCGGGCGCTCCGTGCAGGGCGACCGCCACGGTCGGGATGCGGGCGGCGAGCTGCTCCAGCCAGTCCATCTCCACCCAGGGCGCGAGCAGGATGAGGCCGTCGACCTGACGGTCCACGAGCGCTTCCACACAGTGGCGCTGACGAGCCGTCTCGGCTCCGCCGATCGCGATGATCTCCTGGAAGGGGCCCGCGCGCAGGGTGGAACTAATGGCCTGGGCGACCTCGGTCTGGAACGGTGAGGACAGGTCGGTCAGCACGATGCCCACGGTGAAGGACTTGCCCCGCATGGCCCGGGCTCCGGCATGCGGCCGGTAGCCGAGGCGCTCGATCACGGCGGTGACCTTGTGGCGCATCTCGGGGCTGATGCCGTACGCGTCGCGCAGGACTTTGGACACGGCCGAGACCGAGACGCCTGCTTCCCGCGCCACGTCCTTGATGGTGGCGCGGGGCTGGGTCTGCTTGCGTCTCGGATGCGCGTCAGTCATGCGGGGCATCCTATTTCAGCCCGTCGGCGGACCGTGGGCGGTGATCAGCGGGTCAGCGGACCACCACGCGCACCCGCGCCAGGTTGTCGGTCCGGGCGAACGGCGTCGACGCGTCCCCCTCGCGCTGGGCCCGGGCCCGCACGGTGACGATGTGCGTGCCGGGCGCGCCGAACGCGTGGATCCGCTCGGCCGCCGCCCGGCCCCCCGTCTGTCTGACGGGGAAGGCCTCCTCGCCTCCGAAGTCCCACTGGAGCGCGACCAGCTGTCCCGCGCCCCGGGGGACCTCCGCCTCGGCGCGCAGCAGCACTTCCTCACCCACCGCGGTCTCGGCGTACGCACCACCATTGACGGTGAGGCGCACCACGGGCTGCACCCCGCCGCGTTCGCCGGCGGTGGCCGGCACACGGATCTGCCCGTCCTCGACGGTGTAGCGGGTGGACGCCGGCGGCGCCTCGTCCTTCTCGACCCAGGCGGCGAGGTCGCGCAGCGCGTGGTGCAGGGCGCCGAGGTAGGAGACGGTGCGGGTGGGGTGCTCCTGCCGTTCCTCGTCGCCGTGCAGGGCGGCCTCCACGTACCAGAGCCGGAAGCGGTCGGTCTCGGTGTCGCCCAGGTGTGCGCGGACCTTGCCGCGGTACCAGTCGGCCTGCCAGGGGAACGCCTCCCGGTCGCCGAGGCAGGCGACGACGATCATCTTGCCCCCGATCCGGCCGCTCTGCACCGTACCGGCCGCGGCCTGCGCGAACAACGGACCTATGATCATGGGCCGTTGGGGAGGGATCGGGTTTCCGTGCGCGTCCCGGAACTGGTCCCACACCGTGAAGTCCGCCGACGGCACCTGATGGCGGTGGTAGGTTTGCGCGGCGAGGAAGCCGCTGTTGTCGAGGTCGATCGCGTCGCCGGGGAGGATGCCGCGCAGGCTGTGGCCGCGGTCCTGGATGTCGAGGGTCACCAGGTCGCCGCGGACGTGCTTGACGCTGAACCGTTCGTCGGCCGCGGCGCCGGTGGCCACCGCCAGTTCCGCGCCCTCGCAGTCGATCGGGGCGGGCGCCGTGAGACGTACGGCGGTGACGGCCCGCTGATCGGCCGCCCCCGCGAAGGAGTTGTCGACACCCCTACGCGCCGACACGGTGTCGCCCGCGTAGAGCGCTTCCGCCACCTCGGCCCGCAGCCGCAGCCGGTCCCGGTGCACGGACGAGTCGGGGTCCGCGCCCAGATACCCGGGCACGGTCCAGAAGTCCGTGAAGTAGCCGGGGTCCGCCTGCTTGACATGCGGGTAGAGGACGGCGAAGGCCTGGGTGCCCATGGTGCGGTGCCCGTACCAGGACGCGAGGGGGAAACCCATCCGGGTCACTTCCCGCAGCGCGTCCGCCTCCTCCTGTGTCAGATCCGCGTACGGGTCACCGCTGCCGCCCGGTTCGAGCGCGTCGACGATGCCGTCGAGGCGGTCGCGCAGCACGCGTTGGGCGTGCATGCGCACACTGAACACGTTGGGGATGGCCATGGGGCTGCCGATCACGTACGGCACGAAGCCGTCCCAGACGCCCTCGGTGTTCTCCGCGGCCCCGATGGTGCGGAACCCGCCGCCGCTGCCGCCGTACGCGTAGCCGTACGGGCGGTGCCCCGGGGCACCGGCATGACCGGCACGACCGGCACGACCGGCATCGCCGTACTGGTCGTGGCCCTTGTCGTAGACCCGTCGCGCGACTTCCCGCGAGTAGGCCGCGGCCGCCGCGTTCGCCCGGTACGCGGCGATGGTCGGGTCGGTGTCGGAGCCGGGTTCGCCGTACTGGTCGCCGCCGCCGTTCGTCTCGACGAAGTAGGCGCCGCTCGCGGCGGCGAAGGAGATGCGGTCCTCCTGGCCGCGTGCCGTCCGCGCCAGGTGCTCGCTCTCCGGGACAGGAGTGATGTGCTGGAAGAAGCGGCCCTCATACTGCCCGGCCGGCGGGAAGTAGAAGGAGAAGCGGGTGGCATGGTTGTCGAAGCCGCCGTGGATGTAGCGGTGCGGCACGGGTTCGGTGCGCCATTCGTCGATGTCGGTGTACGGCCGGCCGAAGTCTCCGTTGTCCACTGCTGTCTTCTCCGTGTTTCCCTGGGTCGTTCACTTTCCGGTTCAGCGCGGCGCGCTGGTCACAGGCCCACGCCCGGGTCGTCCAGGAGGGCGCGTATCTGCATGACGTTCTCTCCGCTCAGGCGCCGGATTCCGTCACCGAGCAGGGGGCCGATCCGGAGGGCCGGGTCGACGATGCGCATGGCGCCGAGTCCGCCCCACAGGGCGATGACCTGACGGGCCACCGTCCGTGGGTCGAGGCCGGGATGCGCGAGTCCGGCCCGCTGCCGGTTGCTGATGATCCGAGCGTGCACGGTGACGGCCCGCTCGTGCAGTTCACGGAAGTACTCCGCCGCGGGATGCCCCTCGGTGGCCGCCCGCCCGCGCATCATCTCCGTCAGGCGCTGCCGACGCGGCTGGGCGTCCATGGCAGCGTCGACATGCTGGGAGAGTTCCTCCAGGTCGAGGCCGAAGTCCTCGGCGTCCGGGTCGATCCCGGTGGCCGCGAGGTCGTCGGCCCGGCGCAGCGCGGCGATCAGCAACTGGTCCTTGGAGGGGAAGTGGTAGAGCACGGTCGCTTCGGGTGTGCCCGAACGGCTGGCCACGAGCGCCGTGGTGACACCTTCGTGCCCCACCTCGTCGACCAGTTCCAGGACGGCCGAGGCGATCTCCTCCCGCCGCCTGCGCGAGCGGGCGTACGGACCGCGCTTGTTCGTCGTCTGTGTCCCCGCCGGTGGCGGTGTCTGCTGCGTCGGCGTCATCCGGTCACGCTATCGGGGAGGTCACGGCGCCCAGGCCGCCGCAGACCGTTCGGCGCATGCCTCATCGCACGCCCTTCAGCCGGGCCGTGACCGGGACGGCGAGGAACGAGGCGACGACCGCGATGACGAGGAGCACGGTGTACGCGCCACCCGCCGCGCCGAGGATCACCGAGCCGAGTACCGGGGCGAAGGTCTGCGGCAGGGTGTTGGCGGTGTTGATGAGGCTCAGGTCGCGGGCGGCGTCCTGCACGTCCGGCAGGACGTCGGCGGCGAGCGCGGCGTCGACGCCCATGAACGCGCCGAAGGAGAGCGAGACCACGGCCCAGGCGATCGTGAACTGCCCCTGCGTGCCGGTGAACACCGCCAGGGCGAAGCCGACGGCGCAGCCCACCCCGCCGAAATATACGAAGGGCCTGCGCCCGAAGCGGTCCGAGAGCGTGCCGGAGACGACAAGGCCGACCACGGTGAACAGCCCCGCACTCGCGGTGATCGTGGCCACCGCCGTGGCCGCGTCGTCGAGCCCGAGTCCGAAGCGGTCCTGCAGGAGGTACAGCATCCGGGTCTGGATGAGCTGGTAGGCGAGCGTCACGAGGAACCGGCCGAGCCACGTCCAGCGCAGGTTCGGCACCCGGAAGACGGTGAGCAGCCCGCGCCACACCGACGGGCCGGGCTCCCGGGCTGCCGTGGCCGCCGCGGCCGCGCCCCTGCTGGGGTGGTCGGGTGCGACCACCACGAACAGCACGGCGCCGGTCAGCACGAACGCGGCGAGAACCAGGAAGCCGGACGCCGGGTGATGCACGTACATCGCGCCGAGGAAGCCAGCGCCTATCGCGGCGGAGCTCGTGACCAGCGCGGAGACGGCGGACAGCAGGCCGCGCCGGTGCAACGGGACGCGCTCGGCGATGACCGGGCCGAGCGCGGCCTGGAGCGCGGCGACACAGGCCTGCACGAGGCACCAGACGACCAGGATCGACCAGGGCCCGGTGGCCAGGCCGAGCAGGGTCATCGCCGCGGCGACTCCGAGGGCGCCGCCGAGGACCCACGGTGCGCGGCGGCCGAGGCGGCTGCGGGTCCGGTCGGAGAGGATTCCGGTGGCCATGCTCACGAAGAGGGCGACCACGGCCGCTGCCGAGGTGACGACGCCGTACCAGCTCTCCTTGCCCGACTCCCCCGCGCTGTCGGCGATGATCGTCGGCAGGAGCACACTGCCCATCGCGTTGATGAGGACGAAAGTGCCCAGGTTGGCGCCGGTGAGACCGATCCCGTTGCGGACGAGGCCGACCCTCGGGGACGGCACCCCGATGTCCTCCCTGTCGGGAGCGGGCGCCAGGAGCGACGCTTTCACGGTGACCTCCTTGTCACGCCGTGAAGACCGGCGAGCGACACCGGCGAAACTCAGCGAAGTTCGAGCATCATATGGATTTGGCGCATCACTTTGAAGATCCCGAGCGAAATAATTGGGTCCAAAATCAAGTGCCACTCAATATTTGAGGACCGGCGCTTCTCAAGGTGCCCGCAGGACCGCGACCCGCTGAGCGCGACGTTCGCGCTGCCTCTTCGGGTCGGCGACGGGGGCCGCCATCTGGAGACGGCGGGTGTACGGATGGACCGGCGCCGTGGCGACCTGGGCGGCGTCCCCGAGCTCGACGATCCTGCCCTCGTTCAGGACGGCTGTGCGGTCGCTGATGTCGTTGACGACGCCGAGGTCGTGGCTGATGAAGACATACGCGACGCCGGTCTCGCGCTGGATGTCCTTGAGCAGGGTGAGCACCTTGGCCTGGGTGGTGACGTCCAGGGCGCTGGTCGGCTCGTCGCAGACGATGACCGCCGGGGACAGGGCCAGGGCGCGGGCGATGGCGACGCGCTGGCGCTGTCCGCCGGAGAACTCGCGCGGGTGGCGTCGGGCGGCGTCCGCGGGGAGGCCGACCGCGTCGAGGAGCTCGCGGATGCGGGCGGCGGCGCCCTCGACGCCGGCCGCGTCGAGGGGTTCGACCAGGATGCTGCCCACGGTCATGGAGGGGTTGAGCGACGAGTAGGGGTCCTGGAAGACGACCTGGATGTCGCTGGCGATCTTCCGCCGGTGGGCGCGGGAGACATTGCTGATGGTCTCGCCACGGAAGGTGATCGCGCCGCCGCTGACCGGGGCCAGGCCCAGGATCGCGCGGCCGATGGTGGTTTTGCCGGAGCCGGACTCGCCGACCAGGCCGAGCGTCTCACCGGGGGCGAGGTCGAAGCTGACGCCGTCGATGACGGTCTTACCGCGGCCCCGGCGTTCGGCGAAGCGGACCACCAGGTCCTCGACCCTGAGCAGCGGGGCGGCGACGGACACGGGCTCGGTCATGGGGTCTCGATCTCCATCAGCTCGACGCGGCGGGAGGCGGAAAGGAGTTCCTTGGTGTACGGCTCGCGGGGTGCATCGAACAGGTCGTCCACCGAGGCCCGCTCGACGATCCAGCCGTCCTTCATGACGCTGACGGTGTCGCACAGGTCGGCGACCACGCCCAGATTGTGGGTGACGATGATCATGGCGAGGCCGCGTTCCCGGGCCAGTTCACGCATCAGTTCCAGGACTTCGGCCTGCACGGTGACGTCGAGGGCGGTGGTCGGCTCGTCGGCGACGATCACGTCGGGGTCGGAGGCGACCGCGCCGCAGATCAGGACACGCTGCGCCATACCGCCGGATATCTGGTGCGGGTAGAGGTCCATGACGCGCTCGGGGTCCCTGATGCCGACCCGGGTGAGCAGGGCGACGATGCGCTCCCTGGCCTCGTCGGACCCGAGGTCCGTGGTGGCCCGCAGCCCGTACAGGAGTTGGCGGCCGATGGTGAAGCAGGGGTCGAGGTTGGACATCGGCTCCTGGGGGACATACGCGATACGGCGCCCTCGGGCGGCGCGCATCAGGCGCTCGTCGGCGAGCAGGTCGGCTCCGTCGAGGTGCACGCTGCCCGCCAGGGTGAGGGCCTCACGGGGCAGGATGCCGAGGACCGAGAAGACGATCTGGGACTTACCCGACCCGGACTCGCCGACCAGGCCGTGGATCTCTCCGCGTCGCACGTCCAGGTCGACTCCGTGGACCACCTCACGCATCTCCTCGCCCTGGGGGTAGGCAATGCGCAGCCCCCGCAGGGAGAGGATGGCCTCCTGTGCGGCGGGGGCCGGCTGCTTCCCCTCGGCGGCCACGCGGGCGAGCGCCGCCCTGCGCTGCCTGGCGGTCACCGGCTTGCTGCGGGCGGATGCCTGCAGGACATCGCTGAGGGCATTGCCGAGCAGGATCAGCGACAGGATGGTGAGGCTGATCACCAGGGCCGGCCAGACGATCCCCACCGGATTGTTGTAGACGTTCTCGAAGGCCTGCTGCAGCACCACACCCCAGGAACCGGCGTTGGCGTCGCCGAGGCCGAGGAAGGTGACACCGGCCTCGATGCCGATACCGGCGGCGAGGACGAAGGAGCTCTGGATGACGACCGGGACGCGTACCGCCCACAGCACATGGCGCCCGACGATGCGCAGGTCGGAGAGGCCCACGACGCGAGCCGCGTCCACGTACAGCTCGCCGCGCACTCCGACCACGACGCCGCGCACGAGGCGGTAGTAGCCAGGGGCCACCAGGAGGCCGAACACGCTCATGGCGACCGGGATGTCGGGACCGGTCAGGGAATAGAGGGCGATGAGGAGGACGACGCCGGGCAGCGACATCACGACATCGGTGGCGAAGCCGGAGACGGCCTCGAAGCGGCCCCGGTAGAAGCCCGCCACCAGGCCGCTGACGGCACCGACGGCCAGGGAGACACCGAGGACGATGAGACTGGCGAGCGCACTCTGCCGGGTTCCCCAGATGAGGCGGGAGAGCACATCGCGGCCGGAGGCGTCACCGCCGAGGAGGTGCCCGGAGGAGAACACGGGGGCGTCCACGGCCTTGAGGTCCGTGAAGGTGGCGCTGTACGGGGCGAGGAGCGGCGCGAAGACCGCGACGAGCCCGACGAAGGCCACGAACACCAGACAGATCGCGGCTTGCGGGTTGTGCAACAGCCTCACGAGCAGGGGTCGTTCGGTCGAGGAAGCCGAAGCTGCCGCGGCTGCCGGCTCCGGATCGGGCGCGGTCATCGGATTCTCGCCTTCGGGTTGAGGAACATGGTGGCCAGGTCGCCGAGGATGTTCACGACGATCACGATCACGATGGTGACGAGGACCGTTCCCATCACCATGGGCACGTCTCCGGACTGGGCGGAGAGGTTGCCGAGCTGGCCCATGCCCGGCAGGGCGAAGATCTGCTCGACGAAGACGGCGCCGCCCAGCGTGCCGATGAGTTGCAGATTGAGCACGGTGAGGCCGGGACCGCCCGCGTTGCGCAGGACGTGCCGGAAGATCACCTGCCGCTCGGGGATACCACGGGAGCGCAGCGTACGGACGTAGTCCCGCCCCAGGTTGTCGAGCACCGCCGCCCGGAACTGGACGGCGGCACCGGCCACGGAGCCGATGAGCAGCGCCAGCACCGGCAGGGTCACGGAGGAGATCCAGGCGCCCAGGCCGACCTCGGGTGAGGTGTATCCGGTGGCCGGGAAAGCCCTGAAGTGCACAGCGAAGGCGAAGACCAGGGCGATCGCGACGATGAAGGAGGGGACCGCGGTGCCGAGCACGGAGAGGAACTGCACCACCCGGTCCACCCAGCCACCGCGCACCGCCGCCGTGACGCCGAGGACGACGCTGAGGACGGCGGTGAGGACGAGGGTGAGCAGGGTCAGCGCGAGAGTCACCGGGACTCGGACCTCCAGCGCCCCGGCCACGGACTGGCCGGAGAGGTAGGAGTGTCCGAGGTCTCCGGTGAAGACCCCGTGGAGCCAGTCACCGAACTGGACCAACAGCGGTCGGTCCAGGCCGAGTTCAACCATCCGGTGGCGCACGTCCGAGGCGGACGCGCTCATGCCGAGCGTGGTTCTCGCGACGCCTTCGCCATTGCCGTACATCAGGCAGAAGGTGGAGAAGGTCACCAGCAGGAAGATCCCGGCGGCGCGCGTCAGGTGTCTCAGGAGCAGTGCGGGCATGACAGGGTCCGTTCCTCGTCTTCTTCGGGTTCTGTTCGGCCGCTTCGGATGGGCGCAGCTCGTCGGGTACGGAAAGCCGACGTCTACTGGAAGTCGCGCAGGAGCGGGTGCGCGTCGTTCGGGTCGGTGGACTTGGAGATCTTGACGCTGTCGCTGTACGCGTAGAAGACCTGCGGGTTGACCAGCGGGACGTACCATGCGTTGTCGAGGACGTACTTGCCGATGGCCTGCTGAGCCGTCCTGGACTCGCTGTCGCTGCCCGTGAGGATGGTCTTCCAGTTCTTCTCGACGGTGGCGTCGGACTGGTGGGAGACGTTCCAGTAGCCGGCCGGGATCACACCGATCGAGATGTCCTGGATGGAGTCCGCGCTGGCGCCGACGGTCCACAGCGGGGCCGGGTAGTCACCGCTGAGGAGCTTGCTGATGGCGTCGGCGCCGGTCAGGGTCTTGCTCTTCACCGTGATGTTCAGCTCGGCGAGCTGCTGGGTGACGTACGGCAGCAGCACCGTCCACGCCTGGCCCTCCATGGTGGGCAGGGTGAGGGTGAAGCCCTTCTCGTAACCGGCCTGCTTCATCAGCTTCTTGGCTTGGGCAACGTTGTACGGGTAGGCGTCGCCCGCATCCTTGACGTAGGCCGCGCCCTTCTTGTTGAAGAACTGGTACGTCGGTGACGCGAGGCCCTTGTAGAGATTCTTGGCGATGAGGTCACGGTCGAAGACCATGTTCATGGCCTTGCGGACGCGGACGTCCTTGAGGGCGGGGATCTTCTTGCCTTCGTGGTCGGTGAGCATCATCGCGGTGACGCCGGACTCGATCGCCATGACGTTGACGTTCGCCGACTGCTTGGCCTCGTTGTAGGTGTCGGCGGTGACGACCGTGCCGTCGATCTGCCCCGTCTTCAGTGCGCTGAGAGCAGCGGTGGCGCTGCTCAGGACGCGCAGTTCAAGGGTCTTGTACGGGTACTTCTTGGCGTCGTAGAAGTCGGGGTTCTTCTTGAGGACGTACACCGAGCCGGCGGTGGACGCCTTGGCGTCGTAGGTGTACGGGCCCGAGCCGACCGGGGCGGTGTTCTTGTCCTTGGAGGCGAGGTACTTGGCGGAGGCGAGCTTGGGGTTGCAGACCCGGCTGTTCATCAGCGGCTGCGGGTCGGGCCAGGTGATGGTGACGGTGTGCGCGTCGGGGATGTCGAACTTGATGCCGCCGTAGCGGTCCGAGGCCGTCTTGGCCAGCGGCGCGAAGGTCTCCTTCACGGTCTGGGCGGTCACCGGGGTGCCGTCGGAGAACTTCATGCCCGAGCGCAGATGGGCGGTGAAGGACTTCTTGTCGGCGCTGATCTCCCAGCTCTTGGCGGCGGCCGGAGCAAGGCTCCAGTCCTTGTTGCAGCTCACCAAGGTGTCATAGGCCGCCTCGAAACCCCATGCCTGGTAGGCGGGCTGAGCGGAGGGGTCCCAGCCGGTGATGTCGGCGGTCATGCCGAGGACCAGCTTGTCCTTGGTGGAGCCGCCCGCCGCGCCGGCACCCGAGCCATCGGCGCCCTGGCCCGTGCAGGCGGTGAGCAGGAGGGCCGCCGCGGACAGCGGGGCGACGGCCTTGGCCGCCAGGGGAAGTGCGCGTCTCATCATGACTCCTTAGAAGGAAGTGACGCGAGAGGGAGAACCGCGAGAGGGAAGACGTCACCTTCGCAGCGTGTGTAACGTTTTACGAACGGGACCGTAACTCCGGGCCTCCCGAGCGTCAATAGACTGTGTCGTTCGGAGAAGTCACGGTTCGGGCACGAGGATGCGTGGGCGGGGCTTTCGTGCGTGCGTGCACCGGCCGCTGCGGACGGCCGTGCGGGGCCGGTCGATGTTCCACTTCCGGGCAGCCTTGAGAGCGGGTCCGCGTCCCAGGTGCGGGTGGTGACACGAACACCGACTGGATTGGATACCTTGCCGGTTCGGTGAGGACGATGGAGCGCCAGAAGGCGTGGCGCCCCCGGCCGGATACTCAGAAGTCCGGCCTGCCTCGGCATCGGTGTGGCCTCCGCTGTCGAAGCCCGCGCCGCGGGGCTCCGGGAAGGGCAAGGTGGGGCAGTGACCTGCCGGCCGGCTTCAGAACGCCTCCGGCCCCGGCGGGGCTCGCACGGACGGGTACGGAGGGCGGGTCCCTGTCAGGGGTGCGGTCGTCGCACACGTGGTCTCCCGGATCCAACGTCGTTGTTGGCAGTGGCCCGGCCCGTCGGAACGGGCCGGGTGATGCGGGGATGGTGCTCGATGAGGAGGTGAAGAGGCGAAGGGGCGAAGGGGCGAAGGTAGGGGCGGCTGTCAGCCGCCGAGGATGTCCGCGATCCGCTCCTCCAGGGCACCGCCCGGCCGGAAGCTCTCCGGCGGGACGAGCGCCTTGGCGATGAACGCGGCCGGGGCATCGAGGTACGGCTTGACCATGCCCGCCGCCTCGGCCTCGCCCCGCGGCGCGACCCCGGTGGCCGCGGCCGCTTCGACGATCGCCGGCCAGCGCTGGGCGTCGTCCAACAGGTCACGGACGGTGACCGGTTCTGGCCGGCCGGCGGATACGACGGGGTCGGCCGACTCCCAGTGGTACGCGCCGTGCCCGACCACGATGGGTTCGTCCCCGCCCGGCAGATGGATCTCGGCACTGGCCCCGACCGGCACCTCCACATCGAGCCGGAATCGCCCGTCCCGACGCGTCCAGGACACGGCGGCCGGTCCGTACGGCGTGACGTGACGGGTGGCGGCATGCGTGAGCGCCGCAGTCGGCAGCGGTCGGACGGTGACGGTCCGGTAGCCGGGCGCCGCCGGTGCGAGCCCGGCCACGGTGCGGTGCAGCCAGTCGGCGACCGCGCCGAGGGCGTAGTGGTTGAAGGAGGTCATGCCGCTGCCGTTGACCCGCCCGTCCGGCAGCATCGAGTCCCAGCGCTCCCAGATGGTGGTCGCGCCCATGGTCAGCGGGTACAGCCAGGACGGGCAGCCGGTCTGCAGGAGCAGCCGGTACGCCACCTCGGTGTGACCGGTCGCGGTCAGCGCGTCGCATACGATCGGCGTGCCGACGAACCCGGTGCCGATCCGGAACCCGCCGGTGCGCACCAGGTCCGCGAGCCGTCGGCCGGCGAGCCTGCGCTGGTGTTCCTCGGGCAGCAGGTCCCAGGCGATGGCCAGCGCGTAGGCGGTCTGGGTGTCGGAGTGCACGATGCCCGCGCCCGTCACGAAGGTGCGGGCGAAGGCGGCCCGCACCTCCTGGGCCAACGCCCGGTACTTCTCGGCGACGCCCGGCTCGTCCAGCAGCGCGGCGGCCTCGGCGAGGATCTGGGCCGAGCGCGCGAAATACGCCGTGGCCACGAGGTCGGGGTCGGTCCGCGCCTCGTACGGATTGGCCTCGGGGGCGGTCGGGTCCAGCCAGTCACCGAACTGGAATCCACCGCCCCACACCCGGTCGGGACCGGCCAGTTCGGTCACCTTGTCCACCCAGGCGCACATGCTCCGCAGTTGGCGGCGCAGGATGCCGCGGTCGCCGGTGCGCTCGTACAGGGCCCAGGGGACGAGGACGGCGGCGTCGGCCCAGGCGGCCGTGGCGCAGGTGGGGGTGCGCAGGACATCGGGGATGACGAAGGGGACGGAGCCGTCCGGATACTGTTCCGCGGCCAGGTCGGCCAGCCAGGACGTGAGGAAGCCGGCCGCGTCGTGGAGGTAGGTG
Organism: Streptomyces sp. NPDC048277; assembly: GCF_040652235.1. Lineage (NCBI taxonomy): Bacteria > Bacillati > Actinomycetota > Actinomycetes > Kitasatosporales > Streptomycetaceae > Streptomyces > Streptomyces sp. NPDC048277. The sequence continues at coordinate 35,610 of NZ_JBEZLQ010000044.1, forward strand.
GCGGTCGGGGCGAAGACCTGGATGTCACCGGTCCAGCCGAGGCGCTCGTCGCGCTGCGGGCAGTCGGTGGGGACGTCGAGGAAGTTGCCGCGCATGCCCCAGACGACGTTCTCGTGCAGGCGGTCGAGCAGCGGGTCCGAGGAGGAGAACCAACCGGAGCGGGGCAGGTCGGAGCCGAGCACCACGGCGTCGAGGTCAGCCGCGTCGAGTCCCGCCACGCCCTGCACCTCGGCGTATCGGAAGCCGTGGAAGGTGAAGGTGGGTTCGAGGGTCTGCTCGGCCACGTCGTCGGCGAGGTAGTAGGTGTCGGCCGCCTTCGCGCCGCGCAGCGGAGCGGTCGCCGGCTCGCCGTTCTCCAGGACCTCGGCGTGACGGACCGTCACCTCGGCACCGGCGGCCCCACGCACCCGAAGCCGGACCCAGCCGACCAGGTTCTGGCCGAAGTCGACCAAGGTCCGGCCCGTCGGCGAGGTCCACACCTTCTGAGCGGGAACGGTCTCGGTGACACGGATCGGCGGCCCGTCGGGGGCGACCAGGCCGCCCAGATCCGCGTCGACCACCTCGACCGAACCGGTGCGGTGCGGGAAGGCGGGGCCCGCGCGGCGCAGATCGGTGATCTGGCCGTCGTAGAGGTCGTCGGCGAGGATCTCGCTCTCCCGTGCCGTCCAAGAGCCGTCCGCGCCGGTCGTGAACCGATGCATGCTCCCGTCGTCGGTCGTGACCTCCAGCTGGGCGAGCAGGGCGAGCCGGTCCCCGTAGAAGCCCCGCTGCTCGAAGAATCCGATACGGCCGCGGAACCAGCCGTTGCCGAGCGGCACTTCGAGGATGTTCTCCCCTTCCGTCACCAGGCCGGTGACGTCGTGGGTCTGGTAGCGCAGCCGGTGCTGGTACGCGGTCCAGCCGGGCGCGAGGAACTCGTCGCCGACCCGCGTCCCGTTGAGGACCGGCACGTACAGGCCGTGCGCGGTGATGTACAGGCGTGCGGTGCGGATCCGGCCGGGCAGGGTGAACCGTCCGGTGAGCACCGGGGCGGGGTCGCCCTGTCCGCCGAGGCCGTCCGCGGCGGCCGGGGTGATGAACCGTGCGCTCCAGTCCCCCGGTTCGAGCAGGCCGCACTCGGCGACGGCCGGTTCGCTCCACGGACTCCAGTCGTCCCCGTGGGCGACCCGGACCCGCACCGCGGCGGCTTCCCGCGAGCCGAGGGGGGTGGCCGGCCACGGTACGAGCACCTGCTCCCCGTTCTCCACCCGGTAGGAGGTGACGCCGGTCTTCCGGCGCACCTCCACCTCGTACGCGGTCTGTCTGAAATCGGCGGCGGCCGAGGGGAGCGTCCAGCTGAGGCGCGGGGACGAGTTCCCGAGGCCCAGCACCGGGCCGGACTCGGTGCGGTGCTCGAACCGCGGCTGGTCAGGGGCGGCGGCCATCGCCATGCGGGGTACTCCATGGGGTGTCGAGGCCGACCTGCTCGGAAGGGAGGGGCCGACCGGATCAGATCGGTGAACTGCCGGACGGGGCCGGGATTCCGCCCGGGCGGGAAGCTCTCGGGCAGGGCCGCCGCCGGCCTCATGCATCGTTACACGGAAGGGGCCGGGTCACCAGGCCGGTGCCCTGGAGCCGGTTTCCGGCGCCGGCCCCCCGGCCCGTCGGTCGTCACTGGAGGTCGCCGTCGAGTGTCCACTCGTCGTGCCAGTCGATCACCGGCAACCCGTCCTCCGCCCGGAAACGGATCGGGAGCCACACGTAGTCGGCCACCGAGGTGTCCGCCTCGGGCTCGGTGAAGTCCGGTCCGGGCAGGCCCCTTTCCTGCGCGGAGAACATCTCGTCGAAGATCTGGTTCCGGTCCGACTCCTCGGGAGACAGGTGCGGAAGCCAGCGGTCGGCGAGCGCGATGTAGAGGTCGGGGCGCTCCGGATGCCGGAAGACCGAGCTGACCTGGGTGCGGTAGGAGGTCCCGGTGGGGTCGCCCGGGTGCGGATCACCGAGGACGGTCCACGGACCGTGCCAGGTGTCGGCCACGGCGACCTGGGAGCGGTTCGGGTAGTAGCTGGTGGTTCCCGACGTGATGAGGTAGTGCCGCCCGTCGCGCTGGAAGTGGGCGGGGGCCTCACGGACGAACGGGGGCCGGCGGAGCGGGAAGTGGGTGGAGTAGTAGCCGGTCACGCCGGTGTAGTCGTCCGTCAGGTCGGCGCAGATCAGCTCGGAGTGGACGCGCTCGAAGTAGTAGTAGCCCTTGCCGTCCCACGGGTCCACGGCCAGGTCGAAGTCACCGGCACTCATCCCGAGCGGCTGCAGCCCGGTGCGGACCACGCCGTAGGGGCCGAGGATCGAGTCGGCGGTGAGGACGGTGGAGCGCTGGACCCCGTCCGCTCCCATGATCTTGATCCAGCAGACGTACTTGCCCGTGCGGGGGTTGCGCAGGATGTGCGGGCGGTCGACCTTCTGGGCGGGGTGCAGGGGGTGGTCCCGGTCGTCGAGGACGGGCGGGACGATCAGGCCGCGGTCCTCCCAGTTGTAGAGGTCGGTGGAGGAGTAGCAGCGGATGCCCGAGGTCCACACGCCGCTGCCCGGCCTGGTGTGCTCCTTGTTCTCGCCGTACCAGTAGTAGACGCCGCCCTCGTACAGGACCGAACCGCCGTGGGCCTGGATGCGCTCTCCCTTGGTGTCGAGCCAGGTCTGGCCCGGGCGGAAGGACTTGTACATCACGACTCCTGCTGTGTAACGTTCTACGACCATGCGACAGGCGGACGTTAGACGCGAGGTCCCATGGCCGTCAAGAGCCGACCCGCGTCCCGGACAGACCTCCGCTCCTCGCCCGCCCAGCGCCTGCCTCCTGGAACGAGGACCATGCCCGTGCCCCCTTCTCCCACTGCCCCCGGCACCACGCCCCTGCCCCACCTCGACGCCTCCCTGTCCGCGCCCGAGCGGGCCGAGCTACTGCTGCGGCAGATGACCCTGGAGGAGAAGTGCGGGCAACTCAGCTCCTTCCTGCCCTGGGCCTTCGTCAACCCTGACGGCTCCGTGCTCCCCGGATCCGCGCAGGAGCTGCTCGCAAGCTGCCCGCCCGGACACATCGCCCAGCTGATCACCGACGACCCCGCACAGCTGGCACGCCTTGTCGGCGCGGTACAACGACAGTTCCTGACCCGCACCCGTCTCGGCATCCCGGCCCTGTTCCACGCCGAGGCCCTCAACGGTCCGCTGGCCGGCGGTCACATGGTGTACCCGACGGCGATCGGCCTCGGCGCCACCTTCAGCCCCGACCTCGTCCGGGCGATGAGCGACCTGACCCGCCGGCAGCTGCGCCGCGCCGGTATCGCGCACGTCCTCTCCCCCGTGATGGACATCGCCCTCGACCCCCGCTGGGGCCGCGTCCACGAGACGTACGGCGAGGACCCCTACCTCGCCGCCGCGCTCTCCGTCGCCTACACCCAGGGCATGCAGGGCGACGACCTGCGTGAGGGTGTCATCGCCACGGCGAAGCACTTCCTCGGATACGCGGCCTCGCTCGGCGGCCGTAACCAGGCGTCGGTGGATCTCGGTCCGCGCCGCCTGCGCGACCTCTACGCCTATCCCTTCGAGGCGGCCATCCACCTGGCCGGACTCGGCTCGGTGATGAACTCCTACGCCGCCATGGACGGCGTACCCGTGAGTCTCGACCGCTCCGTCCTCACCACCCTGCTCCGGGACGTCCTGGGCTTCGACGGCTTCGTCTCCTCCGACTACGACTCCCTGCCGCTTGCGGTGGACGTCCAGAAGGCCGCCGCCACACCGGCCGAGGCGGCGCGGCTCGCCCTCACCGCGGGCCTCGACGTCGAGTTCCCCGCCCCGTACGGCTACGGGGAGGGACTCGCGGAGCTGGTGCGGAACAAGGAGCTGGACGAGAGTGTCGTCGACACCTCGGTCCTGCGGGTGCTGCGGGCGAAGTTCGCGCTCGGCCTGTTCGAGAACCCGTACCCCCACGAGACGATCGACGTGCGGGCGACCGCCACCGAGGGGCGCGAGGTGTCCCGTGAACTCGCCCGCAGAGCCGTCGTCCTCGCGGCCAACGACACCCGCCTGCTGCCGCTGCCCGCGGACCGGTCCCTGAACGTGGCCCTGATCGGCCCGCACGCGGACACGGTGCTGCGCCAGTTCCCCGCCTACACCTTCCCGGCCTGGCGGGAGGCGGTCAACGGCGTCATGGAGGGGGCCGCCGGCACCATGGCCGGGGCCCAGACCCCGGAGGCCTCCTGGTTCACCACCGTCCTGGAGGCCGCCGACCCCGAGCAACTCGCCCGAACCCGCTACGGAGCCAAGCCCCTGGGCGAGGAGATCGGCGAGTTCGCACGGTCGGTGACGGTCGAGCCGGGGTGCGGACTGATCCGCGAGCTGGACGACGAGTCGGCGGCGGTCGCGGCCGCGGTGCGTGCCGCCGAGGACTGCGATGTGGTGGTCCTCGCGCTGGGCGGGGCCAGCCTGTGGTTCACCGGTGACCGGACGGAGGGCGAGGACTCCGACACCGCGGACATCAGCCTGCCCGCCGTGCAGACACGGCTCGCGGAGGCGGTCGCGGCGACCGGGAAGCCGCTCGTCGTCGTCCTCTTCCAGGGCCGCCCGTACACCCTGCCCGACGTGGTGCGCTCGGCGCAGGCCCTGGTGATCGCCCCGTTCGGCGGTCCGTTCGGGACGAGCGCGGTGGCCGAGGTGCTGTTCGGCGCGGTCGACCCGAGCGGCAAGCTGCCGTACAGCGTCCCCCGCCACACCGGCCAGATCCCGGTGTACCACCATCAGCCCGCCGGCACCGGGTACCGCAAGCCGGTCGCCCCGCACAACCCCCACCACTACCTGGACATGACCGCCGCTCCCCTGTACCCGTTCGGGCACGGCCTCAGCTACACCACCTTCGAGCTGAGCGAGCTGTCCTACGACGCCGAGGTGGCCACGGACGGACGGCTCACCGTCTCGGCCGTCGCCGCCAACTCCGGTGCCCGCTCCGGCGCGACGGTGGTCCAGCTGTACGTGGGACTGCGCACGGCGGGACTGACCCGGCCGGCCCAGCAACTCACCGGGTTCGAGCGCGTCGAGCTGGCGCCGGGCGAGCGACGGCGGGTCACGTTCACGGTGGACGCCTCCCAGCTGGGGTGCACCGGGACCGACGGAGCGTTCTCGGTGCGGCCGAGCGCGGGGGAGCTGTTCCTCGGGCTCGACTCGGACGACAAGCGGCTCACCGGGGAGTTCACCCTGGCGGGACCGGTGCGGACGCTGCGCAGTGCGGAGCGGGCGTTCCTGTCCGAGACGGGGTCGACGGCGGTGACGACGGGCTGATCCTCGCTGGAGCCGGAACGCTTCGGGGCCCGTGCACATCGCGTGCACGGGCCCCGAAGCGTTCCACGGCCGGCTATCGCGTCAGCTCATGCGTGCCGCGCCCGAGTTCGACCGGCCCGTGCCCGGGCAGCCGTACGGTGGCGAGGGTGCCCTCGGGGACGGTGACGTGGACCGTCCTCCGCTCCCCCGCCCGCTGCCAGGCGGCACGGATCTCGCCGTACGGGGTGCGGTGGGTGGTGTCGGCGCGGGTGACGCGGTCGTCGTGCGGCGGGCTCACGTCGAAGGTCCGCCAGCCCGGGGCGGTGGCGGACAGGCCTCCGACGCGCTGCTGGATCCAGGCGGAGACCGATCCCAGGAAGAAGTGGTTGCGGGAGCGGGCATCGAGGCCCCACGCCTCCCACAGGGTGTCGCTGCCCGCCTGTCGCCACACGTCCCAGCCGGGCCGGGTCGGCCGGGTGAGGACGGTGACCGCGAGATCGAGACGTCCGTGGGAACCGAGAACCTGCGGAAGGTACTTGACGCCGATGGCCCCGCAGTCGAGGTGCCCGTCGGTGCGCTGCTCCAGGTCGTCGGCGAGAGATCGGAACACCGCCGCGACGTGCTCGGCGGGTACGGCGTCGAAGGCGAGCGGCAGGATGTTCATGGTCTGCCGGTATCCCACACCGGACACCGGCGCTGTGTAACAGCCGCTCGCGGGGTCGAAGTAGGCCGCGTGGTAGGCCGAGCCCAGGGCGCGGGAGGCGGACTCGTACCTCGACCGGGCCTCCTCCTCGCCGAGTTCGGCGCAGATCAGGGCCATTCGGTCGGCGAGGAGCTTGACCATCATGGTGCCGGTCGGCGCCGCCCCCTCGGGGGCGAAGGCATGGCCCGGCGCCAGCCAGTCGGTCCAGCTGTGCAGGGGCCACAGCCAGCCGGCACCCTCGGCGATCGCGAGGACATGGTCGGCGTATGCGCGCAGAGCGGGAAACTGTCGGCTCAGCAGCTGCCGGTCGCCGTACTCCCAGTACAGGTTCCACGGAACGAGAACGATCGAGGCGCTCCAGGCCGGGTCGAGGCCACGGCCCCAACCCGGCGTGGGGACGATCGTGGGCACGGTGCCATCGGCGTCCTGGGCGTCGACATGGTCGTCCACCCACTTGGCGAAGGTGGTGCGGAGATCGAAGTGGTGCAGGAGGGCTTCCGTGGCCAGATGGGTGTCGGCGGTCCAGCCGTTCTTCTCGTACACGGGGGTGTCGGTGGGGATGCCGTGCAGGTTGTTCAGGAAGGTGCGGGCGGTGGCGGCGTCGATCCAGGCGAGGGTGGGTTCGTCACAGTCGAAGGAGCCGATCCGCTGGACATCGGTGTGCAGGGGCACGGCACTGACCCTCTCCACGTGCGCCTCCGCGCCGACGACCCGGACACTGGCATACCGGAAGCCCTTGTAGGTGAACTCCGGCTCCCAGAGGGCTTGTCGCTCGGTACCGGTGGTCACGTAGCGGTCGGTCTGGGCCTCACCCGCCGCGAGGATGTTGTCGCAGAACACGGCGCCGTCCGCGTCCAGGGTCTCCCCGTACCGGACCACTACCTCCGCGCCCGGAAGGTCCGAGGTCAGGGTGAGCGCCGCCCGCCCGGCGATCGTCACCCCGAAGTCGTACACCGTGCCGTCGGTCGGATGCGGGGTCGCTGATACCGGCGCCAGCGGGGCGAAGCGGCGGATCGGCGGCAGTTCGGCGGGGACAAGGCGTCCGCCCGGCCCGGTGACCACTGCGGCCGCCGTCCAGGGCGCGCGGGCCGCGGCTGCCGGGTCGTGGGTGACGCCCGTGTAGAGGACGTCACTGACCACCTCGCCGGCGGCGGTCTCCCAGCTGCCGTCCGAGACCAGTCGTCCGCTTGCGCCCTCGCTGTCCGACCATTCGAGCTGGGCGAGCATCATCGGCTCGCGGTGTGCGGGGGCCAGGTTCCAGCCCCAGGTGCTGCCGCCGCGTGCCGCGAAGAAGCCGCGGCCGAGGGCGGCGCGAATCTCGTTCCGGCCCTTCCTCAGCAGTGCGGTGACGTCGTACTCCCGGTAGAGCACCGTCTTGTCGTACGCCGTCGGCGCCGGCTCCAGTACAGCATCGGTGACGGGGTGTCCGTTGACGGTGAAGTGGCCGTAGCCCAGGCCGACCGCGTACAGGCGTGCTGCGGAGGGTTCCGTGTCGAGGGTGAAGCGACGGCGGAAGGCCGGGTCGGGTGCGGGAACGGTCTCGACGCCGACACACCGGAGTCCACCCTCGGGCAACCCGTCACGGCAGGCGGCGCCCGTCAGGGGGGTCGGCGACACGCCGTCGTCCGCGGCACCCGCCGGGACCTGCGCGAACCCGCGCCAGCCGATCCGGCCCGAGACCGCCCGCAGGCGCAGCGTGTACGTGCCGGGCGGAAGCGGCGGGTCGAAGGCGAGGAAGTTGGTGAAGCGGTCCCACACGGCGATGTGGTCGGTGCCGACGGTGGTGGAAGGGAGCGGCTTGCCGGCCTCGTCGCACAGTTCGATCTCGGCCACCGGGCTCTCCGCGTCCGGCCGCACCGCGTCCACATTGACGGCGGTGACCGGCCCTGGAGCGGTGAAGGACTGCGACAGGGTGTGTCCCGGTTCGGCCCAGGCGATGTGGTCACCGTCGACGGCGCGCAGGACGCGCTGCCCGGACGGTACGGGCCTGGCGATCCATTGGGCGGTCCAGCGCGGTGCACTGTGGTGCCGGTTGCTGTGCGGCGCGTGAGTCACGGCTTCCTTCATGGTGTGAGCACAGTTCGTATAACGTTACACATGAACGCTAGAGAGCCCCAGTACCCGTGTCAACGAAAGCTGCGGCACTCGGGAGGCGGTTCCCTGAAAGGCCTCTCCGCTGTCCGCTGCGACCACGCCGCCCTCTCAGGGCTCGACGGACGGCGGGGCCGCAGCGGTGGAGCGCGGGACGAGTCGTGGCGCGATGACGTAGTGCACGGGCCTCTCACGGCCCTGGATGCGCTCCAGCAGCAGTCGGGCGCTCACCGATCCCGTCAGCGGCCCCGACTGGTCGACGGTGGTCAGCGAGATCCTCCCGATCCGGCTGGGCATGATGTTGTCGTAACCCACGATCGACACATCGCCGGGGACGGACAGACCCCACTCCTCGGCCGCTCGCAGGACACCCAGGGCCGCGACGTCGGCACCGGCCAGGATCGCCGTCGGCGGTTCGGCGCGGGAGAACAGTTCTCGGGCGGCCGCGTATCCGCCTTCCTCGCTGTAGGAGGTGACAACGACGTCCGGCTCCAGGCCACGACGACGCACAGCCGCCTCGTAGCCGTGCCGGCGCGCCGTGTGGGACAGCACGAAAGGCTCCCGGAACGGGCCGTCGGGCATGGCGGTGTGAGCGATCCGGCGGTGGCCGAGAGCGGCCAGGTGATCGACGAGCAGCGCGGCGCCCAGCCGGTCGTCACTGGTCACCGTGTCGAAGTTCTCCGGAGCGCCATGCAGCGCGACGGCCACGACCGGGACGCGGACAGCCAGTTCCTCGACCCAGGCCACCTCGATCCAGGGCGCGACCAGGACGAGCCCGTCGACATGGCGGTCCACCAATGCCTCGATGGCCCTGCGCTGCGCCTTGGGCTCGACGCCGCCCAACGCGATGATCTCCTGGAAGGCCGTGTCGCCCAGTTCCTGACTCACTCCGTGGGCGACCTCGGTGGGGAACGGCGAGGACAGGTCGGGAAGGACCACACCCACCGTGAAGGTGCTGCCGCGCATCGCCCGCGCCCCGGCGTGCGGACGGTAGCCCAGGCGCTCGATCGCCGCGTTGACACGGTCACGCATGTCCGGGCTGACGCCGTAGGCATCGCGAACAACCTTGGAGACGGCCGATACGGAGACACCCGCTTCCCGCGCCACATCCTGCATGGTGGCCCGCCGAGTGCGGACCGGTGACTGCGCCCGCGCGATGGTGCGTTCGTCCCCCGCAGTGTTCATGCGGCGCATCTTAAGACAGTTATGGCGAACGTTCTACCAGCCCGGATTCGTGCCTCGAACAGCGCATGCACCGCAGTCTCTTGATGAAGCCCAAGAGTCAGTCACGTTACAGAATCGTAACCATTCGAGGTGCCCCACGACTCTTGACGCTCCACCGGGCGACTCCATACGTTCCCGGCGTAGAACGTTGCATATCCTGCTCCTCTCGCCCGCCTGCACGACTGTGCACACCCCTGGGCGCAGGACAGCGCGACGAACTCACACCACCCCGCATCCGCACACGCCACAGGGCAGCCGAGCGGCTGCCGACGAGCACCCCGGCGCCGTCCGTACAAGGGAGAAATATCATGCTCAGACCTGATTCGTTCGGCGTCCCGAACCGGGCTCCGGCGTGGTCCCGGCGTCACTTCGTACGGAACACCGCGGTGGGCTCCGCCGCCGTGGTCGGCGCCTCGGCGCTCGGCACGCAAGTCGCGTCCGCGGGCGCACCGGCCGCCTCCTCGGCCTCCTCCAACGCCACGGCGTACGAGATCGACCCGGCGTACGCCAACCCCGTGATCGACACCACTGACGACCTCACCTCACCAGTCCCCCATCGAAGGGTGACCGGTCACTTCGAGGGCACCGACAAGAAGTTCACCTTCTGCTTCCCGCCCAAGCGCCAGTGGCGCGGCCGGTTCTTCCACAAGGTCTACCCGTCGATCAGCGAGACCCCCTCCGACACCGCGGTCGCGTTCGGCGCCGACAGTGGCGCCTACACGGTGCAGTGTGCGGGTGGCGGCGGGTTCGCCGCCGACGCGGCGGCCGCCGTCTTCTCCCGGAAGGTGGCCGCTGCCTACTACGGGACCACCCGTCGTATCCACGGCTACATCTACGGCGGCAGCGGCGGCTCCTACCAGACGATGGGCGCGCTGGAGAACACGACAGGTGTGTGGGACGGCGGTGTGCCGTTCATCGTGGGTGCGCCGACGGCGATCCCGAACAACTTCCACGTACGGATGATGGCCTATTACGTGCTGCGGGCGAAGGCAGATCACATCGCCGACGCGTTGCGGCCCGGCGGCAGCGGCGACCCGTACGCGGCACTCGACGCGGCCGAGCGTGTCGCCCTCGAAGAGGTGACGCGCATGGGCGTCCCCGCGCGCGCCTGGGACGATTCCGGCCATGTCATGGGCCTGGACAACCGGGTCATCCTCACCAACTTCAACTACATGGCCAAGATGTTCGACCCGACGTACGCGGACGACTTCTGGAGCGCCCCCGGTTACCTCGGCACCGAGAAGTCGGCGCTGGGCGAGCGGTTCCGCGAGGGACTTGTCGACGACACCGTCGCGATCACCAAGGTCGTCCTCGACTCCGACAAGGCCCCGACGAGCCTCACCCTCGCCGCGGCCCCGTCGAAGGACGTGACCGGCGCGGACCTCACTCTGTACGCCGCCGACGGTACGAAGATCGGCGCGCTGCAGGGCTCCCTGGACGCCGACACCCGCACCGTCACCGTGGCGAGCGGCAACTACGGCACAGTCCTCGCCGGCATCGCCGAGGGTGCCCGGCTACGGATCGACAATCGCTGGTTCCTCGCCCTGTGCTCCTACTACCGGCATCAGATCCCGAGCCGCGCCGGGTTCCACGTTTGGGACCAGTTCCTGAACGCGGACGGCAAGCCGCGCTACCCGCAGCGCTCCGTCGAGATCGCCCCGCTCATCTCGAAGGGCGCCGCCGGCGGGGGCGGTTGGACCGGGCTGCTGAACGCGAAGACCATCGTCGTCGCCAACCTGATGGACTCCGACGCCTTCCCCTGGCACGCCGACTGGTACGACCAGCAGGTGCGGACCCAGCTCGGGGACGCCTACGACGACGCCTTCCGCCTCTGGTACAACGACTACGCGGACCACCAGGAAGACGCCCCCATGACGCCCGCGCGTCAGACGCACTTCATCGACTTTCCGCTGATCGTGCAGCAGGCGCTGCGTGACGTGAGCGCCTGGGTGGAGCACGGCAACAAGCCGCCCCGGTCCACCAACTACACCGTTTCCGACGGCCAGGTGAGCGTTCCCGCGCGCGCGTCGGTCCGCCATGGTGTGCAGCCGGTGGTCCACCTGAGCGTGGGTGACGGGGACCGCGTCGAGGTCGGTACGGGGCAGCGGGTCGTCTTCCGCGCCACGGTCCAGGTGCCGCGGGGTGCGGGCGAGCTGGTGTCCGTCGAGTGGGACGCGCGAGGTACGGGTGCGTTCGTGCCGGTGCCGTTCGGTGCGGGGCGCGACGACGTGGAGCTGCACCGTACCCACGCGTACTCCGAACCCGGCACCTACTTCGCGGTCCTGCGCGCCACCGTGCAGCGCGAGGGTGATGCGAAGACCCCGTTCGCACGGGTGCAGAACCTGGGTCGCGTACGCGTCGTCGTGCACTGACCCTCTGACCGACGGCCGCGCTCAGCGCCGTCTCACCGGTGCAGGGCGGGCGGAGCCGCTCGGCCTCCCCGCTCGGGGCTCCGCCTGCCCAGCACTTCGTCCTTCCTTCAGCAGGAGACTGACCTTGAAGTCCTACGGCCCCGATTCCGTACTGCGCGATGTGCTGCGCAATGACCAGGCCGCAGCTGTGGTCCACAAGTATCTGCCCGGCATCGAGGAGGACTGGTCGCGCGTCCAGTTCCTGCGCGGCACCCTGCGCCAGGTGACAGGTTTCGCGCTGCCCACCCGCATCGATCCCGCGGCGTGCGAGGCACTGTTCGCGGAGTTGGCGTCCGTGCCGGTGGCCCCGGCCGTCGAGCCGGTTCCGGAGGAGCAGGTTCCCACCCCGTCCTCGGGCTATGAGGCCACGAACGTGGCAGCGGGCAGCGCTCACACGGTGTTCGAGGAGAGCGTGCCCAAGTGGCGCGTCTTCGAGCTGGAGTTGCACGGGCCTTCACACGGCAACCCCTTCACCGACGTGGACCTGAGTGCCGAATTCCGTTGCGGGGAGCGGACGGTGACGGCCCACGGCTTCTACGACGGTGACGGCGTCTACCGTGTCCGGCTGATGCCGGACGAGGAGGGCACCTGGTCGTTCCGTACCGGCAGCAACGCCCGTTCGCTCTCCGGGATTTCGGGCACCTTCCACTGCGCGCCCGCCGCCCCGGCGGACCACGGACCGGTCCGCGTCCACGACCGTTTCCACTTCCGGTACGCCGACGGTACCCGGTACCTGCCGCTGGGCACGACCTCGTACGCGTGGACGCACCAGAGCGAGGCGCTGGAGAAGCAGACGCTGCAGTCGCTCGCCGACGGCCCGTTCAACAAGATCCGGATGTGCGTCTTCCCGAAGTCGTACATCCACAACACCGAGGAGCCCGAGCGCTACCCGTACACGGGCTCGCCCGAGGACGGCTGGGACTTCTCGCGCTTCGACCCCGGCTTCTTCCGTCACCTGGAGGACCGGATCGAGCGGTTGGGGCAGCTGGGCATCGAGGCCGACCTCATCCTGTTCCACCCGTACGACCGCTGGGGCTTCTCCGACATGGGCCCAGCCGCCGACGAGCGCTATCTGCGGTACGTGGTCGCACGTCTCGCCGCGCACCGCAATGTGTGGTGGTCGCTGGCGAACGAGTACGACCTGGTGTGGTCCAAGGACGCCGACCACTGGCACCGCGCGGCGGCCGTGATCCGCGAGACCGACCCGCACGCGCACCTGATCGGCAACCACAACTGCGTCGACCTGTACGACAATTCGGCGGAGTGGGTCACCCACTCCAGCATCCAGCGGCCCCCGGAGCGCACCGCGCAGTGGCGTGAGGAGTGGGCCAAGCCGGTCACCCTGGACGAGATGGGTTACGAGGGCGACGTCGAGTGGGGCTGGGGCAATCTCACGCCCCAGGAGATGGTGCGGCGCTGCTGGGAAGGTGTGGTGCGCGGCGGTTACGTCACGCACGGCGAGTGCTTCCTCGACGGCGAGAACGACGTGCTTTGGTGGTCCAAGGGCGGTCTACTGAGGGGTGAGAGCAGCCCGCGGCTCGCATTCCTGCGCACGGTGATGGAGCAGACGCCGGCCGACGCCGGCGGCATCGATCCGCTCCCGTCGGACTTCGACTTCCCCACCGGTGGTGTCGCGGGCCGCTACCTCCTCACGTACTTCGGCCTGGGACAGCCGGGCGTGCGCACCTTCTTCCTGCCCGCGGGGCAGCGTTGGAGCGTCGAGGTCATCGACACCTGGAACATGACGATCACCGAGGTACCGGGCTCGTACGAGGGCACCGTCACGGTGACGCTGCCCGGCCGCCCCTACCTGGCGGTACGGCTGAGGGCACTGGAGGAGGACACCGCCTGAGCGCGTCTTCACACCGTCCAGGCATCGACGAACTGTCGTAGTTCGGCGCGGAAGTCCACGGGCGTCGCACCGAGCAGCCACTGCAGCTGAAGCCCGTCGAGCAGCGCGATGAGCATGCGGGCGAGGGCAGCCGGATCGGCGCCGGGGCGCAGTACGCCCCGGCGCCGCAGGCCCTCGAACGACGCGGTCGCCCGGGCGACGCTGCGCCCGTAGCGCTCCTTGAAGTAGGCGTGCGCCGGGTGCCGCGGGTCGGTGGCCTCGGCGGACAGGACGCAGTGCAGGGCGGCGGATGTCCGGTTCTGCAGGATGTAGTCGACCGTCTGCAACAGGCGTTCGAGCAGCGGAAGTTCATCGTAGTCGGAGCTCCGGGCCGGGGACCGGTCATCCCAGCGGCGCAACACCGCGATCAGGATGTCCTGCTTCCCCGGGAAGTGGTGCATCAGCCCCGGCTGGCTGATGCCCACGCCTTCGGCGATCTCTTTCATCGTCGTGGCCCGGTAGCCGTTGGCGGCGAAGAGCTGCAGGGCCACGTCGAGGATGTGCTCGACGCGCCCGGCCGTCTTCGCGTACGGGCCGCGCCTGGCCGCCGTACCGCTCGTACTCGCACGTCCACTCGCGTTCCCGTTCATGTCGAAAACCTTAACAGTCTTCGGGATTCGGGTTACTCTGCCACCGTTCAATACCTAAATGCTTTTAACTTTTGGTGGTGTGGCTCATGTTCGACCCTCAAGCCGTGGCCGCTCTCCTGACCCTGGACGAGAAGGCCGCCCTAGTCGCCGGCGACACGGTCTGGACGACGGCCGCCGTGGAACGGTTGGAAGTCCCCGCTCTCGTCCTGACCGACGGACCGCACGGTGTGCGCCGGCTGGCGGAGGACGCCGACCCCGGCGATCTCTACAACTGCCGCCCTGCTACGGCCTTCCCGACGGCGGCGGCCATGGGGTCGTCCTGGGACACCGAGTTGTTGGAGGAGATCGGCGAGGCCCTGGCTGCCGAGAGCCGCGCGCTGGGAGTCGACGTGCTGCTCGGCCCCGGCCTCAACATCAAGCGCACTCCGTTGTGCGGACGCAACTTCGAGTACTTCTCCGAGGATCCGGTGTTGTCCGGCCACTTGGCCGCCGCCTGGGTACGCGGACTGCAACAGAGCGGAGTGGGCGCCTCACTCAAGCACTTCGCGGCCAACAACCAGGAGACCAATCGGATGCGGGTCAACGCCGAGGTCGACGAGCGCACCCTGCGGGAGATCTACCTGCCGGCGTTCGAGTACGCCGTTCGGAACTCCGCACCAGCCACCGTGATGGCCGCCTACAACGCCCTCAACGGCGTGCCCGCCGCCCAGAACCGCTGGCTGCTCACCGAGGTGCTGCGAGAGGAATGGGGCTTCGACGGCTTCGTCGTCTCGGACTGGGGTGCCGTCGCCGACCCTGCGGCCGCGATCCCGGCAGGGCTCGATCTGAGGATGCCGGGCACCGGTGACCGCGGCGCGGCGGAGCTCGCTGCCCTGGTCAAGGAGGGAACGCTCGACGAAGCCGACCTCGACCGGGCCGCCGAACGGATCCTGCGAGTCGCCGCCGACCTCTACGCACGGCGCACCACCGGCGTGCCCGCGGTGGACCACGAGCACCACCGTCAGCTGACCCGCCGCGCGGCCGCGGAATCGGCCGTCCTGCTCACCAACGAGGAGGCGTTCCTGCCCCTGGACGCCTCGCGAGGCGGCGGACTCGCGGTGCTCGGCGAGTTCGCCCGCACCCCGCGCTTCCAGGGCGGCGGCAGCTCACACGTACAACCGACCCGACTGGAAACAGCGCTGGAGGAGCTGACCCGGGCGGTCGACGGCCGACGTGACATCACATTCGCCCCGGGGTTCCGCCTCGACAGCTCCCCGTCCCCGGAGCTGATCGACGAGGCCGTGGCCGCCGCCCAGAACGCCGACGACGTCGTCGTCTTCCTCGGCCTACCGGAGGCGGCGGAGTCCGAGGGCTTCGACCGTACGTGCCTCGACCTGCCCGACGTCCAGCTCGACCTGCTGCGCGCCGTCGCCGCCGTCAACCCGCGCATCGCCGTCGTGCTCAGCAACGGAGGCGTCGTCGTCACCCATGAGATCGAGGAACTCGCCCGTTCCGTCCTGGAGTTGTGGCTCGGCGGACAGGCGTCCGGCGGCGCAGCGGCCGATGTGCTGCTCGGCCGGGCCGAACCGGGCGGCCGCCTGGCCGAGACGATCCCGCTGGCGTTGTCCCACACCCCCGCGCACATCAACTTCCCTGGCACACCCGAGCGGGTGCTGTACGGCGAGCGCCTCTACGTCGGGTACCGCTGGTACGACAAGACGGCCCGCGACGTCGGCCATCCCTTCGGCCACGGCCTCTCCTACACGACCTTCGCGTACACGGACTTGGCCGTGCGGGTGCCCGACCCCCGCCGCAACGCGGCCGTCGTCGCGTTCACGCTGACCAACACCGGGCAACGGACCGGCAGCGAGGTCGCCCAGGTCTACGTCACCGATGTCGAGGCGTCCGTTGACCGGCCCGAGCGGGAACTCAAGGCGTTCCGGAAAGTCCGCCTCGCTCCCGGCGAGAGCCGCCGGGTCGAACTGTCCCTCGACGAGCGGGACTTCGCGTTCTGGGACGAGCGGCGCCGCGCCTGGACGGTCGAGCCTGGGACCTTCCGCATTTCGGCGGGTGCCTCCTCCCGCGACCTGAGGCTCACCGCCGTCGTCGATCTCTCCGTGGCACCCCCGGAACTCCCTCTGACGCTCGACTCGGCGGTGGAGGAGTGGATCAACCGTCCGCAGGCTCGCGCGGCACTGCGGCGTGTCCTCGCCGCCGTCTCCCGTCCTGGCGCCCGCGACTTCGACAACGACGAGACTGGGCTCCTGCTGATGGGTTCCATGCCGCTGCGCCGGATGCTGGCCCTCGGTATGCCCGACGTGTCCCCGCAAGCTCTCGCCGACCTACTCGCAGCCGCCAACGGCGGTGCGTGACCGCGACGCGCGGTCACGCCCACACGGCCCGTGTGCCACTCCCCATGCCCGACAGCGCGGGCATCCGCCTTCGTCAGATCAAGAGGTCACCGTGGCCGTCATCCCCGGCCCGGCACCCGCCGGGGCCCCCTACGAATCATCGGCCGCCCAGGCGCACGCGTCCGACGAACCGCACGCCCCGGCCGGCACCGCCTATGTCTGGCTGCTGACCATCGCCCAGTTGGGCGTGTACATGGCCCTGGTCACCCCACTCGGGCTGTCCCTGTCGATCCAGGTGTCACGCCTGGCACCCCATCACGAGGAATATCTCGGCTACGTGACGGGCGTGGGGGGCCTCGTGGCCGTCGTGGTCCCGCCGGTGGTCGGTCGCCTCAGCGACCGTACCCGTAGCCGGCTCGGCCGCCGCCGTCCCTATCTGGCCGCGGCGACGGTCGTGGGGGGCGCCGCCCTCGTCGTGCTGGCCGAGGCCCCCGACCTCTTGGTCCTCGGCCTCGGCTGGGCCATGGCCCAGCTCGGCTGGGGCACCGTAGTGGTGCTGCTGCTGGCCTCCCAGGCGGACCGGCTGCCGACGGATCAGCGGGGCAAGGTGTCGGGCCTGGTAGGCGTGGTCATCCAACTCGCCCCCGTCCTCGGTGTCCTGATCGCCGGCAGCCTGCCGGACAACAACCTCCTGCTGTTCCTCGCACCCGGAGTGCTCGGCGTGCTGGGCATGGCTCTCTTCGTCGGCTGTCTGCGTGAGCCGGACCACCACGCGACGCGGCCGGTGGGCGAGCGACTCTCCCGGAAATCACTGGTCGCCGCCTACATGTTCAGCCCGCGGGAGAATCCCGACTTCGCGTGGAACTGGCTCGGCAAGTTCCTGGTCATGTTCGGCCTCAGCCTGACCTCGACGTTCACGGCCTTCTTCCTGGCGGACCGGCAGCACGTGAGCGTGCACGACGTCGCCCGCACGGTCGCCGCCCTCTCCGGCGGCAGCATCGTGTGCGCGATAGCGGGCGCGGCCGTCGGCGGCCTTCTCTCTGACCGTCTGCGCAAGCGGCGCATCTTCACACTGGTCGGTGCCTGCGCCTTCGCCGCGGGTTCGTTGGTAATGGCGCTGGCGCCGAGTGTTCCGGTCATCTTCGCCGGAGCGCTGCTCAGCAACCTCGGCGTCGGCCTGTTCTCGGCCGTCGACCAGGCACTGGCCCTCGACGTCCTACCCGACCGGGACACCGACGCCGGCCGCTACACCGGCATCTACAACTTCGCCACCATGGTCCCGCAGGCAACTGCACCTCTGATCGCGCCGCTGATCCTCTCCCTCGGCGCTGACGACGGAGACAAGGACTACACGCTCCTCTATCTCGTCGCCGCCGCGTTCACCCTCGCCGGGGGCCTCGTTGTGATGCGGCGCGTCAAGTCCGTCCGCTGACGCCCGTCCCTGCCGAACGCCCGGCATCACCCCGAATCCGTCGAGCCGAGGAAGGAATCATGACCATACCGAGCACTTCCAGAGGCCACGGCGGGAGCGCACACCACCGGATAGGCATCACGGACGTGGCGCGTGAAGCCGGTGTCTCGCTCGGCACCGTCTCCAACGTGCTCAACCGTCCGGAGATCGTCTCGGAGACGACCCGGACGCGGGTCCTGACCGTCATCGACACCTTGGGATACGTACGGGCCGAAGGAGCCAGCAAACTGCGCGGCTGGGCGTCCCGCGTGCTCGCCGTCATGGTCCTCGACCTCGCCAACCCCTTCTGCGCGGCTCTCGCCTCCGGCGTCGAGCAGGCCGCTCACGAAGCCGGCCTCGGCGTCACGGTGTGCACCGGCGCCCGGGACCCCGCAGAGGCCGCACGCCACATGGCGCTGATGTCCTCACACCAGATTCGCGGAGCCGTACTGTCCTCCGGCGAAGGGATCGGAAAGACCGTATCGGCGTTCCGCCGGAACGCCATTCCCTTCGTCATCGCCGACCAGAACGCCCCACAACCCTCCGCATGTTCCGTCGGAATCGACGACATCTCCGGAAGCCGGGCAGCCGTACGACACCTGCTCCAACAGGGCCACCGCTCCATCGCGTACGTCAGCGGTCCCGACCGTCTTCAGCAGGTGCGGGACCGGCGCCGGGGAGTGGTCAGCGCCGTCGACCGAGCCGCGCTCCCAGCAGCGAGTCTGCGGGAACTGCCCTGTCACGACCTGACCGTCTCGGCCGGCAGGGACGCCGGGGACCGCATCCTGGGTCTGCGGCAGCGGCCCACGGCCGTCTTCTGCGCCAACGACCTGCTCGCCCTCGGGGTGATGCAGGCGCTGTACGAGGCCGGACTGCGCGTTCCCGAGGACATCGCGATCGTGGGTTACGACGACATCGAATTCGCGGCCTCCGCCGTCGTACCGCTCACCTCGGTACGCCGGCCCGCAGCCGTGATGGGGCTGCGTGCCGGTCGGCTGCTGATCGAGGAGACGGCGCACGGGGCACAGCACGAGCACACGCACACGGTTCTGCAACCGGAACTGGTGGTGCGCCGCTCGACCACGGGAACGCCCCGGCAGGACAGCCGCCGCTGAGCGACGGCGCCGAGGACGTCGAGAGCCCTGCCCGACATTCCGCTGACAGCCGGTGCGGTGGGGATGCCGTCGCGGGTGCTGTCGGCTCGTCGTCGGTCACCGTCTCCGAGGAGACGTGGCTCAGCTCGCGGTTCCGGGCGTCGGCCCATGCCCCCGATGACGGCACCGACTGCCCGTCGGGCCTCGCACGGTGGCACTCGGGTCCCTTGTGTCCCCGAGTCCATGCCTGATACTCAAGTCCCAACGTTGATACAACGTCTCATGTTTGACATAGAATTCCATCAAGGAGCGAGCCGGGATGGCAGACATCAACGCGGGCCTGTCCCTTGCGGGCAAGGTCGCGATCGTGACAGGGGCGGGGCAAGGGCTCGGCCGGGACATCGCGCTCGCCATGGCACGGGCGGGCGCGCAGGTGGCCGTCGTGGATCTGAACCCGGAGACGGCGCAGAGGGTCGCCGCCGAACTCGGCGAGAACGGGAAGGCGGGCATCGCGATCACGTGTGACGTCAGTCGGCGGGACCAGGTCCGGGCGGCGGTGGAGCGCACGGTGTCCGAGTGGGGCGGCATCGACATTCTCGTCAACAACGCCCACAACCTCCGCGTCGTTCAGGCCCGTTTCATGGACACCGACGACGAGCACCTGCTGCGGCACCTGAACAGCGGCCTCTTCGGCACCTACTACTTCCTCCAGGAGTCCTACGAGCACCTGAAGGCGCGCGGGGGCCGGGTCGTCAACCTCGGTTCGGGTGCGGGTGTCTCCGGCCGCCAGGAGCACTTCTCGTACGCCGCCACCAAGGAGGCCATCCGCGCCACGACACGGGTGGTCGCCCGGGAATGGGGGCCCGAGGGCATCCGGGTCAACACCATCTGCCCCGCCGCCTACGACACACCCGCCATGAAGCGGTTCCTGTCGAACGCGGACGACGAGCAGACCGCTGCCATGACGGCCCAGATCCCACTCGCCCGTTTCGGGGGCGGTGACGAGGTGGCTTCCGTGGCGGTGTTCCTGGCCAGTGACGCCTCCTCCTACATGACGGGGCACACACTCATGGTCGACGGCGGAGCAACGATGGACGCCGGTCGCTGAGCCCGTTCTCCAGGCCCTCGCACCGGATTCGGGACGGATGTCGTACCGGTGAGGCGTCCGTCAGGGTGCGGGACCGGCCTGCCCGCCGGGATCGAGCACGTCGAGGGAGAGACGGAAGGTCAT
>NZ_JBEZLQ010000045.1:0-50950 GCF_040652235.1 Streptomyces sp. NPDC048277
AGGCGACCGCTGAAGCGGTGGCCGACGGCCCCGTACGCCAGGGCATGCGCGGTCCTGCACTGGACGGTGTTCGGGAAGCGGGCGCCTGACGGTTGCGGCGGCTGAAGTTCGCTCCGAGCAGTCCCGTTCCGGCGTTCGGCGCGTGGTCACGTTCGATCATGCCGACATACTCCGCGTGCCCCTCGCCGGGGACAAGCCTCGCCCCAGTCTTGCCCGGCTCAACGCCCGCGCCTGCGTTTGGCTCATGGCGACACACGACCCGGATTCTTCGCCCACGCGTGCGGCAGGTTGAACAGCGAGAAGTGGGCGGCGTCGCGCACGGCCGTGATGTTCGTGATGCGGTCACCGGGGAACGCAACAGCCAGCACAGCCCAGGGTCTCGCACCCGGTTCCGCCGGTACAAGGGCAGGACGGGCTGCAGCTTCTCATACGCCGGGGGTGATGTCCGGGTCTCTCAGTCCCTTCATCAGCTCGGTGATGACCTCGCGGTCCCGCTCCTCGTCGCTGTACGGGCCTGGTGCAGCGGTCTCCTGGCGGGGCTCGAAACGTGGCACCTCACGGAACTTGCCGAACCGGCCGACCCTCTTCTGGAGGGTGGCCAAGTCCTCAGCGAATTCGTCGTCCGCGCCACCTTCATAGCCTTGGTCGAACAGGAACTGCAGCAGCATCTCCAACGGATGAGCGTCGTACAAGGACCCATCCTCGCCAGTGGCCAGGTGAAGCGCTTCGAGCGCGCGGTCGACGAGGGCCTCCAGAACAGGGCCGCTCAGCGCGTCGCCGGGAATCTCCTTCAGGCTTTCGTAGAGGCCGATGGCCCCGTACCAGTCGCCGTCCTCCACCTGCTCCGCCAGCTCCAGCCGGATGGCGTCCGCCACCTCACCGGCGAAGCGCGTCATGTCCTCCTGGGAAATGAGCCGGCTGCCTGTCACGGCATGCACCAGGCTGACGAGGTGCTCGACGTGCTCGCCGTACCAGTGGTCCGCGCCCCTCTCCTTGACGACATGCGCGGCCAGCGGGGCGGAGTCCAGCAGTTCGGCAGCCTCCAGGATCCACTGGAGGTTGGACACCTCGCTCTCGTATGCGACTTCAGGAGACCACTCGACGAATTCCGCCGTCTCCAGCACCGCAGACCCGGTCCGTGCCGCTTCCGCCTTGAGCTGCGCGAGAATGCCGGCCCCGTCCGCCATTCCGGCCGCGTCGATCAGGCTGTGAGTCTGCACCGGCTCGACCAGCGCGCCCAGGAGCGCGTCCATCGGGGCCCGCCCGGCGTCGAGATGAAAGCGGAGGTAGTCCGCGACCGACGGATTGTCGAAGGACACAGCCTGCTGCTCAACGGCGACCATCGTGCCGTCCAGCACCTGCAGCGCCCTGCGGAAGGCCCGGACGTCTGCCTCCAGCCCGCGCTCCTGGCGATACCAGGACCAGGATTCACTCAGCGTGTCCAGTGTGGCCGTGCGCAAAGTGAAGAGGACTTCGAGTACATGCACCGCTTCGTCGGTCACATCGTTCTCCACGATCCGTTCCCAGATGCGGCGGGGATCGTCGAGGTTCTTCCGTACGGCGGCGGCGACGTCCTGCCCCTGCCGGGCCGCGAGCCGGAGCGTCTCCTCGATCAGCCGGGGGCTGAAGTTGGGATGCTCGACAATGGGCTGCCACACCGTCCGGTCGGCGAACGGCCCCTTCTGCCCGGCAGGCAGCCGCGCGTGGTGAACGTGGTTGTAGAGGATCTGGCCCCTGACACCGAGGCTCAGGTCGGTGAGGTGGACGACGCTGGTCGCCTGTGAGACATCCGGAGCGCCGAGCCTGTCATGCTTCAACAAGGCGTGCTCCAGGATGTAGTCACGGGTCGTCATCACCAGCGCCTTGTCCGGAGCCTCCTGAATTTCCCTGATGATGTCGATGAGGCGGGCGTCCTCGTTCTTGTTGAGCTGAGACTCCAGCGTCGTCTGGCCAAGGAAGTCGTCGTAGAGGAACAGCTGGGGCGTGTCCTCGCGCCACAGCGCCGCGATCTCCTCGGCATCCTGCGATATCTCATGCACCTCATACCCGTTGCCCATGAGCCACGCAGCGAGCATCAGGGCCACCGTCGTCTTGCCCACCCCCGGAATCCCGGCGATGACGCAGACGTGCTGCTCGTCCAGGATGGCCTTCGCCCGGTCGAAGCCCTCGTGCGGTACGAAGGTGTCCGCCGTGCGTGGGATCCGCTTGCGCAGCCAGGACGAGCGCACGTACTTCTCCTGGTTCAGCACCGTCTGCAGTACGGCAGTGCCGCTCAGCCAGAGACGGAAGTGGCGCCGGACCAGCTCGGGTCTGCTCTGCAGTTCGGCGACGATCTCGTCCACCCCGTAGAGATCGCCGGTGGTCTACACATAAGGAACGAACGCATCACGGATCTTTTGCTTGCCGTCAACAGTCAGGCCCACGCTCGTAGCGATGAGGTACCGGGCCGGCTTCAGCGCGACGACCTTGGGCAGCTCGTCCTTGACCAGGCGCTTCGTCAGCGTCGCCTGCGCAGCCTTGGGCCAGTGCTTGCACTGGACGACGGTCATGGTGCCGTCCGCCGCCGTGTGACGCAGATCGATCCCCCGGTCCCGGCCGCGCGGGAAGAGCTCCAGCGGCATGCCGAGAATCTCACCGAAAAGATCCCGGCAGACGACCTCGAAGTCATGGTCCGTCAGGCGTCCCAAGTCGAAAGAATCCATGCCGCCTTCGCACAATCGCAGTGGTGCCGTCGGGCCCCATTCTTCACCAGCCGACCACCACCACACTTCTGACGGAGAGGGCTCGCCAGTACAGCCCGCATCACCACTCCCCCAACCTCGCGGGGCAGGATGTAGGCCATCCCGCGAAGCCATCACTCGACCGTTACACCGACGGCTCAGTGAAGGTGCGCAGCGCCCGCTCCCTGTGAGCAACACAGCCCTGAACAGTGAGCAAGGCACGAAACAAAGGCACAACGAATCCATCGGCGAGTTCATCCAAGGTCAAGTGAGGCCATCCACGGCAAGCCCGTACCAAAGGCTCCGCTCATCAGAAGTGAGCAATGCCCAGTTCAGAAACCACTGACCTGCTCACCTTCAAGGGAGCCGCAACACGTCGGCGTAGTGCTGGGACCAGTCGTCCCGGGTGTATCCCACAGATCACTCCTCGCAGGTCAACAGCCGTTGGGGCAGCGCTGCCGTGACAGCTCGACGGCCCGTCCGCGGCGGCAGGATCGCTGGTCTGCACAGCCCAGTGCCTGTCGCCGAAGCTCCAGTGCCCCGACCGGGTCGTGCAGTTGGTTCGTGCGACGAAGGACAGTGCAGCCTTGAGGGTGGCCCGGTTCGTCCGAGCGCGGGCGCTGGGACTGGGTGCGGCGGTGTTGCAGGCATTGCCGCTCTCGATTCATTCCTCCCGGGGCGGAACTGCGGCCGCGGCCAGATGATGGCCTGGGCGTCCTCCGGCGCTGCCGGGCGCATGGCCGGCACCCCGTCGCATCGCCCGCGCCCTTACAGCGCGCAGCGGGAAGCATGAAGTACCCGGGTCGGTGGCAGGCATTCTCTGCGGCCGCGGTGAAGAGTGCCGCGCGCGTCAGACGCTGGGGCGAGGCGGGCTGGTTGAGAGAGGTCACGAGCGTGCCTTCTTATCGACCGGACTGAATGCCGGCAGCAGCCAGGACAGGCGGCCGCAGGGCGATGCGACCTGCTGGGTGCCGTCGATGTTGAACGACAGCGGGTAGCGGTCAGGGCAACCAGCCGCCCGCCACCGGTCGAGCACGTTTTGAATCTCCGTCCACAGGTCCCGGGGCCCGGACGTGGTGACGTTCCAGCACCGGGCTCCTGCCTGCTCGACGCGCAGCCAGGAGCCACAGCCGGGCGTGCCGATCGCCAGGTGTTCGGCAGTGAAGTCCCGCACAAGGGTGCCGCCGAGTAGATGGTCGACCGCCAGCCAAAGGCCTCTGTCGCAATCTGAGGGCGGGGCGATCCGGCTGCGCTGCGTCCGGTCCCCTCGCGCGGTGGCCATCTGAACGCGCAACTCCTCGGTGAGGTGGATCCGCTCCATGCCGTGCCCGGCACGATGGGCGAACTCCACCCCGCGCAGCTCCGCGCGCAGTCGCCCACCCGGGTTCCGTTCGACGACGGCGAGGGCGGGCCACGACGGGGAGGCGGTGGTCACGTGCGCCAGCAGTCGCCCGCTGGCAGCAAGTTGCTCAGCCAGCACGATCGGCACGTTGGGAAGCGCGTACGACACGAAAATCCGGTCGAACGGTGCCCTGGCTGCACAGCCGGCTTCGCCCGGCCCGCACGTCACCGACGGCCGCAGTCCGAGGGCGTCCAGCCGGACGGTGGCGGCGTCGGTGACATGCTGGTCCCGGTCGACAGTGACCACGCCACTGTCGCCGCACACCAGGCAGGCCACTGCGGCGGTCACACTCGCGCCGGTGCCGACGTCCAGCATCCGCTGCCCCGGACGCAGGTCCAGCTCCTCCAGGAGCGAGGCCGTCAGGTTCATCACGGTCGACATCGACGTGATCGACGCACCCGAGCGAGAGCCGCGTGCCCGTCCGACAATTCGCTCCCCGTTGTGCTGGACGGGCACGCTGCCCCCGCTGTACAGCAGTTTGACCAGTTCGGGCCGGTCGGTCGGCGCCGCCCAGTCCAGGAGATCCCACCGCGGCGGTATCTCACCGGCGGGGCTACGCCGTACGTACGCCTGCGGCATGAGTACTTCGCGTGGGAGAGCCAGCAAGGCGTCGCGGACCGGGCCGGGCCCCAGCGCGCCGTCGGCTTCGAGCCGCTCGACCATCGCGGCCCGAGCGGAGGCCGGGTCCAGCACAGCTGGGGCCGGTTGTGCCTGTGTGGGGGTCCCGGTCGGGGCGGCAAGCTGGGGCGGGCCGGTGTTCAGGGAGGTCACTGCTCACCACCCCATCTCTGAGTACGGCTGGCCATTCAGGATCTTCTCGATGGCATGCCGGGTGTAAGGGACAACGGGTTCGGGCAGGGTCTGCGGCTGCCACCACTGCCATTGCTGGCACTTGTCGGGCTCGAGCACCTGTGGTGTGCCCTGCCAGGTGCGCACGCGGAACACGATCTGCATCCGGGGCTCGGCATCGGGGGCGTCGCGAAGGTGCATGGTGTGCGCGTGGGTGACGTCGCGCTGATCGATGACGAGCCCGGCCTCCTCGAACGCTTCGCGTATCAGGCATTGGATGGCCGACTCCCGTTCGCAGTGGCCCGCCAGGAAGTGCCACATGCCGCCGGCGTACGGGGAGCTGGGGTGGCATTGTCCGAGCAGGACCCTGCCGTGATCGTCTTCCAGGTAGAGGTGGACGCCGATCACGTTGCGTACTGTCGCGTTGACGGTCATGCGCGGGAATGCCGGGAGCTGGGCAGCGTGGTGGTGGATGATGTCGGCGGTGGACGGGAGGAGCCGCAGCCGGTGCAGCATTTCCGGTGCGAACCAGCGCAGCAGGACGCCCTCGTTCAGGATGACTTCGTCGGGGTTGCCGTTCCACCGGCCGGTGAAGACCTGTGCGGGCACGCACAAGCCGTCGATGCTGGTGGCGTACTCCACGGAGAACGGCATCAGGTCACACAGGCGCAGGCCAGGGACCTCTTCGGTGAGCTCGCGCAGCAGTGTTGATTCCAGCGACGGGTCCTGCGGCTCCCACCCGCCGCCGAGCAGGGCGAAGGCGCCTGGTTCCCAGATCCCGTCGCGCTGGTCCCTCAGATGCAGCAGGTAGCGGCCCGCTCCGTCGTGGATCACCACGGAGGCGTTCACCGGCTCGGGCCGGCCATCCAACTGCGCGTTCTGGAGCTTCGCGCGCAGTGTCGGGGAAGTGACGTCGGCCAGGGGGCACCACGTGGCTTCTGAGACTTCGTCGCTGCGCGGGGTGATCGCCGGCGTTTCGTTGCCGGCGAGATAGAACACGAAGCGGACGTCGTAGCGCTGGTGGGCCGGCTCGCCCTCGGCCGGGTCGGCGGCGATGTCGTGCACATTGATGTCGGCGGCGGATTCGAGGAACTGCCGTGTCAAGCAAAGGGCGCCGGGGGCGATGCCGGCCCCTTCGCGTACCTGCCGCAACGCGGTGGCGAGCAGAGTGCGGTCGTCGGACTCGACTCGGCCGCCGGGGGCAAGGACGAGACCGGTGGCCTTGTGGTCGCTGTGTAGGACGCGCAGGTTCTGGTCGATCACGACCGCGCTGCACGTGATGTGCCCGGGCAGAGTGGCTCGGCTGGTGGGATCGCCTGCCGTTCCCTGCAACAGCGCCAACAGGTTCTGAAGCTGAAGGCGTTCGTCGGGATAGCGTGCGAGGTAGGTGTGGACCAGGTTGTTGATCTCACTCAGGGCGGGCGGCACGGTCGCGTCTTTCTGCTTGGGATCGCGATCGGAGGCGCGGGGGCAAGCGGACGTCACGTGCCGACCTCCTCAGAGGCGGTGCGGGGCTGGTAGCCGGCGGCTTGGAGGGTGAACATGGCGGCGTAGGTGCCGCCTTGGGCCATAAGGTCGTCGTGGGTGCCGGATTCGGTGATGCGGCCCTGGTCGAAGACATGGATTTGGTCGCAGTCGACGACGCTGGCCAGCCGGTGGGAGATCATGATGGTGATCTGGTCGTCGCGCAGCCTGCCGCGGAGCACGGCCTCGTAGACGGCGTGTTCGGAGGGCGGGTCCATGCTGGCGGTGGGCTCGTCCAGGATCAGCAGCGGCGCCTTCTTGTACAGGCCCCGGCCCACGGCGAGTTTCGCCCACTGGCCGCCCGAGGGCTGGTGGCCTCCCTTGAACCGCTTCGACAGCAGGGTCTGCCACTGCCGGGGCAGGGCGGCGATGACCTGGTCGGCGCCGGATGCCCGCGCGGCGTCCATCGCGCGCTGCGGGTCGGCCCGGTCGAGGGTGCCGGTGGCGATGGTGATGTTGGACAGGGCGCTGAAGGGGAAACGCACCGGCTCCTGGAGCACGCAGGCCACCTGCCGGTGCAGTGATGCCGCGTCCATCTCCCGCACGTCGACGCCGTCCCAGCACACACTGCCCTGCCCTGTTTCGTACAGGCCGGCCAGGAGTTTGGCGAGGGTGCTCTTGCCGGATCCGTTGAGGCCGACGAACGCTGCGGTCTGGCCGGCATGGAGGGTCAGGGAGATTCCGTTGAGCGCCGGCTCGGTCTTGCCGGGGTAGGTGAAGTGCACGTCCCTGGCGGTGATCGTCTTCACGTGATGGGGTGCCGGCTGTCCGGTTTGGCGCTGGAGGAGCTTACGCGAGTGGTCTTGTACGGCGAGGAGGTCATCCACCCACAGGGCGTGCTCGTAGACGAGGTGGGCGACGTCGACGAGCCGGGTCAGCGCGGACTGTCCGGCCTGGATTGCAAGGACGGCGCCGGCGCCTGCTTGCAGGGGTAGCCATCCGGCGATCAGCATCGCGCCCAGCACGGTGTAGGTGATGCCGGTGCCGAAGCCGCCTACTGCCCGCCCGGCCAGGTTGATCAGTGCGGCGTGCACGCCCAGCCGCGTGTCCTCCTCCGCGATCTTGGTGGTCAGCCGGTGGTGCTCGTCCAGCAGCGCGCCCTGGGCGGTGTCCACGCGCAGTTCGGGAGCTGCGTCCACGTCGATCAGGAGCCAGGAGAACACCCGTACCCGCCGCTGCAGCGCGTTCCACCGTTTGAAGGAGTGGAAGCGGGCGCGGGCGCTGCGCACGGCGGCCATGCCCACGGGAAACACGGACAGCAGGAGCAGGGGCAGCAGGGCCGGGTGCAGGATGCTCAGGACGCCGGCGGTTCCGGTGAGTGCGAGGGCGGCCGAGGCGAGGGCGATGACCTGGCCGACGATCTGGCGTGCGTAGAACAGGCCGCGGTCATTGGCACGGTAGACCTCGTCGTGCCACGTGGAGTCCTCGACGGCTTCCAGGCGGACGTGCGCGGTGAGGTGGAGGAATTCGCATTCGAGCGCGGTGCGGATCTTGGGGGTGATCCGAGCCTGGGCGACAGCCACGGCGGTGTCGAGCAAAGCGCGGGCGGCCAGGAAACCCACCACGACGAGGATCTGCGGGATGGCGCTGCGCACGCGGTCGGGTGTCGGGCCCTGGGCGAACAGATGCTGCAGGACGGCGACCGAGGCGAGCAGGCTGAACGCGCTCATGGCGGCGGAGGTGAGCTGGCAGGTGATGACCACCGTGGTCGCCGTGCGGTCTGCGTGCCAGGCGAGCCGACCGATCAACCGGGTGATCTTGGGGAGGCGGGCGAGGACCTGGTACACGGTGGCGTTGGCGGAGGCGCCGTCGTGGACAGACCAGTACGTCTCCTCCAGGTCCTCGGCCACGTCACCGTCCTGCGGGTCGGCCGGTGCCTCGGCCGGCGGCAGCGGGAGCGGGGCCGCCCGCGGCGCCGGAACGTCGCTTCCTGCCTGGGCCGCGTCCGTGGGCTCGCTCATGCTGCCCGCCTCGTATCCGGTTGCGCTCCGCGGGAGGCGGGGACGCCAGCACACCGCACGGCAGCGACGGAAAGGCCAGGAGCAGCCGACTGCTGTTCGAATCCGAGGGAACGGCGCGCTGGGCCGGGAACGGGATGCATGGTGTCCTCCGTCTGGGGGTCGCGGTGGCACTGGTGCTCTAAAAAACGCGCCGGATTCGAGGACGTCACGGCTATTTCGAGGCAATTCACGAACTGACGTTCTGATTTGGCCGGTTGCATGCGAGAGGCAGCTGCCGGCGGATTCCAAACTCGTTCGATCGTGGACGGGTCACCCCATTGGAGGCTTGCCAGACGGGGTGACGAGACCGAGCACGACAGGTTCGTACGTGCAGGACGACTCCCGTAGAAGCTGTGTCCCTGCCCACGAGGAACTGTGGTGACGAGGATTGTGGTGCTGGCCCAGCGTTCGGCTCATGGCCTCTCCGGACGGCGCCGCCGCCATAGATGAACAGGCGGGTGTGATCATCCGCTGCCAGGACAATCCGTCCGCCGGTGTGATGTTCCGTGATCGGTTCCGCTTCGACGAGGACTGTGTGCGCTACGCAGTCGAGGCATGGGCTCCGGGGCTGACGGCCCTGAACGAGGTGGTTGCCTGGGGGTGGGACAGTGATCTCCGGCAGCTGCGCGCTTGGACCGGTCATCCGAATGTGGTCTGCCCAGTCTTGAGGGGGGATGACGGCGGCGGAGCCGTGTCACAGGCCGTGGGCGAACTGCTCGACGTAGTGCCGGACGTGTGGCGGCATCGGTTCGGGAAGAGCACTCAGGGGAAACAGACGCAGATCCTGGCCTTCGCCAAGGACGAGCTCATGCGCGGCTCCATCCCAGATCGTCACGAATACATGCGGTGGCGTCTTACCGGTCGCGTAGGCGGTAACCGCAACTTCCTCGATCGCCTCCGGGAAGAGTCCAGTCTCTTCCCGCAGTTCACGCAGGATCGTCTCTCGTGGCGTCTCGCCCGCTTCCGCTCCGCCGCCCGGCAGCGACCAATGCCCCGGCCAGCCGATGTCGGCCTTGTCGTCCCGCAGCTGAAGCAGAACCTCACCTCGCGGCGTCACGACGATGGCAAAGCATCCGCGGGTTTTCCCGGGGCGGTCCGTCATACTCACCCGTCTCACGTGGAAGACTTTGCCTGCTTCTGGCGAACGAGTATTTCACTGTCGCAACAGTTGCTGGGTCTCGATCACAGAACGTGGTGTTGCCATCGGAGTAGCGGATGGCCTTCGATCCAGTAGGTGTGGGTCTCCTGGCTGATGTGCAGCCGCACGGTGGCGATGTCTGGGCTTCCGGCGTCCTTCCATGCGGTGAGAGCCTGTTCGATCGTGTCCCACAGCGGCAGCGGGCCACCCTGGCGTACCGTCCAGACGTCCTCCTCCTGCGTGAAAAAACGACGGTTACGTCCTGCGAAGTGGTGTACGCGGGTTCGACCTGATCCGGGGGTTTGCTCCGGCGTTGGGATGAGGCCCGCATAGATGAACGGCCACCGACTGATCTTCGAGGTGTCGAAGCCCGAAGGAGATCAGCACGATGACCGCACCAGACAGTCTGCCCCTGCACGTCCTCGCCGAGGACAACCTCGCCGCGGCGAGTCCCGATCTGCTGCGCGCGATGGTCAAGACGTTCGCCGTCGCGCTCATGTCCGCGGAGGCCGACGCCCTCTGCAACGCCGAATACGGGCAGGTCAGCGACGAGAGAGTCAACCATCGCAACGGATATCGCCCGCGCGAGTGGGACACCCGCGCCGGCACCGTCGAGCTGGCCATTCCCAAGCTCCGCAGCGGGAGTTACTTCCCGCACTGGCTCCTGGAACGCCGTCGCCGGGCCGAACAGGCCCTTATCTCGGTGGTCGCCACCGCCTACCTGCTCGGTGTCAGCACCCGGCGGGTCGAGAAGCTCGCCGAGTCCCTGGGCGTCACCCAGCTGTCGAAGTCCCAGGTCAGCGCAATGGCCAAGCACCTGGACGAGCAGGTCGCCGCCTTCCGCAACCGGCCACTGGAGGCCGGACCCTACTCATTCGTCTGGGTCGACGCCCTGACTCAGAAGGTCCGCGAGGGCGGCCGGATCATCAACGTCCACGCGCTGATCGCTGTCGGCGTCAATGCGGACGGTCACCGCGAGATCCTCGGCATCGATGTCGCCACCGCCGAGGACGGCGCCGGCTGGCTGGCCTTCCTGCGCTCGCTGATCGCCCGCGGCCTGTCCGGTGTCCAGCTGGTCATCTCGGACGCGCACGCCGGCCTGGTCGACGCCATCGGCGCGGTCCTGCCCGGCGCGAGCTGGCAGCGATGCCGCACGCATTACGCCCGCAACCTGCTCAGCCAGGTGCCGAAATCGGCCCAGCCCTGGGTGGCCACGCTGCTGCGGACCGTCTTCGAACAACCCGACACCGACGCCGCCCAGGCCCAGATGCAGCACGTCCTGGACGCGCTGGAGGCCAAGTTCCCCAAGGCCGCAGCCCACTTGGACACCGCCCAGCACGACCTCCTGGCCTTCACCGCCTTCCCACGCGAGATCTGGCGGCAGATCTGGTCGAACAACCCGCAGGAACGCCTGAACAAGGAGATCCGCCGCCGCACCGACGTGGTCGGCATCTTCCCCGACCGCACCGCCGTCATCCGCCTGGTCGGCGCCGTGCTCGCCGAGCAGAACGACGAGTGGACCGAAGCCCGCCGCTACATGGGCCGCGAGCTCCTCGCCAAGGCCCGCCTCCACCCGATCGAGTCAGAAACCGACGACACCGCCCTGCCCACCGAACTCACCGCCTAGCCTCAAAGAAGAGATCACCGAGTGGCCGTCGATACACCACTCCAGCGGACGTGACCCACCGGGCCGGCCTCTACTCCTACCGTGAGCAAGTCATGATCCTCGGGACAGACGGCGTCACTCAAGCTGCTGATCAGGCAATTGACCGTGTCCGTGAGTACCTGGACTGTCTGATCGCTGGGAACGCCGTGGGTCCGGCGCAGGAGACGGCCGCGATGAACGCCTACAAGGCGGCGGTCAAGCAGCTTCGCAGCGCGATGCGGGCCGACGTCGGCCAGTGATGATGGCGATATTTGACATCCTCACTGGCCGCTCGGGCTGGCATCAGAGTTGCTCGGCCGGATTCCCCGGGCGGCTGCGCGTTGGCACGCCGCCGAGGCCTCAGGGCAGGGGTGGCCCGTGAGGGCGAGGGCTGTGTCGGTCCAAGGTGCGCGAGCCTGCCGGCACGGCGCGGCGCGGGCCGGTATCGGTGGCTGGGAGGCCAAGCGCCGCGCCGGGCCGTGTCTCGGAGACCGGTGTTGGCCGCTACCGGCGGGTCGGCGTGTTCTTCACCGGGCCGTCGGCCGTCTCGTCAGCGGAGCACGACGTCGCAGGTCGAGAGGAAGAACTCGCCGGTGTTGCCGCCGTTCTCGCCGTTGGGTGTGTGGGGGCCGCCGTGTCCGCCCCAGACCTCTACGAGTGCGGCCCGGCCCAGGCGCCGTGGCAGGGTGGTGAACTCCCAGGAGGTGGATTCCTCCTCGGTGCTGCCGTGGATCTCGACGAGGAAGGGGATGGGGTCGAGGTCTTCCCAGGTGAGCCCGTTGCCCGGGCTCCATTCCTCGCGGGTGATGAACCACCGGTGCGACCAGGTCTCACCGGTGTGGTAGGCCATGTAGTCGTAGGTGAAGGTCTGCGTGGCGGTACCCGTGTCCAGCTCCGTCAGCGGCCAGTCGCCCAGTTTGTCGTCCGGTGCGAGGTCCAGGCCCCGGTACGCCGGGTTCCCGGTGGAGGCGACATTGCTGCCGTCGAAGAACTTGCGGTACTCCAGGTACTGCTCCTGGTGGTTCCAGGGGTAGTCGGCGAGCATCCGCTCCGCACCCGGCAGGACTTCATGCCAGTCGGTGCTGGTGTTGAGCCTCCGTGCCTCCTCGCAGATCGGGGAGGGGTCCAGGTCCCGGATCACGGCGGCCGCACGGCTGCGCGGGTGGTTCACGGTTCCGTGCCGCGGGCCGGCCTCGGCGGGAGCGGCGGGGGCGTCGTGGCGGGGGGCCGGGGCGGTCCAGTTCACCGCTTCGCCGCCGTTGACGGTCACCGCGTTGGTGAACGGGGTGTACTGGCCGTCGCCGGTCCTGGCGCGGATCTTCACCACATAGAGGTCGGCCGGCTCTTCGCCCAGGTCCACCCAGTGGGTGTTGGACAGGGACCAGTCCCAGGACGGCCAGTGGAGGAAGACCGTCTGCCGTGCCTGGTCGTTGATCCACACCTCGTACACGTGCGGGTAGGGCGCGTTGCCGTCGTTCCAGTCGGCCGGCGGGGGCCAGGTGCCGTGATCCGGCTGGTTGTCGCCGATCTGCCAGCGCAGGTGGAGGCCGTACATCTGGTGCTTGCCGTCAGCGCGGTGCTTAATGTCGGCCCGCAGACCGGTGGGGGCCGGCTGGGTGTTGCTCATCGAGTCTCACTTCTGGCTCTGTGCGACCTGGCCCGGCAACCTCAGGCCGGACCAGCAGCCCGCGAGACACCATGCGTAATCGCGCGACCGCATACAGCGAAACACTGGCGGGCCGTCGCGGGCGCAGCATGGCTCAGCCAACTGGCTCAAGCCCCACTCACGGCACCTGGCTCCGAACTTCCCCAGTCCGTTGAACAACGGGTCAAGCGAGTCGAGGAGCGGCCGCCGCCGTTTCGAAAAAGCGCCATCAGTGACGCCTTCGTGGTGTGCGCCGGCCTCGAAGGCCGGTTGAGGCGCAGCGGAACCGACCGCGACGACAACGCCGGTCACGCCGTCGGCTTCAGGAGCTTCCCTGCCTGGCCGCCGGCCTTCTCCACGCGAGCCCATGGGGTGCGGCATGGGAGACGTCCGCCTGGCTTCGGCGGTACCCCGTGCCCGGTCAGTCCGGCCGGTCCGGTCCGGTCCGGTCGCCCATGACAGCCCGGGCATTGTCAGTGGCGCAAGGTACCGTCAGCCAGTTGGGCGCTCGGCAGTGTGGCCGGGCGCCGGGCGGAGGCGGATCTCGTCTCCGGTACGGCTGGAGGTTGCATGGCCCTGGACAGACGCCGCGTGCAGACCGCAGTGATCGGCCACGCCGATTCCGAGCTCCCCGTCGGCCTTCCGATGGAAGCGATAGAGCTCGATGACTTCCGGGCCCGTCATATCGGCCAGCGTGTTGAATCTGACGCTCTCTTCGGCCTTACCGCCTGGCCGACCTCCAACAGCGCCCGATTCGGCCTGTTACGGCGGCTTCCCTGGTCTGAATGGAGCCGTAGGTGCTCAGAACCAGGAGGGTCCGGCGTTGACGTAGGGCGCTTCCAGCGTGGCCGCTTCTTCGTCTGACAGTTGGAGGTCGAGGGCTTCGGCGGCCTGCTGGAGGTGGTGGGGCTTGGTTGCGCCGACGATGGGCGCGGAGACGAGTGGGTTGCGCAGGACCCAGGTGAGGGCGATCTGGGCCATGGTGAGGCCGCGGGCTTGCGCGAGTTGCTGCACCGCGTTGATGACCGGCTCGTCGTGGGGGCTGTCGAAGGACTGCACGACGTGGTCGGTGGTGGAGCGGGTGCTCTGTTCCCCGGCGGGGCGGGCGAGGCGGCCCTTGCCGTTCGGCGAGTACGGCACGAGTCCGACGCCCATGTCGGCGCACATGGCCATGAGTTCTGGTTCGTCCTGGCGGCGCAGCAGGTTGTACTGGTTCTGCATGGTCACGAAGCGGGTCCAGCCGCCGAGGTCTGCGGCGTGCTGGAGTTTGGCGAACTGCCAGCCGTACATCGAGGAGGCGCCGATGTAGCGGACTTTCCCGGCCTTGACGACGTCATGCAGTACCTCCATCGTCTCCTCGACCGGGGTGTCGTCGTCGAAGCGGTGGATCTGATAGAGATCGATGTAGTCGGTGCCCAGCCGGCTGAGGGACGCGTCGACCTGTTCGAGGATCGCCTTGCGGGACAGGCCCTCGCCGCCGGGGCCGTTGTGCATCTTGCCGCGGACCTTGGTGGCCAGGACGATGTCCTCGCGCCGGGCGTATCGGGTGATGGCGCGGCCGGTGATCTCCTCGGAGGTGCCGGCCTGGTAGACGTTGGCGGTGTCCCAGAAGCTGATGCCCAGTTCGAGGGCCTGCCGGAAGAACGGGAGGGCCTTGTCCTCGGTCAGTGCCCAGGGATGGGCGCCTGGTACGGCCGGGTCGCCGTAGCTCATGCAGCCCAGAGCAAGCCGGCTTACCTTCAGGCCGGTGGTGCCGAGACGGATGTACTCCATAGTGGTGCTCCCAGTGAGTCGCGCATGGCTTGAGAAGGCTGCGGTGGCGCGGGAGGGCTGCCGCGTCTCTGTCGTCGGGGCGGCTGGCCGTGTCAGTTGGCGGGGCGGATGCGGATGGTCGTCGACCGGGGCTCGCTGCGCAGCATCGGCTCCACGTAGGGGCTGGGCGCGTACTTGGTGCGGTAGGCGTCGTCGACGGCGTTGAGGACGCTGTCGTCGGCCGGTGCGAAGGTCACCTCGTGCTCTGCGCCGGTGATGCGGATACGGCCGGCCTTCTGCGTCATCGCCGCCTGGTACCAGCGGGAAGCCGGGCCGTTGTAGGGGCGGACATAGAGTTCGCCGCCCACGGCGACGGACCAGATCCAGGTCGGGGTGCCGTAGGTGCGGCCGTCCTCGCGCAGTGGCGAGATGTGCAGGTCGTCGGCGGCTGCGAAGGCGTGCAGATGCGCTTGATCCCAGGTGCTCATGGCGGAAGGGGAAACTCCGTGGTGAAAGGGGGTCCGAGGAGGGGCAGTACGGGGGGGGGTGCCCGTACCGCCCCGGGGGTCTGGGGCGGGGGCGTTTGCTAGTGGGTGGTGTAGCCGCCATCGACGGGCAGGGCGGCGCCGACGATGAAGCTGGCGGCGGGGCTGCACAGCCAGACGGCTGCGGCGGCGACTTCGGCGGCGGTGCCGAGGCGGCCGATGGGCTGCTGCTTCATGATCTCGGCCATGGCTTCGGCCTGGCCTTCGAGCATGTCGGCGACCATGGGCGTCTCGATCACGCCGGGGCAGACGGCGTTGATGCGGATGCCGCGGGGGGCGTATTCGACGGCGGCGCTCCTGGTCAGGCCGATCACGCCGTGTTTGGAGGCGTGGTAGGCGGCGCGCTCGGGCAGGCCGACCAGGCCGCCGAGGGAGGAGTTGTTGACGATGGCGCCGGATCCCTGGGTGCGCATCTGGCGCAGCTCGTGCTTCTGGGCGGCCCAGACGCCGCGCAGGTTGACGGCGTTGACGCGGTCGAAGTCCTCGGCCTTCTCGTCGGCGGCGTCGGAGGGCGGGACCTGGATGCCGGCGTTGTTGAACGCCATGTCGAGACGGCCGTAGGCGGCCACCGTCTGGTCGACCATGGCGGCGGCCTGGTCCTCGTCGGTGACGTCGCACACGACGCCGAGGGCCTGGTGTCCGGCATCGGTGAGTTCCTGGGCGGCTGCTTCGACCGCGTCCTTGTCGACGTCGGCCAAGACGACGGCCGCGCCGGCCCGGGCGAAGAGGCGGGCGGCGGCCAGGCCCATGCCGGAGGCGGCACCGGTGACCAGGGCAACCTGGCCTTCGAAGTTGTACTGCGGGTTCACGAGGAGTGGGTCCAATCGTTGTGGTGTCCGGCCGTCAGCTGCCGTTCCTGGTCCAGGGGCATGCCAGGCTGCGGTGCGGATCGCTGTTCGGCGGGGTGTTGGTTCAGGAGCTGCGGGGGCCGGCGTACTCGGCGTCGCTGACGTGCTCCAGCCAGTCGACCTCGTCGCCCTCCCACAGGGCGATGTGCGCCATGAACCGGTCCGGGGCGGCGCCGTGCCAGTGCTCCTCGCCCGGCGGGGTCCAGATCACGTCACCGGGGCGGGCTTCGAGGACGCCGCCGCCGCGGGCCTGGACCAGGGCGATGCCCTCGACGATGTAGAGGGTCTGGCCCAGACCGTGGGAGTGCCAGGCGGTGCGGGCACCGGGGGCGAAGCGGACCATGTTCGCCCGCGCGCGAGAGGGATCCTCGCCGCGGTAGACCACATCCGCCCAGGCGTCCCCGGTGAACATCTGCGCCGACAACTTCATCGTCGCCGGGGGCTGCACAATTTCCATGATCAGTAATCCTTCGCGTGCTGCTGGTGCGGAGAGCGGGTCGTGAGGGCGCCGCCGGGACCGGGAGGGGCGGCGTCAGGAGCCGGTGAGGACGGTCCTGGCGACGGTGAGCGCCGACATGGCCTTGGGCCATCCCGCGTAGAAGGCCAGGTGGGTGATCGTCTCGATCAGCTCCTGGTCGCTGACCCCGTTCTCGCGGGCCCGGCCCAGGTGGAAGGCGAGCTTCTCGGTGCTGCCACTGGTGATCAGGCTGGCCACGGTGACCAGGCTGCGCTCGCGCGGCGACAGGTCCGGGTTCTCCCATACCTGCCCGAACAGCACGTCCTCGCTGTACCCGGCCAGCGCCGGGGCGAGGTCCCCGAATTGCTGACGTGGCCCCTCGTTCGGCTTGTCCTGCGCCATCATCGGCTCCTTTCCGAGGGATGCCCGCAACGGCACATGGCGGGCATCGGCTGGCGTTTGCGCCCCCCGCTCCCGTGCGATGCCACCGAGGGGAGGGAGGCCATCTGGTGGCCTGGTTTCGAGGAAACGGCAGGTCACAGGTGTGCGGAAGGAACCGTTGATACGTGTACTGGCAGGGCACCTCTCACGTTCGCCGATCGTCGTAGCCTCGACGGCATGGACAACCGAAGCGAGGTCCGCGAGTTCCTCACCAGCCGCCGCGCCAGGATCACCCCGCAGCAGGCCGGCCTGCCCGCCCACGGCGGCCACCGCCGGGTCAAGGGGCTGCGCCGCGAGGAGGTCGCGATGCTCGCCGGGGTGAGCGCCGAGTACTACGCCCGCATGGAGCGCGGCAGCCTCTCCGGCACCTCCGAGGCCGTCCTGGACTCCCTCGCCCGCGCCCTCCAGCTCGACGAGTCCGAGCGCGCCCACCTGATGGACCTCGCCCGCACCGCCGGCACCACCCGGCCCCCGGTCCGGCGCCGCGCTGCCCAGCCCGTCCGGCCCGCTCTGCAGCAACTGCTCGACGCGATGACCGACGCACCCGCCTTCATCCGCAACGGCCGCCTCGACATCCTTGCCGCCAACCCGCTAGGCAAGGCGCTCTACTGGCCCGTGTTCCAGGACCCGGCCCGTCCGGTCAACCTCGCCCGCTTCCAGTTCCTCAACCCTCATGCCGCCGACTACATGCCCGAGGTGCAGGCCCAGCGCGCCACCGCCGCGGCCCTCCTGCGCACCGAAGCCGGCCGTGACCCCTACAGCCGTGAACTGAGCGACCTGATCGGCGAGCTGTCCACCCGCAGCGAGGACTTCCGCACCTTGTGGGCCGCGCACGACGTGCGCCTGCACCACACCGGCCTCAAACGCTTCCGCCACCCCGCCGTCGGCGACCTCACCCTCGCCTTCGAAGCCCTGCCCATCCCCACCGACCCCGGCCTGACCCTCACCGCCCTGAGCGCCGAGACCGGCACCCCCGCCCAGGACGCCCTCACTCTCCTCGCCGCCTGGTACACCACCCTCGACCACGGCGAACGCGAGATCCCCGCGCCCCACGCCAGCGAGCAGCACTCCTGACGAGGCGGACACCGGCAGCACGCCCCACCGAGCCGTCGGGCAACCTGCTTGGCGGCCGGCTCGTCGGGTTCGTGTCCGGCTACACCCTCCCGGCCGGGGATACACACTGGTGGGGCGGTGTGCCGGCGGCCCTGGCGGCCGGGGCGGTGCCTCCGTGTTGTCCGGATCAACGATAGTCAGCCGGTCGTCCGGCGTCAGGGTGTGCCTCAGAACCGCCAGCCTGATTCCCCATGCGTATGAACTGCTTCGGGTCTGGTGGAGCCTCCACCGGTCCAGGAGCGGTTCAGTTCTTGGTTCAGGGGCCGAAGTGGATGAAGGGGGTCCAGGTCGCCTCCGGCCAGGGCGATCGGCGGCACGTACAGCGGAGACAGCTGCGTGCAGGGCGCGGGCGGTGTCGTCGTGGGCGGCGGGTGAGGAGATGCCCTCGTAAAACTCCTTCGCGATCAGCCGGGCCGACCTGGTGGTGAACACGCTCGGCCCGCTCACCGCCGCCCGGGGCGGCGCCCAGCCCCTCCTGAACACCCTCACCGCGTACTTCGACTCCGGATGCGTCGCGGCCGAGGCCGCCCGACGTCTCTCCCTGAGCGTGCGGGCCATGACTTACCGCCTAAACCGCATCCACCAACTCACCGGCGCCGATCCGTCCGATCCCGCGCACCGTTACAAACTCCAGACCGCCGTCATCGGCGCCCGGCTCCTGGACTGGCCGACCGAAGAGCTCTGAAAACGGCGGCCTTTGGACGGAACGGCAGGGCGACGCCTCCGTCCATGGTGATCCGTGCCCGGAAAGGAGAAAACCGACCGCACATACAACCGCGCCGGCCGCCGCCGTGCGGCTGTCTTCGGCAGCGATCCGGCATCACTGCTGCCGAACGCTGCCCATCTCCACGGCGAACTGCACCGGGCCGGCGTCGAACCCCCGGACCATCTCGCGGAATACCCACCACCCGGACGGGTCTCTGCCGAACTCCGCGACCGTCGCCGCCGTCGCATCGGCGACCTGCGTGAAATCGTCCGCCAGCAGCTCCCGGTACCCCTCGACGACGACCACTCCGGCGTTCGATATGTCACGGAAGACACGGGGACCGCCGTCCTGGTGGATCGCCACTCCAACCACCACCCGCCCGTACGCGGGCGACATCCGCTCGAACTCCAGCACCATCGCCTCGACGAACCCGAAGCCCATCCCGGTCTCGCTGTGCCGGCTCATGTTGATCGTGCCGTCCGGTGACCGACTCTCGGTGTGGACGACGTACACGGGCCGCCCGTAGGGGTCGTCCGCCGAAAAGGTCGCGGCGATGATGTCGAGATGCCGGGGCGGCTGCCCGTACGGACTCGGGTCCCACCGGAGCTTCACCTCGACCTTGCCCAGCCCCTCACCGACACCACTCACCCTGTCACTCCCCGTCAGGCACCGCGAGACACCCCCGCAACCTCAAGTATGTGCTCTGACCAGGCTTTTGATGCCTCCTTGACGCGAATCTCCCGAAGTCGCCGAGTTGGCACGAGCGGGCGACCACCAGCAGATCAATCAGGTAAGTCTCCTCGCCCCCTGCCATCCGGGAGCGATTCGCTCAGCAGCTTGCGTCCAGGGCGAAAACGTACGGAGACCGCCCTCGTCCAGCGAACCGGGCGGCGTGTGCCTCGCAGACCAGCCTGACCCGCCGGCCGGACTACCTCGGGCGCACGACACGAAGTGCCTCCGGAGGGGCCGGAGGGGGCCGGAACAGTCCACTGCAAGGAATGCGCGTGGGCGACGAGATCGCAAGAAGGGTCGGTCAGCGGCAGGGCATTCCGGTCCTCACGCACCACCCGCACTGCGGCAGCGCCCGCGTGCATGGCTTCATCCCGGCTCGAGGACGGTCACCTCGGTGCCTCTGTCGTACAGCGCGCAAGTGCCGGTCAGCTCCCCATCATCGGCCCGCGCACGGGCTACAGGAGAGCGACAACGCCTCGTTGATCATTCCGGCCTGTGCCGCTGGCGAGCAGCCCCTCCACGCCCTAAGAGATCATCTCGTTTGGTGGATCGAAGTGAAGGTGCCCCGGGGGACTGCGTCTTCAGTGCTGGTGCGACGATGCGGGAATGCGCGAGGCCGATGAGCTGCTCAACGTCGATGATCCAGCCTGGCCGCTCCTTCTCCAGGAGCTGTCCGGCACTGACGTACCAGTTGACGTGCTGCCCGGCGATGCCGAGGCAGGCCGTGCCTCGCTGTTGCAGCTCCAGGTCTCGGCCCGGTCGAATCTGGGCGGGATTGTCTTGAATAGCGGCGGTCTGCTGGTGGACAGCGGCTGGTTGCGGATCTTCGGAAGCCCGGGGGACGCCCACGCCGAGAGGCTGCCGGGCCTGGCGGAGATCAACGCGATGCCCTCGACGTTCGATCCGGCCTGGCGGCCAGGGGCGGGACTCGTGGTTGCGCACGATGTGCTGGGCGGGGTGTTCGCCCTCAACAGGGGAAACCCCGTGAAACCGCTCGGCCCGGTGAACCGGGCGAAATCCTCTACTTCGCCCCCGATTCCCTTGGCTGGGAGGCGCTGGGCGCCGGGCACTCGGCCTGGCTGTCCTGGATTCTTTCCGGAGGGCTCCATGAATTCTATGGGAGCCTGCGGTGGGACGGCTGGCGCAGCGAGGTGTCCGTACTGAACGGCCGGCAGGGATTGTCGTTCTTCCCACCGTTGCGGTCGGCCGAGGCCCGCCAGGACCTGCTGGCGACCAGTCGCCGTGCGGTGCCCATGGCGGAACTCCTGGGGCTGAGCCGCGACTCGTGCCTGCAGTTCGACGGCGCCGACCCGGGGTTCCTCGGAGTCGCATGAACCGGCTCACGCAGCCAGACGCCGGTAGCAGATGAGCGCGGCGGCGATGCCGGCGAAGGCGAGGAAGTGTTCTGCCTTGCGCTCGTAGCGGCGGTGCAGACGGCGGCACCCGGCAAGCCAGGCCACCGTGCGTTCCACGGTCCATCGGTGACGGCCCAGTCGCTGGAAGGACTCGATGCCCTTGCGGGCGATGCGAGGGGTGATGTTCCGGGAGCGTAGCCATCGGCGCAGCTGGTCGTAGTCGTACCCCTTGTCACCATGGAGCTTGGTGGGCCGTCGTCGGCGCGGCCCGCGGCGGGAGCGGATGGGCGGGATGCCGCGCACGAGGGGTTCGAGCCCCTGGCTGTCTTGGGTGTTCGCGGCGGAGATCCCGATAGAGAGGGGCAGACCGGTTCGCTCGGTGATCAAGTGGATCTTTGATCCCTTCTTGCCGCGATCTACGGGATTCGGACCCGTCAGGTCCCCCCTTTCGTCGCGCGCATGTTCACGGAGTCGATGGCGCACCGGGACCAGTCCAACTCGCCACGCGCGCCGAGTTCGTCCAGGACCAGGCGGTGCAGCTTGCCCCATACCCGGGCCCGGCTCCACTCGGTGAACCGCCGGTGCGCGGTCGGCCCGGACGGGCCGAAGATCGGTGGCAGTTGCCGCCAGGTACACCCCGTCGTGGCCACGAACAGGATCGCCGCCAGCACTTCGCGATCACCGTAGCGGCGTCGGCCCCCACCCTGCGGACGCACCGGCACAGCCGGGACCACCCGCTGGAACAACTCCCACAACCCGTCCGGCACCAGACGCCCCACCATCGCCATCACGGCCGCCAGCCTAGTGATCAAGCCAGTTGAGACGATCTCTAAGGCGCCGATGTCCGACCCGCACGCCGTCATGCCCTCCCTGCACGGGTCCTCACGCGCCGTTCCCTTCCTGTGCGGTTCGGTGCCCCTCCTGCCCGTGCTGACGGCGGATGCGGATCTCCCTGAGCGACAGGACGACGACCGCGAGATTCAGGGGGAACGCGATGGCGTTGGCCACTTCCGGGATGTGGAAGGCGCGCAGCAGGCTCGCGCCGGCGGCGATCAGGAAGAGTGCGAGCGGCAAGAACCTTCGCCAGGCGGGCAGCTCACGGATCCGGGCAACGGCGACGGCGCACCACAGAGTGAGGCAGAAGAAGGCGAGCCCGAAAGCGACGACAGGAAGCATGCGAGGTATCTCCACGAGGGGAAGCCGAGGCCGTGCGGTGGACAAGGCGGCCGGTGGCTTGCGGATTTGAGGGGCGGGGAGATGGTGCTCCGCGACGGCTGTCGCGGAGCACCACCCTAGGCGCTGGTCAGGGCAGGCTCAGCCCTTGGTGTAGACGATGCGGTAGCTGGACACGTAGCGCCAGGACGTTCTTGTCCAGCTCCAGCCTCCGGTCCGGGTCCATTTGATGCCGGTCCACTTGATCCGGTAGGAGTACTGCCAGTGCGTTTCGTAGGTCGCCAGGATCTTCTGCCGGCCCCAGCCGTACCAGGCCACGACCTTGCACTTGAAGACGTACTGCTTGCGGTACCGGTACTGGCGTTTCCAGGCGCTGATGGGGACCGGCCCGTAATCACCGCTCAGGATGTCCACGTACCAGTGCCAGTTGACGTTCTGCCAGCCGGTGTAGCTCCAGCGGGTGGTGCGCAGGACCGTGGTGGAACTGCGACCGGTCCAGGCGTGCTTGGGTACGCGGCAGGTCGCGCAGCCGGTGACGTCGTCGTTGTTGACGGGGTCGGCACAGGCGTAGTCGTAGGTGTTGCATCTGGAGGTGTTGGCACGGTTGCCGTACTCGTCGGTGGTGAGCACGGTGGGGGCCTGTCCGGCGGTGGTGGGCAGTTGCATCACCACGTCGCCGTCCAGGTTGACGAGTTGCAGCACGGTCGAGCCGGTCTTGGCGGTGGTGGCCACCAGTTGGCCGTCGAACCCGTTCACGTTGCGGGTGACGGCGCCGGGGGCGGTGTCCTCCACGGTCCAGCGCGGGGTGTCCGTGTCGGAGCTGTAATGGTTGAGCTTGGACTGGGTCTGCGTCCAGCTGCCGGACGCGTTGGACTCCACCGTCCAGCCGCGGAAGCGCAGTTGGGAGTCGAGGGCCCAGGTCTGCCGCTGGCTTCCGGCGGTCTGCTGACGTACCAGGTCGTTGGTGTAGTAGGCCAGCGTGGTGCCGGGGGCCGCGGTGGTGCGGCCGAAGACGTCGTAGGTGTAGCCGGAGTCGACCAGGCGGTCGGCGCTGTCGTAGGTGTGGCTGGTGGTCGTGGCACCGGTGGTGGTGCAGGCCAGGCCGGGTTCGGCTGCCGCGGTGGCGAGGGTCTGGCGGTTGGCGTTCTTGTCGAGCGTGTAGCTGCGGGTGACGCACACGCTGTCGACGGTGTCGTCCTCGGCCCGGACCAGCCGGCCGGCCTTGTCGTAGCGGTAGGTCTGGCCGGAGGTCTGGCCCAGCGAGCCGATGCAGGAGGAGCGCTGGCCGTGAACGGTGGGGATGAGGTTCTCGGTGAAGAGCACCTGTCCGTCGCTGTCGCGGGTGTACGTCCGCTGCGTCGCCATGCCGGCCGGGTTGGTGCTCTGGCTCATGGTGTGGCCCCCCGGCAGTTTCTGGGAGCTCACCTGTCCGTCGGCGTCGTAGCGGACGCTGAACGTGCCCGCCACGGAGTCGGTGATGGAGGTGGGCAGGCCGCGGGGATCGACGCTCGTGTCGTACGCGTAGCTCGTGCTGGAGGGCACGTTGTCGCTGACCTGGACGGCGTGGCCCTCGGCGTCGTACTGGCTGGTGGTCACCCCGCCGTCGGCGTCCGTGTAGGAGATGAGGCGGCCGAGCTTGTCGTACGCCTTCTTGACGGTTCCGCCGCCGGTGGAGGCGACCTCGGCCACCTTTCCGCTTGCCAGGTCGTAGGTCGTGGTGACCGCAGGGACGGCGGTGCCGGTGCCCCCGGTGACCGTCACGGTCTTCGTGCGGCCCGCGTCGTCGTAGTCGGTGGTCTTGACGCGGGTAGTGCTGTTGGCGGTCTCCGTGAGTTTGGAGGTCTCGCCCCAGCGGTCGTACTCGGCCGTCGTGGTCACCAGCTGGGTCGGGTTGGAGCCTCCACCGGCGATCGCCGCGGCGGGGCGGGTACGGCAGACCTCGTCGGCCCACTCGGGCCGGCCGCCGCAGACTCCGGTGCCGTCGCCGGTGTAGTAGTCCGTGATCAGCGTGCCGGCGTCGGATCCATTGGATGCGGGCAGGCTGCGCGTGATCTGGCGTCCGGCGGTGTCGTAGGTGGCCTTCTCGGTGATGGCCAGCCCGCCCGGGTCCTGGATGGTACTGGTGGGCTCGCCCACCACCCAGTCGTACACCGTCTGCGTCACTCGGGAATCAGCCGTCAGCGTCGGCCAGTTGCGTGGCCGGCCGCCTTCGGTCCGCTTTATGGCCCCATCCTCAGATACCTGCGGCGAGGAGTCGCGAGTCTATGCGCAATCATGGTTCCGAAGTGTTGAAGCAGCGGCAGCAGTAAATTCGCGGGGGGCCTGTCACCGGGGGCCAGGGGAATCAATGACGCTGTCCAGTACGAACTCCCATCACCGGTGGTCCTGCCTGCATCGGGAGACACCACCCCACGGGACGAACCGGCGACAGCGCGGCTTTGCTGAACCACGCCGGGTCCGTGCGGAGTCATTCAGGTGCTCGTGTCCCCGCCGTCGCGGGGCAGTCGTACTCGGAACAAGGCACCCTGACCTGGCGCGGTCTCAAGTTCCATGTTGCCCTGGTGGGC
Organism: Streptomyces sp. NPDC048277; assembly: GCF_040652235.1. Classification (NCBI taxonomy): domain Bacteria; kingdom Bacillati; phylum Actinomycetota; class Actinomycetes; order Kitasatosporales; family Streptomycetaceae; genus Streptomyces; species Streptomyces sp. NPDC048277. Next base: position 24,553 of record NZ_JBEZLQ010000045.1, read on the forward strand.
TGTCACCAGGGCTGAGGCGATGGCCAGTCCCAGTCCCGCGCCGCCGCCTTCCTGCCTGCTGCGGGAGGCGTCGACCCGGTAGAAGCGATCGAAGACACGGGCCGCCTGGTCCGGGGGCAGTCCTGGGCCGGAGTCGGCGACCTCGATCACCCTGGTGGTGTCGGCGGCCGTGCCCACACCGATCCGCAGCAGCGTGCCGGGCGGGGTGTGGGCGATGGCGTTGCCGACGAGGTTGGTGACCACTTGGCGCAGCCGGGCCTCGTCGCCCAGGACCGGGGCCGGGCCGGGCGACGTGCCCGGCCCGCCGGGGCCGGTGAGGGAGACGGGGCGGGTCGGGTCGAGTGCCGTGGCGTCGTGCAAGGCGTCGACGGCGAGCGTGCGCAGGTCCATCGGGGCGAGCTGGAGAGGGCGCTGTTCGTCCAACTGGGCGAGCAGAAGCAGGTCTTCGACCAGCCGGCCCATGCGGACTGCCTCACTCTCGATGCGGTCCATGGTGCGCTTGATATCCGCTTCATCCGATAACGCGCCCATCCGGTACAACTCGGCGAAGCCGCGGATGCTGACGAGCGGTGTACGCAGTTCATGGCTGGCATCGGCGATGAAACGCCGCATCCGTTGCTCGGATTGGGAGCGGGCAGCGAAGGCGGACTCGATCTGCGTGAGCATGCTGTTGAGCACGCTGGCCAGCCGCCCTGTTTCGGTGTGCGGGGAGGCGTCGGGCATCCGGTGGGAGAGCGGTCGCCCGGCGGCGATCTCGCCCGCGGCGGCCTCGATCCGGTGCAGCGGGCGCAGCCCCGCGCCTACGGCGAACCAGCCGCCCAGTCCGAGCAGCGTCACGACGATCGCGCCGATCAGGAGGAACGCGTCCCGCATCTGGGCGGCGGTGGCGTCGGTCTCCTCCAGCGAGGTGGCCACCAGTACGGCGGCCGGAGGATCGGCCGTGTCGTCGGTGGTGTCGACGGAATTGCCGATGGCGTTGCCGACGGACAGGACGAGCACCCGCCAGGGGCTGCCGCTGTCGTCGCCGGGCAGGGTGAACGCCTTGCCCGCGCGGGCGCGCAATTGGGCGCCGTCCATCGAAGGCCAGCCAGGGAACGCCGCCCCTTCGGTCAGCGCCGGCCCGAACTGCTCGGTGACCGTGCCGTCGGCGTCGGCGAAGGCGACCGCGTACGGGCCGCTGAGGGAGGAACCGCCGCGAGCCCGGTGGAGATCACTGTCCGAGAGACCACCCCCGTCAGCCACCTTGCGGGCCACCGGCTTGCCGTAGCGCCTGAGCTTCTGATCGACGCGGTGCACCAACTGTCCCCGGATCGAGCCCAGTACGACCGTGTCGCTGGCGGCGAGGCCGAGCACCGCCAGCGCCACGGCGAGCAGGACCAGCCGTGAGCGCAGCGAGAGCGTGCGGAATCGCACCGCTGACCGCCGGACCGGCTTCGGGACATGGGCGCGCGCCATGGATCAGTCCTGGGTGCGGCGCAGCACGTATCCGATACCGCGGACGGTGTGGATGAGCCGGGGCGCGCCGTCTGCTCCGGGGTCCATTTTCCGGCGCAGGTAGGAGATGTAGGACTCGACGATGCTGAGGTCGCCGCCGAAGTCGTAGGCCCAGACGTGTTGCAGGATCTGGCGCTTCGACATCACCCGGCCCGCGTTGGTCATCAGGTATTCGAGGAGCTTGAACTCGGTGGGCGTCAGGGAGACCGGACGGCCGGCCCGCGAGACCTGGTGTCCCACCTTGTCGAGTTCGAGATCGTCGACGGTCATGACGTCGCCGTCCGCGGCTCCCGCGGTCCGGCGCAGGATCGCGCGGATTCTGGCGATGACTTCCTCCAGGCTGAACGGTTTGGTCACGTAGTCGTCACCGCCGGCCGTCAGCCCACTGATCTTGTCCTCCACGCCGTCCTTGGCTGTGAGGAAGAGCACCGGCAGTTGGGCGTGGGCCGACGCACCGGCGCCTCGACCGGACTGTTCACGCAGTTGTCGAATGACCGCGAAGCCGTCCATGTCGGGCAGCATCACGTCGAGCACCACCAGGTCAGGGCGCACCCGGGCCACGGACTCCAGCGCCTCGGATCCGGTCGCCGCAGAGGCGACCACGAAACCGGCGAAACGCAGGGAAGCCGAGAGCAGTTCCCTGATATTGGGCTCGTCGTCGACGACCAGCAGACTTGCTTCCGATGTGTCCATTGTCCTCGTGGCCCCTGGAGTGATCGCGGAAATACGATCCTGTCGCCACGCGGTACACCGTCAACGCCTGCGGCCGGGATCAACTCCCAGGCCGACTGCGTGCCATCGCCGGTTCCCGCCTTCATGCCCTTCGGTACGGACACGGACTCGGGTTCGCTCAGGTCGGAGGACCGCCCGTCACCGGAGCGTACGGCCAGGTGAAGCCCAAGTCCGGGAAGTCAACAGCATTACGGCTGCTCAGACGGGGCTGATGAGGGAACGGGAGCCCTGCGGGACCTCTGAAGGCCGGCAGTCATCACCACCGCGATCTCCGACCCCGTCGGCCTCAACGCGGCCCTGGTCCACTCCCGCAACCGCGAACCCCCTCAAGTGCCCTTCACGGACGAGCCCCCGCTGCCTCAGACGCATCATGACCAGCAGACCGCAGCTTCCCGGTCTTGGGTAATGCCGGTCGCCTGTGGCAACACCGCCCCGTCGCGGCGCGGTCTATCAGGAATCTCCCAGGAAGCTTCCAGGAAACCCCCAGCTCATCGACTGAGTCCGGGTCTGGGACCACTCGTATTTCCTGCCGTGACAGCCACCAGCTCCCCCCCACGACAACGAGAACCCCGCCACGACGCCGACGCCCATCCGGCTGTCGTATTCCCCAAGAGCGGCGGTCCGGGCCGCCGTTGCCGCCACCGGCCTGGCCGCCGGTGCCCTCCTGCTCACCGCGTGCGGTTCCTCGTCGGTCACGGCGAGCACACAGACCGGGGCGTCCGCTTCGACGGGGACGGCGCGGATGCAGCAGACGGCCGCCTACCGCCAATGCCTGTCCCAGCACGGCTTCACCCCCAAGGCACGGCCCAGCGCAGGCGCGACGGACAGCACCGCGGCACCTTCCAACGGTGCGTCGGCCGATCCCACCCGCAAGCAGGCCGAACAGGCATGTGCCGGCCTGCGCCCCAAGGGCAACCACCGTGGCCACGGGGATGGTGCCGACAAGGAGGCCCTCGCCAAGTGCCTCACGGAGCACGGTGCCGTGGTGCCGTCCGCCTCGCCCGGCACCGGCGCCCTGCACGGGCTCAGCACCGCGGACCCCAAGACCGTCCAGGCCCTCAAGACCTGCCGGAGTCTGCTGCCGAAACACAGCGGCAAATCCCCCACCGCGAGCGCCAGCCCATCCGCCTGACGGGCGGACAGAAGATTTCCGGAAACGGAAAAGCAAGAGGGTAAATCCCTCGCGAACACTCGAAGGAAAGGGTCTCCATCATGTCCTTCCGCAAGATCATTTTGGTGAAGAAGGCCAAAAAGAAGGAAAAGGCCGACGACAAGAAGCACCACCGGCACGGGCACCATCACCACCACAAGCACCACGCCAAGAAGGCCGGCAAGTAACCGCGCACTCCGACAGGACCATTCCTGCGCGCCTCCTCCTTGCCATCGGTGGCAGTGAGCGCGCGCAGGAATGTTTCAACTGCTGAGCCGCACAGGAGCAGGGGGAGGACATGACGTCGTCGCGCACAGCGAGCGGAAAACGCGGCGGACCGGTCCGTCGTACGAAGACATCGCCTCTCGCCGCCTTCCGGACATTCTGGCCGCTGGTGCGGCCCAACCGTTTCGCCGTGTCGATGTCGGTCTTTCTGCTGATGATTTCCACCGGGTGCGACACCGCGTCCATCGGCGTCGTCTCGTACGTCACCGATCACGTGCTGGCCACGGGCGACCTGGCCGCCTTCTGGCGGCCCGCCGAACTGTGGGCCGGACTGGCCGGCGTGGGTGCCGTCGCCTCGTTCGGAGGCAGCTACCTCGCCAGCTGGACCAGCGAACACTTCCTACTGCGGCTACGCGACCGCACCTTCCGGCACATCGAACAGCTCCCGCCCGACTTCTTCGACCGCAACGGCAGCGGCGACCTAGTCACCCGATTGACCGGCGACATCGAGGCCGTGGAAGCCCTGGCCGCCTCCGCACCCGTGGAGTTCATGACCGCGGCCGTCAGTGCCGCCTTCTTCGCTTCCGCCGCCATCTGGACCAACTGGCGGCTGGCCCTGGTCTCCTTCTCCGCGGTACCGGTGATCTGGGGCGTCACCCGCGTCTTCGCAAGCCGGGCCAGCACCGCCAGCCGGGAGGAACGGGACAGCAACGGCGAACTCGCCTCGCTGCTGGAGGAGAGCCTGTCCAACATGCCCGTCGTCCAGGCGTACAACCAGCAGCTCACCCAGAGCGCCAAAGTGCACCGCGAGGGCCGGGTCTGGATGCAAGCCGGGTTGAAGCAGGCACGGTTGTCCTCCGTGTATGGTCCCCTCGGCGAATTCATCGAGACCCTCACCGTCCTCGCGGTCCTCGGCGGCGGAACCTGGCAGATCAGCGAAGGCCGGCTCACCGTCGGCGGACTGCTCGCCTTCGCCGCCTACATCGGCTACCTCTACCCCCACCTCCAGTCCTTCGGCGACCTCCTCGTCGGCGCCTCCTCCGCCACCGCCGCCTCCGAACGGGTCCAGGAAGTGCTCAGCACCCTCAAAATCGACACCCATGGCATCCAAGAGGGCTCTCCGGCGCGCCCCACCCCCGTCCGTGGTGCGATCACCCTGGACGGCGTCGGCTTCGCCTACCCCGGCACGAGCCTGCGGATCGTGCACCAGGCCCAGCTGACCGTCGAACCCGGCCAGCTGGTCGTGATCACTGGGCCCAGCGGCGCCGGGAAATCCACACTCGGCAAGCTGCTGCTGCGCTTCCTTGAACCCAGCACCGGCCGCATCCTGCTCGACGGACGCGACATCGCCGAGCTGCCCGTCGGTGAGCTGCGCCGGCACGTCACCCTGCTGCCGCAGGAGAGCATGCTCTTCGACGGCACGATCCGCGAAAACATTCTGTACGGCCGTCCCGACGCCAGTCTCGACGAGCTGCTCGCCGCCACGGTGGCCGCCGACGTCCATGACTTCGTCAGCACCCTGCCGGACGGCTACGACAGTCCGGCCGGCCGCCGCGGGCAGCGGCTGTCCGGTGGCCAGCGCCGCCGGATCGCCATCGCCCGCGCCATGATCCGCGGTACGCCGGTACTCGTCCTGGACGAACCCACCGCCGGCCTCGACGACGCCTCCACCGCCCGCATCATGGAGCCCCTGCGCCACCTGACCTTCGGCCGCACGACATTTCTCATCACTCACGACCTGCGACTGGCAGCCCATGCGGACCTGGTCGTGGAGCTGAACCACGGATCCCTGAACACCCTGAGCCCCGTAACCATGTGAACACCGCTGACCATTCACCCCTCGCTGCGGCTCCTTCGTAGATGTCGAACGCACGGCTCAGGCCCAGTCGGCTCAGTGCGCTGCGGGTCTGAGCTCCGGTGTGGATGACGACGCCGGGATGCGAGTCGAGGACCTTCCGTACTTCGCCGGCATGTGCGCTTGCTTTGCAAGCAGGTGCACCGGATTGCTCGAATCAGCCGGCAGACGGGAAGCGATCTCATTTCATGGCCAAGTCACCGGACGCGACGGCCGTGGCGGAAACCAAGCGGGACACGACGACCAGCGTCCTCAGACCCACGGCCCCGGCGGCACCGGGTGCGAGCCGGGGATTCCCGTCGGCAGCCTGCGCAGTGGCCGGGTGAACGGACTGGACGGACCGCGGACGCTCGCGGTCGCACTGGTCCTCGCCTTGTGGAGACACGACCGGCCCTGCACCGTGCTCACGCGATGATCGCGACCATGGCGCCAAGGCCGGTCAGCAGGAGCAGGAGGGGGCCGAGTGGCCGACCACGGCCGCTTGGTTGGCCGGGGTCGGTGGGGCGCAGTTCCGGATGATCGCGCAGGGCGGTGAGTTCCTCGGCCATGCGGACGTATGAGGGTCGGATGCGCAGGCGGCGTTCCGCCTCGGGCCAGCCCAGTCCGGTCAGATGCCAGGTCTCTCCGCCGGTGAGACGGATTTCGACGCTGCCTTCCTCCGTGTACTTGGCTGCTCGTACCCGTTCCCAGGGCGCGTGCCGCGTCTTCCAGGCGCCCGTCAGCCACACCCCGGTGCTGTCTGCGGTGACCCGCCAGTTGAGGAGTTTGGCTGCCAGGTCGACCAGCGTGATCAGTCCGACGGTCGGTATGACATCCCAGCCGAACCCGTCCGTCATCAGTGATCGGGTAAGGGTCCAGACCCCGGCCACGATACCGACGGTGATTGCCGAGCCGACTGCCCTGGCCGCGGTGCTCGTGCCCCAGTACATCGACTGTCCCCCGGGCTTCAGGGGCGCGGCGGCCCGGTCCACGCGCTCTTGACGGCGTGGCTTCCTTTCGCCGGACGGTATCGGGTTCTTGTCCGTCCCTGGCAGATGTACTGCGCTGACGGTGCGTATCACCAGCGGATTCGCGTCCATGCCGGTTGTGACGAAGACCAGCTCGCCGCCTTCGTACGGAGCGCCGAACATGACGGCTTCCCGTAGCTGCCTGTCGACGGGGATTCCCTCGTCGTCATACGCCTCATCGTCGTAGACCGCGTCGTCCGCCCCGGTGGACTCGTCCCTGTCCGGGAGCGTGGACTCGCAGTAGCAGTCGAGCAGCGGGGTACGCCCCGAGTCGTCGTCAGCCGCATAGACCACGGTTCTGCCGTCGCGGTCGAAGCGTTCAAGCACACGCAGGACCGGCACCGGTGCGCGCCGCAGTGCCCCTGCCCGCCGACGGGCCAGGACCCCCGCCGCGAGCAGGGAGAGGCCGGGCAGAGCGACGGCCAGGGTCAGCAGTTGCCAGCCGATGGCGTCGTACCGTTCTACGGCCAGGCGCCGCCACGATCCGTCCTCCAGGACGCTCACGGTGCTGCCGATGCCGTAGTCCTCCGGGTAGTCCGCGCCGACGGTGATGTTCCGTGCCTCGTCGGTGCGGATGCGTACCGAGTCCTCGCCCTGGTGGACCACCCGCCCGGTGGTGTGCACGGCCCGGGCCGCATGGTGCTCGTCCGCGTGAATGCCGTGCAGTCCCAGGGCGACCGCCCCCGCGGCCACGGCGAACAGGACCAGCGCTGCGGCGATCGGAATCCTTCCCCGTACCGGCGGACCGACGCATTCAGGCAGGCGGTGTCGTGTGCCGGCGGTCCGCTCGGCGAGTTGCCGCTGTCTGCGCCGTACGGCCAGCCTGGCTCGGGCAGCGGCCCAGCCGAACACCAGGGCGGCCAGCACGGCGAGGTTGGCGGCCTGGGAAACACGGTCGGCGCCCGGCAGTTCGACCCGCGCCACGATGATCGCGAGGAGGGGTGCGGTGACCAGGGCCAGTTCGGGGACCTTGGCGAACCAGTACAGCAGGCCGAGGGCGAGGCCCATCTGCACCATGCCTCCCCAGTCCGGACCGCACGGAGCCGCGTTGCCGCACGGCAGATCCGGCTCCGCCGAAATCGCCCACACGACAGTGGCGATCAAGGCCAGGACGGACCACTTCGGCCGAGCCCAGGACGGGGGACGCAGCCGCGCCCACTCCTCGGCATCGGCGGACAGCCAGGCGGCAGCACCGGCTGGAACGGATCCCGGCGGTATCGGGACAGGGCTCTCGGACACTCGAGGATTATGCGACAGGCCCTCGTCGGCGCCTTCCGGCAACCGACCAGGACCGGAGATGACCGCAGAAGCGCGCCGTCCCGGCACGCCGTCTCCACCGGCCGTCACAGCACGCGCCGAAGTCCCGGTAGCCTGCGCAGCCCGGTGGCGAGGAGGAAGGACATCGGCACCGTCGCGGCGGCAACCAGGCTCCATGCGGCGGTCGCGGACAGCCCGCGGCCAACCAGGTAGAACTGCAGGGTCACTGCCACCGGGAGATGCACGATGTAGACGGTGTAGGAGCCGGCCGCGAGCTCGCGCGTCAGACCGTTGCCGCCGGTGAGGGCTTCGCGGAACAGGGTGAGCAGGCCGACACTCAGCGCCACGCACAGCGCGCTGTCGTACAGGGACCACAGGGCCGATGGTGCGTTGAACCCGCCCGGGCCGAAGCAGGGCGCGTCGGCGCCGACCACGAACAGCAGGGCCACTCCGGCGAGCCCGCCGGACAGCCAGATCCAGCCGGTCCGGGAGTCGAAGCGGTGGAGCCGGCCGTGGCTCCGGGTAAGAACACCGAAGCTGAAAAAGGCCGCGTACTGCGGGAGCCGGGCGGGTTCCATCTGGAGGAAGTCGAGGAACGGGATCCACGTGTCCAGCGGGAACCGGACGCGCACGGCGAAGGTTGCGGCGGCGATCACGGCGGTGACGGCGAACAGGATGCGGTGGCCCGGCGCCGGCAGCTCGTGGCGCGCGCGGTCTGGTCGTCGCCGGGTCAGTCGGGCCACCTGGCGGCACAGGACGTATACGACGCTGTAGACGAGCAGGTTCTGGATGAACCACAGGTGCGCGAACTGCAGGTCGGGCCAGGACGGGCCGGTCCAGTCGGCGGGCTTCTCCCCCAGCCCAAGGTAGACGTCGGTGAAGTAGTGGGGGAAGGAGATCGGCCCGTAGCCGCGGTAGTGGACGTAGTAGGCGTACAGCACACCCGGGACGATCGTGAGCGCGCCGACGACGACCGGGACGCCGAGTCGGAACAGACGTCCCATCAGGAAGCGCCGGGCGCCGTGGCGCTCGTAGGAACTCGGTACGAAGACGGCGGAGACGAAGAAGAAGAGGCTCATGAAGAAGGAGCCGTTCACGGCAGAGAAGGTGGCCAGCGCCTGCTCACGCGGTTGGCCTTCTACGTACCACCAGTCGGCGGGGCCGTACGGCTGGGCGGCGTGGTGGAGGACGACCAGGACGGTCAGTACGACGCGGAGGTTGTCGAGCCAGGCGAGACGATGTGCGACGCGGTCGGGAGTGCGGGACGGTAATGACAGCGGGAAGGTGTCCATGCGTTCAGTCTTGTAAACATCTGTACACACCACACTGGGGCTAACCCCCGTCCGAGCCCTCCAGCCTGCCGTAGTACCCCCTCAGGAGGAGCTGCTGGTTGGCCGCGCTCCGGCGGGCCAGCACCTCGGGCCCGAACATCGGCTCGTCCAGCTGCGGCTGCATCACCCGCTCAAGCAGTAGCGGGCCGAGGATGAGGCACAGCATCTGGAACGGCGCCCACTCCTCGTCCGGCCCCCGTTCCCCGTGCACGGTGGACAGCCGCTCCAGCTCCACACGCGCACCGGACAGCAGACGCCCGAACAGTTCGGCGCTCGCCTCGCTGTCCTCAAGGAGAACTTGACGCAGGTAGCCGCGCAGCACCGGATCCGCTCCGAACAACCGGGCGGAGACCTCGCCCAGTGAGGCCATCACCCCCTTGTCCGGATCGATTTCGCGCAGTTGCTCGGCGATACGCCCCAGGACATGCTCGTCCACGGCCGCGCGCAGGCCCTCCTTCGAGCCGAAGTGGCGGGTGACCAGCGCCGGCGAGAGCCCGGCCGCAGCCGCCACCGCTCGAGTCGACGTCGCCTCGAACCCCCGCTCGGCGAACAACTCCAACGCCGCCTCACGCAGCCGCGCCCGCCCTGTGAGATCACTCTTCGACACCGTCCGCATGCCCGCAGCGTAACTGCGGGACCGTGCCCGCTCCTGCGTGCACTCGATCTCGGCGGCGACCACTGCCTGCGCTCACGAGCCCGCACGTCGCACAACTCGAAACCCGACAGCTTCCCCAGGCCATGAAGCCCGGCACACAACCCGGCAAACGACCGCGCCCGACCAAGATCCCCGGCCATCCCCAACCCGCGCGCGATACAACGCCGCTGGCCCTCCGGGAGTTACCGGTCCCGCAGGATCCAGCCCCCGGGCCTTCCCCCACGCCGACTCGTCCACCTCACCGAACGGCCTTTCCAACACGCCGCAACCTCCAGCATGCGCCACACCCGACAGCCGACGACCCAACCACACCCGACTGACATCACCTCAGCGGACAGACAGCCGCTACGGTCCTGCTGTGGAATACCCGTCAACACCCACCGCACAGACGAGCCAGCCAAGGGGCTGGCACACCGCTCCCTAAAGAGCAGGTCATCAAGTGCTCCCCGCCGCCGCACATGACACCGCTCGCTGCCGGGCAAGCCCCGGTGTATGCGTCATCCCGGAGTGCTCCCCAACCGTCGTGGAGGATGTCGCCGTCGGGTCGATGACCTTCTTCCAGGTGCACCTCGATCAGAGAATGAACTTCGCCGAATGAGGCGTCGTACGCGCCGCGAGACGGCGCGCCCACTGCGGCCGCTTCACCGCCGGCTCGGCGGGAAGAGCCCGCAACGGCATCAGGGCCGCTATCGAGTTCATGACCTGGCTCGGCGGCTGGCTCATCACCATGCGAGCCAGCCGCCGCACCGGCATCAGCGCATTCATCCGCTGGACCGACGCACGCCACCTGACCGACGACCTCGGCGTCCCTGTCAGACGCCATGGCATGCCCGAACACTTCCTGCACGACGTCGAGTTCCAGGAACAGTTGCGGCGCTGCCTCAATGACCCGGCCCTGCCTCTGTAAGTGCGCGTCGCGGCGCAGGGCGGTCGGTGACATTCACGCCCGTAGGCGGCGTGCGGCACAGATACGGCGTCAGGGGCGTCGCATCGTCACACGCAAAGGCGCGCGGAACGAGAGCAGACCGAGCATGTCGGACTCGTCCTGCACCAGGAGCGGCGCTTCGGGCAGACGACGTGCTGCCGTACGCAGGGCCACCGTCGCCTCGGCACGCGCCAGCGAGGCTCCCGGGCAGCGATGGCGACCAACTCCGAAAGCCAGGTGGTGTCTGAGGTTTGGGCGGTACGGACAGAGCTCCTCCGGGTCACGGAACACCTCGGGGTCGGATCCGGTACCCATCAGCATCAGCAGCAGTTCGGCCCCGGCCGGCAGCCTGGTGCCGGCCAGCTCGACCGGGTGAGCGGTGACTCGGCGCCAGCTCGTGACCGGAGGCTCACGGCGAAGGATCTCCTCCAACCAGGCCTCCGCGAAGCCCTCCTCGGCGGCGGCCCGCGACCAGATCTGCGGGTACGCCGACGTCCTGCGCAGCAGGGTTGCGATCAGCTGACCGGTGGTCGCGTGCGCCGCGACGAGGACGAAGAAGGCCACGGCCACGGCCGTCGGGCCGTCGAGGAGCCCCCCGCCCGGCATACGGTGGGCGCGCAGAGCCCCGAAAAGACCGCTCTCGTCGCCATCGGTGAGCTGCTCCGACAACCACCGGTGAAATTCGCCCACCTGATCGGCCAGTTGAGGCTGGTGCTCCGTCGGCGGGCGTCCGTAGAACAGCTCAAGCGCCGCATCGCTCCATGCCATCAGCGTTGCCGGCGACACGTTCCCCAGACCGAGCATCCGCATCATCACCAGACAGGGCAGCGGCCGGGCGAACTGTGTGGCCAGATCGCAGGCGCTCCCGCGGTCGAGCTCCCGCCGTATATCGGTCAGCAATTCCTCGGCTGTCCGTTCGATCAGTGGCAGCGCGGTCGCGACTCGTCCGGAGTCGAAGAACCGGGTGACCATGCGGCGCAGGGATATGTGGGTGGGGCCGTCGTTGTTGGCGAGTGCGGGCGGTAGTGCAAAGCCGGCCCGGGCCAGAATACGAAGCGCCGGCACGGACAACCGGGCGACGACGTTCTGGGCGTTGTCCGGGCGGTACGTCCGCGGGTCCAGGAGTACCTGTCGTACGTCCGCGTACCTGCTGACGAGCCAGAGACCTGTTCCGGGGTCGTGCCGTACCGGGGCGCTGCGCCGCAACGCCGCCAGAGCGGGGAACGGGTCACTGACGAAGCTGGGGGCGAAGAGATCGAGCAGATCGAGTCCGTCAGCATTTCTCGGGGGTTCGGGCGTCTTGTCGGTTCGGGCTGTTGAGACGATCCGTCCAGCCATGTTCGGTCTCCGTTCGGCGGCTCTGCGGACCGGACCGTGAGTCGCTTCCACGATCGGCTTCGCCTTGTTCTGCACGCCGTCGGAGGAAGTGTCGTCTCTTCCTCCGACGGCGTGTGGTGCTTCCCTCAGTCCTTGATCTCGCAGATCACGGCGCCGGAGGTGAGCGACGCGCCGACCTCGGCGGCGAGGCCCTTGATGGTGCCGGTCTTGTGCGCGTTGAGGGGCTGTTCCATCTTCATGGCCTCCAGTACGACGATCAGGTCGCCTTCCTTGACCTCCTGGCCCTCCTCGACGGCGACCTAGACGATCGTGCCCTGCATGGGCGAGGCGAGGCTGTCGCCGGAGGCGACCGGGCCGGACTTCTTGGCGGCGCGGCGCTTGGGCTTGGCGCCGGCGGCCAGGCCGGTGCGGGCCAGGGTCATGCCCAGGGAGGCCGGGAGGGAGACCTGACCTCCTGGGTTCGCAGGGCAAGCCGCGCGGCCTTCTGGGTGGGAAGGGCGATGGCCTCGTCGTAGGAGTTGGTGTGGAGGGACTGCGTCCCGCCCAGCACCGCCCCCAGACCCTGCAGGGCCACTCGGACCAGGTTGACCTCAGGCTGCTGCGCGGTCAGCTGCACTCCCGCGGTCTGGGTGTGGAACCGCAGCATCTGCGACTTCGGATTCTTCGCCTTGAACTCGTCGCGCATGATGCGGGCCCAGATGCGCCTGGCCGCACGGAACTTCGCGATCTCTTCGAGCAGCGTGGTCCGAGCGACGAAGAAGAAGGACAGGCGCGGAGCGAAGTCGTCGACGTCCAGGCCCGCGGCGATCGCGGTACGGACGTACTCCATGGCATTGGCGAGCGTGAAGGCGATCTCCTGCGCGGGCGTGGCCCCGGCTTCCGCCATGTGGTAGCCCGAGATGGAGATGGTGTTCCAGCGAGGCAGCTCCGCGTGGCAGTAGCGGAAGATATCGCTGATCAGACGCAGGGACTGCTGCGGCGGGAAGATGTAGGTGCCGCGGGCGATGTACTCCTTGAGCACGTCGTTCTGGATCGTGCCAGTCAGGCGGTCACCAGGCACTCCCTGCTCGGCCGCCACGAGCTGGTACAGCAGGAGCAGCGTCGAAGCGGGGGCGTTGATCGTCATCGAGGTCGACACCTTGTCCAGAGGCAACCCCTGGAAAAGCGTCCGCATGTCCTCGATGGAATCGATCGCCACACCCACCTTGCCCACTTCGCCCCGGGCGATGGACTCGTCGGAGTCGTAGCCCATCTGCGTCGGCAGGTCGAAGGCCACGCTCAGGCCGCCCGTACCGGCACCGACCAGCTCGTGGTAACGCTCGTTGGACTCCTTCGCCGTGCCGAACCCGGCGTACTGGCGCATCGTCCACGGCCGGCCCGTGTACATCGACGGATACACGCCACGGGTGAAGGGAAAACGCCCCGGGGCGCCCAGCCCGGCTCCCGCGTCGAAACCCTCCAGCGAGGAGCCGTCGTAGAGCGGCTTGATCGGCAGGTCGGACTCGCTGAGCGCCACGCTGTCCACACCGTCTCCTTCGGTACTGAATCTCATATAGACGGTACCCAGTACCATGGGTGGGGGCAAGAGACATCCGGACACCGAGACGGGAGAAGATGGGCGGTCATGAGCAAGCCAGCCGCGCGGATCCGACTCGCAGAAGCAGCGTTCGCCCTCTTCGACGAGCGGGGATACGAGCAGACCACCGTCGAGGACATCGCCGAGCGCGCCGGAGTCGGGCGTACCACGTTCTTCCGGCATTACCGGTCCAAGGAAGCGGTTATCTTCCCCAACCACGACAGGCTGCTCGCGCTGATCGGGGACCGGCTAGCCACGTCCAGTCACAGCACCGCCCTCGTCGCCGTCTCGGACGCGGTTCGGCTGGTGCTTCTGCACTACATCGACGAAGGCGACCTGGCGCGCCGCCGGTATGTCCTGACCAGCAAAGTCGCCACCCTCCGCGACCGCGAGATCGCCAGCGTGGCGCGTTACCAGCGGCTGTTCCGCGAATTCATCAGCGACTGGATGGGGGACCCCACCGAGTCGGCGTCACTGAGGGCCGAACTGATGGCGGCATCCGTCGTGGCGGCGCACAACCACGTACTGCGGCGATGGCTGCGGGGTGAGTCGACGGATCCCGTGGGAGAGGTCGACGACGCGATGCAGGAGGTGCTGGCGCTCTTTCCGGTGCCCGGCCCCCCGCCGGAGCCCGGCGGGGGGACCACCGTTGTCGCGTTCAGGACCGGGCAGGACATCGATGCCCTGCTCCCCGCACTGCGACGCCTTGTCGAGGGTGGCGGCACGTCTTGAGGCGGGACAGCCACGGCAAGGGACTGTCCCGCCGTTCGCCGTCTCCAACCGCCCGGTGATCGGGCGGCTGCTCCATGCGGCGCAGACCTGGCCCAGCGGCGCCGTGGTGACGGTTCCCCGCCGTCAGTCGCTCTCCCGGACGAGTTCATGCTCCATGACCGGAGCGGCAAGGCCGCGCGCCGGCTGTCCGGTGCGGTCGAAGGCCGGCCAGCGAAAGTCGAGTTGCCCCTGGGTGTGCTCCTCGACGTTGCGCCGCACGAGGAACCATCCGAGGTAGATGATCAGCGCCACGACCGGAACGCCGATCGTCACCGCGCTGAAGTCCGTCTTGCCCCAGAAAATCAGGGCTCGGCTGCCGGCCGCTGACGAGGATGCCCACCAGGACGAGGCCAAGGAAGCCCAGACCGCTGTAGCTGCCGTAGCGGTGGAACGGCATCCGGAACGAACTCGGCGGGATGATCCCGGCGTTCGAAAGGCGACGGAGCCGCACCCGGCCCGCCCCCTGGGCCACCAGGACATCGGCGAGGACGTCGCCGACCTCGGGCAATACGCTCGCGCCGACCGGCACCACCTCGTCGCTCATCCCCGCACCGTATGCCCGCCGACCGCCACCCCTGTACCCGAATCGCGGATCCGTGACGGCCAAGGGGCCCTGATCTGACGGAGCGAGGAGCGTGCGCGGCGACGTCGCCAGCGTTCGTCACGGTCCTGCCCGATCCGAACGCGCACCGGCAGCGGTCGGCTCCGCGCCGGCAGAATCGCGAGCGGAGCCTGTCCGGGAGCGGGAGTGTAAATCCAACGGCGGATCCGACGATCACGGGAGAGACGTCAAGCGACTGACACCGCCGTGGAGTTGGAGACCGTGGAGCCTGTCGAGAGTGCTCGGTCCGGGCAGCCTGTGCCCGTGTCCGATGAGCAACTGGTCGCGCGGGCCCGGTCGGAGGGCTGCAGCTGACCGGGCAGGGCGGGCTGCTGCAGCAGCTGACCAAGCGGGTCCTGGATTCGGCCCTGGAAGGGGAGATCACCGATCACCTCCGCTAGGCGTGGAGGGGCGATTCCAGAGGGAGACCCGCACTGTTCTGCCAGCGGCAGAACAGCGGCCCGGCCGGGCTCGACGATCACTACAGTCCAGTCTCATGGCGACGACTACAGCGCGCACGGTCGAATACCCGGCCGACGGTCTGACGATGGTCGGGCACCTCGCGCTCCCCGTTGGCGCCGGCCGCCGGCCAGCCGTCCTGGTCGGGCCCGAGGGGATGGGGCTCAACGACGTCGAGCGCCGCCGGGCCGATGCGCTCGCCGAGCTGGGATACGTGGCGCTGGCCTTCGACCTCCACGGCGGGCGCTATCTGGGTGACCCCGAGGAGATGCTGGCCCGTTGCCTGCCGCTGCTCGCCGACCCCGACCGGATGCGGGGCATCGGCCACGCGGCGCTCGACGTGCTGCGCGCCGAACCGCGGACCGACCCCGACCGGATCGCCGCCGTCGGCTACGGCACCGGGGGCGCCATCGGGCTGGAACTCGGACGCGACGGCGTCGACCTACGCGCGATCGCGACAGTCAACGCGCTGACCACGGGCCGACCGGGCGAGGCGGCGCGCATCCGCTGCCCGGTGTGGGCCGGGGTCGGGTCGGAAGACCCGATCATGCCGCCCGCGCAACGGGACGCGTTCACCGCCGAGATGCAGGCCGCGGGCGTCAACTGGCGCCTCACGGTCTACGGCGGCGCCCTGCACGCCTTCCACCACCCGCCGGTCGACCACCCCGTGGTCCCCGGCGTCGGCTACCACCCACGGCACGCGCAGCGAGCCTGGCACGACGTCGTCGACCTGCTCACCGAGTGCCTGCCCGTGACGGAGTGGCTGGTCAGTCCACGCTCGGGCACCCGCTGACCAGTGCCTACCTGTCACACCACTTTCAGCGGCGCAGGACGTTGACGACGCACTCTCTGCCCAAGATCGGGACGTCCACGCACCTTTCGGGTCGGTCCGGCGAAGCAGGCTTCCGCGCCGGGCGGGCAGCGCATCCCCGATGGAGAGGCCAAGCGTGGGGAACTTCTCGGCGATCTCGGCAGGATCAAGAACGGGATCACTGACAGGAATCTCCCACTTGCTGCCATGGCGCTTCCAGGCGTCGAGGTCAGTCAGGCTCGATCGGGCGGATGCGCTTCACGATGCCGTCCACGACGTAGACCATCGTGGTCGGCCAGGGGCGCCAATACGTGCGGTCGGCGTCGTACTGCGCCTTGCTGCGGTCGCCCTGTCCGGTCTCGTCGTAGTGGCGGCCGTCGGAGTCGGTTTGGGTCCTGCCACTGCGGTAGACGACGTAGGCGAAGTCTCCCTCGTCGGTCAGGGGCCCGGTAGACCGCCGCCACAGGGGAGCGGCGGGCCCGAGGGGCCTCCACCTGGGGGCAGGTAAGGCGCCGTCCGCACACCATGCACCACAAACCGGCCACGAGCCCGTGTCCGCACGTACGTCTGGCAACACTTCGCCATGTCCCTGACCGTGCTCCTCCTCATGGGCGCCGGCCTGCCCCTCCATACCCCGGGCCCTGCCACCACCGGCACCATCCACGGCAGCACGATCAGCCTCGACACCTACATCGAGATGACCTCACGCCTCCTCGAACCCGTGACGCCGCCTGCACCCGCGCCTCCGGCGCCACCGGAGTCCTGGACCCCGGCGAACCGGGCACGAAAATGCAGCCCGACACCGTCTTCGACGCCGCCAGCCTGACCGAGATCCTCGCCGTATGGTCCTTCATCGGGACCCTGTGGGAAGACAGCGTCCTCGATCTCGACGTTCCGCTCGGCACCCTCTGGCCCGAGGTCACCAGTCACCCGCACGAGGCGGTGACCGCCCGCCAGCTGCTCACCCACACCGCGGGCGTCCCGCTCCGGGCCCAACTGAAGAACCTCTACGGGACCGAGCCGCCCTCATCCTCGGCGACCTGGCCGAACACCTCTCCGGCCGGCCGCTGAACCAGCTGGCCGACGCCCGCACCTGGGGGCCGCTGGACATGGCTTCCACCCGCTTCGGCCCGCTGCTCGCCGAGGTCGCCGCGCGCTGTGCGCCGACAGAACTCGACCAGGACACCGACACCCACCTCAAGGGCACGGCTCACGACTTCTCCGCCCGCCTCCTGGGCGGGGTGTGCGGCATCGCAGGCGTCTTCACCATCCTCGACGACCTCGCCGTCTTCCTGCGCTACATGCTCGACGCCTCCACGGCCCCCGCTCAGGCCGGTCTCGGGGCCGAGTGAACCGCGTACTCCCTGACCGTGCAGACGAACGGTCTGGAGCCCGCCCGAGGTCTGTTCTGGCACCCGGAGCCCGGCAGCGCCGACGAGCAGGACGTGTGGGTGCACTACGGGTTCACCGGCACCGGCATGTGGATCTCACCAGCCCAGGACCGATGAGCGGTGCTGCTGACCGACGTGCGCCAAACCTTCCGCCAACTCGCCTTCGCCTGAACGCTTGTGGGCCCTCTTTCGGGCGGTGTCCGCCGACTGCGCCTATCGCGACCAGGACAGCTTCCGCTCCGATTTGCACGCGGCCGGTCTGCCGTTCGTGATGGCCCTCAAACCCCGCCACGGCACCTGGGCCTACGGGCGTGATGCGCATACCCCGGTTGACGCAGCCCGCCTCCTGGCCTGGTGGGATGCAGACCATCCCGGGGACTGGACGCGCATCGAGCGCGCCTTCGGCGACGGCCACACCGCCACCTGGTGGGCCGCCGAGGCCCGGCTGGGCTGGTGGGGTCCGGACGGGAATGTCCGCCTGGTCGTGGCCACCGCCGATCCGGCCACCCTGCCCGCGAAGGCCACCTGGTACCTGGCCACCGACCTGCCCCGCCCGCACTCGCCCCGCGCCGCCGCATCGCCCTACCCGCCCGCCCCCTCGCCGAGATCGTCCGGATCCACGGGCTGCGGCACTGGGGCGAGCAGAGCTACAAACAGGTCAAGGACGAACTCGGATGGGCCGACTTCCAGGTCCGCTCCGACACAGCCATCCGACGCCACCAGACCCTCGTCAACTGCGCGTTCAGCTTCTGTTGGAACACCTGGCTCGCCCCGCCCATACCCGCCGCGGACGAGGAGAAGCCGGTGCCCAGCCGGCCAGAGAGGGGGCACTCCTCCATCCCACCAGCCGCTGCCGACGTCCTGGCCCCAAGCCCTACGGGCCGTCCGTGGCTGGCTGACGCCCTGGTCCACGCTGCAACGCTACTGGCGGGCATGGTCTACGAAGCCCCACCTGCAGCACTCCAAGAACTCATCAACACCGTCGCCAGCGGCAGACCTCTTGATCTCTGCAACCCTGGTTAACAAACCACCGCCAGGACGAAGACGGGCTCCACCTCACCGACACCGCCGCGCTCTTCTCGACGACGGAACCGGTCACCGACGTCGAAGGCCGTCCGCCGACCGGACCCCGTCGCCGGTCGGATATCGGGCCACGGTCTCTGACCTGTGTCACCTGGTCCCGTCACGGAGCACAGTGTCGACCATGCAGCGGGCGAAGGCGGTGAGTTCCTCCGGGTCCTGTCGTCCGAACGTCGAATTCCACAGGGCGAACCGGCCGAAGAGCGCCGACCAGAGGGTGATGGCGGCGTGCTCGGTCCCCTTGTCCCAGCTCAGGCCTTCGTTCTCACAGGTACGGAAGGCGTCGAGCCACTGCTGCCACAGGTCGAGGGACGGATGGGCCTCGCGCGGTACGCCGAATGCGGTGGCGTCGTAGCCGAACATGAGGCGGTAGACACCCCGTTCGGTACGCGAGAACTCACAGAAGGCCTCCGCCTGCGCTGTCAGCCTCTCGCGGGCGTCGGCTCCACGGGCCGCCACCTCCGCGTCGGCGTCGCGCATGACGGTCACGAGGCGCTCGTACCCGTCCTCGATGACCGCTCGGGCCAGCTCGTCCTTGTCGGCGAAGTGCAGGTACATGCTCTGGGCGGCGATGCCGACCTCGCGGGCCACCTCACGGAGGGAGACGGGGAGGGTGTCGTTGGCCACCTTCTCGTCGAGCAGGCGGGCCACGGCCTCGAGGATGTCCTGCCGGAGACGCTCGCCCTGGCCTCGGGGGTTGCGGCTCCGTGCGGTGGCGGTTGGCTGGTTGTTCACCCTTCTCATTGTGATGCATATGCCGACGGGGCGGGTGGCCCGGCCGGGCCACCCGCCTGATGTCGGTTACGCCTGCCCGAGGACACGCGTGGCCGTGGCCATTGCCTGACCCGCCGCGGGATAGCCGATGTACGGGACGGTGTGCAGGACGGCTTCCAGGATCTCCTCCGGGCTGAGCCCGTTGGCCCGGCCCGCCACGACGTGGTTGCCGATCTCCGTCTGATGCCCCTGGGCCATCAGCACGCCCAGGGTGATCAGGCTGCGGTCACGCCGGGCGAGCCCCGGACGGGTCCAGATGTCGCCGAAGACATGCTCCAGCGCCAGTCGGCCCATGCTTGACGCGGCGCCTTCTCCCGCCTGCATGGCCTTCATGTTCGCGGCCAGGAACTCCTCGCCCAGCATCTCCGCCACGACGCCTTCGCCCGCCGCCTGCCGCTCGGCCGCCGTACGGACCGCGTCGACGGACTCGGTCTCGCTCATGCCTGTTCTCCGTTCTCGGGTGCGGTCAGTCGGGCCAGCATGCCCAGGCCGGTCGAGGCGGTGGTGCCGGCGTCCACCGGGAGCACCGTGCCGGTGATCCACCGTGACTCCGGGCTCGTCATGAACAGCGCGGCCCAGGCCAGGTCCCAGGCCGTGCCCTCCCGGCCGAGATAGTTGGCCTTGCGCCGCAGCTCCCGGCCCCCTGCCCCGCCCTGGTCCCCCATCGGGGTGAACAGGTGCCCGGGGACCAGGCAGTTGACACGGATGTTGTCCGGTCCCCAGCTGTAGGCCAGGTCCACGGTCATCGACTGCAGGGCCCCCTTGCTCGCGCCGTAGGCGCCGGTGCCGAAGCCGCGCAGTCCGGCGATGGAGGAGACGTTGACGATCGAGCCTCCGCCGCTGCGCATGAGGTGCGGGTGGGCGGCGCGGGCCACCAGCATGGGGGCGGTCGCGTTGACGGCGAAGACCCGGTCCCAGTCGGCGCGGGTCGTGGTCCTGATGTCGCCGTTCGGGGTGACGCCCGCGTTGTTGACGACCGCGTCCAGCCGTCCCGCGGACACCGCGAAGGCATCCACCGCCTCGCGTACCGCGTCCTCGTCGGTGAGGTCGGCCACCAGCGTGACCGCCTTGCCCCCGGCGTCCTCGACCAGCGACCGCGTGTGGTCGGCGCGTTCCCCGCTGACGTCGAGGATCCCGACGGTGGCGCCCTGCGCGGCCAGCAGCAAGGCGGTCGCGGCTCCGGTACCGAGGAAGTCGCCACTGCTGCCGGCACCCGTGATCAGCGCCGCCGTGCCCTCCATGCGCCTGCCGCGGCCGTCGAGGTACCCGCCGACGGCATACGTCTCGGCGCTCACCAGGTCACCGGCAGGGTCTTGAGGCCGTACACGGCGGTCTCGCTCTTGAAGTCCAGCTCGTCCTTCTCGACGGCCAGTCGCAGCCCGGGGATCCTCTCCAGCAGGCGGGGCCAGGCCACCTCCATCTCCACGCGCGCCAGGTTCTGGCCGAGACACTGGTGGGTGCCGAAGCCGAAGGCGATGTGGTTGCGGGGGTTGCGGCCGATGTCGACCTGGTCGGCGGGGCGCTCGTCGGTGTCGAAGGCGCGCGGGTCGTGGTTGCCGGCGACCAGCGAGACGATGACGCCCTCGCCCTCGCGGACCAGCTGCCCGCCGATCTCCACGTCCTCGACAGCCACACGGCGCGGGTTGACGGCGACGATGCTCCAGTAGCGCAGCATCTCCTCCACGGTGCTGGCCGCCAGCTCGGGGTGGGCGACCAGCCGCTCGCGCTGGTCGTCGTTGACGAGCAGGGCGGTCAGGCCCAGGCCCAGCATGTTCGCGGTGGTCTCGTGTCCGGCTCCGGTCAGGAGCGCGACCAGGCCGGGCATGGTCTCGGGCGGGAAGCCGTCCTCTCCGGAGTGGTCGGCGAGCAGCCGGCTGATCATGTCGTCGCCGGGCGCGCGGCGCTTCCGCTCGATGAGGTCCGTGTAGTAGGCGATCGCCTCCACCTGTCCCTGGACGCGCTCCTCGTGAGTCGCCGTCAGGTCGGCGCCGAGGTCCGCGTGCTTCTGGAAGACCTCGCGGTCCTCGTAGGGCACGCCCAGGATCAGGCAGATGGCCCGGGACGGCAGAGCGAGCGCGAACTCCTGGACGAAGTCGACGGGCCCGTCCTTGGCGAGTATCTCGTCGATCAGCTCGTCCGTGATCCGCAGGAGCTCGTCGCGCATCGCCCGGGTGCGCTTGACGCTGAACTCCCGGGTCAGCATCTGCCGCAGCCGGGCGTGCTCGGGGTCGTCCAGGCGCAGGAAGAGGCCGCCCTGCTCCTCGCGCTGGGTGGACCAGTCGAGCGGGTAGGTGGGGTGGCGCACGTCGGCGCTGAAGGACTGGCTGCCCAGCACGGCACGGACGTCCTCGTGCCGGGTGGCCAGCCAGTGCTGCGAACCGTCCCAGATGCTGACCTTGTGCAGACCGCCGGCCTCACGGAACTCGGCGTGCTGCGGCGGCGCGCTGAAGGGACAGCTGCGCGGGGTCGGGAAGAAGGGTACTTCGCTGTCGGATGCCGCGGCGGGGGGTGCGGAGGTGGTCATATCGCCTTGCCTTCTTTCGAACGTCTTTGTTCTATAGGGGGGTTGTGAAACCGAGGTACGTCGGCGCCTACGCGGCGAACGGCGCGGCCTCGGGCCATGGCGTGCGGTCGAGGACGGCCTGGCGCCAGGTGCGCAGAGAGCGAGCCATGCCGTTGCCCAGCACGCCGTCCACCGTGCGCGGCCGGCCGTCGCCGTCGCGATGACCGTAGACGCCGATGAATCTGCCCTCGGAGAGCGAGCCCTCCACGACCGTGAAGGCCATGTCCCGGCCGGTGGTGCCGTACGACTGGAGCTTCAGGTCGTACTGGTCGGACCAGAAGTACGGCAGCGAGGGCTTCGGGAGTTCCTCGCCCAGCACGGCGGCGGCGACGGCACGCCCTTCCTCCGTGGCCGCGAGCCGGTGTTCGCTGCGCCGGTGACGCCCGCTCTCCGGGTCGAACCAGGCGGCCACGTCGCCCGCCGCCCAGATTCCCTCGCCGGCCTGCCCGTGGGCGTCGCACAGCACGCCTTCGACACCGTCGCGCTTCCGGTCGCCGAGCGGCACACCGGAGTCCGTGAGCCAGCCCACGGCCGGGCGAGCGCCGACGGCGACCAGTACGCTGGTCGCGCCGACGACACCGTCGTCGTCCAAGGCCACGCCCGTGGTCCGGCCGCCGTCGGAGAGCACCTCGGTGACGCCGACGCCGCACCGCAGGTCCACTCCGGCCGCCCGGTGGCGTTCGGCGAGCATTCCCGACACCTCCTCGCCCAGGACGTTGACCATGGGGAGAGGCAGCGGGTCGACCATCGTCACCGGTACGCCCATGCCGCGAGCGACGGCGGCCGCCTCGGCCCCGACGAATCCGGCACCTACCACGACCAGGCAACCGCCTTGGGCGAGTGCGCCGCGAAGCCGGAGCGCGTCCGGGAGGTTGCGCAGCACCTGGACGCCGGCCAGTCCGGCGCCCAGCGATACGGGATGCACCGCGGCCGCTCCGGTGGCGATCACCAGCGCGTCGTACTCACATGTGGTGCCGTTGGCCAGACGCACCTGGCGGGCCTTGGTGTCCACCCCCACGGCCGCCGTTCCGGGCACGTGTACGACGCCGAGCGCTTCCCACTGTTCACGCGGTCGCAACAGCAACCGGTCCGTCTCCCATTCGCCTGCCAGCAACTGCTTGGACAGGGGCGGACGGTCGTACGGCAGACCGGGCTCGTCACCGATCAAGGTCACCTCACCGGTGAACCCACGCCGCCGCACCTCCTCCACCACGGCCAGACCGGCGGCCGACGCGCCGACCACGACGAGCCGCCGCGGTTCAGGGGCGGCCGTCATGTCAGCCTTCCTCGATCAGGATCGCGGCCGCCGGACACACCTGCGCGGCCTCTCGCGCGGCGGCCTCCTGGTCCGTCCCGGGCACCGGTTCGAGCAGCACCACGATGCCGTCCTCGTCCCGCTGATCGAACACCTCCGGAGCAACCAGCACGCACTGTCCAGCAGCGCAGCACTTCTCTTCATCGACCGTGATCTTCATACAACTGCCTTTCCCACATGCACAGTTCAGGCCTTGCAGCCATGGTCTGTGCCGCCTGACGATGGCCTGACGTTCGTCACCTTACGACTGTGACGTCACAGCTGCAAGGCAGCTGCTGGAGACAGTGAGCACTCTCTTCAGGGGTGCCGGACCGTCGCCGCAAAACGGAAGGAAAGGGGCGGCAAAGGCGCGGTCAAGGTCACCCTCGGCGGCACCGCGCAACCAGGGCGCGAGAGCGATCGCCCACCAGGAGCGACACCCCCGCCCACACGGGGAGCGGCACCTCCGCGAGCATCGGAGCACCACCGGCGATGCGACCCGGGACGCCCATGGCATCGGGCCCGACAGGCGGCTTTCAGCCACCCGGACACGGGCACCACACCGGCGCGACACCGAGTTCGAGCCAGATGGCCATGTTTCTGTTTGCTAACCGGCGGGGTTCTCCGTATCGTCCTCGGAGAGGCAAACGGGGTACCCCGCCGTTTTATCCGGGCACCGCTGCCGTACCCCATTTCACCGGGCGAAAAGCCCGATCCCAGACGGTGTGGGCCCCATGCCACACCGACGACCGATCCAGAGGAAGTACTGATGGACGACGCAAGGACCACGAACCCCGATCTCGGCGCCGTCAAGGAATCCATCGGCCGCTATGGGATCTGGAGCTTGGCTCTGCGTGTGGAGGATCCGGCGAGGCGCTCCGAGCTGGGTGCCGCGGCGAGGGAGCTGGAAGACATCGGCTTCCGCGCGGCTTGGGTGGGCGGCGGCTCCATCCGGCACGCCCGGACGGTGATCGAGGAGACCTCGCACCTGACGGTCGGCACCAGCATCCAGCGCATCTGGGACCACGAAGCGACCGATGTGGCGAAGGACTTCGCCCAGTTGCAGAAGGACCATCCCGACAGGTTCCTGCTCGGCCTGGGAGTGGGGCATGCCGGTGCGGTCGAGCAATACCACCAGCCCTATTCCGCGATGGTCCAGTACCTCGATGCCCTCGACGCGGGGGGCCAGCCGGGCGAGCGCCGTTTCCTGGCGGCTCTCGGGCCGAAGATGCTGAAACTGGCCCGGGAGCGGTCGATCGGCTCGTTCCCCTACATGTCCACGACCGCGCATACGGCGCAGGCCCGCAAGGGCCTGGGCGACGATGCTCTGCTCGCCCCCGAGGTGAAGGTCGTCGTGGAGTCCGACCCGAGCCGTGCTCGTGACGTCGCACGACTCCACGTCGGGCCGAGCCTCACGGCTCCGAACTACGCCAACAGTTTCCTGCGGTCGGGCTTCACCGAGGAGGATCTGGCGGACGGGGGCAGCGACCGGCTCGTCGACTCGATCGTCGTCTGGGGCGACGAAGCCCGTATCAAGGAGCGCCTGGACGCCTTCTTCGCCGCGGGCGCCGACCATGTAGCCGTCCAGATCCTCACCGACACCCCGCTGGACAGGGGTTACAAGGAGGGCGGGCAGCCGCTCGACAGCCAGCTGCGCGAAGGCTGGCGCCGCCTCGGCCAGATCCTCTTCTCCTGACCATGGACAGCCGCGACCGCAACCGACAGTCGCCGAAGGGGCAACGTGCGGGCAGCGGGAGCGCCGGAATGCGGAGGCCCTCGTCCGCCCTGGGGACGGACGCAGCAAGTGTCGTCAGGACAGGTGGATGACTGCGCACCGTGGCGGGTCGCTCGTCGCGCACAACGCCCCACCCCACCCCCGCCCCACATCCCGAAGGAGTTGAACGCATGATCGATACAGCGAACGCGAGCCCAGATCTTGCCAGGCTCAAGGAGTCCATCGGCCGCTACGGCGCCTGGAGCATGGCGCTACGCGTGATGAATCCGTCCCAGCGCGCGGAACTGGGCGAAGTCGCCAGGGAGTTGGAGGAGGCGGGTTACGGCGCGGTCTGGATCGGCGGCAGCCCGTCCGTCCAGCAGATCACACCACTGGTCGAAGAGACTTCCCACCTGACCGTGGGCACCAGCATCCTGAGCATCTGGGACCACAAGGCCGAAAGCGTGGCCCAACAGTTCGCCCAGTTGGAAGAAGCACATCCCGGCCGGTTCCTGCTCGGTCTGGGCGTGAGCCACGCGACGCTCGTGAACGAACGCTACCGCCGCCCCCTCTCCGCGATGGCCGGCTACCTTGACGACCTCGATGCGGGCGGCCAGCCGGGCGACCGCCGCCTCATCGCTGCTCTCGGGCCCAAGATGCTGAAACTCGCGCGTGACCGGTCCGCCGGCTCGCTGCCCTACCACTCCACGGTGGAACACACGGCGCAGGCCCGCGAGGCACTGGGCGACGCGGCCCTGCTCGCCCCCGAGGTGAAGGTTCTCCTGGAGACCGACCCCGACCGGGCCCGCGCCATCGGCCGTATGTTCCTTCCGACCACCGTCACCCCCAACTACACCAACAACCTGCTCAGGGCCGGGTTCACCGAGGAGGACCTTGCGAACGGCGGGAGCGACCGGCTCGTCGACGCGCTCATCGCCTGGGGCGACGAGCAGCGCATCAAGGAACGGCTGGACATGTTCTTCGCCGCCGGTGCGGACCACGTCGCCATCCAGGTCATCACCGACAAGCCGGCCGAAGCCCGGCAGCTGACCGAGGGGCAGCCGCTGCACCCCGAGGTCCGAGAGGGATGGCGCCGCCTCGCGAACGTCCTGCTGTCGTAACCTCGCTCGCCGCTGTACGGGGGACGGTGAGCGACCGGTACGCGGAGACCTCCACGCCCGCCGTCCACCTGCCCCCAGACGGGAACGCCTTGAACAGAATCACCGATCGCCCCGGCGGTACCGGCCCCACCGAGAACTCCATGCGTCGCGCCCTCAAACGCGCCAGGGACGGCGTCGCCCTCGACGTCGCCGAGGCGGCTGTCCTGCTCCAGGCGCGCGGTGAGGCACTGACCGACCTCGCCGCTTCCGCCGCCCGGGTCCGTGACGCGGGCCT
>NZ_JBEZLQ010000046.1:0-47569 GCF_040652235.1 Streptomyces sp. NPDC048277
CCGGACACCCGTCCCCACGTCCGCCACCAACACCCTGAGCACGGAACAGGCATCAGCGCGCCCGCGTTTCCTGTGATTTTCCGGCCAGAGGCCCTTCCGCCATGCCTCAACACCGCTCAACTCACCCGAGCCAGCTCCCTGTTCGAACCACACCGAGCACGCAGGCGGATAGAGAACGGGCAGTTAGACCTTGATGACGGTGATGCGAGAGCCGCACAGGGCGGTTAGATCCTCGGGGTCTGAGCTGAGAATCGTCGTCGGACCGGTGGCGGCGAGGGCGGTGGCGCCGAGCATAGCGTCGATGGCGTATTTGTGGCCGTGCAGACCGGCGTCCGCGAGGAGGGCGGCGGCGTGGCGGGCGATAGGTTCGGTGACCGGTTCGATGACGAGGCGGGAGAGGGTCCACTCCAGGGCCGGGCGGTTGATCCGAGGGTGGACCACTTCCACGAGGGTGGCTGCGGAAGTCATCACCCGCAGGTCGTCGGCGCGAGCGAGGGCGAGCCAGCCGGTGACGGTGCGGTCGCGAAGGATGGCCTTGGCCAGCCCTTCACTGTCGAGGACCAGA
This sequence comes from Streptomyces sp. NPDC048277, assembly GCF_040652235.1. NCBI lineage: Bacteria > Bacillati > Actinomycetota > Actinomycetes > Kitasatosporales > Streptomycetaceae > Streptomyces > Streptomyces sp. NPDC048277. The sequence continues at coordinate 566 of NZ_JBEZLQ010000046.1, forward strand.
GTGCCGCCGGGGGTAGCGGGGGAGGGGCGGGTCACGCGGCGTTCGCCCCGCCTTGCGTCTGCTGGTGGCGGGCCTGCTGGAGCTGGTCGCGCAGGGCCTGGATCTCTTCGTCGATGACGGGCCCGTGCTCGGCCTCGGCGACCTGGATGAGCTCGTTGAGATTGTCCCGCTCGATCTGGCGCGCGACGGCGGCGGCGACATAGGCAGACAGGCCCGACGGGCCGCTGCGGGCCTTGGCGGCTTCGGCGATGTCGCGCGGCATGGTGATTGAGTACTTGCCGGTAGGGTCACTCATGCTACTCATCCTACCCCCGATCCTACCTGTGAGCGGGGGCGGCGCAGTGAACCGTCGAGTCGCTCGCTGCGCATGGCTGCATCCATGTCTGGGGCGCGCAGAGGGGACTGCGGCGCCGTCGTTGCTGGTGGGGCTTGACGTAGGCGTCCAGGACGTTCACCTGAACAGAAAGGCCGTGGACATCGTAAGGAATTCGCCATCTCAGGAGCGCGGCGTCCCCGGGAGGAGACGCGGCCGAAGGACCGTGGTTGGCCGACGTGCAGGGGGTGATACGGAAGTAAGGGCGCTGGCCGATGGCCTTGGTGCCGCGCTCCTCCGTGTTGCAAGCCGCCTACGGGGGCCAGCTGTGGTTCGCCGCGGGCGCGCGCGGCCGGGATCAGCTGGTACGCCTTTGCCCTGGAGCACACGGAGATGAGGTGGCCCCTGATCGCGGCGAAGACCCGGGACGAGATCAATGACGCACTGTGTGCGATCACCCGGGCGATGATCCGGGATGTGCGGGGCCATCCGAGCGATGAGCTGCTGCGACGGGCGATGCGGGGCTGGGCGTTCGTCGTCCCGCGCCCGGAGCCGCGTGAGATGCCGGCCGATGTCCGGTTGGCTCTGCGCTGGGCGGCCGGAACCTCACGCCCGTTGGCCGATCTGATGGATCCGGCCGCGATGCGGTCTGTGCTGACAGCCCTGCGGTTCAAGCAGAGTGGCGTGGTCGCAGCGGCCGAGACGCAGCGGCGCAAGCACAAGGTCCTGGTCAACGCAGTGCGGTACGCCGTCGAGCAGCACAGGTTGCCCGCCGACCCGCTTGCTCCCATCAAGTGGAGCGTGGCTGAGACTGTCGACCAAGTGGACCCGCGGGTGGTCGCCAACCCCAGTCCGGCGGGTTCCCTGCTGTGCGCGGTCTCCTACATTGGCGGTTTCCGGCGGGCGCGCGGACGGAGGCTGGTGGGCTGTTCGCCGGGATGTACTACGCCGGACTTCGGCGCGCCGAAGCGGTAGCGGTGGCCTTGCCCAACTGGGTGCTGCCTGCCGAGGGCTGGGGCCAGGTGACCCTGCACCGCACACTGCCGCAGGCGGGCAGGCGGTGGACCGACACCGGAAGAGCCCACGACGAGCGCGGTCTCAAGAGCCGTCCAGCCGACGACACCCGCCCCGTACCGTTGCCGCCCGAGCTAGTGTCGCTCTGGCGGGAGACCATCGACGCCTTCGGCACCGCGGACGACGGGCGGCTGTTCTTCAACGAGCGCGGCGGCATCGTCGGGTCTAGCGCCTACGATCGCGTCTGGCGCGAGGCCCGTGAACTTGCCCTCTCACCCGACCTGGTGCGCTCGCTGCTGGCAGGCCGTCCTTATGACCTGCGGCACTCGGCTTTGTCCACCTGGCTCAACGCCGGCGTCGATCCCACCGAGGTCGCCGAACGCGCAGGCAACAGCGTCGAGGTCCTTATGACCAGCTACGCCAAGTGCTTGTATGGACGCCAGGCGATCGCCAACCAGCGCATCGACAGGCTGTTGTGCGAGTACGAATAGGCCTGCAAGCCTGCTTCGGGTGGCATTTCGGATGTCGTCGGCGGTAGCGAAGTGCTTATGTGTCTTCGAACCGTGGGGTGCCGACGCATCCGACTTGCCGCAGAATTGGAGCCTGCAGGGTGTTCCATACTCAGTCAGGAGCCTGACCATCCGTCGCGAATCAGGCCCCTGACCTGCTATTTACCTAGTCGATTTCGGTGAAAAGTTCGACCTCGTAGGCCCGTTGAGCTGTCGGACGAACCGGCTTCCAAAGCCGACCGCCCGTTGTAGCCGAGGTCGGCTCGGGAGCGGGCTGTGGCGTCGGGCGGGGCCTCCGACGGCGGCGGGGTGGCACCGTTGCTTTGACCCTTTGCCTTGATGAGGGGCGGCTGGTGCCGCGCTGGCGGTGCGGCCGATGCGTGGACTTCATGGCTTTCTCCTGGGGTTTCGTTACCTAATGGGTCGTTTTACGCCCTTAGGGTGCCTTTGGGAATCGGGCTTCATCATGCCCTGCTGCACAAACCTCGAAGCATTCCGACGATCCATCGGAATGGCTGGGGAGGATGATTGCAGCGTGGCAGATCGGCCGAGCAATCGCCAAGCGGTATGCGTTAGTCGAACGTTAATGGGTGTCCGATGCTCCGTGGCATGCTTTCTCGTGTCGGCCGATGTGGCCGATCGTGGCGTGAGTCGTGGGGAAACAAGGGTTGACGATCATGGAATTTCGAGTACTGGGACCGGTGGTTGCGCTGCGGGCGGGGCTGCCGGTCAAGGTGAAGTCGGCGAAGGCTCTCGAACTCCTCGCTGTTCTACTCGTGGCGCCCGGTCATCGCGCCTCGCACGCTAGCGTTATGCGCCATCTGTGGCCGAGCGAGGAGGCGAACGCTAATCGAATTCGCCAGTGTTTTCATCAATTGCGGCAATCGTTGCCAGATATCGCCCAGCAGAACGAGCGAGGGTGCTGCCAGATTCAGGCTGATCCGTTGAGTGTCGACTACGTTCGCTTCCATGAATTCTGCCGCGCTGCAGATACCGCAGGGAGCGCGTCTGCACGTCTCGGGGCGCTCAGATCGGCTCTTGGCGAATGGCGGGGAACGCCCCTGGAAGACATGCCGGAAGAAGGATTTGGACGAAAGCGCGGCGAACTCATCACCGAGCTGAAGGAGGCGGTGGTTGCATGTGTCCTCGCCGAACTGGAGTGCGGTCAGGTGACTGCCGCGCTCGACCGGGCCAGCTCCGCGCTGACCCGCTGGCCGGAGAGCGAGACGCTACTCGAACTCAAGGTGCGTGCCCTGCGCACGCTTAGCAGGCATGACCAGATCGAGCCGCTGCTTGCCCGCTGGGAGCGCCAGTTTGGTCGGCCCACCGTTCACTTGCTGCTCGCTGGCGAGGCAGAAGAAGCAGGGTCGGCAGCGACTGGAAACCCATCGGCGTCGACCCGTGCGAAGCCCCGGCAGCTTCCGTCACAGCCAGTCGAACTGATCGGCCGTCAGCCTCAGATCGGCCGACTAACGGAGACTCTCCTGGGACATACGGCTGGGCGGAGCAAGGTCGTCGTGTGCACCGGCATGCCCGGTGTCGGGAAGACCTTCCTCGCTGTGCGGGCGGCCGCCCGGGTCGAGCAGAGCTTCCCGGACGGGATCCTCTACGTCGACCTCGGTGGATTCTCGCCAAGGGAGCCGGAGCGGCATGGCCCCGTCCTTGCCAGGCTCCTGAACGATCTTGGAGTGCGCCCCTCGACTCCGACGATGGACGGCATGGTCTCCGCTTACCGGACAGCCCTTGCGGACCGCGCAGTCCTGCTCATCCTGGACAACGCGCGTGATGAGGAGCATGTCCGCCTGCTGCTTCCCGGACTCGGGGCGAGCGCGGCGATCGTCACCAGTCGTCGTCACTTACATGGGCTGGCGATCCGGGAAGGAGCGGAACTGGTAGACCTCCCTCCGCTGGATCGGCAGGAAGCGACCGACCTGTTGAGGACACGGCTGGGTGAAGACCGGATGCGCATGGCCATCCCGTTCGTCGACGACCTGGTCGAGCACTGTGGCGGGGTGCCGCTGGCGCTCGGGATCATGGCCGCCCGAATCGCGCAACGCCCACCTGCGGCGCTCGCAGCCGTCGTCCGCGAATTGCGACAGGAGAGCACCAGACTGCGTTCCCTTGACATGGGCTCGGAGAACCTGAGTGTTCGCCTGTCGCTGGAAGCGTCCCACAGGCTGCTGCCAGCGCCGGCGGCCAGGCTCCTTTGGCAGATGGCGGTTCACCCGGGGCCGACGGTCAGTTGGGCGGCGCTGCGGGCGCTCGAATCGGACGACGCCGTCGGTGTCAGTAACGCCATGGATGACCTGATGCGGATGAGCCTTGTGACTGAGCCGACCTTTGAGCGCTACTTTCTGCACGACCTGGTCCGTGTCTATGCCGGCGAACTGGCGGATGGGCAGGACGAAGCCGAGCGAGCCCGGGTGGTGGAGCGAGTGCTGCACTTCCTGCTGCACAACGCCTGGGTTTGTGACCGGAAGCTGGATCCTGGCCGCCGACTTCCCATTGGCGAACCACGGGACGTCGAAGTCGTGGCTCCGACTTGCGCGGCGGATGCGATGTCCTGGTTCGAGACCGAGTACTCGACGCTGACTGCTGCGGTCAGGCTTGCCGAGAATCGTGGACTCGACCGCTACACATGGTTGCTGTCGATGGCCCTGGTGACCTTCCAGTGGCGCTCTGGGCGCAATTTGGACGCGCTCAAGTACCTGACTAGCGCTATCGAGGCTGCGAGGCGGGAGGCTGGTCCGGCGGATGTGGCTATGGTTCACCGGATGCTTGCCGGTACTTATCGCGGCCTCGGGAATTTAGCCCAGGCAACGCAAGAACTGCGCAGGGCGGTACGGGTGAGCGAGGACGACGGAGACGTCCCGGGTGTTGCCATGGGGCGTTATGTTCTAGGCGTTCTGCTGCGAGAGAACGGCGCACCGAGCGAGGCGCTGGAGCACTTCACGGCTGCCTTGTCAGCCTTCGAACGACTTGGCGATACCTTGGGTAGCGGAGCCGCCCTTAACGGCATTGGAAGTGCCCGCTACGACTTGGGCCAGTACGACGAGGGTGTCGAGTACTGCCTGCGATCACTGACTCTGCTGGACACTACGGATGACGTAAATGGTCGGGCACATGTGTTGTTCAGCCTGGGCCGGATCCGGGTGGCACTGGCGGAGTATGAGGTCGCCGTCATGGACTTCGAGCGTGCCCGCGACCTCTATCAGTCGCTGAATTATGGGAGTCGGGAGGCCAGGACGCTGGTCTGGCTCGCGGAAGCGCTCTGTGGTGCCGGTCGGCCTCCGGAGGCTGAGGAGGCGATCGAGCGGGCGCAGTTCCTGCTGGGAGAACTGGGTGAGAGTGACCTCGACACGGCTGTCGAGCAGTTGAGGTGCCTGCCGTGACAACGACTCCCCAAGGGGGGATCACGGTCCGGACAAGCCGAGCCGGTATGGGGCCGTTGGGTCGGGTCGCGTGGCCTTCGGGGACGCGAGGGAGCCACACTTGGGCAGCATTGGCCGTAGATAGCCCAACACCTCGGCCACGCCGCTCGGCCGCTCGAGCGGATCGACGGCGACCATGGCGAGCGCGAGGCTCCGGAGCCCTTCCGGCATCTCGGCACGGAAGTCGTTCGGAAAGGCCGGGGTCGTGCCGTCGGGCGGACTCTCCCAGCCGCTGTACGGCAACACTGACACCGTCATCGCGAACAACATTGCGCCGAGGGAGAAGACGTCGGCCTGCGCGGTGAGTACCGAGGTTGGGGCGTACTGCTCCGGGGCGGCGTATCCGGGAGTGCCGCGAGGATCGGCGTTCTCTTCTCCGATCGGGACAGAGATGCCCACGTCCAGCAGCCGGACCCGGCCGTCGGGTTGCATCATGACGTTGTTCGGTGTGACATCCCGATGGACATATCTCTCGGCGTGCACGCCATTCAGAATCTCGCAGAGCTGTGCGACAACCGACACGGCTGCAGAGGCCGGAACGGGATGGTGCTCGTTGATCCACGACGCGACCGTGATGCCCTCGATGAGTTCCATCACGATGTACCGGCGTGCGCTCCACCCATAGCGGCCGTCCCCCAACACCTTTGGGATCCCGCGCACGTTCGACATGAATCGAAGTCGTTCGAGCTCCCTTTCTAGGTGTTGGCCGAAATAGGAATAGTCGGTTGTCGACTCGAAGGTCCGGTGAAACTGAGATTTGACCGCCACGTCCTTGCGGAGGTGCTCGTCCCGGGCAACGAAGATCTCGCCTTCGCCGCCGTGACCGAGCGGTCGCAAAACTCGGTAACGGCCGTCCAGAAGAGTTCCAGGAAGCAAGGCGCACGCTCCGTACCCGAAAGAAAATTCCCGGCCGGCTCGATCGCATGCCCCGGGGCGCAGAGAAGTGAGGACATTATGACAGTGAGTTGGCCACCCGACGGCCTGGTTGGGGATTCCAGCGTCATCGAGGTACGCCTGGGTATGTTCGGTCCAGAGCGGTACCGATGCCCGGCATCCGATGCGCTGAAGGCTCGCGGACTGCGGCCGCGCGAGCGGGCCGCTTGGAAGCCCGAGGTGCTGAACCCGTTTCCGAACGGCCCCTTCATGGACGAGGCTGACAAACTCGAATGGCCGGCGGACGAGCCTCCGCCGAGCACGTCTCGCGGCAGTCGGCGGCGTCCGCTGCACGACGGCGTTCGGCAGTGGACCGAGCATGCGCTCCGGATGTACCAGGAGGCGTTCTCTGCGGATCTGGACCTCCGACTCACCCGTCGGCCTTGGGTATACAGGCACCATCGCCCAAGCAGCGAAGGGCGGGGCACTGTGGAGTACCAGATCACAGCATGGGGACTGTGCTTCGAGTCCGACGACGTCCGCTTGCGTGAGCTACGCCTACCGGTCAACCGGCTTCGTAAGCGCAGCGAGGCGGAGTGCGCTGTGGCCGCCCTGGTTGTGGCGGAGGGGAATCTCGATCCCCGGCTCGAATGGGTCAGGGTTGTCCAGTTCGCGCTGTCCGACGGTCGAACGGACACGATCTTCGATGGCACTCGGGACGAGGCGTTGGCCTTGTACCGGGCCGACGGGGCGCCCGCGGTCCGCGCACTGCTCGACAGCCAGGAGTACCGGCCCGGTACTGCCTGTACTTCGTGTGCCGTTGCGCCGGTCTGTCCGGCGCTTCCGCGGGCTGAGGGGCTCCTTGGGGTAGCCGATCGGAGTCGGCCGCGACGCAGTTGGTCCTCGACCACCGGCCGGGGGCACCGGAGTTGTCCGGCCCGTGGTTATCTGCGCGGCCTTCGGCTCCCAGCCGATGACACCGTCGAGCGGGGGGCAGCCGTCGAGCGTGGTCGGGCGGTCCACGCGTTCCTCGCCGAGCGGCATGGCCAGTGGTCGGGTACGCCGTGTACCCCCGAGATCCCAGCGGACTGGGTGCCTGAGGGCTACCGGCTCCCCGACAAGGAGCGGCAGCTCGGGGCCGAGTTATTGCGTCATCACGCCGAGGTGTGCCCACTCCCTACGGCTGAACCGCGATCGGAGATCCGCACTGAGCCCCGGCTCGTGTTCGACGACACCGCGGCCGACTTGCTGGTCTTGGCAGAGCCCGACCTGCTGTACCGGGAAGCGGGCTCCTGGATCTGGCGGGAGACCAAGACCTCCGCCAGTGACCGCCCGCGCCGCAACATACTGGCCACCTATCCTCAACTGGCCTTGGGCATCCGTGTCATTGCTGGTGGCGTGCTGCCCAGACCGCAGGCCGGAGGACGGGTCGAACTGGAACTGTTGCACCCCCGAGGCGTCGATCTGCGGATCCTCGACCCGTTTGCTCCGGAGACCCAGGCCACCGCCGAGGCGGTACTGCGCGAGCAAGTTTCGGGCTGGCACGCCGAGACGCTCTTCGAGGCCGTCCCTGGTGCCGAGTGTGCCACCTGCGAGGTGGCCAGATGGTGCTCTGCCCGGCGGCTGCAGGGGCACGGAACGGGGACAAGCCGGTGAATGGGGATGAACGAACGGATGTTGACCTCCTCTCGGAGGTGGCCCGGGGCGTGATCGAACTAACCTCAGTGGGCCGATCGTCGACATTCCGGCTGCCTTATCCGTCGAGCCTCCAGTTGGCGCTGGACCGTGTGGTGCTGTTAGGGCTGATGCATGGTCAACCGGTGCCCGTCGGAGTGCCAGAGCTGCTGCTTTGGTGCAGGGAGCGCGGGCCGTCGGGATGGCCACTGGCGTTGCCAAGCGGTTTCCTGACCGACGATGCCCGCTTGATCGATCCCGCGGCTGGCGAACCGACCCGGACCTGCGCTGAACTGGCCTCCCTTGGCCCACGCGGCACGCTGGAGCAGGAGGCCGAGGCCCGGCTCGCTGAACTTGCTGACACCTGCGGCACCGTGGAGCGCTTCGCACTTTGCCGCGACTTCATCATCCGGCGGCCCATCATCCTCCGGTTCGACCCGATGGAGATGCTCCAGCCGACTGTGGCTCAGACCTGGAAGCTGGTAAAAGACCTATACGCCCCCGTGCCGGACGCATTCACTATCGACGGACTGGTACACCGCTGCAAAAGCTGTCTGCTGTTTGCCAAACCCGTGACGACGGCCGGTCCCTGGTGCGAGGGCGGTTGTCCACCGGGGGACCGTGAATTCGAATCGTCGCACCAACTCGGGCGCGCCCTGGCTCTGCCGTTCGGGCTCAGGATCTTCCTGGCGCTACCAGGCCGCACCGAACATACCGTCCGTTCTCGCCTCACGTCGCAGGCCCAGTTGCTCCCGCTGGGTCTGGGTGTCCATCGCGCCGTCGGCCACGACGGGACACTCCACACCTTTCAGGTCCACAACCGGGAACAGGCTGTCCCAGCCGCCCTGCGGGCAGCGGATATCGCTGCTCGGCTCGGCGGACCTCTGGACGTCGTAGTCCCGGACGAGCGCGTGGCGTACCCCGGGTACCGGCAGGACTTCGACCGTGCGCTGCCCGCCGGCGCACGGGTGCGTCTGTTGTCCGCGAGCGAGTTCACCACACCGGAGCCAACCGTCCGAGCGAGGAGGAATCATGCGTAGCACCGCACAGGCGCTGGGTGAGGTGGTCAGCTGTCTGTTGAAAGCCGCACCGCAGCTGAAGAGGGCCCGGTTGGTCTCCCTTTGTGAGATCGAGGTTGGTCTCGTCCTTCAGGAGCGATTTGCTGCTGGCGCGCCGGCAGCGGATGCCTGGACGCTTTTCAGCGGGTACCCGTTCGCGCGGGCCTGGGAAGCCGTAGATGCGGCCGGGCAACGAACCCTCCGCACGGCCCGGCACACGCTATGGACCTGGGGCCGTCGTCTGGCCTGGACCGAGGCGCTTGAGGAGTACCAACGGCTTGACCGCCAGCTCCGTGCCTATGAGGTCGCCGATCCGGGCCTTCCGGCCGTCAGGCGCTCCTCGTTGTCGGTGGCGCCGGACCGTTGGGAGACGTACGAGCTGTTGCTGCGCGAGGCACCGATGTTCGCCGGACGCCCCTTGACGTTCGCGAAGGCCGGCCGACATGCCTTCCCGATCGGTCGGCATCTGACCACCGTCCAGCTCCCCGAGCACACCCTGCCGCCACCGGTCGGCCACGACCTTGCGGCACCCCCGGCGAACGGGGGTGAGCCGCTGACCTTCCGATGGGACGACCTGGTGAAGACTGCGGAATTCATGGACTCGGTCAAATCTGAGAATTGGACCGGACGGCTGGATGCGATCCACCTCTTCACCCGCCAGGCCGGGCAGTTCAAATATGCGGACACTTTTGAGGTAGCGGGGATCCAGCATCTGCTGGGCATCGTCGGCGCCGGCAAGAGCACTCTGCGGGACGTGCTGGCGGTACACCTGGCCAGACGGGACCTTCGGGCGACCGTTGTGGTTGGGGACGTCGCCGAGCAGCTCAAACTGGTTCAGCTGTACAACACGTACGTCCCCGGTTCGGCCGCCCCGGTGCTCGGAGCGACGGGCCGTCAGCAGCACGCCGAACGGCTACACCGGCGGCTGGTCGGCCGTGGCGCGCGCAATCTGCTTACCCACGACGACGCTGGGTTCGCTTACCTGAGCACGTCCTGTGCCCTGAACGCGATGCGGCACGCGGAGGGGCAACTCGCCGACGACCTGCTCGGTTTCGGCGAGGCACCGTGCACCAGGCTGCAACCGCCCGGTAGTCGCGGCGACTACGCGGACGACCTGTGGATACGGCGCCGGGTGGCCTGCCCGTTCTGGTCGGGCTGCCCCCGCCATCACGGTGCCCGCGAACTGGTCGATGCGGCTGTCTGGGTCGCCACACCGCCCAGCCTGATCGACTCGGCCGTGCCGCACCCGCAGAATCATGAGCGCATCCGCTACCTCGAACTCGCCTGCAGGCGCAGCGACCTGGTGATCGTCGACGAAGCAGACCGGGTCCAGATGCAACTCGATCGGATGTTCGCGCCCGGCATCCCGCTGATTGGCGGCGGTCCCGACACCCGGTCTTTTCTTGACGATGTCAACCAGCATCGTATCCGCGAGTTGGCCGGTGCTGGGCGGATCCAGCTGTCGGACCGGGACGTCGAGAACTGGTCGGCTGCTGTCAACACCACACAGACCGCAGCGGACCGTCTGGTCGCCATGTTGGTGAGTGACGTCGGCCTGCGCGATTGGGTCAGGACCGGTTATTTCAGCGCCTGGACGCTCCAGCTCCGCCTGTTGGAGGAGCGTTACCCGCTGCCGGAAGATCACGACGGCACTCAGGCCGAGGCGGCGGAGCCCGACGCCGAGCGTTCTCTTCGGGCGCCGCGCCGCCGACTGACCGAAATCCTTGACGGCTTCCGGGAGAATCCGTATGGCGACCGGCGTCCGATCCCCGAGGACGGCGTTGCACTCACCGGCCTGCTGAGCGAACTACTACACACCAACTACCGTGAGAACACTCGCAGTCGGTTGGAGAAGGTGCTCCGCGACCTCTTCGACCTCGATCCCCTCCTGGAGCCGAATATCGAGGGCCGGGAGCGTTACCAGGAGCTGCGTGCCCGCGCCAATGGTGAGTGGGAGCGGAAACCTGCGCAGCGTGTGGCGAGCCGCAGGAGGGCCAAGCGCCGGAGGAAGGACTGTCTGCCGGAGAATCCGGAACAATGGCTGGGCCTGCTGATGACCCGCTTTGAGTTCACCTTGCTGCTCAGCGCGCTGGAGCCGAAACTCGCCCTGATCAACGCCATGTGGCCGCGCGTCGCGGCGGCACTCAACCTGGGCTTCAACGAGATGTACCGCAGGCCGCTCGACTACGGCCCGATGGTGCCCGAGGCGCCAATGGGCAATGTGATCGGCTTTCAGTTCCTGATGGAAGGCCCGGACCTCGGCGGAGCGCGTACCGGAGAGTTGCGCTTCTTCCGCTGTAGCGGGCTCGGCCGGGAACTGCTCCGTGCGATGCCTGACCTGCCGACGGTGGACGGTCGACCCGGCACCAACGTCCTGCTGATGTCGGGCAGCAGCTGGGCCGGGAGCTCTAGCCGTTACCACATCCCGGTGCCTATCGGCGTGATCATTGAGCCGGATCCGAATGAACTGGAACGAATCGTTGAACAGAGCGAGTTCCGCTTTGAGTTCGTCCGCGACGACTGTCTGTGCCGTGTGGCTTGCGAGTGCCAGGTACCCAATGAGGCAGAGCGGCTCTCGGGTGAGCCACTCGACCAGCGAGCCGCCATCCTGCGCCGAATGGCCATCGCCCTTGGTAAGGACGACACCGGAATCAGCCGTCTCCAGGAGGAGCTGAGGCTCCTCCCGGAGAGCCGCCGCCACATCCTCCTGCTTGTCGGCAGTTATGAGGAAGCCAAGCTTGTGGCGGACACCTTGCACACCCTAAACAAGCGCTGGCGGGGCAGAGTCCGTCGGCTGGTGTCCGACGACGACCCCGACGCTGGCACATGGTCGGATGACGACGAACACCACGCCCCCGTTCTGCGCCGCGGCGACGTGGAGACGCTAGCCAACACCAATGCCGAGATCTTGGTGGCGCCTCTACTGGCAGTGGAACGCGGACACAACATCCTCGACCTCGACCGCCGGCACGCCGCAATCGGGTCGATCTACTTCCTCGCTCGGCCCAACCCACGTCCCGACGACCTCGGCCTCGCGGTGCACGCGATCAACGACTGGATCGTGCGGGCCATCGACGGTGGGAAGTTCACCGACTGGGTCAGGGGCGAGCTCACCTTGGGCCTGGGCGCCCGCAAGGTCAGGGACCTGGCCCGTTCTCAGTGGTACCGGGTATTGGCCAGGAGCATGGCCTGGAGCCGTCTGAGCGATGACGACCGGAAGCAGGTCACCTGGGATCTACTCGTGCTGATCTGGCAGGTGATCGGCCGCTCCGTGCGCGGCGCGGTACCCACCCGGGTCGCCTTCGTTGACGCAGCCTTCGCGCCCAACCTGGCCACCGGCCAGTCGCCAGGTCAGCCGGACACCCCGAAGACCAGTCTCCTGCACAGCATCCATGCCGTGCTCAAGCCCTACTTCACCCCGGACACTCCTGTGCCCGCGGCCGACCGGTACATCGTCCAGGCGCTCTACCGGCCGATGTGGACTGCCCTCGACCGCTGCCTCATCCAGTTCGCCGACGAAGGGAACACCGCATGCACCGCCTGATCAGCACCACCGCCTATGAACCGGACCCGCAGGCCGGATCCTGGACCGGGCAATATCGCGTGATCAGTTTTCCAGAGGAATGGCGAACCGAGTTCATGGACCTCTACCGGCGACGGTGGCGTCGCCGGGAACAACCGGTGGGACTGCCGATCAGCAAGCTCAACGACCTGCTTCGGGCCACAGCCCCGGGCCTGGTGGCCACCGGGCGGGGAGCCGGAAACAGCGCCGAGTCTCCCTGGTTCTACGCGTCCGAGGAGATGCCGGCCGAACTGATCGCTCCGTTGCTGGTCTCGTGGGTGATGACCCTGCCGCCCAGCACCGATTCCGATACCGAGCGTGCGGCCGACCACCAAGCGGCTCTTGATCGGGCACTGGCTTTGATCGACCAGCACACCCCACAGTGGCGGCACGAGTCAATGGACCTCACCGCAGCGGAGCCCTCCCCGGGAGGTACGGCCCAACCCGACCGGAGGCTCTACCACCTGCTGCCTGAGTGGATCGGCGCCAGGCTCGCCGCCCGCCCTCTCCACCTCAATGGCGTCGACCTCTCCTTCCGACTGGTCACCCGCGACCAGGGCGTCGAGCTGGTCAGCTGGCCGCCACGGACATACACCCGGGGGAAAACCACCTGGTATTACTCGGGTCTGGTGACCATCAGCGTCCAGACTGTGCCGTTCGCCGCGAGATTCAGGGCGCACGTTTCCTACGGGATCCGCCGCTGGGCCACCGGATCGCCCGTCCGGCTGCCGGAGGGCCGAGGCGCGACTGCGCTGCTCGACGCACCTCTGCCCTGGTCTGAGGCCGACGGTTCGCGCCGACGGCTGACTGCCAACTCCCTGGCCTTCGACCGTGGCCTGGGCATGCTGTCCTGGAGCCGGCATAGCCTGGTCGGCCTGCTGCCCGAACTCGACGTGCTTCGGGCCTACCCCAAGCCGACCGAGTTGATCGCCGAACCCGTGAACTGGATCGAGGGCCGCGACGGAGTTGCCGCAGGCATCTTGCACAGCACGGCGATGGGCCGGCACGGCGTCGGCACCGGACTTATGCCGCTGGAACGTTCGCTCCTCGATCAGTGGTTTGAGGAGAGTCTCCACCCAGTCCTGCGTCGAGTGCCCGACCTGGAACGCGCGCATCGGAAGGCCAAGCCCGCCCTGCTGCCCACCTCTGCGACGAAGGATCTGGAGAAGCAGGAGGTGCGCTCCCGACAGCGCGTGCAAGCCCGGCGCGACGCGGTGCGCGCGGCACTCGGCGGGCAGCCGCTGCTGATAGACGTGCTCTGGCAGACCGAGGAAACCCGCGACGAGTTGGTCGCGATGCTTCGTGAGTGGTTGGGACTTCCGACCGGCTCCGGCGGAGCGGAAGGCGACTACGAGTGGCAGGCAGGAGACCTGCACGTTGTGCTCCGTGCTCGGCCGCTTGGGGCCCTGGGCGCCCCGCTGATGGTCGTCCGGAAATCCGGCCGGTCACGAGCCCAGGCACTGGCCGAGGCCGTGCGGGAGCGGGCCGACCTGACAGCTGCCCAGCTTGGTCCCCGAACCAGTCCGGTGGGGCTGGCGATCGTAGAGACGCTGGGCCCCGATCGGTTCTCAGTACAGGACTCCGACCCCAAGTCGGCACTGCGGCATGGCTGCGCCGCAGCCCGGCGGGTCAGCCAGTTCATCGTCGTACCGGAGGACTCCGACGGGGCTGTGGCTCTGCGCGCCCGGTCCGCCCTGGCTGACGGGATGCGCCAGCTCGGGGCCGTGGTCCCGCCGGATCAGCGGCTGGACGAGGCACTGGCAAACGACCTCCAATACCTTGCGCTCTGGCAGGTCCGGCGAAAGGCCAACGGACCGACGCGGCAGGCTGGACAGCGCTTGGTCGCTCTCCGGATCCGCCCACACGATCCGGTGCACCCCGTACGAGGGTGGGACGACGCCCGCAAGAAATGGGTATCTTACGCCCAACTGCTGCTCACCCTTGCCACCGATGGCGCCGTGGCGGATGCCACCGCAACGCGCACCCGATCAGGCCGATTCGCCTCGACTACCGAGGAGCGGCGCGACGAGGCCGAGCGCCAGATCAGGTCGCTGCTCTACCAGGTGCGCGACCGGCCGACCCTACTGCTGGCGAACAGCGGCAACCTGCGTGAGGCTTGGCCCGGCCTTAACAACGGTCAGTTGCGCAGAGACATGGTTACGTTCCATGGCGAGCCGCCCGCCCGGCTCGCGCTCTTCGGAAGGGACCTGCGGATGGTGCTGCTTCGGGACGCCAACAGCCGTGGCGAGACACCCCAGTGGTACGCACCTGCCGAGACCGATGAGGAGACGCCAGGGTTCTCCGCCGGTCTGTGGGCGGCACAGGGCGCGGGCCCGGACGATCGGGTGTTCATCAGTACCGTCGGCAAGCCGCCCACTGCGGGCACGGTGCGGAATGACCTGCGCAAGCTGGTGCCCCACAAGGACTGGCCGCACGGCCCCGCAGCCACCGCCTGGAACCCGCAGGCTCTGGAACTTACCGTGCTCGGCTGCCTGTCCGAGTCGGCTCTGGCGGCCGCAGGGCGCGCCGGTATAGCTCCGGACCGGCCCGCCGTGATTGCAGCGGCCGCCCATCAGCTGCGCTTCCACGATGAGTACCACCCGCTCTCCCGCCCCCTCCCGCTACACCTCGCGAAGCAGGCTGAGGAGTACTTCCTGCCTCTTGCCGTGGACCCGCCTCCGGTAGCCGAGCAGGACTCTCAGTAGTCGTTTACGACTCGGTATAGGCAGTTCCGCGGTTTGCTCGAGCTGTGGAGCGTTAGGCGGGAAAGCCCCTGGCCAGCAGGAGCTTTCCGCTGGTGCCGAGGAGCGCGGCGCTCCACTAGATCTGACGCACGTGTGGTTCCCGGTTCCAGGCTTTGATCCCTCGGCTCAGGAAAGTGGAACGGCCTGCTCAGGCGTCTGCCTTGTTCGCTTCCCTGACCGCAAACATGCAGCTCACAAGCGGGTTGCGGTTCCAGGAACCCCGAGTTGGACGACTCCGTCCCGCGCATATCCCGCACGGAGCCATGGCGCGGGATCGAACAATTGCGATTTCAGCCGACCGGTGCGCCAAAATCCCAGGTCGGAATACGTAGGCTGGCGAGTGCACATGCTTCTTGGCCGTTGCTGTTTTGGCATGCACAAGAAAGGCCCTGACCGGCGTTTCCGCTGATCAGGGCCTCTAACCGGAGTGCCCCCGGCGGGGGACACAGAACATGGGAACGGGGGAAACCGCTGGTCCAGGGCGGTCAGCTGGTGATCGAGACGGTTGTACGGCTGAATCGGTAGATCGTCGGGCCCTGGCTGCAGGTTCGAGTCCCGGCGGAAGCGTAAATCGTGGTGGCATCAGTGTTCCGAAGCGGAAGCGGCAGGCTTTCACGACGGGTGTGCAGGCGCTGTTGGACGATCCATTGCCCCTTCATTCGGTGACTTGGCGGCCTGCCGCGAAGACGTGTTTGATCCGGCGGAGGGCTTCCAGTTCGGTCAAGGGGTTGCCATCGATGACGATGACGTCGGCGCGCATACCGGGGGCCAGGACACCGGTGTCGGTCAGTCCCAGGGCACGCGCGGGGTTGACGGTGGCCATGTCGAGGATCTCGGCATGGCTGAAGCCGAGCGAGGCGAAGAATTCGAGCATGCCGACGTAGTCGCCGAACCGCGCTCCCGGCACCCCCGCGTCGGTGCCGGCGATGAACCGGACACCGGCTTCGCGCATTTCCTGGATGGCCTCGATCATCGCCTTGGCGCGTTCGGGCCCCATTTGATCGAGGAACAGTTGCCAGTCCCCGGAGACGCAGCGGCAGACGGCCACGTTGGTGTCGACGATACGGCGGGTGATCTCGGGGTCGTAGACGATGCCTTCTGCAGTGCGCCAGGAACAGTGCTCGATTGTCCGGACGCCGGCAGCCACACAATCTGCAATGGTGTCGGTGCCGTGTGCGTGAGCCGCCACCCCCAGGCCATGGCGTGCGGCTTCCTCGACGATCAGTCGTAGTTGCCCAGGGGTGAACTGCGCCTCCCACATGCGCGGTCCGCTCGGAGTGAGAGCGCCACCAGAGGCCATTACCTTGATCAGGTCGGCTCCGGCTGCCGCGTTACGGGCGATCTGGTTCCGGATGTCGTCATCCGTTGTCACTTCACCGCCGAGGAAGCCGCAATGACCGCCATGGGAGGTCAATGGTGCGGTTGCCGCAACGATACGTGGCCCGATCGTGGTCCCGGATCCGATGGATTCACGCAATGAGACGGTCAGTCCGTCGCGGTCACCGAGATCCCGCACGGTCGTCACCCCGGCGGCCAACATCTGTGCGGCACGGTCAGCCATGGCGACGGCCAGCTCGTCCGGTTCGGCCTCGGCTACCGCACGGATCGGGTCCGGACCTGCATCGAAGGCGAGGTGGACATGGCAGTCCGTCATGCCGGGCATCACCGTCGTCCCAGGGCATCGCAACCGTGGTACCTCCGCATCGACCGACACCTCCAAGTCGGCAGCGGCACCGACCGCGGCGATGACGCCGGATTCGATGAGTACGGCGCCGTCGACGGTCACCTGGCCGGCGGGTCCGGCGATGATGCGGTCGGCGGTGATCAGGACCTTGTTCACGATGTCCTCTCGCGTAGGGCTTCGGATATTGCGATGAGCTCACGTGCGTCGGCGTCCAGACTGTTGCCGACGGGAGACGCGATGCGAGCGGCGGGCAATTCGGTGTCCGGGGAATGCGGTGTCGCCTTGAGCCGCAGTGCCTCGGCGATGTGTTGTGCGAGTTGATCAGCTGGGCCGAGGGCGAGATCAGCGTCGGGTGCCACTCGTGTCAGATAGGGGCTCAGGCGCACCAGTCCGTCCCGGCATTCGATGAGCCGCCGATAGAGCCGTTGCTCATAGGTATGGCGTCGGCGAAGGCGATGCCAGGGGGAACCGGTCGGAGCCGGGAGCAGGACGAACTCCGGGTAGGCGGTGGCCAGGGCCGTCCACAAGGAGGTGAGCTCGTGGTACATGCGGCGGTGACGCACAACCGACTTCCAGCGGGTGATCAGATGTACCCCGGCCGAGTAGCAGATGCCGCTGAGTACGATGCCCATGGCCCAGTTGGACAGGGACCAGTTCACGGTATTGAACGCTTCGTGGGACCCAGGCGCGTTGATACGTAGAACCACCAGGATCATCCGGTTGACCGAGGTGACCATGAGCCCGATGAGTCCCAGAGCCATCATCCGCAGACCAAGTCCGACGTGCCGGGACGCCCTGCGCGTGAAGCGAAGAGCCCACAGTCCCGAAGCCAGATAGGCGTAGATGAAGTAGGCGTTGCCGACCAGATAGAACGAGGCGATGGTTGGCTTCGCCATGTCCGGAGTGCTCAGTGAATGACCGCGCATCGCCGCAGGCGTGGCGATCATGGTGAGGGTCAGAGCGATCAGGACGCAGGCGAACAGGCCGCTGTCGATCAGCTGGTGCCGACGGTATTCGGCACTCGCGCCCCGTGCGCAGGAGGCGAAGAACAGAATGAGTGCACACAGGCCGAACATGTAGACCCCGTTGAACGCGACCTTGCCGACACCGACGGCCGTGGCCTCGTCGATCGTACTGTTCACCTTGGGGAAGCTGAGGATTTCGCCCGTCATCAGCGTGAGCAGGCAGATGACAAGGAGGCGCAGTGCCCGATCGTGTGGGGCGTGTGCAAGGTCGATGCCCTTCCATAACGCCCCGATGCCTAACAGGATGATCAGAGGCACTTGGAACATCGCGCGCACCCCCTGCGCAGGGCGAGCGCGGAACGCTGTGGGGCGAGAGCCGGAGCCTTGCAGGGGCGGGGGCCGTGGCCGATGTACACGGCCAACCCTTGAACGATCGTCGACATCAGTTTGGCCTCGCGTTCGTGGTCTTCGATGTGACGAGTGCGGTGAAAGCCTCGTGTGATCGGATCGCGAGGCGAGCCCGTACGAAGATCGGGGAGGTAGTCACCTGTGTCACTATCGTCCTGGTGGTTGAGCCTCTTCAGGCCGTTGGTTTCGGCGTCTGTCCTCAGAACTCGCTGTTCTGGAAGCCGTCTTGGCCGTCCATCCCGCCGCTCTTGGCCGCCGGGGACTGCCGCCTGCTGAACGAGGTGGACGCCGAATGTGACCGGCGAGGCGACGAGGGCGCGGACTGCAGTCGCACGAGGGGCGACGATTGCGCTCCACCGATCAAGGCCCAGCCCGGATGCGAACTTCCGCACAGACGCAATCGGTTCAACGAGAGCCATGTTCGTTCAAGAGGACGCTCTTTCGGTGATCGCCATGAGTCTCATCCCAGCACCCTTGATCTACGCGCGTCCAGATCGGTTTGAGCCACCTCGACAACTGGCGACACTGTGTCGATCAAGCCCGGCTGGAGCGGGCTTCAGTCGTCCGGATCGGACGGTTCCGTGGGGAGCCCTTCGAGTTCGCGCACCCGCTCGATCACTTCGCCGATCGACTTCAGGCTCTTTGTCGAGAGTCCTGCGGTGCGCAGTGCGATCTGCTGCACCTGTGTGTCCCGCAGGGCGGTGAGCAGAGAGAGCTCGGCGTTCACCATCTCTGTGACCTGGTCGTCGAAGAAATACGCTGGAGGTACACCGAAGAACTTGGCCAGCCCTTCCAGGTGCCGGAGAGTCGGGTTGTCGCGCTGCCCCCGGCGCAGAAGCCAGATGTAGCTTCCTGAGATTGAGATCCCGGCAGCGCTGATGGCGCGCGCTACTTCCTCAACGGTGTACGGGGTGCGGTCAGCAGTCGTCATGTTGACGAACAGGTGATTGAGCTTGTCGGCCAGGCTGTTGCCGGGCACGCGCTCGTCGTCGGACATCGCGTGGCCTCCCTCGTTGGGGCATACCTTAACCTCGGACTGAGGTGTAAGCCGACCCTTCCTTCATCCAACATCGGTTGACCGGCCGGATGGCAGGGCTTACCGTTGGCCAGCGGTTCAACTGATGTGCCTGACTCCTAACATTTCATCCAACACGAGTGTAGGTGGTGGGGGTCTGTCGAGTCGGGCCGGCTGATTGCTGCGGGGGGCGAGGCTGTGCAAAGAATCCACTTCACGGGTGCTGACCTGGCGCGTGTCCGTCTACAGAGCGAGTTGTCGCCCCTTGTGGAAGGGGTCTTTGCTCTCGCGGTACTTCACGGGCCGCAGAGGAACGACACCTATGCCAGATGGCGCGTCGACTTACGGAACACGATCAGGGAGAGTGGTCGCCCCAGCGCCCGGATGGCGACGCGTTCCCCTGAGTTGCTTGACGATCTTCTGGCTCTGCTGAAACGTTCAAACACCGGACGGGTCCGGGTGGAGTTCACGGTGAAGCACGCTGAGGCCACCCAGGCCGCGCTAGACGCATGGAAGTTGGGGGTCTCTCCGTACTGGGAGCGGATCCGGGAGCGTTTGGAAGCCGTGTGCGACTCGCACGGGCGGCTGGCAGCTGTGGGAGGCGTGGAACGCCTCTTGTCCACGCTGCATCCCCGCATCATCTGGAATCCCCCGGTACTTGAGATCCATGACGGTCCCGACCAGGACATTGCCCTGAACGGACGGGGCCTGATCCTCAAGCCGTCGGTCTTCCTCCCCGCCAAGGCGGGGAGGATCGTCGAACTGGAAAAGCCCGCGTTGGTCTTCGCTGCTTCACAGAGCATCGTCAGCGGGTGGGACGAGGCTCCGGTGCCAGGATCGGCCCAGGATCACCGTTCTCTCGGTGCCCTCGTCGGGAACACCAGAGCCGCTGTGCTGCGAGCACTGATTGAC
The DNA here is from genome assembly GCF_040652235.1 of Streptomyces sp. NPDC048277. Classification (NCBI taxonomy): domain Bacteria; kingdom Bacillati; phylum Actinomycetota; class Actinomycetes; order Kitasatosporales; family Streptomycetaceae; genus Streptomyces; species Streptomyces sp. NPDC048277. The sequence continues at coordinate 20,728 of NZ_JBEZLQ010000046.1, forward strand.
ACATCCACGACCTCGCAACTCGCCGCACGCCTGGGGATCTCACAGGGCACAGCGAGCCAACACGCGGCAGTGCTGAGGGAGTCGGGGCTCATCACGACTCGACGAGTGCGCACCAGCGCGTTGCATACGGTGACGCCCCTGGGCATGGCACTGCTCGCAGGCCAGTTGCGCACCTTCGCGGAGGGGAGCGAGCAGCCGGAGCTGGGCCGCCTGCCGTCACAGAGGCACGGCAGCCGCGCACGGGGAACCGCACGGCTGCCGTAGGCGAACCCGCATGTCTTACGAGTAGAGGAAGCGGTCCACGCAAAGGAACCGCAAGGCGAAGACCAGGGACAGCGCGATGGCTGTGGCCGGTACGGGGGTGAGGCCCATCCCGGCCACGAGGAGCACCATCAGCGGGATGCGGACCACCAGATCGGCGTTGGCCAGGGCGATGAAACTCAGCATCCTTGTGTGCGTGCGGAAGCGCTTGCGGTCGCGGTACAGCACCCTGTCGACGAACACGAAGTTCCAGAGCAGCCCAGCCTGGTTCGCGATGACCTCAGCGGCCGTGTAGTGGAGTCCGGTTCTGTGAGTCAGGACCCATAGAACCGCGAGGTTCGGCAGAAACCCTGACAGGCCGATCGCCCCGAAGGCGAGTGCACGAATGGGGGTACCGCTGGTGCGCAGGCGCAGGAGGTGCCGTAGGAATCGCAGCCCCTCCCGGATGGTTGACTTGGACTCGCCGGCGTGGCGTACGCCGAAGTCGTAGGCCATTTCGGCGGTGGCGCGGGGGCGGCAGCGCACGATCAGTTCCAGCAGGATCTTGTAGCCCAGCGGTCGCAGGGCCCCGGTGTGTCCGGCCCGGTCGACCAGGTGGCGGCGGATGGCGAAGTACCCGCTCATCGGGTCGCTGACCTCGCGCAGCAACTTCGGGAAGAGGCTCTTGGCCAGAGCGGTCGACGCCCCGGAGACCAGGACCCGGTACCTGTTGCCGAGGCCGCCGTGGCTGCCGCCGCCGGTGTAGCGGCTGGCGACCACGAGTTCCGCGCCGGTCCGCTCGCCCGTGGCGATCAGTTCGGGCAGCAGGGCGGGCGGATGCTGGAGATCCGCGTCCATCACCACGATCCACCGGGAGTCACTGCGGGCGATGCCCTCCATGACGGCGCCGCCCAGACCGCCTGCCGGAGTGGCCCGGTGATGCACGGAGACCTTGAACGGCAGACGCGTGGCCTCCTTCTCGATCACCTCGGGGGTGTCGTCGGTCGAATCGTCGACGAAGAGCACAGAGGTCTCCTCGCATGGCGGCACGGCCGTGGATATGCGGCGCAATAACTCGGTTATATTCGCGGCTTCGTTGAATGTCGGAATCACGATGGTGACCCCGCGCTCTGCGGTCGAGTTCGTTGCTCCCTCCGCCTCGGGGGCGTTGGGGTCAAGCCGGGACTCCGAAGATGGCGAACTGGCGGTCATCATTCCTCCCGGAGTTTGTTAGTCCTGTCGAGCCACGAGTTTCCGGGGGAGCGGTCGCACACGGCCTCCTGTTTCGCTGACAAGTCAAGTTGGTGGTGCCGTAAGGAGGCGGTCCCGAAGAATTTCCGGTGACCGTGCGACTTTCCAACCGGACCCATCGAGGGGGCCAGTGCCGTGTTGCCGATGACCGCCGAGCAACTGAGAACGCAGTCCAGGACTTCCCTGGCCGTACGGCTGCACCGACGTCCCGTGGGTGCCGTGGCGGTGGTGCTCGCCGTTGTCCTGCTCGCCTTCGCCAACGAGTACGGCTACCACCCGGACGAGATGTACTTCCGGATGCTGGGCGAACACGACCTGGAGTGGGGGTACGTGGACCAGCCTCCGCTGCTGCCGCTGCTCGTCCACGCCTGCACCCTTGTGTTCGGCGACAGCCTGTGGGCGATCCGGGTGCCGGGGGCTCTGTCGGCGGCCGCGATCGTGGTGCTGGGCGCGTCCATCGCGGCCGAACTCGGCGGTCGGCGCAGGGCGCAGGTGATGACGGCGTGCGGGCTCGCGACCTCGGCGATGGTGCTGGGCTTCGGGCACTGGATCCTTACCAGCACGATCGACACCGTCGCCTGGTGCGCCGTCCTGCTGTTCATGCTGCGGGCCGTGCTGCGAGGTGACGGACGCTGGTGGCTGGCCGCCGGAGCCACGATCGGCGTCGCTCTGTACGCGAAGTTCATCATCCTGCTGCTGCCGGTCAGCCTGCTGGCCGGACTGCTGCTGGTCGGGCCGCGGTCCGTGTTCCGTGATCGTCGGCTGTACCAGGGGATGGCGCTGGCCCTGGTCATCGGATCCCCGAACCTGATCTTCCAGATCGCCAACGACTTCCCCCAGCTGAAGATGGCGGAGGGGCTGGCGAAGGCGGACGGCTCGGTCAACCGCCAGGTGTTCTTCATAAACCTGGTCTTCCTGTTCGGCCCCGCCCAGGCCTTCTTCTGGGTCACCGGCCTCATCAAAGTCTTCCGGGAGCGGCGCTGGCGGAAGGTGCGGGCGCTGGGTGCCGGATACCTGGTGGCCACCGCCGCCGCGCTGATGATCGAGGGCGGGCGTTCGGACTACACGGGCGGCTTCCTGATGGGGCTGTTCGCCGCGGGGTGTGTCGTTGCCGAGCGCTGGACGGCGCACCGCAAAGGGAGGCTGGCCCTGGTGGCGGGCGGACTCGCGGTGGGCGGCGCGCTCCAGGTGGTGCTGGCCCTGCCTGTCGTGCCGGAACGCGACCTGTCCGACTTCCAGTACTTCTCCCTCTCCCTCGAGAGCGTCGGCTGGCCGCACGTTGTGGGCCAGATCACCGACGCCTACCAGGATCTGCCGGCGGCCGAGAAGGACCGGGCCGTCGTGCTGACGGACAACTTCGGCGAGGCCGGCGCGCTCGACAGGTTCGGCTCGCCCGCTCGGCTGCCGGCCGTCTACAGCGGGCACAACCAGCTCTACTGGTGGGGCCCGCCCCCGGAGTCGGCGGACGTCGTGGTGGCCGTGGGAATCGACCGCGCCCTGCTCGACCGTGAATTCAGGAGCTGCTCGGTCGTCGCCGAACTCGACAACGATCTCGGGGTGACCAACCCGGAGAAGGGCAAGAAAATCACCGTCTGCCGTGAGCCGCGCAGGCCTTGGGTGAAGATGTGGCCTGATTTCCGGCACTACAACGGATATATGTAACGGGCGGCCGGTCAACACTAGAAAAAGGGGCGGGAATTCTCGGCCCAGACGTCAGGTAATCGAGATCGGGTCATGCGGAAGGGTCGAGGGGAAAAACGATGTTTGACGGGGAAAACCGGCTGCTGGACGAGCTGTTCGCCGAGCAGGCGACCAAGACACCGGACGCGACGGCCGTCGTCTTCCAGGACAGGTCGCTCACCTACGCGGAGCTGGACGCTGGGTCGGACCGGCTCGCCCGCCTGCTGGCCAGCCGGGGCGCGGGGCCCGAGCGTCTGGTGGCACTCGTCCTGCCCCGCTCGGAGCGGATGGTTGTGGCGATCCTGGCGGTGCTCAAGACGGGCGCTGGCTATGTGCCAGTCGACCCGGAATATCCCGCCGAGCGCATCGGGTACGTGCTGGAGGACTCCCGTCCCGTCCTGGTCCTCACCGAGCGGGAGGTCGCGGAGCGGGTGTCCGGACCGGCCGAGGACACCCCGATGCTGCTCCTCGACGACCCGGACCTGCACCACCCGCCGACGGCGCCCGCCGAGGCACCGGGCCACGGCATCCGGTCGCCGCGGAACCCCGCGTACGTCATCTACACTTCCGGCTCCACCGGCCGCCCCAAGGGCGCGGTCATCCCGCACAGCAACGCCGTACGCCTGCTGAGCTCCACCGCCGCCTGGTACGAGTTCGGTGGGCATGATGTCTGGCCGCTCTTCCACTCCTTCGCCTTTGACGTGTCGGTGTGGGAGCTGTGGGGCGCCCTCTTGTACGGCGGCAGGCTCGTCGTGGTGCCGCAGGCTGTCACCCGGTCGCCCCGCGACTTCCTGCGACTGCTCGTGGACGAGCGGGTCACCGTGCTCAACCAGACCCCCTCGGCCTTCTACCAGCTGCTGGCTGCCGAACGCGAGGAACCGGAACTCGGCGGCAAGCTCGCCCTGCGTCGGATCGTGTTCGCCGGCGAGGCGCTCGACCTCGGCAGGCTCGGCGAGTGGTACGAGCGCCACGCGGACGACGCTCCGGTCCTGGTGAACATGTACGGGATCACCGAGACCACTGTGCACGCCTCTTACATCGCGCTCACCCGTGAACTCGCCGCGCAGGCCTCGGGCAGTGCGATAGGTATGGCCATTCCCGACCTCTCCTTCCATGTACTCGACGAGGGCCTGCGCCCGGTCGCTTCCGGTGAGCAGGGCGAGCTGTACGTCAGCGGCCCCGGACTGGCCCGCAACTACGCCAACCGCCCCGACCTGACCGCCGAGCGCTTCGTGGCCTGCCCGTTCGGGGAACCGGGGGAGCGGATGTACCGCTCAGGCGACCTCGTCCGCCGCACCGAAGACGGCGAGGGGCTGGAGTACGTGGGTCGGGCCGACGACCAGGTGAAGCTGCGCGGCTTCCGCGTCGAACTCGGCGAGATCGAGGCCGCGCTGACCCGCGAGCCCGCTATCGAGCAGGCCGCCGCCGTGGTGCGCGACGACCTGGCCGACGAACGACGCCTGGTGGTCTATCTGCTGCCCGCCCAGGGGAGGCGGGTGCCCGCGCCGTCCCGCCTGCGCGCGCTGCTGACCGCCCGCCTGCCGTCGTACATGATCCCCGCGGCCTTCGTCGTCCTGGACGCCTTCCCGCTCACCACGAACGGCAAGCTCGACCGCCGCTCCCTGCCCGCACCGACGCGCGAGGACAGCGTGGACGCCCAGCTCGTCGCCCCACGCACCGCACGGGAGCAGGCGCTGTCCGCCGTATGGGGCGAAGTACTCGGGCTGGACGAGATCGGGGTCAAGGACGACTTCTTCGCGCTCGGCGGCGACTCGCTGTCCGCGGTGCGGGTGCTGACGCGCGTCGCCGTGGCCACCGGGGTCGAGTTGCCCCCACGGGCACTCTTCGAGGCACCCACGGTCGAACTGCTCGCCGCCCGGCCCGAATTGGCCGGCGCCCCCGACGGCGACCCCGAGGCCGGGGCCATCCCCGCGGTGTGCGCGGGCGACGAGGCGCCCCTCTCCTTCACCCAGCGGCGGTTCTGGATCCACCATGCGTCCGACCCGGGCGAGGTGGAGTACAACGTCCACTCCGCCCTGCGGCTCCAGGGGCCGCTCGACACCGGGGCGCTGCGCACGGCGCTGCGTGAACTCGCCGTACGGCACGAGCCGTTGCGCACCACGTACGACGCGGCGAACGGACAACCCGTCGCCCGCATCGCCTCGGCCGCGGATGCTGACGTTCCGCTGACGCTCGCGGACCTGTCCGCACTCCCGCATGACGACCTCGTCCGGGAGCAGGAGCGGGTGCTGAGCACGGAGGCGGACCGGCCCTTCGACCTGGTCCAAGGACCGGTGTTCCGCGCCTTGTTGGTGCGCCGTGGTGAACGCGACCACGTTCTCGTGCTCGGCGTCCACCACATCGCCACCGATGGCTGGAGCGCCGAGCTGATCACGGACGAGCTGAGCGCCCTGTACTCGGCTGCCCGGCAGGGCACCGAGGGCGGCCTCGCCCCGCTGCCAGTGAGGTACGCGGACTACGCCGCCTGGCAGCGCGCCACCTTCGCCCCCGCCAGGCTCGCACCCCAGCTCGCCTACTGGCGCGGCCAGCTGGAGAACTCCGTACCGCTGGACCTGCCCACCGACCGGCCGCGCCCGGCCGTGCGTCACGGAGCCGGAGCGGCCTACCGGTGCACGTTCGACAGGCAGCTCACCGACGAGCTCAAGCAGCTGTCGTCGCAGGCTGGGACCACGCTGTTCATGACGCTGGTGGCTGCCTGCCAGCTGCTGCTGTCCCGGTACAGCGGCCAGCGGGACATCGTGGTGGGCACCGCCGTCTCCGGACGCGACCATCCCGCGTTGGAGAGCCTCGTCGGTTCCTTCATCAACACCCTGGCCCTGCGCACTGACGTGGACGGCGCCCTTCCCGCCACCGAACTCCTCGGCCGCGTCCGGGAGAGCGTGCTCGGCGCCTTCTCCCACCGCGAACTGCCCTTCGACCGGCTGGTGGAGGAACTGGCCCCGGACCGTGACCCCAGCCGCACCCCGCTCGTCCAGGCGATGGTGCTGCTCCAGAACGCGCCGGCCGCGCCGGATGGCTTCGGCGGGCTGCGCACCGAACGCGTTCCTCTGCCGCGCACCGCGTCGATCTTCGACCTCACCTTCGAGTTCACCGAACGGGCTGGGCAGCTCGACGTCATGGTCGAGTACGACACCGCGCTCTTCGACGAGTCGACGATCGCCCGCACGGTCGCTCATCTGCGCACGCTCGCCGCGGCGATGGCGGCCGACCCCGGCTGGCCCGTGGGCGATCTGCCCCTGCTCGACGCGGATGAGCGCCGTAGCGTGCTGCGGGAGTGGAACGACACGGCCGCCGTGCTGCCCACCGAACTGCCGGTCCACCGTCAGTTCGCGGAGCATGCCCGCCGCACGCCAGACGCCGTCGCAGTCTCCTCGGACCGCGCCACGCTCACCTACGCGGAACTCGACGAGCGCTCCGGCCGCCTCGCCCACCACCTCGCCCGGCTCGGCGTGGACCGCGGGGTGCCGGTGGTGCTGTGCCTGGGGCGCGACCCCGAGCTGCTCGTCGCGATGCTCGGCGTACTCAAGGCCGGCGGCGCCTACGTCCCGCTCGCCCCGGACGTGCCGGCCGGTCGGCTTCGGCACATCGTGGCCGAGACGGGGACGCCCGTCCTGCTCACCGGCGGGGATGTCGCCGCCCGGCTCGACGCGGAGGACGATCCGGTCGGAGCTCGGGTGATCGACCTGGGACGGGACTGGCCCGTGATAGCCGGGCAGCCCGCCGACGCGCCGTCCGCCGCCGTGGACCTGGACGACCCGGCCTACCTCGTCTACACCTCGGGCTCCACGGGGCGGCCCAAGGGCGTGGTGATCCCGCACCGGGCCCTCGTCGACTACTGCGCCTGGCAGATCCGTGCCTACGGCATCGGCTCCGAGGACCGGTCGGCCTCCGTCGTCGGCATCGGCTTCGACGTGGCGATCGCCGAGCTGTGGCCCTTCCTGTGTGTGGGCGGCCGTCTCGACCAGCCCTCCCAGGAGGTCCTCGACGATCCCGGCGCGCTGGTCGACTGGTACGTCCGCCGGGGTACCACCGTGACCTTCCTGCCCACGCCGCGCGTGGAGTCGGTCCTGGACGAGCCCGCCCTGTCGGACACCCGGCTGCGCCTGATGGTCGTCGCCGGTGACGTGCTCCGCCGTCGGCCACGACCGGGACTGCCGTTCACCATGGTCAACGGCTACGGCCCGTCCGAGGCGACCGTGCTCGCCACCACCTGCGTCGTCCCACCTCAGGAGGAGACGGCCGACACCGGCCTGCCCCCGATCGGCCGCCCTGTCGACAACCTCGCCGCCTACGTCCTGGACCCGCGCGGCAACCTCGTCCCGGCGGGCGTGCCCGGCGAGCTGCACCTTGCCGGGCTCGGGCTGGCCCAGGGCTACCACAACCGGCCCGACCTGACCGCGGAACGGTTCGTGGCCTGCCCGTTCGGCGAACCAGGCTCGCGCATGTACCGGACCGGCGACCTGGTACGCCGCCGTCCCGACGGGACGCTGGACTTCCTCGGCCGGATCGACAACCAGGTCAAGATCCGCGGTGTCCGCATCGAACTCGGCGAGATCGAGAGCCTGATCGCGGCCCGCGAGGAGGTCGCCGAGGTCCTGATGACCGCGCAGGAGACCGGGGCGGGATCCCGAAGGCTGGTGGCGTACATGGTCGCCGAGAAGGGGCACGAGATCGCCGCCGACCGGATGTCCGCCGCGCTCGCAGAGCAACTGCCCGCGGTGATGGTGCCCTCGGCGTTCGTAGTACTCGACCGGATGCCACTCACCCCCAACGGGAAGATCGACCGGCGCGCCCTGCCCGAGTCCGCCCCGGCCGAACCCCCCGACGCGTCCTATCGGGCACCCGGCACGGAGGTGGAACGGGTCCTGACCGACGTCTGGGCCGAGGTGCTCGGCACCGAACGGGTCGGACTCGACGACAACTTCTTCAGCCTCGGCGGCGACTCCATCCTCAGCCTCAGCGTCGTCGCCCGGGTCCGCCGTGCAGGCCTGCACCTCACCTCCAAGGACCTGTTCCGCCGGCAGACCATCGCCGAACTCGCCCCGCTCGTCCGCCGACTCGCCCGCGCCGACGACGCCGACGAGACCGGCCCCGCCCCCCTCACCCCCATCCAGCACTGGTTCCTCGACGTCCGCGACGGGTCGGAGCTCTTCCACCAGACGGTTACTGCCGACCTCGGTGAGGACATCGACGTACCGGCGCTGCGCGCCGCTCTGACAGCGTTACCGACTCAACACCCTGCCCTGCGCACGCGCTTCGCGCGGGCGGCCGACGGCGGGTGGGCCCAGCGGATCGTCGACGCCGAACACGGGGAGACTGTCCGCGTCGCCGCAAGTCCCGCGGCCGCGGGCGCGGATCTGGCCTGGCTGACCGGCGCGATGGACCTCGAAAGCGGGCCGCTCTTCCGTGCCGTCGTCGTCTCCGGGGAGGCCGGCCGGCCTCCCCGGCTGCACCTTGCCGCCCACCACCTGGTCGTGGACGGGGTGTCCTGGCGCATCCTGCTGGAGGACCTACGGACCGCCTACGGGCAGATCCGGGCCGGCGAGCCCATCCGCCTCGGCCCGCCCTCCAGCTCCGTGCCCCAGTGGTCCCGGCGACTCGACGCCCTGGTACGGGACGGTGGTTTCGCCGGTGAACTCAGTCACTGGGCCCAGGCGCTGGGCGGGGATGACCCGCATCTGCCCGTCGACAGCGACGGTCCGGACACGGTTGCCGGGACCCGCTCGGTCACAGTCCGGCTCGACGAGGAGACCACCAGGGCGCTGCTGACCGACGTGCCGGACGTCTACCTCACCGAGATCAACGACGTCCTGCTCACCGCGCTCGCCCGGACCCTGACCGACTGGACGGACCAGGACCGCGTGGTGCTCGCCGTGGAGGGCCACGGCCGCGAGGAACTCTTCGACGACCTTGACCTCAGCCGGACCGTCGGCTGGTTCACCTCCTACTTTCCCGTAGCCCTCACCGTCGCCCACCGCGACGGAGGCTGGGACGAACTGCTGAAGTCCGTCAAGTCCCAGCTGCGCCAGGTACCCGGACGCGGCATCGGCTACGGCGCGCTGCGCTACCTCGGCGCTGCCGGAGAACTCGCCGGGGACCCGCTGCCACAAGTGGCGTTCAACTACCTCGGTCAGTTCGACGGGCTGCTGCGCCGCACGGACGGCGACCCGCTCTACCGTGCCATATCGCCCATCGGGCTGGCTGAGGAGCCCTTGGCCCACCGTCTGCATGCCCTCGACATCGTGGGTCAAGTGGGTGGCGGCAGGCTGGAGTTCACCTGGTCCTACTCCGCGGGGCGGCACGACCAGCAGACCGTGGAGGCGCTCGCGTCCGCGTTCCTCGCCCATCTCGCCGCGATCGTTGAGCACTGTGCCCGGCGCGGCGCGGGTGGCCGGGTGCCGTCGGACTTCCCGCTCAGCGGCCTCGACCAGGCCGCGCTGGACCGCCTCGTGGGCGACGGCAGGTCGGTGCGCGACATCTACCCGCTCACCCCCATGCAGAGCGGGATGCTCTTCCACCACCTGATGGACACCGGGCACGGCGTCTACCTGGAGCAGACGACCTTCGACCTGGCCGGCGTCGACCGGCCCAAACTGCTCGCCGAGGCCTGGCAGCGAACAGCCGACGACACCGCCGTCCTGCGGACGTCCATCCGCTGGGACGGCCTGCCCGAACCTCTCCAGCTGGTGCACGACCGGGTGACGCTGCCGGTCACCTGCCTCGACTGGAGCGGTCTCGACGAGGATGCCCGGCGCCGCGCCCACGAGGAGTACCTCAGAGCTGACCGGGACCGCGGGATCGACCTCGGCGCCCCGCCGCTCTTCCGTGCCGCCGTGGCCGACCTGGGCGGCGGACACGTGCGCATGATCTGGACCTTCCACCACGCCCTGCTGGACGGCTGGAGCGTCATGCGGGTGGTGCACGACATGCTGAGTCACTACGCCGAACTGGCTGGAGAACGGGCGCCCGAGCGCCGGACGAGCCGGCCGTTCGGGGACTACGTGCGCTGGCTGAACGAGCAGGACACGGCCGCAGCCGAGGCGTACTGGCAGCGGCTGCTGGCCGGACACGAGGCACGCACCCCGTTGCCTTACGACCGTCCGCTTTCGACGGACGGCACGGCCCCCGTCGCCACGCACGACACATCCGCCGAACTACGGCTGAGGCTTACCCGACGGACGACGGAGAGCCTGTACGAGACCGCCCGCCGGGCCCGCGTCACGGTCAACACCCTGATCCAGGGCGCGTGGGCGCTGCTGCTGTCCCGCTGGAGTGGGGAGCGCGACGTAGTCTTCGGCGCCACGGTCGCCGGCCGCCCGGCCGAGCTGGAGGCCGCCGAGTCAATGGCCGGCCTGTTCATCAACACGCTGCCAGTGCGGGCGGACGTCGATGGCGACGCCCCGCTCGGGGACTGGCTGCGCCGCCTCCAGAACGAGCAGGCCGAGGCACGCCAGCACGAGCTGGCGCCGCTGCACCGCATGCGTGTCGGCGAGGGGCGCGCCGAACTCTTCGACAGCGTCGTGGTGTTCGAGAACTACCCGGTGGACCCGTCCTTGGACGACGGCCCGCGCATCGTCGGCGTCGAGTCGAGCAACAGCACCCACTATCCGCTCAACGCCGTCGTCTATGCCGAGGAACGGCTGTCGCTGCTGCTGCACTACGACACCGGGCTGTTCGACACCGCCACGATGGAGCGGATGAGTGGCCATCTGCGGATGCTGCTGGAGTCCGTCGCCGCCGGGCCCCTCGACCGGTGTGTGGCCGATCTGCCGCTGATCGGTGAGGACGAGTACCGCACCCTGGTGACGGACTGGGCCGTGGGACGCGGCGACCCCGTCGTGCCCCGCCGGGTCGAGGAGCTGATCGACCTGCACGCGCACCGGGCTCCCGACGCGCTCGCGATCATCCAAGGGGCGCGACGGGTGACCTATGGCGAACTGGAGCGCCGCACCAATCAGTTCGCGCACCACCTCACCGCTCTGGGGGTCGGCCCGGAGACCGTCGTGGGCCTGGCCGCCGAGCGGGGGATCGATGGCCTGGTCGGCCTGCTCGGCATCCTCAAGGCCGGCGGCACCTATCTGCCGCTGGACCCGGCCTTCCCCGAGGACCGGCTGCGCACGATGCTCGACGACACCCGCCCGCCCGTGCTGGTGACCCAGGCGCACCTTGCCGACCGGTTCGCGGACCGGGACACCACCCTGGTGTTGCTCGACGCCGACCGGTCCGCGATCGACGGATACCCCGTCGCCACCCCGGTCCGCTCCAGTCGGGGGCCCCTCGGCGAACTCGCCTACGTGATGTACACGTCGGGCTCCACCGGCCGCCCCAAGGGAGTGATGATCCAGCACCGGGGCCTGACCAACATCGCGCAGCAGTCGACCCGCGCTTTCCGCATCACCCCGGACAGCAGGGTCTTGCAGTTCTACACGATGAGTTTCGACGGCGGCGTGATGGAGGTCTTCATGACGCTAACGGCGGGCGCGGCCCTCGTCATCCCGGACGCCGACGCACAGCGCAGCCCGGCTGTGCTGGCCCGGCACCTGCGCGAAGACCGGGTCACCACAATGATGGTGCCGCCCGCGGTACTGCTGTCCCTGGACCCGGACGGCTTCCCGGAGCTCGCCGTGGTGGCCTCGGCGGGCGACGTGCTGCCACCGCAGACAGCGCGCCGGTGGAGCCGGGGCCGCACCCTGCTCAACGCCTACGGCCCGACGGAGATCAGCATCGCGGCCGCCTTCCACATCGTGGAGCCCGAGACGGTCGGCCGGACAGTGCCGATCGGGCCCCCGGTCGGCGGTTCCCACGCCCATGTCCTCGACGAGCGGCTGCGCCCGGTGCCCACCGGGGTGACGGGCGAGCTGTACATCGGCGGCACCGGGGTCGGCCGCGGCTACCTGGGTCGTCCGGACCTGACGGCGGAACGGTTCGTCGCCGACCCGTTCGGGTCGCCCGGGGCCCGGCTGTACCGTTCCGGCGACATGGTGCGGTGGACCGCGGACGGACTGCTGGAGTTCGCCGGTCGCGCCGACCATCAGGTCAAGATCCGTGGCTACCGGGTCGAGCTGGAAGAAGTCGAGAACGCCCTGCTGAAACTGGACGAGGTGGCCGAGGCCGTGGTCGTGGCCCGCGCCGAGGACGGCGGCACCAAGCGCCTGGTCGCCTATGTCGTCCCGGCCGACAAAAGGACCCGGCCGGACCTTACGGCACTGCGCGCCGCGCTCGCCGCGGAACTGCCCGCCTACATGGTGCCCTCGGCGCTCCTGGTGCTTGCGGAGCTGCCGCTGGGCGCCAGCGGAAAAGTGGATCGCAAGGGACTGCCCGCGCCCACCCGCGAGGACACCGTGTCCGCGGCCTATGTCGCCCCCCGCGATCCCACAGAGCAGGCTCTGGCCGACATCTGGGCGCAGGTGCTGCCGCCCGGCCGGATCGGCGTCCAGGACAGCTTCTTCGACCTCGGTGGCGACTCCATCGCGAGCCTGCGGCTGATGTCCCGTCTCGGCCACGCCTTCGGCGTCGAGATCTCGCCGCGGGACTTCTTCGACGCACCGACCATTGCCGCGCTCGCCGCGCTCCTCCAGCAGAAGATCCTCGCCGACCTGGAACAGGACGTCGCACACTCATGACCTCAGGGGAACACGTGGAAACTCCTTCGACGCCCATGTCCGCCGCGGACCGCGTGGCTGCGCTGCCCGAACGGCTCCAGGAGGAGCTGCGCCGCCGACTGGCCGGCCGGGCGGGCGCTGCGGCATCGGCGGGTGACGACGCCATCCCGCGCATCGGCCGTGAGGGTCCGCTCGACCTGTCCGCGGCCCAGCAGCGACTGTGGTACCTGCACGAGGTCGACCCGGACAGCATCGAGTACAACACCCTGCGCGCCCTGCGCCTGACCGGCGAACTCGACGCCGCCGCCCTGGAGTCGGCCGTGTCCCGCCTGGCAGAGCGGCACGAGGCGCTGCGCACGACGTTCGCCACCGTCGACGGCGTCGGCCGCCAGTTCGTCCATCCACAGGTCGAGGTGTCCCTGCCGTACGAGGAACTCTCCACCCTGCCGAACACCGCGGCCGTCCTGGACGAGCGGCTGCGTGACGAGGCCCGCACCCCCTTCGACCTGCGGCACGGGCCGGTCTTCAGGCCGCGGCTGCTCAAGGTCGCCCCGCGGGAGCACGTGCTGCTGCTGAGCCTGCACCACATTGTCACCGACGGTTGGTCGTTCGGGATCCTGGCCGACGACCTCGCCGCCCTCTACACGGCCGAGCTGAGCGGCGAGCGCTCGGAGCTGGCCGAGCTGAGCGTCGGTCAGGCGGATGTCGCCGCATGGGAGAACCGGCGTCTGGATGCTTCCGGCGAGGCCGGTCGGCTGGAGTACTGGCGCGAACGGCTGGCCGGTCTCGAGCCTCTCGACCTGCCGACCGACCGTCCCCGCCCGCCGGTGCGCAGCGCGGAGGGCGCCGTCCACACCTTCGATGTCTCCGCCGAGGTGACGGGGCGGCTCCGCGAGCTCGGCCGGTCCCAGGGGGCCACGCTGTTCATGGTCCTGGCGGCGGCCGTGGACATCGTCCTGGCCCGCTGGACCGGCCGGAGTGACATCGCCGTCGCCACCGCGGTCAGCGGGCGCGGACACGTCGAAACCGAGCGGCTGGTGGGCTGCTTCGTGAACACCCTGGTGCTGCGCACCGAGGTCGACGAGGACCTGCCGTTCTCCGGTCTGCTCGCCCGGGTCAGGGCCGGACTGCTGGACGCTTTCGCCCACCAGGAAGCGCCCTTCCAGCGGGTCGTCGAGGTGCTGCGGTCCGAACGGGATCCGAGCCGGCCACCGCTGGCCGAAGTGGCGGTCAACCTGCACAACGAGCAGGTCGTGCCGCGCGAGCCGCTCGGTCTGCGGGTCAAGGATATGCCGGTCCCGCTGACCACCGCCACCGTGGACATGGCATTCGACTTCTACGAGCGTGATGGTGCGCTCGAAGGCCATCTCACTTATGCCACCGCCCTGTTCACCGAAGAAACGGCCGAGCGGATGGCCGGGCACTTGCGGACCCTGCTCGCAGCCCTCGCGAATGAGACGGATGCCCCGATCGCCCTGCTCCCCGTCCTGGACGCCGCGGAGCGCCGCCGGCTGCTCGCCCGGTGGCCGGACAACGGACCGGGCGCGACGCCGCGCACCGTCCCCGACCTGTTCGCCGACGCGGTCGCCCTCGACCCGTCGGCCCTCGCCCTGATCACGGACGAGGAGCAACTCGACTACGCGGAACTGGACCGCCGTGCCAACCGGCTGGCCCGGCTGCTGACCGCCCGGGGAGCCGGGCCCGAGGACATCGTGGCCGTGGCGGTGCCCCGCGGCGCGGACATGGTCGTGGCGGTGCTGGGCGTTCTCAAGGCGGGCGCCGCCTATCTCCCGCTGGACCCGGACCAGCCCGACGAACGGCTGCGGCTGATCCTGGAGGACGCCGAACCCGTGCTGACCGTGACCACTGGAGCGCTCGCCGACCGATTCCCTGCCCGCTCGGGCCAGATCGTGCTGGACGACCCCCGGACCACGGCCCTGCTCCGCGGCCTGCCCGCCACCGCGGTCACCGACGCCGAGCGCACCGCCCCGCTGCTGACCGCCCATCCCGCCTACGTGATCTACACGTCCGGCTCCACCGGACACCCCAAGGGCGTCGTCGTCACCCACGCCGGAGCGCACGGCCTCGTCGCGGCCCAGGGCGCCCACTTCCGCACCGGCCCGGACTCGCGCGTCCTCCAGTTCGCCTCGCTCGGCTTCGACGCGGCCTTCTCCGAGCTCGGCATGGCGCTGCTGCGCGGCGGCGCGGTGGTCATAGTACCGAAGGAGCGCATGCTGCCCGGGCAGCCGCTGGCTGCGACCCTGCACCGGCACCGCGTCACCCATGTCACCCTGCCGCCCAGCACGCTGTCCGCGCTCGCCCCGGCCGACGTGCCCGAGGGGCTGACGCTCGTCGTCGCCGGCGAGGCCTGCCCACCCGAGGCGGCCCGGACCTGGTCGTCTGGACGGCGGATGATCAACGCGTACGGTCCCACCGAGGCCACGGTGTGCGCCACCATGAGCGACCCGCTCACTCCCTCCGCCATCGGCGTCAGCGTGCCCATCGGGCGGCCGCTGCCCGGGGTGCGGGTGCGGATCCTCGACACCCGGTTGCGTCCCGTACCGCAGGGCGTCCCAGGTGAGGTCTACCTCTCCGGGGACGCCCTCGCCCGCGGCTACCTGGGCCGCCGGGATCTGACGGCGGAGCGGTTCGTCGCCGACCCGTATGGGAAGGCGGGCGACCGGATGTACCGGACCGGGGACCGGGCACTGTGGCACTCCGACGGGGTCGTCGAGTATCTCGGCCGCGGCGACGACCAGGTCAAGCTGCGCGGCTTCCGGATCGAACTCGGCGAGGTGGAGGCCGTCCTCGAACGCCACGAGGAGGTGCCCGGTGTCGCCGTCGCGGTGCGACAGGACTCGCGGGGCACCCGCCGGCTCGTCGCGTACGTCGTGACCGCCCCCGGCCGGGCGGCGGACCCGGCGGCGCTGCGCGGGTACGCGCGCGAGTATCTGCCGGAACACATGGTGCCCTCGGTCGTCGTCCCGCTGGAGCGGCTGCCGCTGAACGCCAACGGCAAGGTGGACCGCCGGGCTCTGCCCGAGCCCGACCTGGCGGCGCCCGCAGCCGGCCGCGTCGCCCCGCGCAACGACGCGGAGCGGACGCTGGCCCGCATCTGGGCGGAGCTGCTCGGAATCCCAGAGATAGGCGTCGACGACAACTTCTTCGACCTGGGCGGCGACTCCATCCTCGGCCTCCAGGTCGTCTCCCGGGCGCGCGACGCCGGGCTGCGGCTCACCGCCAAGCACACCTTCCTGCGGCAGACCGTCGCCGAACTCGCCGCCGAGGCGCTGTCCGCAGCCGATGAGGAACCCCGGGCCGCCGTGGTACAGGGGCAGGCCGCCGAAGGCGACATACCCCTGCTCCCCATCCACCACTGGTTCTTCGAGACCCTCGGCGCCAGCCTGGACCGCTTCAACCAGCACCTCCTGCTGGAGCTGGCCCCTGACACCGACCCCGGCGCGCTGCGGTCCGCGTTGGCCGCCGTCGTACGGCAGCACGACGCGCTGCGGCTGCGCGCCCGCCGTGAGCCATACGGCTGGCGACTGCACCACACGCCCGCCGAACCGACCCCTGACGTGCTGCGGGTGACCGACCTGGCGGGCGCGGCGGACGAGCAGCAATTGGCGACAGCCACGGAGGAGGCGACCCTCGCCGCCCAGACAGGGTTCGACTTGGCCAACGGGCCGCTGTTGCGGGCCGAGCTGCTCACGGGCGTGGGGCGCGCGCCACGCGTGTTCCTCGCGGCCCACCATCTGGTCGTCGACGGGGTGTCCTGGCACATCCTGCTCTCCGACCTGGAGAAGGCCTACGGTCAGGTGCGCGACGGCCGATCGGTCGACCTCGGGCCGCGCACCACGTCCCTGGGTGCGTGGGCGGCCCGGCTCGCCGCCCATACCGCCGACAGCAGCCCGGTCGGCCAACTCGCTTACTGGCAGGGCGTGCAGCAGGCCGTCGCCGAGGCAGGATGTCTGCCTCTGGACAGCGCCGAATCCGGCGCGAACACGGTGGCCGCCGCCGACACCGTGGTGGTCCGACTCGGTGAACGCAGCACGGACGCCCTGCTGCGCCACGTCCCGCGCGCCTACCGCACCCAGGTCAACGATGTCCTGCTTGCCGCACTCGGCCGGGTACTGGCCGACTGGACGGGCTCGGGCACGGTCCCCGTCGCTTTGGAGGGCCACGGCCGCGAGGGCTTGTTCACGGACGTCGACCTCTCGCGCACGGTCGGCTGGTTCACCTCCGTCCACCCGGTCGCCCTCGTTCTGCCTGCCGAGCGCGACTGGGGCACCGTACTCAAGAGCGTCAAGGAGCAGTTGCGCGCGGTCCCCGACCACGGGCTCGGTCACGGACTGCTGCGGTACCTCGCCGATGGCCCGGCGGCGCTGCCCGCGGGCCCCGAGCCTCAGGTCAGCTTCAACTACCTGGGCCGGCAGGGCGTGCCTGGCGACGGCACCGGCCTGCTGCGCGGCATGCATCCCGTAGTGGGCGCCGAGCGCGCCCCCGGGCAGGAGCGCAGCCACCTGATCGAGATCAACGGCGAAGTCCGCGACGGGCAGCTGGAGTTCCACTGGGAGTACGCCACCGGGGCCCACCGCCGCACGACCGTCGAACGGCTCGCGGGGACCTTCACCGCGGCGCTTGAGGCGATCGTCGAGCACTGTGCCCAGCCTGGCGCCGGAGGTTTCACTCCGTCCGACTTCCCGCTCGCGGACCTCGACCAGGCCGCCGTGGACCGGATCACCACCGACGGCCCCGCCGTCGAGGACGTGTACCCGTTGTCCCCGGCGCAGAGCGGCATGCTCTTCCACTCCCTGACCGCCCTCGCGGACGGCGATCGCGACCCCTACACCGGCCACTTCTCCGTCCGGGTGGATGGGGTGGATGAACCGGAGACCTTCGGCCGGGCCTGGCAGCACGTGGCGGACGCGACCCCGGCCCTGCGTTCCTCGGTGTGCTGGGACGACCTCGCCGAACCCGTGCAGATCGTCCACACCGGCGTACGGCTTTCGGTCGACCATCTCGATTGCCGGGACCTGGACGGCGCCGGGCAGGAGACGGCGCTTGCGGCGCTGTGGGAGGAACGCGAGCGGCGTGCCCTCGCCCTGGACCGGGCGCCGCTGTTCAGACTGCTCGTGGTCCGCCTGTCCGACAGTGACGTGCAGTTGTTCTGGTCCGCCCACCACCTGGTGGTCGACGGGTGGAGCTTCTCCTCCGTCCTCGCCGACGTCTTCGCGGAGTACGCCCGCCTCACGGGTCGGCATCCCGCCCGCCGCCCGGTCGCCCGCCGCCCGTACCGGGACTACGTCGACTGGCTTGCCGGGCAGGATCCGACGGCCGCCGAACAGCACTGGCGGCAGATGCTGGCCGGGCTCGCAGCCCCGACCCCCCTGCCCTACGACCGGGCCCCGGTGCGCGCCCACGCGGCCCGCTCCTCGCTGGAGGTACAGCTGCGGCTGTCGGCCGAGCGCTCGCGACGGCTCTACGACGGCGCCCGCGCCGCCCGGCTCACGATGAGCACCCTGGTCCAGGGCGCCTGGGCCCTGCTGCTGTCGCGGTACGCGGGGGAGACGGATGTCTGTTTCGGCGCGACGGTCTCGGGGCGACCCGCTGACCTGCCCGGCGCCGAGGACATGGTCGGCCTGTTCATCAACACCGTCCCGGTACGTGTCCGGGTCGACGCCGGCCGGGAGACCGGCGCCTGGCTGCGCGACCTCCAGGAGGCCGCCGCCGAGTCACGCGGCCACGAGCACGCGGCGCTTGCCGACATCCGGCGCTGGAGCGAACTACCCCCGACGGGCCAGCTGTTCGACAGCATCGTCGTCTTCGAGAACTACCCCTACGACAGCGAGGCCGCCGCCCGGTCGGGCCTGAAGGTCGGCGCATATCTCGGCGACGAGCACACCAACTACGCGCTCACGCTCACTGCGCACGCCGCCGACGAGCTGTACCTCGCGATCGGCTACGACCCTGCCCTGTTCGACACCGACACCGTCGAGCGCATGGTCAGCCACCTGGACACGCTGCTCGACGCGCTCGGCCCGGCCCTCGACACAGCCTCGGAGACAGTCGTCGGGGACCTGCCCGTGCTCAGCGAGGCCGAGGCACACACCCTGCTCGTCGAGTGGAACGACACCGCCGTCGAGGCACCCGAACCCCGCCTGATCCACGAACTGTTCGCCGAACAGGCTGCCCGTACCCCCGATGCCCCAGCCCTGACCGACCCCGCGCACACGTTGACGTACGCCGAACTGGACGGCCGAGCCAACCGGCTCGCCCACCATCTGACCGGCCTCGGCCTCGGCCTCGGCGCGGTCGTCGGCGTGCTCCTCGAACGCGGCGCCGAGGCCGTGGTGGTCATGCTCGCGGTACTCAAGGCCGGCGGCGCGTTCGTGCCGCTTGACCCGCAGTACCCGGCGGCCCGGCTGGGCATGATGTTGGAGGACGCCGAGGCGCCCGTGGTCGTCACCCGGGAACCGCTGTGCCACTTGGTCGCCGACCACCGCGGCACGGTCGTGGACCTGGACCGCGATGCCGAGGTCATCACCGCATGGCCCGCCACGCCGCCCCGTACCGACGTCACCTCCGACGACCTGGCGTACGTCGTGTACACCTCGGGCACCACTGGGCGTCCCAAGGGCGTCATGGTCGAGCACCGGCAGGCTCACCACATGACCCGGGCCTGGGACCTGCGCCACGGGCTCACCGACCTGGGCCCACGGGTCCTGTCCGTCTCCAGCCTCTCCGTGGACCTGTTCTTCGCGGACTTCCTGCTCTCCGCCCTCTTCGGCGGCACGATGACCATCTGTCCACAGGAGGCTGTCGCCGATCCGGTGGCACTCGCCGACCTGCTGCTCAGCAGCGAGGCCCAACTGCTGGTCACCGTCCCGTCGCTGGCGCACGCCCTGGCCGCCGAATTCACCTGGCGCGGCTGTCGGCCCGAGGCGCTGCGGCTGCTCATGGTCGGCTCCGAGGGCTGGTCCGTTCCCGCGGCCGCCGAGGTGTGGCAGGCGCTGTCGCGGACCACCGTGGTGGTCAACGCCTACGGCTCCACGGAGACCACCGTCGACTCCACTCACTTCGAACTGGGCCGCGACCCCTTGGGGGAGGGCGCCTACGCCCCCGTTGGCCGCCCGCTCGCCAACACCTCCGTCTATGTGCTGGACGAGGCGCTGCGCCCGGTACCCGTCGGCGTCGCCGGCGAGTGCTACATCGGCGGCGACGGCGTCTCCCGCGGCTACCTCGGCCGCCCCGACCTGACGGCTGCGCGCTTCCTGCACGACCCGTTCACCGAGCGGGCCGGCGCCCGTATGTACCGCACGGGCGACCGGGCGCGCTGGCGGGCCGACGGAAACCTGGAGATCCTCGGACGGGTCGACGACCAGGTCAAGATCCGGGGCTTCCGCGTCGAACTCGGCGAGGTGGAGACCGCCCTGGCCCGGCACCCGCAGGTCGCCGAAGCGGCCGTCCGCGCCTGGCAGGACGACAGCGGCCGTGGCCGACTCGCCGCCTACGCCGTGCCCACGTCCGGCGCCACCCTCGACCCAGCCGCCCTGCGCGTCTTCCTCGCCGACGTGCTGCCCGAGGCCGCAGTGCCCGCCGCCGTCGTGCTCCTGGACGCGCTGCCTGTGCAGCTGAGCGGCACGGTCGACCGGCGCGCGCTGCCGCTGCCGGAGGAATTGGACGAACAGGAACGCCCGTACACCGCCCCGCGCAGCGATACCGAGCGGTTGCTCGCCGAGATCTGGGCGGAGGTCCTCGGCGTCCCCCGCGTCGGCGTCGATGACCGGTTCTTCGACCTGGGCGGCGATTCGATTCTCAGCATCCGCGTCATCTCCCGAATCCGCACTTGGCTGGGCCGGCACGTCTCGCCCCGCCAGTTGTTCGACGCCCCGACCGTGGCCGGGCTCGCGAGCGCGCTGGACGCCGAGGGCAGCCCGGTCGGCGGCCGGACGGGGCCGGTGCGCGCCGAGCGGAGCGGCCCACTGCCGCTTTCCTCGGCTCAGCAACGGCTCTGGTTCCTCCACGAGTTCGAGCCGGCGAACGTCGAGTACAACCTCGTCACCGCGTTGCGGCTGCGCGGCCCACTTGACGAGGACGCCCTGCGTGCCGCGCTGGCCCAGGTGGTGGAGCGGCACGAGCCGCTGCGCACCGTCTACGCCACCGTCGAAGGGCGGGCCGTCCAGGTCGTCCAACCGGTCGCGGTGGCGGCCGAGGGCCTGCTCGACGTCGTGGACCTGGTCCCGGCGGACGAGGCCGGCCTGCACGAGCGGATGAGACAGGAGGCCGCCCGGCCGTTCGATCTGCGCACCGGACCGGTCCTGCGAGCCACCCTCTTCCACAGCGGACCGGACGATCACACCCTGCTGCTGGTCATCCACCACATCGCCACCGACGGCTGGTCCATGCGGATCCTCGCCGACGAACTCGGCGCCTGCTACGCCGCCCGGCTCGTCGGCACCGAGGCCGATCTGCCGGCACTGCCGGTGCGCTACCAGGACTACGCGGCCTGGCAACGCGAGGCCCTCGCCGCCGACGGTATGGATCGCCACCTGGCGTACTGGCGCGGTCGGCTTCAGGGCATCACCCCGTTGGAGCTGCCGGCCGACCGACCGCGCCCGGCCGTGCGCGACTCCGCCGGACGTGCCCACCTCTTCGCCTTCGAACCCGAACTGGCCAGGGAACTCAACGCGTTGGCACGCTGCCACGACGTCACCCTGTTCATGGTGCTGACAGCCGCCGTGACCCTGCTCCTCGCACGCCTGACCGGCCAGGACGACATCGTCGTGGGCACGCCCGTCTCCGGCCGCGAGAGCCAGGAGACCGAGCCACTCGTCGGGCTCTTCGTCAACACGGTGGTGCTGCGCTCGACCGTCGACACCGACCGGCCCTTCGGCGAGTTCCTCGCTGACGTCCGCACCACGCTGCTGGACGCCTTCGTGCACGAGAGCACGCCGTTCGACCGGATCGTCGAGGCGCTCCAGACCGAGCGAGACCCCAGCCGCAACGCCGTCGTGGAGGTCATGGTCAACCTGGAGCGTGAGCGCCCGGAGGCGCTCACGCTGGCCGGCCTGGAATCCGAGGAGATCCCGCTGACCAGCGACGCTGTCAGCCATGATCTGAGCTTCCACTTCAACGATCGCGGCGGCCGGCTCACCGCCGCCATCGGCTACGCCACCGCGCTGTTCGACCCCGGCACCGTCGAGCGGATGGCCGGCCATCTGCAGGTGCTGCTGCACGGCATCGCCGCCGCCCCGCACACCCGGATCGCCGCCCTGCCCCTGCTGACCCCCGCCGAGGAACGGGTGGCCCTGGAACAGTCCGGACATGTCGGACCCGTCGTACCGAGCGGCGCGAACGGCCCCACCCTGCCCGACCTGTTCGCGGCCCAGGCCGCGCGCACGCCGACGGCGCGGGCGTTGACCGCTGGGGATGAGCATCTGACCTACGCCGAACTCGACGCGCGGGCGGACCGGCTCGCACACCGGCTCACCGCGCACGGCGTGGGCCCCGAGTGTCTCGTAGCAGTCGCCCTGCCGCGCGGCCTCCACCTGGTGGTGGCGCTGCTGGCCGTGCTGAAGGCGGGCGGCGCGTACGTGCCCCTCGACCCCGATTACCCGGCCGACCGAGTGGCGTACATCCTGTCCGACGCCCGCCCCGCGGTCCTGCTCACCGACAGTGCCGTACGGCAGAAGCTGCCCCCGGCGGACCTGCCTTGGCTGCTCGTGGACGAGCCGGACGATCCTTCCGCTCCCGGGGTGGCCGTGGCGGCACTGGGCCGCCCGGCGCTGCGCCCCGCCCACCCCGCCTACGTCATCTACACGTCCGGCTCCACGGGCCGCCCCAAGGGCGTGGTCGTCTCGCACCGCAACGTGGTGCGGCTGTTCAGCGAGACCGCGCACTGGTTCGACTTCGGCGCTGACGACGTGTGGACGCTGTTCCACTCCTTCGCCTTCGACTTCTCCGTCTGGGAGCTGTGGGGGCCGCTGCTGCACGGCGGCCGTCTCGTCGTCGTCGACTACGACACGTCGCGCTCGCCTGAGGACTTCCTGGCGTTGCTCGCCCGGGAGCGGGTCACTGTGCTCAATCAGACCCCGTCGGCCTTCTACCAGCTCGCCCAGGCGGACGAGCGAGCGAGCGCTGGTAATGGTGGGGCCCCCGATTTGCGGGCGCTGCGCCGCGTCGTTTTCGGCGGTGAGGCTCTCGACCCGACCCGCCTCACCGCCTGGTACGACCGGCATGCCCAGGGCGCGCCGACGCTGGTGAACATGTACGGCATCACCGAGACGACCGTGCACGTCACGCATCTCCCGCTGGACAGCGGCTCGACGGACCGCTACGGCGGGCGCAGCATGATCGGCGATCCCATCCCCGACCTGTCCGCCCGCGTCCTCGACAGCTGTCTGCGGCCGGTGCCCCTGGGCATCATCGGGGAGCTGTACGTGTCTGGTGAGGGCTTGGCGCGTGGCTACCTCGGGCGCCCCGGGCTGACCGCCGAACGGTTCGTCGCCGACCCTTGGGGGCCGCCCGGCTCCCGGATGTACCGCACGGGCGACCTCGCACGGCGCCGCCCGGAGGGCGGGCTCGAATACGTCGGTCGTTCCGACCACCAGGTCAAGATCCGGGGCTTCCGGATCGAGCTGGGCGAGATCGAGGCCGCGCTCGGTGCCTATCCCGCCGTCGCCCGCGCCCATGTGGCCGTCCGGGACGACCGGACCGGCGCGCAGCAGCTGGTGGCCTATGTGGTCGGCGCCCCGGACACCGAGGTGAGCACCGCGGACCTGCGCGAGGCCGTACAGCGTGTGCTGCCGACCTACATGGTCCCCGGAGCCTTCGTCGTGCTGGACGCGCTGCCGCTGACCGCCAACGGCAAGGTCGACCGGCGCGCTCTGCCGGCCCCGGAAGCCGAAGCCCGCTCCGCGGACGGGCACCGGGCCCCCCGGACGCCGGCCGAGGAGAAGCTGGCCGCCGTCTGGGCGGAGGTGCTCGGCGTGGAACACGTCGGGGTGGATGACAACTTCTTCGAGCTCGGCGGCGATTCCATCCTCAGCATCCAGGCGGTGTACCGCATCCGACAGGCTGGTCTGCGGGTGACGGCGAAGGACCTGTTCACCCACCCGACTGTCGCATCCCTGGTTACCGTCGCCGAGGAGCAGGAGGTCGGAGCGGCCGGGCCGACGGAGCCGCCGGAGACCGGCGAGGCGCCCCTGACACCCATTCAGCGGCACTTCCTGAACCACGGGGATCCCGCCCCGCACCACTACAACCAGTCCGTCACCGTCGAACTGGCGCTCTCCTGGGCCGAGTTGGACGAGGACGCGCTGAGGACCGCGCTGGCAGCGCTGCCGGTCGCGCATCCGGCCCTGCGCACCCTGCTGACCTCAGCGGGGGACGGGCAGCGCATGGACGTCCGCCCGCGCGGAGAAGCCGCCCGCACCGCGGTCCCGCTGGTGCGGCACGACCTGTCGGACGCACCTGTCGGGGAGCGGCACGAGGCCGCCGACCGGCTCGCGGCTGAGGCGGACGCCGCCCTCGACCCGACTGCCGGGCCCGTCATGCGGTCCCTGTTGTTCACCTTCGGGGCCGGCGAACGGCCGTGGCTGTTCCTCACGGTCCACCACCTGGTGATAGACGCGGTGTCGTGGCGCATCCTGCTGGACGACCTCACCACCGGGTACAGGCAGGCTCACGCCGGCCGACCGGTCGAGCCCGGCACCCGGACCACATCCTTTGGGGACTGGGCGGCACGGCTCGCCGCGCACACCGCCGACGGCGGCTTCGATGACGAGGTGAGCCACTGGTCCGTGCTGCCCGAAGGCGCCGGGATGCTGCCGGTCGACGGCGATGGCCCCAACACGGTCGGCTCCCGCGACCACGTCGAGGTGGTCCTGGATGCCGACGACAGCGACGTACTGCTGCGCAAGGTGCCCGGAGCCCTGCGCACCGGGACCGGCGACGTGCTCCTCGGCGCGCTGGCCGTGGCCCTCGGCCGGTGGTCCGGCCGAACGGACGTGGTCGTGGACGTCGAGGGCCACGGGCGTGAGGACCTCTTCGCGGACGTCGACCTGTCCCGGACCGTCGGCTGGTTCACCACGCTGTACCCGGTCACCCTGGACCTCCCCGCGGACGGGGGTGAGGACATCGCCGCTCTGGTGCGGTCGGTGCGCCGCCGACTGCGCGCCGTGCCCGGGAAGGGACTCGGCTACGGCGCGCTGCGCACCCTGGGCCGGACCGACGAGCCGGGCGGGGTGCTGGCCGGGCGGCGGGATTCCGACGTGGTCTTCAACTACCACGGGCAGGTGGACGCCGGGACGGGCGAGGGTGCGCTGGTGCGCGCCTTCCTGCCCGCGCTCGGTGCCGATCAAAGCCCTCAGAACACGGCCTGGCACCTGCTGGATGTGGTCGGGGCTATGAGCGAGGGACGCTTCCGGTTCACCTGGTACTACTCCAGGAACGTCCACCACCGCGCGACCGTCGAGCGTGTGGCGCGTGACTTCACGGCCGTACTGAAGGCCGTCGTGGCCGAGGTGAGGGGCCGGTGACCGCCCTGGACGCCGCCGCGCTGCGCGGGGAGCTGGGCCGGCTGTGCGAGCGGCACCGGGTGCCCGGGGCCCAACTGGCCGTCCGTCGCACCGACTCCACGGTTGCGGTGGAGTACGGAGTGCGGTCCCTGGACGGTGGCGCTCCCGTCACATCCGCCACCGCCTTCCCGGCCGGATCCGTGACCAAGGCGTTCACTGCGGCCCTCGCGCTGGTGCTCGTCGAGGACGGTGATCTCGCTGTCGACGAACCGCTGACCGAGGACATACCTGAGTTCGGCGCCGGCAAGCGGGTCACCCTGCGCCACCTCCTCACCCATACCGCCGGGCTGGCGTCGGCCGTGTCCGAGCCGGACCCCGGCGGCGGGTACACCCGGGCGCGCTGGGTGCGTGAGAACACCGGGGAGGGAGATCTGGTGCATCCACCGGGAACGGTCTTCTCGTACTCCAATGCCGGATACGTCGTCGCGGGCGCACTCGTGGAGGCGGTGACGGGCATGGACTGGCGCGAAGCCGTCGGCGCGATCCTGCTGGATCCGCTGGGCATCACCCCGTCCTTCGTCACCGGCCCTCCCGCACGGTCCGGGCGGGAGATCGCGGCCGGGCACACCGTACGGCACGGCCGGGACCGGACAGTCGTCGTCCCGGAACAGACGCTGCACGCCGTCGAGGACCCCGACGGTGGCCTGAACGCGAGCGCCGCCGACCTGGTCGCATTCGCGGGCCTCTTCACCGACGGCGGCGGCGCAGGTGGACCGCTCGGCCGGGCTATGAGAGCGGCCATGTGCCGCGACCAGCTAGACGGCATCCTCTCCGGACCGGTCGGCATGGCCGACGGATGGGGGCTGGGCCTGGCCCGGTACAGGGACGGCCGAGGACGCGACATACACGGCCACGACGGCAGTCTCGACGGCGTCTCCTGCCATCTGCGCGTCGACCCGGCCGACGGCAGCGCGGTGGCCCTCACCACCAACGCCAACACCGGCCAGCAGCTGTGGGACGAGCTGTCCGGACTGCTGGAGGCCGTCGGTCTTCCGGCGGGCAACGGCTCGGGCACAGCGGCGATCTACGCGGCCGCCGAGGCCCCGCCGCCGCCCGACTGCACGGGCACCTACACGAACGGACCCACCGTGCTCACCGTGGAGCGAGCCCCGGACGGACCGCTGCGGCTCGCCTCCGAGGGGCGTCCCGCCTACGCCCTGACCTGCCGTGTGGGAGATGCCTTCAGCCTGCACGACCTCGAGGGCGAACCACCGTTGTTCGCGGGCCGCTTCCTGCGGGACGCGGACACAGGCCGCACGGACGGCCTCCTGTTCTCGGGACGCCTGGCGCGCCGGGTGCGACAGGGAGACGGATAGACACCTCATGGCTACGACCCGATCCCAGGGGAGCGGGGGGGGGGGGGCCCCCCCCCCCCCCCCCCGACCCCCCCCACCAAAAAAGAAAAAAAAAAAAAAAAAAAAGAACGCCCGCGACAAGGGGAGGGGGGGGGGGGGGGAAGGGGGAAAA